>DAIRTN010000020.1:40071-43524 GCA_036803865.1 Luminiphilus sp.
GAGGCAAGGGTCGAAGAAGCGATGCGTCACAACATAACGTGCATTCTGCGTGCTGTCCGCCCGCCCATAAACGAAAGTGCGGCGATTACGCTGTCTCAATTAGTTGCTTCAATTGCTCATACCAATGGGAAAAATTAATTAAACCTTGCCCAAAATGTGGGTGGTCATTGTCGCGCCGGATGCGTAATATTGTGAACAAACCTCAACCCACACAACAACTGTAGGATAGCAACATGTCCTTTATCACTCAGCGTCGCGTAGCGACTCTTTTTATTGCCCCGCTTTTTGTCGGTTTAATCACAGCTTGTCAGGAACAACCTAAGGAGCCCGAAGCTTTGTCACTTGATACTCCAGAAAAACGCCTCAGCTACGGTATCGCTCTGCGTATGGGTGAGCGTATGAAGTCCGATGGTATGACGCTCGATGTGGATGCGTATGCCACAGGTATGCGCGATGCTTTCGACGGTGCGGAAGCCAAACTTACCGACGAAGAAATAAATGCTGAAATGATGGCGTTCCAAGAGAAGATGCAGGCAGAGCAGCAAGCGGCACAAGAAGCCGTTGCTACTGCCAACGTCGAAGAAGGTGCTGCTTTCTTGGCTGAAAATGCCGCGCGCGACGGAATTACGGTAACTGAATCGGGGTTGCAGTACGAAGTTGTTGAAGTCGGCGAAGGCGCAAAGCCTACAGCGACTGATACGGTCGAAGTGCATTACCGCGGTACGTTAATTGACGGTACTGAGTTCGATAGTTCCTATTCGCGAGGCCAAACGGTTAGCTTTGGTGTGTCTCAGGTTATCCCTGGATGGACAGAGGCGCTGCAACTGATGTCTGAGGGCGCCAAGTACAAGCTCTACATACCCAGCGATTTAGCCTATGGTCCGGCGGGTGCAGGCCAAACTATTGGGCCGAACGCCACACTGATCTTTGACGTTGAGCTAGTGTCTATCGTCAGTGACGAGGCATCAGCCGACGAGTAATCCTCAAAAGCCTAAAAGTATCGTCAAAAACCCTGTGAGTGAGTCGCTCTCAGGGTTTTTTTTTGGGCGGTGCCGTGAGTGTTGAATCAAAGCTACGGCGAGGCAAATGAAGGCTCTGATCCGTAGCGCGGTTGAGAGTTTTAGTTACTTGCGCATCAGTAGCGCTAAAAAGGCGAAGGCCATGAAAACAAACACGCCCATCGCAAGTTCGGGAATACTCAAGCCTAGTAACGTCCATAATGTTTCAGCGCAATTACCATCACCCATGAGTAGAACTTTGAATGTTTCGGCGAAGGGAAGGGTTTCCAGCATGTACTCAAGGCTGGGGCCACACGCTGGAACCTCCTCGGGCGGCAAATACTGTAACCAAATATGGCGACCCGCGAAGCCAATCCCACCCGCTGTCATGAGCAATCCTAAAAAGGCGTAAATGCGACGGCCAATGTTTCCCGGATTGTGCAAGGCGGCTAAAAAGGCGATCGTACCGGCTGCCACGAAAAAGACTCGCTGCGTGAGACACAGAGGGCATACAACGAGACCCACCACATATTGCAGGTAAAGGGCCGATGCCATTGATGTCGCGGTGGCCAAAACAATGAGCCAAAATAGGTTGCGATTGCTAAACAGTCCATTGTTCACAGTTTTACTCCCCGGTATTGCTCAAAAAAGTCGTTTAGGTAGTCGTCAAAGCGCTGTTCTTGAATGGCCTCTAATGCGATCTGCTGTTGAATGGATATCTCACACAGTTGTTCAAATTCGGCTAGGTCGGCGTCGGGGAGTGGGTTGTCCAGGAAAAACTGATGCCATTGCATCGAATAATCGAGGGCAAGCCGCCAAAAAGGCTGATTCTCTGTTCGCATCTCTCTAAGAACACGTCCAGAAGGCGTTTGCTCTGGATCCGCACAGCGCGCTTTGGCTACTGCGAGCGCGCGGGCGTAGTCGTCCCCGCCGTGTGCGGCATCGAGGAGCGCTGACGCCTCGGTCATGTTGGCAAGCCGCTCGACCGCCATGTCGGTAAAGGGCTTCTCTCCAGTGGCGGTTAGCAGCGTTAGCGCCGGCGAGCGCCCTTCATCGACGGTGCGACGCAGGTTCTCTTTGTCTCGATGTCGCGTTGTCTCGTCGCATAGGGGGCTGTCGGATAGCAGACAGTCGAGGAGAAATATATCGATGAGCCGAATAGTTTCGGCGTCTATACCTAGAGGTAGGAATGGATTGATATCGACGCAACGTACCTCAATGTATTCAATACCTGCACGCTGCAAGGCGACAAGAGGCGCCTCCCCCGACAGAGTCACGCGCTTGGGCCGAATTGGGCTGTAGAACTCATTTTCAATCTGGAGCAGACTGTCATTAAGCTGCGCCATTTCCCCGTCGGGGGTGGTCTTAAAGTCGCGGTAACCAAGATGTGGCGTGACAATAGCCTCGTGCAGCGCTTTCAAATAGTGGTCCAGTCCGTTGTAGCAAACCTCTAAGCTTTTTTGAGCGGAGCTGTTATAGCCAAGGTCGCCCATTCGTAAGGACGTCGCATAAGGTAGGTGTAGGCTATTGCCTTCTTCATCGAAGGGTAGGAGGTGATGCTCTCGATTGCCTGCGAGAAAACTGGCGCATACTGCAGGAGAGGCCCCCGTCAGGAATATGAGTAGCCAAGCATTGCTGAAAAAATTGCGAATAAGGCCAAGATAACCTTCAGTTTTAAAATCTTGAAGCGATCCGGGGCTTCCTGCTGATTCCCAACTGGCTTGCCAAAAACTGTCAGGCATTGAAAAGTTATAGTGAATGCCCGCAATCGCTTGCATCATTCTGCCGTAGCGTGCGCCGAGGCCGTTTCGGTAGACCCGCTTCATCATGCCGACGTTGGACGATCCATAGTTTGCAATGGGTATGCCGTTATCACCTGCCACAATGCAGGGCATGCTCGCACCCCAGACAATCTCGCCGTCGAGCTTGGCGGCCGTGTAGCGCTGTATGTTTTCAAGTTGAGCGAGCCCGATCTCGATGTCAGTGCTCACGGGAGTAATAAACTCAAGTAGCGCTTCTGAGTAATCGGTCGTGATGGACGGGTGAGTCAGTGCGGATCCTAAGGACGTGGGATGGGGGCTTTGCGAAAGCATGGCGCTAGCCGAGGTGACTCTCAGGCCCTCTTTCTCAAGGCCACGTTGAATCTCTGTAAGGAGTTTGTTGCCGCTCCCCGTGAGCGCGTCACGGTAAAATTGGGATAGTGGTGTCACGAACACTCCTGATACTGATCAATGCGAGGCGACACAATGCATCGAATCTGCAATTTTTAAAGGTGCTTAGTGTAAGTTGCCGCGCCTGCGGGGTACAGTAGTGCAATAACATTCTCTCGAGGTCCAGATATGCAAATTGAGACTTGGTTGCGAATCCTCGCGGAACAAGGTGGCTCTGATTTGTACTTGAGCACCGGAGCGCCACCCTGTGCAAAGTTTGAGGGCCAGCTTAGGCCGATTGCCAG
>DAIRTN010000021.1:0-3976 GCA_036803865.1 Luminiphilus sp.
GATTCGATTGATTTTGATGCCGGTTGGTCGCCCTCTGAAGCACTCGTTTTTCCCGCAGATACCCATACTCTTGCCATGAAAATTGGGATCGTAGACAGTGCGGTGGACACTCAGCACGAGGCTTTGGTTAACACTAAGGTCAACACGCGGCCATTCACTCGCGCCGGGATCGAGGTGCCGACGTTCCACGGCACGGCTATCGCATCGATTGTGGGGTCAAACAGTACTGCGATGCCAGGATTGGCGCCCAATGCGACAATTTTTGCGGCGTCGGTTTTTGAGATCGACGAAGATCATGGAGAGGTGGCGAGCACGGTTAGCCTGGTTAGGGCACTCGACTGGTTACTGTCCTCAGGCGTGGATGCGATTAACCTGAGTCTAGCAGGACCACCCAATCGCTTGTTGGAAGTCGCGCTTAAGCGAGTCGCAAGTCAGCAAGTCGTTGTCGTCGCTGCGGCAGGGAATGGTGGTCCGATGGCTCGGCCTAAGTATCCAGCAGCTTACGAATCGGTCGTGGCGGTCACGGCCGTTGATCGAGAAGGTAAGGTGTTTCGTTTGGCAAATCGTGGCGACTATCTCGATCTGGCTGCCCCGGGCGTCCAGGTACGACACGCGGTCTCTGGAGGCGGGTACGCAGCATCATCGGGTACGTCTTTTGCGGTGCCTTTTGCAGCGACAGCAGCCGCTCGTCTTCGAGTCGTAGAGCCCGGCACAGACGTTATCGCGAAGCTTTATCAGTCTGCATTAGATTTGGGTGATTTGGGGCGAGATGAAGTCTATGGTTACGGGTTACTGGTTCCCTAATCAGGGAAACGACCATTCGAGTCGGCTACCAATGAGGGTTTGCTGGTAATCTGCTGAAGGCAAGTTAGATGAGTAGTCACTGTGCCCGCTATAGACTTGCCAGAGCACCGAGTCTGTAATGGGCAGCTCGAAGCTTACTTTGCCGCGCAAACGCTTGTCGTTACGTTCGATGCCAATACTGGGCGTTACATTATTGAAGTCCCGATCCTCGTAGCGAAGCCCCATCTCGAGGGTGGATAGCTTACCGAAAACCTCAATTCGCTGAACGAAACGTAACTTGGCTTGATGGGCGCGGTAATCGAAGCGATCAGCTTGGCTATCTTCCGCCCTAAAGTTGTAGCCGACGTTGATGTAGCGCCGTAAACCATTCCAGAAGAAATAAGCATCTAACTCCAGCCCATCATTGACAGCGTTGCGTCCCGGACGATTATCAACGACTTTGTCACCTCTGACGTAGGCTCCACGGAGAAACCAGCGTTTCGACACAAAGCCAGAAATAGAGGGAGAGATACGCTGGTAGGTTAAAAAGTCACGCCCGTCGAGTTGCGCTTTGATATAAAAATAGTTGAGGCTTGTTTCGAACTTTTCCCAATCGGTACTCACGTTTAGACCCAGCATATGGGTGTCCCTGCTCAAAGCAGAGAACGTTTGATAATCGATTCGAGAAAAGCCATAGGACGCGGAAATATCTGTGCTTTCTGTAAGGTCTTTTTCAATGGCAATGTCGGCACCCAATACTAGGCCCCCGTCACCTCTGCTGCTGGCTCTGTCGAGTTCGTCAACAGAGACATTGCTATCGTATTCATAGCCAGCACTCAGAGCGCCACTCAGCCCTAACTCGGCGTTAGCGCCAGAGACTACCAGTAGGGTAATGAGAGGGATAAGGGCCTTGAAAGGCACGCGTGTGGTCATTGATGGCCGCGATAAAATTGTAAGGGGCGCAGGCTACCGTATAGTACTCGAGACCTCAATATCAGCGTGTTAACAATCACTTCTGCTCTGCTATACTCGCGACCTTTTATTGAGTACAGAGCGCAACTATGTCAGATCAAGACCGCCATTTAGAATCCATGAACCGCTTCATTGCTTTGGCTAACGAGATGAAGGGAGACGGTGTGCCGACTCACGTGGTTTCTTGGGCAATGATGACCGCGTCCGCCGTCTATGCGACGTATTCTGTTGCCGGCAATACGGGTGGCTTGAACCCGAGTGGCATTGACAAGCTAGCCGACTCCTACAAGCAATGCCTGATGCAAGTGCAGGATGCTCGTAAAGATGAGTTGCGGGCTCAGGGTGCTGAGATTGAGAACGAGCAGAGCTAAGTCCGCTTGCTCTCAGTGAGTGGGGTAAGGAATTGCCCGGCTTCTAGGTAAGTGATTAGTTCATCCATAGGCAGTGGTTTGCTAAATAAGAATCCTTGGATGACACACCCGCTATAAGGCTTCAGCCGATCTATTTGTGCTACGTAATCGCCGCGCTCGAGGCCGTCCCTGTGAGAAATTCAGCTCTTGTTGGCACGTGCGGATAGTGTTTAATAAGCGGCTCAGGTAAGCCTGCATCGGTCACAATATAGGCATGTTGTCGGCCTAGCTCGTGCGGATTAAACACCCCGCAGCTGTGAGCCATGGTGGTTACCTCATGTAGGATGCCATTAGCATAATTGGCGACGCGAGTGGCCTTGATGTCTGGGTCTAAGCCTTTTTGTAGGTCTTTATCGTGAGTGGTGATGCCGGTGGGGCAGGTGTTATTGTTGCACTGTAGCGCCTGAATACAGCCCAGTGAAAACATGAATCCGCGGGCTGTGTTGACACAGTCAGCTCCCAGGCAAAGCGCTGCTGCAACGCCAGACGGGGTCACCATTTTACCTGCTGCAAAAATACGTATACGGGATCTCAATCCATATTCATTTAGCTTGTCTACTAGCATTGGAAGGCTCGATGCCACGGGCAGCCCGACGTTGTCCATTAGACTTTGCGGTGCAGCGCCGGTTCCACCATCAGCGCTATCTAAGGTGATGAAGTCGGGAGCATAGTTCAGTCCACGTTTATGAATTTCTAAACAGAAATCGTCGAGCCATTCGTACTGACCCAGCACAAACTTAATGCCTGTAGGCTTCTCGGTAACACGTCGTACACGTTCTATCATGGTCAGCAAATCATCGATGTTACTGATGTCTTTGTGCCGATTAGGCTGATTGAGTCTTCTCCAATCGGGATGCCGCGAGTACTCGCAATGAGCGTGGTTACTTTTCCTGCGGGCAAAATGCCGCCCTTGCCGGGTTTTGCACCTTGAGAGAGCTTGATTTCAAACATCTTGACCGCGTCGTGGCTCGCTACCTCGACAAGTTTCTCGTCGCTTAAATTGCCGTCGAAATCTCTAACGCCATATTTTGCAGTACCAATCTGAAAGGTGAGATCACAGTTGCCAATAAGGTGAAAGGGGGAGAGACCGCCTTCGCCTGTATTGAGCAATATATTGGCTTTGGCGGCACCGTGAGATAGGGCTTTGATCGCGGGTGCGGATAGAGCGCCGTAACTCATGGCTGAAATGTGAAATATTGAGTGTGTTGAATAAGGTTTCGTAGCGTACCCCTCCCCAAAAATTATAGGGCGACGTTCTTCGGCTTCGTGCTCGTCGTCCAAGGAGGGAAACATGCTGTTCAGGAAAAGGATGGAACCGGGTGTGTTGAGAGGCTTGGTTGAGCCGAATGCGATGGTTGAATCAACCCGCTTTGCTGCTCTGGCAACCCAGGTTCTCTCCGCTCGATTGAACGGCAGTTCTTCGCGATCCATCGCAAAGAAGTATTGTCTAAAGAAAACGCCCAAATGCTCAAATAAATAGCGTAGTCGTCCGATGACCGGATAGTTTCGACGAATCGCCTGCTCGCGTTGAGTGATATCGATGACAAAAATGACAGCGATGTATATGAGACCAAGTAAAATCAGCGAGGCTAAAACCATGGTGCTGATGTCAATTACGCGCACAAGAAGGTTCTGCAGATTTTCCATTACGGTGTCACTCCCTCGACATCCAATGCATTATGCTACTTCGTTGAGGTAACGGCGCAAATACGCCCCGAGTCCCTTCGACTAGCTTTAATGATTTCAGCCAGTTAAGCAAACAATGTGTCCCTTTTGGGGCGTTTTTGAACCAATGGTTTTTATCCACTGTT
>DAIRTN010000021.1:4076-6256 GCA_036803865.1 Luminiphilus sp.
CCACTGTTTTGAGTCACTAATAATGAGTGAAGAGTTACTTTTACTGCTTATACCGACGATTGCTGCGGTGTCATTGACGCCAGGTATGTGTATGACGTTGGCATTTTCTTTGGGGTTGAGTATCGGCTATCGCCGAACGCTATTTATGATGCTGGGTGAGTTGGTCGGCGTCATGCTGGTAGTGAGCGCCACGACGTTATTGCTGACGTGGCTTCTCGCGCTAGACCCTATTTATTTCCAAGTATTAGCGATAATCGGCGCGGCCTATTTGCTCTGGATTGCTTGGCAGCTGTGGAACACTAAGGAGCATTTTGCGTCGGGGCCTAAGGGAATGACATTAGGACCACTGGCGTTGTTGGCTCTGGGTTTTAGTACCGCAGTGATGAATCCGAAGGGCTGGGCTTTCATGATCGCGCTCCTACCCGGATTTATCACGGCAGATCGAGACTTGGCTCCGCAACTCGTTGTATTGCTATCAGTTGTAGTGGTGTCGGAGTTTTTGTCGATGTCTCTATACGCCAGTGGTGGCCGTTGGCTGAGGCGCCTATTGAAAGACGATGATAATCTAGTGAGACTAAATCGAGTGGCAGCGATAATGATGCTGCTCGTCGCCGGATGGGTGCTTTTATGAGCAAACTACTCACAAGCGAACTACTCACAAGCCCTAACAAGCACTAACGAGCAAGGTGCTAGTGCGCAAACAAGCAAGGTGCCATAGCGCAGGCCTTTTTGTTATGCAGTGTACTCAGATGTCAATTGCACTGGCCAAGAAAGCTAGGATCACGGCCGGGAAAACGGAAATAGCACGGTAACCCGTCCTAATCTAACCACCGAAGCTTGCGACACGCTCTGATAAACAGCCAGCCGCCAGCAAGAGCGACAAATGCGAGCCCAAACATTAGTAATGTTTCGTTGTCCATTAGGTTGTTTCCTAAAAAAGGGGAGGTTTAAGGGGGGATATATGCAGCGCGCCATAGTACTACGTTGGCTGGTCCCTGTGAGCATTATTATGGCCCTCCAAAAAATGCATGTAGGCACTGAAGCCACCCTTTGAGAGCAAAAACCAATTGATAGCAAAAACCAATCACCAGCTGCGCAGATAAGTATCGTTGGCTGTCTGCGATGACTGCTAACCTTTTCGGTCTCTATTTGCCGAGCAAAAACACGCTATTGAGTAACTATGCTTTGTCGACTGACTTTCACCTTGTTCCTCGTTGTTTCCCTCTCATTTCCAATAAGCGCACTGGCTAGTCAAATAGACGAAGACCAAGCGGGCGCCTGGTACATGTATTTTTTCAACAAGGATTTTTCCCACAGCCGGTTTGGTTTTCAAGGAGACATTCAGTACCGAAACTGGGATATGGGCGGTGACCTGGAACAGCTCTTGGTCCGAGGTGGGTTGACGTACCGCCCAGAGAAGCTTCCCGGCAAATACACCCTTGGAGTAGCCAACATTACATCGGGCCAGTTTGGGCGTTCTGATAGAACCACGTCCGAAACCCGCATTTATCAAGAGGCGCTGATACCGCAGCAGCTTGGTAGCCGAGTTTTTTTGCGACATCGCATCCGATCTGAACAGCGATGGGTAGAAAACCAAGACTTTCGAACGCGTTTGCGATATGGCTTATTCGCGGACGTGCCATTAAACCAACCTACTCTGACCGAGGGTGCCTGGTATCTGGCCTTCTATAACGAACTCTTTGTGAATGGGGAGCGGGACATCGGGGGCGGGAGACAAGTCGATTTCTATGATCGCAACCGTTTTTATACAGCCTTGGGCTACAAGCTCAGTGATCGCGGACAGATTCAAGTGGGCTACATGCAACAACACACAGAGGCGTTGAACAAGGGACAATTTCAGATTAGCTTTCATCAAGCGTTCTGAAAACTGCCCTGTGAATAAATGCGCCCAGCGCCTTTGCGTTAAGGAAATCCTGGGCTTGCGTTCTGCGATGGCCGCTGACTAGTCACTCGGCAGCTTTTTAATTGCTTCGAACAAGGCATCCATGATGTCCGAAACGTCTCCAGCTAATTCCTCCCGTTCAGCACTAGGGGTGCCTCCGAAGTCAATTGAGCCCTGAAGCTTGCGCAACATATTCATCACTTCTTGAAGTTCAGCTTTCATGTTCATTAATACAGTGTGTCCCAAGTTGAGTTTAGTTAAACGATTCAGCGGAGCC
>DAIRTN010000021.1:6356-40863 GCA_036803865.1 Luminiphilus sp.
CTAATACAAAGAGCTACTAATACAAAGAACAATGCTGCTAACGCTGTGTCCACAGTGCAACAAAGTACTCTCTATCGTGGTCGCTCACTAGTTATTTAATTGGCTCAGCTATCGCGCCTCTGGCCGAGGGCGCGAAGCGGAGGAAGTACAAAATGACGACCAGTGGTTGATTTGCCGTTTTGTGATTTGAGTCACAATCTGCCATTTCAGTTTTTATTGAGTGGCGTATGGTCAGGTGGGAGTCAAAAAACATTCACATCTAACACTTTAAAAATTAAGGGGTAACTATGATCGCGAATACTAAGTGGATTAAGCAGGCGCTAGCCGTTGTGACGTTGCTTGTTGGCGCTAACGGTGTATCAGCAGAAATATGGGCAGACTATACCCCCAGCGAATCCGTCACGGAGCTGACAGTAGTCAACGTCAAAACTAATTTTTTAGACGATTACCTGGTCAATTTGAAAACAACGTGGGTACGTGCCATGGAGGTTCAAAAGGAGATGGGGTCGATCGTAGATTACAGCATATGGGTCGCAAACGGCGCAGATTCTCCTAATGTTTGGCTAACGGTGACTTATAAAGATATGTCCGCTATGCAAGGTAGTGCAAAAGAATATAAGGCCTTCATGGAAAAATTTGCAGAGGCTGGCATGGACGAAGCTGCTAACGATAAAACGTCAAAAAGCTACGAGGAATATCGAAGCATTGTCGACTACGCGGTGATGCGCGAAATCACTTACCCCAAATAGTGGTGGTCAAAGAAACTAATAAACGGAGGATTTACCATGAAAGCACTATTACTAATGACCGGATTTATTACTGCGCTAATGAGCTCTGCCAGTGCGCTTGCAGAGCGTCTTGAGGTATTTCGCTGGCAATCCAATTCATCGTCGCCGGTGGCGCTTGTACAGGGGATGATGGCTGCCGCGAAACTGCATGAAGCGGCAGGCGCTCACGTCGGTATTTACCGAGTGGATATAGGTGCTAGTGGCCAGCCCACTTTCGATTATACATTGCGGTGGGATACGGGAGAGGCTTGGGCCAAAACAAAAGAAAGTAATAATAGCGATGAGTGGCAGGCTTTTTGGGCACAGGCCGCTGAATCACCATCGGGCAATTTGCTGATGTCGCTGGAGGGAATTAACTGGGATCCGTCGGTGAAAGCTAGCGCCTTCAAGGATGATGGCCCTTTCCGAGTTTATGTCTGGCAACCGAATGCCGGTAAAACAGCCGCCGCTTATGCCGCGTTTATGAAGGCGAAAGACATTCACACGCGTGCCGGAGCAAAGGTGGATATTTATTCCGAGGGTGTCGGGGGAACTGGGGCGATACACTATGTGGTCTCTTTTAAAGATTGGGCATCGATGGCTGAGTTCGGCGACGCCATGGCGGTCAGCGAAGAGTTTCGATTTCTTCAGGCAGCTGCTGCTGGATCGGTGACGCCAGTTGCTTCCATTCAAGGCGAACCGGTGTATTACACGGGACGTTAGATCGAGTCTTTACCCAGTAAGTGGTTTGCCCCCATGGATTTAGTGCGCTGAATCCATGGGGTTTTTGTGGTTTTTGTTATTTCATTTGAGGCTTAGGCATTAAGTCCCTCTGCGTCGCCGCATATACGTACACCTTCTTCAAAATATGGAATGGCTTACACGATGCCGTGTGGCATCGTTACCTTTGGCGTGTGCCAACTCTAGCCAGACGCTCTCATCAGTTCTTGCCCGCAAGCTCCGGTGTTTGAAGCCGCGTCTGCCCCCTCTCTTGGATCACTCAAAACAGCCCCTTCAACCAGGGTTATGCGGTGCTTTGATCCGCTGAAATGTGCGCGACCCACGGCCGCAACCGGCATAGACGCCATTCATCAGCAGAAGGACGAGCGAGGTCTGGGCCGATCGATACCTCTCTAGAGCGTATTCAATTACCTTATGCCTTGTAATGACCGTCGGTCATCTATATAATTGACCGACAGTCAGTTACTGTTCGGAAATGGTTAGTCAATGTGAGCCGGGCAAAAAAAAGGCAAGACAGTGTGGAGGCATTATGAGTTCAGTCATTGCGTTTAATAAGCGAGCACGTAGCGCGGAGCAAAAAGAGCTGCGACGCCTCGCTGTATTAAAAGCCGCCGAAGCGTACTTCCATGAGGTTGGATATGAGGCATTTTCTATGGCTCAACTGGCCAAGAAAACCGGAGTAGCAAAGGGCACGCTTTACCTTTATTTCAACACCCGAGAAGAGCTTTTCCTAACTCTTTATGAGCAGAGCTTGATTCGATGGAGCCAAGTGTTTATCGCCAACCTATCCGCGTCTATGACAAGTAAGGCGTATGCACAGGCGCTATACCTTACTGCCATCGCGGATGGCACCTTTTTACCTCTACTGATAAGGCTTGAGCATCTCATTGAGCACAACGTTGCGATTCCAAGGCTAATCGAGTCTAAGCGGGCGTTCATAAGGCAGGTAAAAATTATTGCGGACCCCACATCAACATCCCTGACTTTAAGCGCGGCGCAAGCCATAGAGGTGGTCAAAACAATGGGCGTCCTTTTGATTGGTACGGCGCAAGCTGACCAAGGCCCATCATTAGATGACGAGGTGCTACCTGAAGATATTCAGTCGCTTATTGCCAGTTTTTCCTCTGAGCCGCTCTTCGTTAAGAATGCCGTTCGCATCATAGAGGGCATACGTGTAGAGGGGACATCAAACATCTAATTTTCACCCACCGTTAATGCTGGCTAACGAGCCGAAGCAACGCGGCGCGATCTAGGAGGTAGATTATGAGCACAACAGAAAGCGACAGAATTAATGAATTGGGGCAGCAAAACCTGATTGCATTGCTCGAACAGCAAAGAAATGCGTTCCGAGCCGAAGGCGAGGTCACCTATGCCACACGGATTGACCGCCTTAAAAGGCTCAAAGCACTGATTATTGAAAACAAAAGCGAGTTCGCGACAACGACTAAACGTGAGTTCAATGGTGCACGCTCCTATGAATTTAGTTTGTTCTCTGAGTACGCGTCAAAGGTCGAGGCAATCGACTATTCGATGAAACATTTAAAAGCCTGGATGAAACCAGAAAAGCGAAAAACCAACAAACCGATGAATTTGTTGGGGGGAAAGAGCCAGGTTAGATATTTCCCCAAGGGTGTTGTTGGCATCATTTCTCCCTGGAATCTGCCCTTCGGTTTGACCGTTGCACCTTTGACAAGCGCGCTGGCTGCCGGTAACCGAGCATTGTTGAAACCCTCAGAATACGTACCTGAAACAGCGGCATTGTTTGCCGAAGTTGTCCCCAAATATTTCTCTCATGAGGAAGTTGCGGTCGTCACCGGCGGTGAAGATATTGGCCAAGAATTTGCGGAATTGCCTTTCGATCACCTTCTGTTTACTGGGTCTACTCGCGTTGGCGCGAAAGTGATGCAGTCCGCATCAAAAAATCTGGTGCCTGTCACGCTAGAGCTTGGCGGTAAATCACCCGTAATAATAGGTCGAAGCGCAAACCTTGAGCTCGCAAGCACACGTTTGGCGTTTGGTAAGTTTTTGAATGGTGGCCAATTATGCCTGTCGCCAGACTACGTCCTCGTACCTCAGGAACTCGAGGAGCAGTTCATTGGAAGGGTCATTCGCGAAGCGCAGTCAATGTATCCGAACGTAACCGAAAATACGGATTACACGGGTGTTTTCGATGAGAAACACTTCGCCAGGCTGCAGAGCTACGTCGATGACGCGGTCGCTAAAGGGGCTAAACTTACAATTGTTGGTGCCGATCAGAGTCGTGCGCTTACAGGCAGTGACAACCGTCGTATGCCTTTGCACATTCTGCAGAACGTCAACGAGGACATGGTGGTCATGCATGAGGAGATTTTTGGCCCCATTCTTCCGATCATGGCTTACGCTGATATCACTGAAGTCCCCGATAAGATTGAGCCCCGCCGAAACCCCCTCGCAATGTACTATTTTGGCAAAGATAAAATGGAGCAGGAATACTTGCTGAGTCACGTGCAAAGCGGCGGTGTTTGTATCAATGACATTACGCTTCATTACGTGCAAGAAGATCTGCCATTTGGTGGCGTCGGTGCGTCTGGCATGGGTGCTTATCATGGTCCAGAAGGGTTTAAGACTATGAGCCACGCGCGCGCTATCTACAGCCAAACTATGATCGATGTGTTGCCTATTATTGGCGCACGTCCGCCCTTTGGTGAAAAGTTCCGAAAGAATATCAGCAAGATTCTTGGTGCAATTTAAACATAAGGCCTAAGTATTTTTTATGCAGGCCTCACGGTGGCGCCTGCACGTTAAACCGTCGAATTGACGAATGGTTAGGTCGCTACAACAGGTTAAAAAAACGGGCGAGTAATCGCGAGCCTTCACAAGGAAGAGAAGCGCACATTGACAGAGCACTGGGAGACTTTCCGTGACAATAAACCGCCAATGGCTTTTAGCTGAACGACCTACTGGAATGGTTGGATCACATAACTTTAAGTATGCCGAAACTCCGATTCCCGTACCCAAGAGCGGTGAGGTACTGGTAAAAAATCTGTTCTTATCCTTTGACCCCGCCCAGCGAAACTGGATGGTTGACCGTCAGGCATATCTGCCGCCGGTGGCTATTGGCGAGCCCATGCGCGCAGGTTCTGTTGGGCAGATAGTTGACTCGCAACACGCTGACTATGCGGTGGGCGACTTGGTGCAGACGACTGGCTGTTGGCAAGATTATGTCGTTGCGGCTCCGGGAGAAGGTCCAATGGGTTTGATTAAGCTGCCATTTGGGGTGTCGCCCGAGATGATGCTGTCTGTCCTGGGGATTACTGGGCTCACTGCATATTTTGGCTTACTTGATATTGGTCAGCCCAAAACAGGTGAAACTGTTCTTGTGTCAGGTGCTGCAGGTTCTACCGGCTCATTTGTCGGCCAGATAGCAAAAATCAAAGGGTGTCGTGTCGTAGGCATAGCGGGCGGTCCAGACAAGTGCAAATGGTTACAAGAAATCGCCGGATTCGATGCCGTTATCGACTATAAAAATGAGGATGTTAATGCACAAATTGCGCACCACTGCCCCGGCAAGTGGGACGTATTTTTTGACAATGTAGGGGGCCCTATTCTCGAGGCGGCTTTAGATCACATGAATCTACGCGCTCGGGTGGTTGTGTGTGGGAGCATCTCTGCTTATAACGCGACCACCCCATTGCCCGGCCCCTCGAACTTGTCAAACCTAACTATTAATCGAGCGCGAATGGAAGGGTTCGTTATTTTGGATTACATGCCACGAGCAATGGAAGCTATTCAAGAGTTAATGGCATGGGTTTCATCGGGCGACTTAGTTTATCAAGTCGATTTGCAGGAAGGCTTTGACAATATTCCTGCCACACTACAGCGGCTGTATACCGGGCAGAATCTTGGCAAGCAACTTCTCAAAATAGACTAACAAGGCGCACAACTAAGATTGCGGGGACCGACTTTGCGTTGAGCGAGGTGAGTGCTTCTGCACTGGGGTTACCCGATCCGAAAGTTAGTCAGCGATAAGGGTAATAAAGAATATTGGTACCGGAGGCCGGACTTGAACCGGCACGCTTTTAAGGGCAACGGATTTTGAATCCGTCGTGTCTACCAATTCCACCACTCCGGCAGTGAATCGAAGGGGGCGGAGTATACCAAGTCGGGCGCAGACGGCAATAGTTTGCTGATTCAAATCAACAAATGAGGTAAGCTTCCGCGGAACTCAGTGCTTCGGTAGGGACCGACAGTACTTTTCTGAGTATCTCAAGGGGAGAAAAGACATGGCAATGCAACTCGTTAAGAAGACATCCGATTACAAAATTTTCAAGCGTGGCGATGGCCGCTTCGCTGTACAAAACGCAAACGGTAAGCCTGTTAACGGCGAAGAGAAGGTTAAGGCCTTGTTGGCAGAAGACCTGATCAAGGTTACTTTACCTTCACCCGTCGCTGAACCCGAAGCCGAGCCTGAAGTCGCTGAAGCGGCTGTTGAAGCCGAATCTGAAGAAGCTGCTGAAGCCGAATCTGAAGCATCAGAGGATGTTGCAGCTGAGTAAGCTGCTTGGGCGGCCGGGTAACCGGCAAAAAATAGCCGGCGCTTGCCGGCTTTTTTACGACTGTCGATCCTAGTTGGAGAGTTTTGGCCATGCAGCGTCAAGATTTTGCGTTCGAATTGCCTTCTGAGCTGATAGCTCAAGCGCCACTGCCTGAGCGAGCCTCGTCTCGGCTCATGGTACTTAACGGCGCGACAGGCGCGATTTCACATCGTCAATTCACGGATATTCTCGATCTGATTAACGGTGATGACTTGCTGGTTTTTAATAATACGCGTGTGCTTGCGGCTCGTGTTTACGCAGTCAAGGAAACCGGAGGGCGAGTAGAAATATTATTAGAGAGAATGCTTGCCGATGGCTCTGCGCTCGCTCAAATTCGTTCAAGTAAATCCCCTAAGCCGAACACGACCTTATTCGTGGCACCTGATGAGCACTCCGAGCCCAGTGAGTTATCGCTGCGTGTTATCGGTCGGCAAGAATCATTCTTTGTTATCGAGCCATTACTGGGTGATTGGTCTACCATTCTTGATAACTTCGGGCATATGCCTCTGCCACCTTATATTGAGAGAGCAGATACACCCGAAGATCGCGAGCGCTATCAGACGCTGTTTGCAAAAAAAGAAGGCGCAGTCGCAGCGCCAACCGCGGGCCTGCATTTCGATGCACAGTTGCTGGCCGATTTAACGGCTCGCGGTATTCGCTTTGCAGAGCTGACATTGCATGTGGCTGCAGGTACGTTTCAGCCGATGCGAGTCGATGATCTTGCTGACCACACCATGCACAGTGAGTTTATCGACGTAGGCCAAGATGTAGTGGATGCAGTAGTAGCCTGTCGAGAGAGAGGAGGGCGAGTAGTTGCCGTGGGAACAACGGCGGTACGGTCACTGGAAACAGCGGCGCAAACGGGTCAGCTTGCTCCTTTTCACGGTGACAGCGATATTTTCCTCTACCCAGGGAAGACCTTTCATGTTGTTGATGCGATGATCACTAACTTCCATTTGCCTGAGTCGACCCTGATTATGCTAGTCGCTGCGTTTGCTGGGCATGAACACATACTCAGTGCGTATCGTCAGGCGGTAGAGAACCGCTACCGTTTTTTCAGCTATGGCGATGCCATGTTTATCACGCCAACGGCGGCAGCACTCCGAGACAGAGGTAACGTTGGTGAGATTTGAACTACAGAACACCGCCGGTCAAGCGCGGCGCGGTCGACTCATTTTTGATCGTGGTGTTGTAGAGACGCCAGCATTTATGCCGGTAGGTACCTATGGCACCGTGAAAGGTATGCTCCCTCGAGATATCGAAGAGATTGGGGCACACATCATCTTGGGTAACACCTTTCATCTGTGGCTGCGCCCCGGAACTGACATTATCCGACAGCATGGCGATCTTCACGATTTTATGCAGTGGCAAGGCCCCATACTTACTGATTCAGGTGGCTTTCAGGTTTTTAGTCTCGGTAAGCTGCGGAAAGTAGCTGAAGAAGGGGTGACCTTTCAGTCGCCGGTCAACGGTGACTCGGTGTTTCTAGACCCTGAGATTTCGATGCAAATACAGCGTGATCTGGGCAGCGATATTGTCATGATCTTTGACGAGTGCACGCCGTATCCCGCCACGCACGAAGAGGCGTCCGCGTCGATGGAGCTTTCTTTACGCTGGGCCGAGCGTAGCAAAGCCGCACACGGCGATAATCCAGCAGCTCTTTTTGGTATCGTGCAGGGTGGTATGTATCCCGATCTGCGTCAAATCTCACTCGAAGGTCTCACAAATATTGGCTTTGATGGTTACGCGATCGGAGGTTTGTCAGTAGGTGAGCCCAAAGATGAGATGCTGAATGTTCTCGATACGATAGCCGATCAACTGCCTACTGATCGACCCCGTTATCTTATGGGTGTCGGAACACCGGCTGACCTGCTTGAAGGTGTGCGTCGTGGAATTGATATGTTTGATTGCGTTATGCCGACACGAAACGCGCGTAACGGACATTTGTTCACGAGCCGTGGGGTTATCAAATTGCGGAACGCGCGTCATAAGACCAGCACGGCGCCACTAGATAGTTGCTGCGATTGCTATACCTGCCAAAATTTTAGTCGTGCCTATCTTCACCATCTGGATAAATGTAACGAAATTCTCGGTTCGCAACTTTGCACCATTCACAATTTACGCTTTTATCAGAATCATATGCGCGCTATTCGTGATGCGATCGAGGAAGATCGTCTGGATGCGTTTGCCGATGAATTTTACGCCCAGCAGTCCCATCCGGAGCCCTGATGCCATGGAACGTATAACGAGGAGATTTTCATGAAATATACGCTCGGAGATAGACGAGTCCGCACCGAGGGTGATGGTCATTTCATCGCGCCTAACGCTGCGGTAATCGGCGATGTTTTACTAAAAGCGGGTTCAAGTGTCTGGTTTTCTGCCGTTATCCGTGCGGATGTCGAGTACATCGAAGTCGGTGAAAACGCCAATATTCAAGACGGTGCGGTGCTTCACGCCGATCCAGGCACCCCCTGTATCATTGGCGCGGACGTCACTGTTGGTCATAACGCCATGGTTCACGGATGTACGATTGGTGAAGGTTCCCTCGTTGGTATCAATGCTGTAGTGCTCGATGGCGCAGTCGTGGGTAAAAACTGCCTTATTGGAGCGGGGGCGCTCGTGACAGGTGGTACACAAATACCCGACAACTCACTCGTACTCGGTGCGCCGGCAAAGGTGAAGGCGACGTTGACCGAAGAGCAAATTACTGCGATGCGCGGCGGAGCGAAGCATTATGTGCGCAACGCAGCTCTTTTTGCGGCGCAGCTAGTGGAGCAGCCTGATGACGAGTGAGTCCATTAGTTCACCCTGCGTTGCCGTTTGCGCTCTTGATGAAGATGATGTGTGCCTCGGATGCTATCGCACCGGTGAGGAAATTACCGATTGGTTTATGGCGTCAAATGAGCAAAAGCGAGAAATAATGCGGGCGAGTGAAGCACGTCGTGCGACCAAGCAAACCATTCGATTGAAATAAAATGGCTGCTTACTTAGTCGATGTCCAATGGGCTTATCCGAACCTTGCTAATTAAGTTGCCTTCAATCTCTTCGACTTCCAGCAGGTAGCCGGGTAGTCGCACAGATACTTTGCCTGTTGGAAACGCTTCAAGGGCTTCGAGTGCGAGCCCGCTGATTGTTTTAGGGCCATCTGTGGGAAGCGTCCAGCCTCGTTGCTTGTTAAGGTCGCGAATGCTGACGGTCCCGGAGCACAGCGTGCTGCCGTCGGTCATGGTGTTGATTTCTTCATTATCATCCGCAAGATTAGACGTGAATTCACCGACAATTTCTTCCAATATGTCTTCCAGTGCCACTAAGCCCATGACGTCACCGTATTCGTCAACCACGATGCCAAGGCGGACCTTTTTTTGCTGGAACTGTAGAAGTTGCGTATGCAGCGGCGTGTTTTCAGGGATGAAATAAGGCTTATCCATTTCTTCCTGCAGCGCATTTCGGCATAAGCCGTCGCCTGTAAGCACGCGACTGAGGTTGCGCATGTGTAGTACGCCTCGAATGTCATTAATGTCCTCATTCCAGACGGGGAGGAGTGTGTGCGTACTTTCCTGCAGTTGTTGCATGATCACACTGTCGTCGTCATCGAGGTCGATACCATAGACCTCATTACGAGGAACCATAATATCGTTGACCGTGACCTGCTCCAAATCAAGAATATTGACGAGCATCCGCCGGTGTCGGCTAGGGATCATCGCCCCTGACTCGGTCACAATGGTGCGTAACTCCTCCTGAGACAGCGCTTCGCCCTCTTGCTGTTCAGTTCTAAAACCCATTAATTGGAGGATGCCATTGGTAACGCTGTTAATCGCCATAACCATTGGTAGAAATAAGCGTAATAGGGGCAGAAGGATGAAGCTAAACGGAAATGCGACCCGTTCGGGATGCAGCGCCGCAATGGTCTTTGGCGTGATTTCGGCAAATATCAGAATAACGAGCGTCAGCAGCACTGTCGCGATAGCAATACCCGCATCACCATAGAGTCTAATAGCAATAACCGTTGCAATGGCCGACGCCAGAATATTGACTAAATTGTTGCCAATAAGGATCAGGCCGATGAGTCGGTCGGGACGCTCTAGGAGTTTGCTTGCCCGTCGTGCACCTTTATGCCCTTGGTTGCGCAGGTGTTTGAGGCGATACCTATTGAGAGACATCATGCTGGTCTCTGAGCTCGAGAAAAATCCGGAGAACAGTACCAAGAGAAGCAGTGCAGTAAAGAGGAGTCCCAGCGGGGCGTCGTTCAAAGGTTTAGTAAACAGTTAGGGTTGAGTGCCGATGGTGGAGAAAAATACCGCCGCTGACAAGCGCTTATTAAGCTAAGTTTTATGCGGTTTTTCACAGAAGTAATTCGAGCACGAGTTTTGATCCGAAAAAACCGATTACCAAGCAGGTATAACCTGTAAATGTTAACGATACTGCAGTGCCAATCCGCCAGCCGGAACGCCAGTGGACGAAAAGCGTTGCGGCGAAAATGCTCCAGGCGATAAGCGTTAATACGGTTTTGTGTACAAGATGTTGCGCAAAGAAGTCATCGATGAAGACGATGCCTGCGATGACGGCTGCGCTGAGTACCACCGTGCCGGCTATTAACAGCTCAAAAAACATTTTTTCCATCAAGTCTAAGGGGGGCAGTACACGAACAAATCCGCCGATTTGATGCTGTCGTAGTTTTCGCGCTTGAGCAGATACCAAGCCGGCTTGTACGACGGCAATAGTGAGTATCCCAAAGGCCGTGAGTGACAAGGTAATGTGGACGATAAGGCCGGGTTCTAGCCCAATCATCGGCCGGCCTGTTGCAGGTGCAAACGCATTAAGAAGTACAGACAACGCCGCCAAAGGAAACGTGGCGATGATCATCATGTGTAATGGCCTTAGGAGTAAGGCGAGCAAGCTCAAAACGGAAATAACAAGAAAAATAAAGGAGGCGACCTTGTAAAACCCAAGGCTTAGTGTGCCATCTGAGAGTTCGAGCCAGCTGAGTGCGGCATGAGCTGCGACGGCCCCGACGGCAAGGTAGATCACGCTGGCTTCGCGAGGAGCGCAGCCTTCACGGTCAAGAAAAAGCAGCTGCCGCGCACTTGTTCCCACATATAACAGGGCAGAAATAATGGCTAATCCGGCTTGCAAGAGTTGGGGTGTATCATTCACGGTCAGCTTCTCGCTTTCGATGATTGGGTCTATGGCACAAGCCACGTATACTACGCACTTATATCGCATTCAGTAATCCCGCAAAAGCGGGTTTGAGCACTTATCTGGGAACCGCACATGTTTGAAGGTCTAAGTGAACGCCTCTCCGCCAGTTTAAAGACCATGGCAGGTAAGTCTCGGCTTACCGAGGACAATATAAAAGATACGCTGCGCGAAGTACGCATGGCGCTGTTAGAAGCCGATGTTGCGCTGCCTGTGGTCAAGCAATTCACCGACGCCGTTAAGCAGCGTGCGGTGGGTGCTGAAGTGGCGCAAAGTCTCTCTCCCGGGCAGGCCTTCCTAAAGATCGTCCAAAGTGAATTACAACAGACGATGGGCAGTGCAAACGAGACACTTAATCTTGCATCACAGCCTCCTGTCGTCATTATGGTGGCCGGCTTACAAGGTGCCGGTAAAACGACATCGGTTGCCAAGCTGGCTCGCTATCTCATTGAGCGTGAAAAGAAGAAAGTCTCGGTAGTTAGCGCTGACGTTTACCGTCCCGCAGCAATCAAACAGCTGGAAACTCTTGCTGGGGAAGTTGGCGCGCGTTTCGAGCCAAGTTCTGGAGATGAGCGCCCCATTGATATTGTTAACCGTGCACTGGAGCAGGCGCGTCTAAGCTTTAGTGATGTGTTGTTAGTGGATACGGCAGGCCGGCTCGCGATCGATCAAGGCATGATGGATGAAATTCGTGAGCTGCACGCGGCCATCAATCCTCTGGAGACACTATTCGTCGTAGATGCTATGACGGGCCAAGATGCCGCCAATACCGCCAAAGCCTTCGGCGATACGCTGCCTTTGACGGGCGTTATCCTGACCAAGGTAGATGCAGACACCCGCGGTGGTGCTGCGTTGTCAGTGCGCGCGATCACGGGCAAGCCCATTAAATTTCTCGGTGTGGGCGAGAAAACTGAAGCCTTAGACCCTTTCCATCCCGATCGACTCGCATCGCGTATCCTTGGTATGGGCGATATGCTCTCGCTCATCGAAGACGCAGAGCGCACGGTCGATAAGAAGAAAGCACAGAAGCTCGCCAAAAAAGTTCAAAAAGGTGGACGTTTCGATCTCGAAGATTTTCGCGATCAACTCCAGCAGATGCGCAATATGGGCGGTATCACGAATATGCTCGACAAGCTCCCGGGCATGGGCAATATGGCACAAATGGCACAGCAGAATATTGATTTGAAGCAATTTGCTCGCATGGAGGCCATGATTGACTCCATGACTTTTAAAGAGCGGCGTAACCCCGATGTGATCTCCGGCTCACGCAAGCGCCGGATTACATTGGGTTCAGGAACTCAGGTTCAGGATCTCAATCGTCTGCTAAAGCAACACAAGCAAATGCAGAAAATGATGAAGAAAATGAAGGGCGGCGGCATGCAGAAAATGATGCGTGGCTTGGGTGGCATGATGCCTCCAGGCGGTGGCATGCCCCCGGGCGGTTTTCCAGGCGGGCGATAGGTAAAACCAGCACTTTTATTCTGGATACGATTCATGTACTCTTCGCCTCCTTTATTTGCGGGTCGGTTGACTAGACGTGCCGTCGCCTGCCAATTTTTTATTGAGGAATCAACAACATGGTAGTTATTCGTTTGTCTCGCGGCGGCTCAAAGAAGCGTCCGTTCTACCACATTACTGTGGCAGACCGTCGCAACTCTCGTAACGGTCGTTTTATCGAGCGTGTCGGCTTCTTTAACCCGATTGCTCGTGGTCAAGAAGTCCGTTTAAAGCTCGATAGTGAAGCTATTGGCCGTTGGGTAGCCAAAGGTGCGCAGGTTTCTCCGCGCGTCGAGGTGCTCATGAAGGATGCCGCTTCACAAGCAGCTGCTGAAACTAGCGTAGCTGCGTAAGTACGCGCTGGTGAGCCAATGAGTGCTCGGTATGGCTGAGCAATTACATTTGGCTGACATCGTTGGGGTCCACGGTATTAAGGGATGGGTGAAAATTCGCTCTTACCTCGAAGACCCCGCACTGCTCACAGAGCTTGATGACATTATTTTGTCGCCAGGCGCAAAGGCAGGCGCTGCTGAAGCAAAGAACGTTAAAGTATTAAAGGTCAAAACCCAAGGCAAAGGCATTATTGCTGCGTTAAAGGGTGTTGACGATCGCAATGCCGCAGAGGCGTTGCGCGGTTGGATGTTGAGCGGTCCTGCGTCTCAGCTACCGCCACCGGGAGAGGGCGAGTATTATTGGCGCGATCTTGTGGGGCTTCAGGTCTGGTGCACTGAGGGTGATCGAGAAGTATTGCTGGGTACGGTGAAGCAGCTTCTTGAAACGGGTTCCAATGACGTTTTAGTTGTCAAACCAACCGCAGACAGTGTCGATGACAGCGAACATCTTATTCCTTGGTTGCCCGATGATGTGGTGGTTGGTGTGGATTTGATCGCTGGTGTTATCAAGGTGAACTGGTTTATCGATGCCTGAGGCACGTTTACGGCATTTGAGTGTGGTAACGCTTTTTCCCGAGATGTTCAGTGCCCTGACTGACTGGGGTGTAACGGGAAGAGCATTTAGCCGAGGCCTGTGTGATTTGTCTCTGGTTAACCCACGTGATTATGCGACGGATAAACACGGCACGGTTGATGATCGGCCTTACGGCGGCGGCCCAGGAATGGTGATGCAGCCAGCTGTTTTAGATCGAGCGTTAAGCGAGGCAAAGCAGCAGGTTGGCTCAGAGGCTATGGTGATTGCGCTGACGCCTCAGGGCACGGTTTTTAATGACCGAGTTGCTCGCGAATTATCAACGCATTCGTCGCTGATTTTGGTGGCGGGGCGGTACGAAGGGATGGACGAGCGATTTATTCAGCGCTCGGTAGACCTCGAATTGTCGGTAGGCGATTTCGTGGTTAGTGGCGGTGAAATGCCAGCAATGCTGGTTATCGATGCCGTCATGCGATGGTTGCCCGGTGTGTTAGGACATGCGGATTCTGCAGCAGAAGATTCGTTTGTCGAGGGGATGTTGGATCATCCTCACTACACTCGACCGGAGGAGTACTTGGGTGAACGTGTGCCGGACGTGCTGCTCAGTGGTGATCATGGGAAAATTGCCAGTTGGCGCCAAGCTCAGGCTTTACGGCGTACAATAGACAGGCGGCCTGACTTGATGACTGCTGAAACATTGAGTCGGGAAGATAACGAGTTGCTTCGCAAGTGGGGCCTCGAGAAGAATACAGGCCGATAGGGTTGTCGATAGAGCCCTAGCTGGTCAATTTGGATTGCGACGTGAGTCGCGGGAGCGCCCAAGGGCGTCAGGCGTAACTGGAGAGTGTCATGAACACCAACAAAATTATTTCTGAGCTGAATGCAGAGCAGATGAACAAGGAAATTCCTGATTTTGCACCAGGCGACACCGTAGTCGTGCAGGTCAAAGTAAAGGAAGGTAACCGTGAGCGTCTTCAGGCTTTCGAGGGGGTTTGCATTGGTAAGCGTAATCGCGGCCTGAACTCGGCCTTTACACTGCGTAAAATTTCGCACGGTGTAGGCGTTGAGCGTACATTCCAAACTTACAGCCCAATGATCGATAGCCTCGCTGTTAAGCGTCGTGGTGACGTTCGTCAGGCGAAGTTGTATTACTTGCGTGAACTCAGCGGTAAGGCGGCTCGTATTAAGGAAAAGCTCTCTCGCTAAGGGTTTTCCAATGGCGGTGGGCGAAAGCGATGTTTGTGCCTGCCTGTCATTAGTAATTATCAAAACGCAGGTGCCAGTCAGGCAGCCTGCGTTTTTTGTTCCTAAGCCGAGGAATACGATGATGCTCTGGAGCGAACGCGGGAATGAGTGATCCAATCGTTGCCCGCTTCATCGACAGTCTTTGGCTTGAGCGTGGGCTCAGTGACAACACGCTTATGGCTTATCGCCGAGACTTGAATTCATTTGAGGATTGGTTATCGAGACAAGCTCGGGACACTTTATTAACAGCAGAGACGCACGATTTACAGACTTATCTGGGTGAACGAATGCGAGAGGGGCAATCACCCCGATCCGCTGCGCGGTTTTTGTCCAGTGCGCGTAGCTTTTATCGATGGTTATTACGCGAGGGTTTTATTGAGAGCGACCCATCGCTCCATTTAGAGAGTCCACGGCAAGGACGCGCTTTACCCAAATCCCTATCTGAAGCCGATGTAGATCGATTACTTAGTGCGCCGGACCTCGAAAGCGATCTCGAGTTCCGCGACAGAACGATGCTAGAGCTACTTTATGCCTGCGGTCTAAGGGTTTCAGAGCTGACTAATCTTGAGGTGAGCCAAGTCAGCCTTAATCAGGGCGTTGTACGCGTTCTGGGAAAAGGGAGTAAAGAGCGCCTCATCCCTATGGGTGAGGAAGCGTTAGATTGGTTGCAGCGCTATCTGGCAGGTCCTTGGGTTGCATTGAGTAGAGGTAAAGTATCGGACGTGCTGTTTCCATCTAATCGTGGCACAGCTATGACTCGCCAGACCTTCTGGTATCGTATTAAAATCTATGCCGAGCGTGCGGGCATCCAAGTTCACCTTTCTCCGCACACGTTGCGGCACGCGTTTGCGACGCACTTATTGAACCACGGAGCCGATTTGCGTGTCGTACAAATGTTGTTAGGCCACAGTGACCTTTCGACAACTCAGATATACACGCACGTGGCAAAACAGCGCATGCAGGAATTGCATGCTAATCATCATCCTCGAGGCTGAGGTAAATAATGTCGAGAGGCAGCGGAGAGAATTCATGAACCGGCTTAACCGTTTCTTACACTGTGAGCGCAAAAACTTCGCACGATACCGCGTCTCCGTTTTTGCCGCAGTTATCATGCTCATCTTAGCGGGGGGCAGTCGAGCAGAAAGTGATAACGCTGATGCCTACGCGGCGGTAGAGGCACGCATCGTCGGGGCTCTGTCAGCGAGCACGGGTGGGTCAGTTGAAATTGCAGAAATCATCCAAACTGAGGCAAGTGGCTTGCTTGAGGTTACCCTCACTAGTGGCTTGGTCCTTTATGCCACCGAGTCTGGTGAGCATTTTGTGGTCGGTGATTTATACGCCATACGTAACAATGGGCTGGTGAACCTCGCTGAGCAAAAGCGTGAGGTTGAACGTAAGAGTCTGGTTGACGATATTGCTATCGATGAAATGATTGTGTTCTCGCCCGAGGGCGAGGTCCGTGATTACATTACTGTTTTCACCGACGTGACATGTTTCTACTGCCAGAAATTGCACCGTGAAGTTGCTGATCTTAATAGTCGCGGTATTGAAGTGCGCTATCTCGCGTACCCGCGCGGTGGTCTGGACTCCGAAGGCGCAAAGCAGCTAGCAACCGCGTGGTGTGCAGACAACAAGCAGGAAACGTTGACTAAATTTAAGGCTGGAGAATCGGTGCCGATCGATGACTGCGGTACATCGCCGGTGGCCTCGCAATATCAATTGGGTGTGGAGCTTGGTGTTAGGGGTACGCCCGCTATAGTGACGAGCGGGGGGCAAATGATTCCAGGGTACCGGCCAGCGGCCGATATCGCACAGGTACTGGGTTTAAACTAATGGCCAACTCTTGGCGAATTACCAAGATGTCCTCTTACTGGAGTTCGATTACGTGAACCACAATTTTCAACGCATAGAGCGCTTGCCTCCCTATGTTTTCAATATTATTGGCGAGCTAAAAACAGCGGCTCGTGCACGCGGTGAAGATATTATCGATTTTGGCATGGGCAATCCCGACCAGCCGACGCCTCAGCATATTGTCGATAAGTTGGTCGAGACCGTGCAGCGCGGTGATACCCATCGCTATTCACAATCGAAAGGGATACCGCGATTACGCCGCGCCATTTGTGATTGGTATCAACGCCGCTACGATGTGACTCTCGACCCCACTAAAGAAGCGATTGTGACGCTGGGCTCAAAAGAAGGCTTGGCACACCTGGCGCTGGCTACGACGAGTACCGGTGACTCCATATTGGTACCCAACCCCTCATATCCAATTCATCCTTATGGGTTTGTGATATCGGGCGCTGATCTGCGCCATGTTCCGATGCTGGATGAAGATACCTTTCTTGACGAACTCGAGCAGGCCATTCGCAACACGTACCCAAAGCCTAAAATGCTGGTGTTAAATTTCCCATCGAATCCTACGGGTCACTGCGTCGAGCTTGATTTTTTTGAGAAGGTGGTCGCTATAGCCAAGGAAGCCGGTATCTGGGTCGTGCATGATTTGGCGTACGCAGATTTGTGTTTCGATGGCTACGTAGCGCCAAGTATTCTGCAGGTCAAAGGCGCGCGCGACATCGCTGTCGAGTTTTACACCCTATCAAAAAGTTACAATATGCCCGGTTGGCGCGTCGGATTCTGTGTGGGTAATCAGGAGCTGATTGGCGCGCTGACTCGGATCAAATCGTATTTGGATTACGGCATCTTTACGCCGATCCAAGTTGCTGCGATCGC
The DNA here is from genome assembly GCA_036803865.1 of Luminiphilus sp. Classification (GTDB taxonomy): domain Bacteria; phylum Pseudomonadota; class Gammaproteobacteria; order Pseudomonadales; family Halieaceae; genus Luminiphilus. The sequence goes on from DAIRTN010000021.1 coordinate 24,031, forward strand.
GGCCCTTGAGGGCGATCAACAGTGTGTTACCGATGTGTGTGAAATGTATAAACGGCGCAGAGATGTACTGTGTGCTGGCCTCAACGAGGCGGGATGGCCAGTGACGCCGCCGAAGGCAACTATGTTCGTCTGGGCTCAAATTCCCGAGGCTTTCCGTCATTTAGGATCGGTAGAGTTTAGTAAGTTATTGCTGCAAGAAGCCAATGTCGCGGTCTCCCCAGGTATTGGCTTTGGTGAGTACGGCGAGGGCTATGTACGGTTTGGTTTGATCGAGAACGAGCACCGCACCCGCCAAGCCATTCGAGGCATAAAGAAGGTATTGCGGCAGGGCGCGCCTGCTGCGGAGATTGCATCATGACAGTGCATACCGTTCGTATTGGCATCTGTGGCTTAGGCACAGTGGCGAGCGGCGTCATTAATATATTTAACCGCAGTCAGTCATTGCTCAATGATCGATCGGTAGCATCGCTCGAAATCAGTCACATCGGTGCACGGCGCGATAATACAGATTGCGATACGCGGACGTTTAAAGTCAGTCGCGATATTTTTGCGGTTGCTCGAGATCCTGACGTCGACATTCTTGTTGAGCTTATTGGTGGTACGACTGTCGCGAAGGAGCTTGTCGAAACGGCAATAGCGAACGGCAAGCACGTGGTTACCGCAAACAAAGCCTTGTTAGCTGAGCACGGTAACGAACTGATTACCCTTGCCGAGCGGGCGGGCGTTGCTCTTCGTTTCGAAGCAGCTGTAGCGGGTGGTATACCGATTATTAAAACGTTGCGCGAGTCTTTAGCCGGTAATGTGATTGACAGCGTGGCAGGCATTATCAATGGCACTGGAAATTTCATCCTGACCGAAATGGCGAATGCCGATCGAACCTTCGACGACGTGTTAGCGCAAGCGCAGGCGCTTGGGTACGCGGAAGCCGATCCAACATTCGATGTAGATGGCACTGATGCTGCGCACAAACTGGTGATTCTCGCAGCGATTGCCTTTGGTATGCCTCTCGATATTAACGGTCCTTTTACAGAAGGCATTGATTGTGTCGCGCCTGACGATCTGAAATTTGCCACTGAACTAGGCTATAGAATAAAGCATCTAGGTATTGCTCGGCGGGTCGGTGATAGTGTCGATCTTCGTGTCCATCCCACCCTTATTCCGTCAAATAAGCAAATCGCCAATGTCGATGGCGTGCTCAATTCAGTGATGGTATCTGGCGACGCTATTGGTGAGCTTGTTCTGATTGGCCCAGGAGCAGGATCATTGCCAACAGCGTCTGCTGTTTGGGGGGATTTGGTTGATCTAGGCCGTGAGTTGGGTCGTGGCCAAAGCTGCTCGATCCCCGCGCTAGGTGTGCCCCAAGAAGCGTTGAAAGACCCGCAGCGAATTAGTAAGGGTGACGTAGAAAGTGCGTGGTATTTGCGGTTCTTTGCACAAGATAAGCCGGGGGTTATGGCTGAAATTACTCGACTCCTTGGAGGCCAGGGCATCAGCATTGAGTCACTCATTCAGCGGCCGCCGAAAGCGGGGGCCGATCGCGTTCATGTGGTGATTATTACTGATCGCGTTGCGGGCAAGTGTATCGAAAGCGCATTGAATGACATTGAGGCATTAGAAACGGTAAGCGAGCAGGTTGTTGCTTTGCGTGTCGAAAATTTTGAGGAGAGTTAAGACGTGCCGATTAGCTACATAAGCACAAGAGGCCGGGCGCCCCGACTAAGCTTTGAAGAAGTTTTGCTTGCTGGCTTGGCATCAGATGGCGGTCTTTACGTCCCCGATAACTTGCCGCACTTCGATCGTGACCAGATCAAAGCCATGCGAGGTTTACCCTATAACGAGTTAGCGTTCGTCATTCTAAAGCCATTCGTTGAAGGCAGTATTCCTGAAGATGATTTGAAAGTGTTGATCGACGACACCTATGCGGTTTTTCGGCATGAGGCGGTAGCTCCACTTGTACAGCTTGGACATAACCAGTGGGTTCTCGAGTTATTTCATGGCCCGACGCTTGCGTTCAAAGATTTTGCGCTTCAATTACTGGGTCGTTTGCTGGATTACGTCCTGCAAAAGCGCGACCAAAAAGTAGTCATCATGGGTGCGACTTCCGGCGACACAGGATCCGCTGCGATAGAAGGCTGCCGTCGGTGCAGCAATATCGATATTTACATTTTGCACCCACATGACCGTGTATCTGAGGTGCAGCGTCGTCAGATGACGACAGTCGTAGGGGACAATATTCATAACCTGGCCATCAAAGGGAACTTCGATGATTGCCAATCAATGGTTAAAGCCAGTTTTGTCGCCGAACCCTTCCTGCCCGAAAATCGCTCGTTGGTCGCGGTGAACTCGATCAATTGGGCGCGCATTATGGCTCAGATCGTTTATTACTTTTATGCGGCGCTTGCCCTCGGCGGCCCTGATCGCGCAGTCAATTTCTCGGTGCCGACGGGTAATTTCGGCGACATATTCGCAGGCTATCTGGCCCGTGGTATGGGCTTGCCAATCGATCGTTTAGTTATTGCCACTAACAAGAACGACGTTCTTCATCGCTTGTTAACGACCGGCAAGTATTCACGGCTGCAGCTTGAGCAGTCGCTATCACCAAGTATGGATATTACGGTTTCCTCTAACTTTGAGCGCTTGATGTTTGATCTTTACGACCGTAGCGGCGACGCGGTGTTTGACCTCATGCAGCAATTCCAATCGGGGGAGATAGAGCTGTCAGCATCGGCAATGTCAGAGGCGCGCGGGTTGTTTGCCAGTCAGTGTGTTTCTGACGATGAGACCTGCGCTGAGATAGCTCGGGTGTGGCGAGATAATGAGTATCTTCTCGACCCTCATAGCGCAATTGGAACACGTGCGGCTTGGGATTGTCGTGTGGATGCAAGCAGCCCGATGGTGACACTGGCCACTGCGCATCCGGCTAAATTCCCGGACGCTATTGCTAATAGCGGCGTTTCTGAGAAGGCAAAGTTACCTGCGCATTTAGTCGATTTATTTGAGCGCCCGGAGCGTTTCTGTGTACTCGACAATGATCTCGCTAAGGTTCAGCAGCATATGGCTGCGACTGTTAGCGTCTGATGCGAGCAGCGATTCGGCACCGAACCAATGATGTCACCGCGGCGCTCGAGAGCGCGTCGCTGCCACCCTTGCTTAAGCGCCTGTATGCTAACAGAGGCATTCGAACACCCGATGAGCTGAATCTCGCTCTCAATGGGTTGATTCCTCCCGTCAAGTTAAAAGGCGCTCGAGAGGCCGCCGAACTTCTTGCTGATGCAATCGAGGGCGAAGCGCGAGTTGTCGTCGTGGGTGACTTCGATGCCGATGGTGCGACGAGTTCGGCGCTGGCCGTATCAGTATTGCGCCAAATGGGGTTAAGTGAAGTATCTTATTTGGTGCCCAATCGATTCGAGTTTGGTTACGGACTTTCTCCGGAGATCGTGTCCCTCGCTGCCGAACGCGAGCCAGACCTTATCGTTACCGTCGATAACGGTATTTCAAGCCATGCTGGGGTGGCGACGGCACAAGGACTTGGTATCAGTGTATTGATCACTGACCACCATCTGCCTGGCAATGATCTTCCTTTGGCCGATGTCATCGTTAACCCCAATCAGCCGGCCTGTACCTTTCCCAGTAAATCGCTGGCTGGCGTTGGCGTAATGTTTTACGTATTGACCGCGTTGCGCGCCGAGCTTCGAAATCGGGGCTGGTTCGAGCAAACCGGCCGTGAGATGCCTAATTTGGGCGATGCTCTCGACTTGGTGGCACTTGGCACTGTTGCCGATGTAGTGCCCCTCGATCGCAATAACCGCATTTTAGTTGCCGCGGGTGTTGCCCGCATGCGCAGTGGTCGAGCGAGACCTGGAATAGAGGCCTTGTTCGAGGTGGCAGGTCGCGATCCATCATCGATTACAGCGACGGATCTTGGCTTTGTGCTGGGCCCGCGACTAAACGCGGCAGGTCGTCTCGAAGATATGTCTATTGGTATCGAATGTTTACTGGCAGAGAGTAGCTTAGAAGCTCGACCCCTGGCACAGAAGCTTCATGACTTGAATCGCGAACGTCGCGATATCGAAGCGACGATGCAAGAAGATGCGCTTGCGCAGCTTGAGAGCCTTGAGCTTGGAGATAGCGATCTACCTTTTGGCCTGAGTATTTATGACTCAGGCTTTCATCAGGGTGTGGTCGGTATATTGGCTTCGCGCCTGCGTGAGCGTTACCACAGGCCTACGATCGTGTTTGCCGATGCTGGCGATGGCACCATGAAAGGATCGGGGCGCTCTATCGAAGGGCTGCATCTTCGTGATGTGCTCGACCGAGTTGCGACCACGAATCCAGATTTAGTTTCGAAGTTTGGCGGGCACGCAATGGCGGCAGGTTTGACTATAGAAGGTCGAGATCTTGAGCTGTTTAGAGCTGCTTTTGATCATGCCGTTGCCGAAGCGTTACACCATAAAGCGCCTGAGCCCGTGCACGAAACCGATGGGGAGCTAGCAGCGGCCGATATGAGTATCGCTGTAGCTGAGGCCCTCGCTGTTGCTGGACCCTGGGGTCAGCACTTCCCGCAGCCTGTCTTTGATGGTGTCTTTCAGGTGCGCAGTCAGCGGATCGTCGGTGAGAAACATTTGAAATTAGTATTGGAAGCAAACGCGATTACCTTCGATGCCATCGCCTTCAATGTCGATTTAAACCAGTGGCCTGACGAGTCGATTAAAAGCATAGGCGCGGTGTACAAGCTCGATGTGAACGAATATCGTGGCGAACGCCGACTTCAACTTATAATCGACAGCCTGTGGCCTGAGGTCTAACTGCGCCTAGAACTAGCCGCGACGCACTCTGTCAGCTAGACTCCGCTCCCTCGATTTTCAAAGAAATGAGACAAAATGCTCGAAATTAATCCGCTTATCCAATCGCTAAAAGATATCCGAGCGCGCACTGACGTGCTTAGGGGGTATCTTTGACTACGCTGTTAGGAAAGACCGACTCGCTGAAGTTGAATTAGAACTCTCGGAGCCCACGGTTTGGGATGACCCCGCTCGAGCTCAAGAACTCGGAAGAGAGCGGGCCTCGTTGGAAAATGTGGTTCAAACCATTGACGTGCTCGACGCTGGCGGCGCTGATGCGGGCGATCTTTTAGAAATGGCTGCTGCTGAGGACGATCAAGAGACTGTTGACGCGGTTGCCGCGGATATTGCGCAACTGATCGGACAGCTCGAGAAGCTCGAATTTCGGCGTATGTTCTCTGGGGAGATGGACCCTAACAACGCCTATCTGGACGTACAGGCAGGATCAGGTGGTACCGAAGCGCAGGATTGGTCAGAAATGCTTCTGCGGATGTATTTGCGCTGGGGCGAGAGTAAAGGTTTTAAAGCGACGGTAGTCGAAGCATCCGCTGGAGAAGTGGCGGGTCTAAAGAGTGCTACTGTCCTGTTTGAAGGGGAATACGCCTTCGGTTGGCTAAGAACGGAAACTGGCGTCCATCGTTTGGTTCGCAAATCACCGTTTGATAGCGGCGGTCGCCGTCATACGTCTTTCGCTTCGGTTTTTGTGTCACCTGAAATTGACGACAATATTGAGATCGATATCAATCCAGCTGATTTACGCATAGATACTTATCGATCCAGTGGCGCGGGTGGTCAGCATGTTAACACGACGGATTCTGCAGTACGGATCACCCACGAACCGTCAGGGATTGTGTCGAGCTGTCAAACCGAGCGCTCCCAGCACCAGAACAAAGATAATGCAATGAAGCAGTTGCGAGCCAAGTTATACGAAATGGAAATGCTTAAGCTCAATGCCGAGAAACAGGCCATGGAAGACAGTAAAGCCGATATAGGCTGGGGCAGCCAAATTCGATCCTATGTGCTGGATGACTCGCGTATTAAAGATCTGCGCACAAGCGTTGAAAACCGTAACACCCAAGCGGTACTCGACGGTGATTTAGACATGTTTATTGAAGCCTCACTAAAGAAAGGGCTTTAACGGAGAGCGTTATGACCGATGCTGATAAAACCGTAGCACCCGATGAGAACAAGCTAATTGCTGAGCGACGTGCGAAGCTCGCTCATTTGCGTGAGCGCGGCAATGCCTTCCCGAATGATTTTCGTCGAACCGCCAAGGCTGGTGAGCTGCAGAACGGCTATGTTGATGAGACCAAGGAAGTCCTTGAAGAGCGTAACGAAATTTTTGCGGTGGCGGGGCGACTCATCCGCAATCGTGGTGCCTTTTTGTTAATCCAAGACGACACGTCCGAGATTCAGCTTTATATAAATCGCAAGGTCTTGGATGCCGACACACTTGAGATGATTAAGAGCTGGGATCTGGGTGATATTGTCGCGGCTCGCGGCCCGCTGCATCGAAGTGGCAAAGGCGATCTATACATCAACATGGAAGAGGCGCAGCTGCTGACCAAGGCGCTGCGACCATTGCCGGATAAATATCACGGGCTTGCCGATCAGGAGATGCGCTATCGGCAGCGCTACGTCGATCTCATTGTTAATCCCGAGAGTCGCGAGGTGTTTCGCGTTCGTTCCGCAGTAGTCAGTCGCATCCGTCGTTTTCTTGATGAGCGTGGTTTCATGGAAGTGGAAACGCCCATGCTGCATCCCATTCCCGGAGGTGCAGCCGCGAAGCCATTTGTGACGCATCACAATGCTCTCGATATGGGCATGTATCTCCGAATTGCCCCAGAGCTGTATTTAAAGCGCTTAACTGTGGGTGGTTTTGAGAAAGTTTACGAGATCAACAGAAACTTTCGTAACGAGGGTCTGTCCACTCGCCACAATCCTGAATTTACCATGATCGAATTCTACTGGGCCTATGCGGATTATCGTGATGCGATGGATCTCACCGAGACCATGTTGCGAGACGTGACTGAGCATGTTTTGGGCAAGTCTGTTGTGGAATACGGTGATTTGACGCTGGATTTCAGCCAGCCTTTCGAGCGGCTCACCGTTGTTGAAGCGATTCTTAAGTACAACCCGAAGCTAGTGATAGCCGATATCGATTCCCTAGAGCGTGCTTCTCAAGTAGCGAAGTCGCTCGGCATTGATGTGAAGCCGACCTGGGGCTTGGGCAAGGTTCAAATCGAGATCTTTGAGGCAACTGCAGAACATCGTCTTGAACAGCCTACATTCGTTACTGCTTATCCAACCGAAGTATCACCGTTAGCACGTCGAAACGACAATGACCCCTTTATCACCGACCGTTTTGAATTCTTTGTTGGAGGTCGTGAAATTGCCAATGGCTTTAGCGAACTCAATGACGCCGAAGATCAAGCTGAGCGATTCCGAGCTCAGGTTGCTGAAAAGGACGCCGGTGACGATGAGGCCATGCACTACGATCATGATTATGTGCGAGCGCTGGAATACGGGATGCCGCCGACTGCGGGCGAGGGTATCGGTATTGATCGCTTGGTAATGCTGCTCACTAACTCGCCGTCAATTCGTGACGTGTTACTGTTTCCGCACATGCGACCTGAGTAATCGGTCTGGCAGCCACAGGAAAGCGGTGCTATGCTCTGCCAAACGTTGAGTGAGTAAAGCCGTGCATCACTTCACAGCTAAGAATGTCTTTGTCCCTCTCGCCATGGCGGCATTACTGAGTGCGTGTGCGGGTGCTCCTGATCAGGAACACGATTCTGCGCATGTTTCCGACTCGCAAGTCACACTAAATATTCCAGAGCCGCAATCGCTAAGTAACTGTGATTGCGAGGCTCTCGTCGACGTTAACGAAAATTATTTTGATCGGGGCGTGCGCGCGCTGGCTGCCCGCGATTATGATCAGGCTAGCGATTACTTTCAGCGCCATAGAAAAGAAGGGTCTGAAGAAGCGCAGCGTGAAGCCGACGTCGGCATCGCATTTGTTACGTTAATGAGCGAGGCCGTGAGCAGCAGTGGAACGTCGGATTCATCCGGCGTTGATGAGCGAGCAGAGGTAATGATCTTAGCGCTCGCCGCCGTGCAAACCCTCGAAGGCCGAATCCAAGCGCTAGACACCCTCAATAAGGGCTTATCTAAAGATCTTGAGAAGCGCGAGGAAGCCCTTAAGCGCTTGCGTGATTTAACCCTTGGTCAATCGGAATCGTGACCTGAAAAGTAGACCCCTCTCCGGGCGTACTGCTTAGCGTGATATGCCCGCCTAACATTTGGCAAAAATCTCGAACAATAGCTAATCCCAATCCAGTGCCGCCGTAGAGCGTTCCCGTTGTTGCTTCCGCTTGCACAAAAGCCTCAAACACTTTGGCTTGTTGCTCATCGTTCATGCCGATACCCGTATCAGTCACCGTTACTAACAAATCATTATTTGCGCGCTCGGCGCTGACCCTGATTTGACCGTCTTTCGTGAATTTACAGGCGTTGCTGAAAAGGTTTGTAACGATCTGTTGAAGCTTGCCGCGGTCGCTATTAATCTCACCAATCTCATCCATGTTGATATCGAGTTGCAGCTCGTTATTGTTCTGAGAGAGCAGAGGGGAGAGTGCTTCACAGACTTGGAATACTAAGGCGGCCGGATTAAACCATTCGTTGCTGACCTGCATCTTACCGGTCTCGATCTTAGATAAATCTAAAATATCGTTAATAAGTGTGAGTAGCTGTCGCCCCGAAAAAATGATGGTTCCTAGGTCATGTTGAAACTGATCGCGGTCAATGTCTTGGGGGTCACCGAGCTCGTCTTGGAGCATTTCGCTGTAGCCAATAATGGCATTCAGGGGGGTTCGAAGCTCGTGGCTGACGTTGGCTAAAAACATAGATTTAGCGGCGTTCGCCGCATCTGCATCAGCTTGTGCGGCACGCACCTCGTCAATCGCAAATTGTAGCTTGCTCGACATGTCATTAAATGTGCGTGCCAAATCACCTATTTCGCCCGCGTCTCGTCGTGAATCAATGCGGTGAGTAAGGTCGCCGGATCCAAAGCGCTGAACACCGGTTTTTAGGCGGTGCAAGCTGGCGTTGGTGCTCCTGATAAGCGCAATGACAAGCAGCATTGTGACGGCGATAGTGGTCACGAAGCCAATGACGGTAATTCGATCAGTTAGCGTAATCGTGCGGTCAATAGCGTTGGAGCGCTGAATAGCGAGAAATTCCTGCCGCTTGTCCAGTTCTTGTAAACGCTGCTGAGTGTCGTTGTATGTGATCGATGAATCGAAGTCGAACAGTGCCTTGTCAGTGTTGTAGTTGTTATAAAAACGCTGCCATTCGTCAATCAAACTGCCGGCACTTTCATGTAAGCGTCGGTAGTAAGCATCGGTTCCCTCTCCGCCGAGTCCGCCCAAGCGGCGTAAACGTTGGTTGATATTATCAATGTCTTCCAGCGCTGAGAGTTGCTCCTGTTCGCCGAGCGGTTGGTCGGTGGTTTCCCGCAGCGTTGCCAGTACGAGAATTTGCTGGCGGTTAGTTTCGAGGCTTTGTTCTAAGTCAGTAATTAACTGAGATGCCGTCACTGTATCGCGGTAGGCCACTAAGCTCTCGCTTCGGGCGAAGCTGCCCCATACATGAGTGGCCACGTTAATCGCAAAAAGTGTGAGGATCGCAGCCGAGAATAAATAAAGTCGCGCCCTTAGGCTAAGGTTGCCGGGACGAAGTTTCATGCTGAGGTAAACTTTGCAATCTTCGCCAGTAGATCTGGGAAGTCGATAGGCTTGGTCGCGTAGTCATCGCAACCGATGTCTAGAGCGGTTTGTCTGTCGTTCTCCATGGCGTGGGCAGTAAGTGCGATGATGGGCTGGTGGCTAATGCTGGCGTCGGCACGTGCTTCTTTACACGTGGTCCAGCCGTCCTTTATAGGTAGATTCATATCGAGTAAAACCAATGCGGGTTGTTCAGCGCGCATTTTTTGCAATGCTTCTTCACCATCGCCTGCACAGATCACTGCATGCCCTGCACGCGTAAGTCGCCTAACAAGCATGTCGCGGTTTATCTGGTTATCCTCGACTAACAGAATTGTATTTGCCGTAGCTTCAGTCACCACCATGTCCTTTGATTGTATAGACCACAACGTTTTCTTTTATACCTTTGGCGCTAACACTTTGACTGTCACCCACCTCATAGCTGGCAGGCAGTTTGTCTAAGGTGCTTGCCGAGATCAATATTTGGTTCGGCTTTGCAATATCTTCAATACGCGATGTCACATTCATTTCGTGGCCAACAAAGCCATACTTTGCTCGTCGCTCCGAGCCGATATTCCCAGCGACCACTGTCCCAGTATTGATTGCGATTGCCATGGTCAGTTCGGGCAAGCCGTCGGCAAGGTTTTGCTCGTTGATATTTTTCATAGCCTCTTGCATGGCTATGGCACAGCGCACCGCGCGCTCGGCATCATCGTCGCCCTTGCGAGGCGCGCCAAATACCGCGAGAACAGCGTCGCCTAAAAACTCATCAATGGTGCCTTTAAAGTCTAAGATGATTTCGGTCATCTTCCCTAAGTAGCGATTGAGTAATTGAACAACTTTCTGAGGAGGGAGGTGTTCACTGAGGGTGGTGAAGCCGCGAATGTCGGACATCATTATAGTCACTTCACGCAGGTCCCCCCCTAACTCTAACCCTTCGGGACTCTCTAAAATTTCGGAAACAATATCATCGGAAAGGTAGCGCCCAAATGTCGCACGGATAAAGCGCTCGCTTCGCTCGAGCTGTTGCCGATATTGCTCCTCTCGGTCATGCCAGCGCTTTCTTTCGATGCCAGCCGAGATGCGAGCTTGCAGCAATACAGGATTGAATGGCTTCAACAAGTAATCGTCAGCGCCCGCTTGAATGCATGCCACGATTTGATCCATATCTTGTCTGCCGCTGATCATCACGACCGGTGTGGCTCGCAGGCGCTCGTCCTCTTTCATGTGCTTAAGTACTTCGGCGCCACCGATACCGGGCATCATAAGATCGAGGAGCACCACATCGACGCCCATTGTTTCGAGGAGCTCTAATGCTTCCTCACCAGACTCCGCTGTGATTACGGTGTGCCCAAACTTGCCGAGCAGCCGCGAAACGAGGTCACGATTTTCTGGCATGTCATCTACCGCAAGAATCACGCCGGGTTCACTGAGATTAGTTATATTGGCAGAGACTGTCCCCGCTGCCGAAACTGACTGCGTGCGCTTACTGCTGGGTGAGGCTGAGGTTGCTGAAACAATGCCCGCTAGTGTGTTCGCTATAGCCGGATGCAAGGCATCCGCATCTTCGTCAAGCATTTCTGCATAGCCCTTGATCGCGCCAATAATATTTAGCGCATCATGTTGGCTGTTGCCATCGGCTGAAATTTGCAGCGCTTCAAGCTTGTCACAGGCGGCGATCAGCGCGGAGACATCTTTGCGCGCAAACGTGTCGAGTGTCACCGAAGACCTGCCGGCGGCGTCTCTCAATGGCGCTACAGCCCTAATAACTAGGCTTGACCACGTGCTGACTTCACTAGTGGGTTCTGTCAATGTGCTGTCCTTGTATGTGCCATCATGTTTCCGTAAGCCTCTATTGTGCCAAAATTTTGGCTTAGCACATCGCTTTACGACAATCTTATTTTGGGGATAGGCGCACAGGCATGTTTGGGTTAGTATCCCCCTCAACGTTGAACGTGAAAGGGCACAATATCAATGCTGGATCAAGTGGAAATATTTCACGGCTTAAAGGCCGACGAATTGCAAGCGCTGGACGCTACCAGTTCAACCCGCTCATTCCCCAAAAACACTGTTGTGATTCACGAAAACGATCCTGCAGACTCATTGTTTGTCATCGAGAGCGGTAAAGTAAAAGTCTACTGCAGCGACAAGAACGGTAAAGAGTTCATCATGAACACGCTTGGTCCTGGCGATTATTTTGGCGAGCTTGCACTGCTAGATGATTCCACGCGCTCTGCCTCGGTGAGAACCGTTGAAAAATCTGACTTTCGTATCGTCATGAAGGAAGATTTTAACCGCGTATTGGATGATCACCCCAATATCACTCGCCAGCTAATTAGTAACCTCGCTGGGCGTGTTCGCAAGCTGACTGCAGACGTTAAAAGCTTGGCTTTGCAGGATGTTTACGGCCGAGTAGCTAACGTGCTCATGGATTTGTCCGAAGAGCGAGGCGATGGCACTCTGTTTATCCCGGAGAAGCTGACCCAGCAAGACATTGCAGACCGTGTTGGTGCATCGCGTGAAATGGTTGCTCGAATATTGAAAGACTTGACCATTGGTGAGTACATTCGTTTTGAAGGGCGCCATATTATTATTAATACTCGGCTACCTGCGAAGTACTAAGGCCAACGCTCGCTGAGGCAGGCCCCTTGAGGCAGTTCCCTTACTGTCTCGCATTTCACTTTAGAGACACCGTTAAGCGCAGCATTTATTCTGCGTCGGGTGCGATGTCCTCCACGCGCACCCCAATCGCTCCCTGATGAATCCGTATATTCAAGCGCTCACTCAGCGTGAGCTGTGCGGTATCTCTCACTACCTCTCCGCTCTGCGTTTGTACAATGGCATAACCGCGAGAAAGGGTATTAGTGGGTCCTAGGCTGCTTAAAAGCCGCTCATATTGCGCAATAGATTGTCGATGGCGTGCCAGCTTCTGACTCATCTGCTGAGACAGCGCGGTTCGATGCGCGTTAAGCTCCTGTTTACGTTGCTTGACGGTTGCTATTGGGTGACAACGGAGGAGGCGTGAGTTTAGCGTTTTCAGCTGTTGGTGTTGTTGCTGAAGCTTCAGGTTTAGTGCCGCCTTAAGACGTCGCGCGCTTTCATCAACTCGCTGGCGTTGCTGCTGCACGCTTGTCGACGGGTTACGTAATCGAGCGTGCATATGCGCTAGCCCCTGGCGATGAAGGCGTATCTTTTGCAGCATGGTCTGGGTAAGACGCCGACCTGCAGTGTCAAATTGCTGCATCCATTCCGCCTGATCTATGCTCACCAGTTCTGCGGCCGCAGAGGGTGTAGCCGCGCGCTGATCCGCGGTGAAATCAGCAATGCTGAAATCGACTTCATGCCCTACGGCGGATACCGTGGGGATAACACTTGCCGCGATACTCCGGGCGACGTGCTCATCGTTAAAGGCCCACAGATCCTCTAAGGAGCCGCCCCCGCGACCGATTATGAGGACGTCTAAAGGAAGGTCGCCTGCCGTGTGCTGCAGATTTGCTTGGCGGATTGCTCGGCACAAGGCGGCAGGCGCTTCAGCGCCCTGCACAGGGACTGGGAATAGAAAAACTTCCGTCATCGGACTTCGGCGAGCCAGTACACTCAATATGTCATGTAGCGCTGCACCTGTTGCGGAGGTGACAACTCCGACGCGCCGCGCGGCAGACGGTAGCGTAGCTTTTCGTGAGGCATCGAACAGGCCTTCAGCCTGCAGTTTGTTTTTGAGTTGCTCAAAGGCGAGCTGTAAAGCGCCATCGCCCGCGGGCTCTAAATGCTGCACAACCAACTGAAACTCACCGCGACCTTCATACAGAGTGACTCGCGCGCGTATTTTGACGCTATCGCCTTTGCCAGGCCTTACCTTGACGCGACTATTGGCGCCTCTGAACATGGCGCAGCGAACTTGGGCGCTGGCATCCTTTAACGTGAAGTACCAGTGTCCCGAGCTGGCAGCGGTGAAATCGCCAATCTCACCCTCAACCCGCACCTGATCGAAATGCGCCTCTAAAAGGTTTTTTGCGTCTCTCGCGAGCTCGCTAACACTGAGGGCGGGGACTGTTTGAGGGGATCCAAGCATCTGAAATTATTGCCTTTTTATTTACCGAGCCACGCATTGCGGCTATACTTGTGAGTCTACCAGACTCTAATCTCAATGAGGCCTTTCATGCTCAGAATTGCTCAGGAAGCACTGACTTTTGACGACGTATTGCTGCAGCCTGGCTATTCGGAGGTGACTGCAAAAGACGTGTCACTGGCGACGCGGCTAACCCGTAATATTCCTATGAACATCCCACTCGTGTCCGCTGCCATGGACACGGTCACTGAAGCCCGTCTAGCTATAGCCTTGGCACAGGAAGGTGGCATTGGAATCATTCACAAGAACATGACGATTGCCGAGCAGGCAGAGCAAGTGCGTCGGGTTAAAAAGTTTGAGAGCGGCGTTGTCAAAGATCCCATCACGATTCAGGACACTGCATCACTTGATGAGCTTATTGCATTGACACAAGCAAAAGGGATTTCAGGTTTACCCGTGTTGCGTGGCACTGACTTAGTCGGCATTGTTACTCGGCGAGACCTTCGTTTTGAAACGGATTTAAATCAGCCCGTATCGGGCATCATGACGCCCAAAGAGCGTTTAGTGACCGTACGAGAGGGCGCTCCCTCCGACGAGGTTCAGCGCCTTCTGCATCAGCACAGGATTGAAAAGATCTTAGTAGTGAATGACGCTTTTGATCTCTGCGGCATGATAACGGTTAAGGATTTCGACAAGGCCGAAAACTTTCCTCTGGCGTGTAAAGATAGCCAGGGCCGATTGCGCGTTGGTGCATCAGTCGGCACCAGTGCTGACACCGATGATCGAGTAGAGGCGCTTATTCAAGCGGGCGTTGATGTTCTGGTTGTGGACACAGCCCATGGGCATTCTAAGAACGTTATTGAGCGCGTGCGCAAGATTAAAGCGAGTTATCAAGGGGTCGACGTTATTGGCGGCAACATCGCCACTGGTGAAGCGGCGCTTGCACTTTATGAAGCCGGAGCAGACGGCGTTAAAGTCGGCATTGGCCCGGGATCAATCTGTACAACGCGGATTGTTACGGGAACAGGTGTGCCGCAGATTACGGCTATTTCTAATGTTGTTGCAGCCTTAGGTGATCGCGATATTACGGTTATTGCCGATGGCGGTATTCGTTTTTCAGGCGATATCGCCAAGGCGATTGTCGCTGGCGCGCACTCGGTCATGATGGGCAGCATGCTTGCCGGCACCGAAGAGGCGCCCGGTGAGGTTGAGCTTTATCAGGGCCGAACTTATAAAGCGTATCGAGGCATGGGCTCGATTGGCGCAATGGCACAAAACCAGGGATCCTCTGACCGATACTTCCAAGATGCGAGCGCGGGTTCCGAGAAATTAGTGCCCGAGGGTATTGAGGGGCGCGTGCCGTATAAGGGCCCCGTTGGTGCCATTATCCACCAACTCATGGGTGGTGTTCGTTCTGCAATGGGCTATGCGGGCTGTGCCGATATGACCTCTATGCGCACTAAGCCTGAGTTTGTTCGAGTCACGTCCGCGGGTATGTCAGAATCCCACGTTCACGATGTTTCTATCACCAAGGAAGCACCCAACTACCCGGTTCGCTGAAACCGAATCTTGCCATCGAGGGCACCGTGACAACAGATATCCATAAGCACCGCATCCTGATCCTTGATTTTGGCTCTCAGTACACTCAGCTCATAGCGCGCCGAGTGCGTGAAGTGGGTGTGTTCAGCGAGATTCATCCTTGGGATATGCTCAAAGAAGATATTCTAGCGTTCGCCCCCAGTGGCATCATTCTGTCGGGCGGCCCAGAGTCTGTGACCGATAGTGATTCCCCTCGTGCACCTGACGTTGTCTTTCAGCTAGACGTCCCCGTGCTCGGCATCTGTTACGGCATGCAGACAATGGCCGTGCAAATGGGCGGTATTGTCGAAGCCTCTGATACATCCGAGTTCGGTTACGCAAAGATCCGCAAAACGCTTGAAGGCGGCTTGCTGCATGATATCTCGGACCATCTTGATGGCAGCGGTAACACTTTGCTCGATGTATGGATGAGTCATGGGGATAAGGTCTCAAAACTACCCGAGGACTTTGAGCTGATTGCCGCTACCGACAGCTGTCCTATTGCTGGCATGGCGCACAGAGAGAAGCCTTGGTTTGGTATTCAGTTCCACCCTGAAGTGACGCATACGCTGCAAGGTACCCGTATCTTTGAGCATTTCGTGCTGGAGCTTTGTGGCTGTGAGGCGCTTTGGACGCCTGCAAATATTGTCGAAGATGCCATTAACAAAGTCCGTGCACAGGTTGGTAGTGATCGCGTATTGCTCGGCTTGTCAGGTGGCGTTGACTCTTCTGTGGTCGCGGCGCTTCTGCATCGCGCCATCGGTGATCAGTTAACCTGCGTCTTTGTCGACAATGGCTTGTTACGCCTCAATGAGGGCGACCAGGTCATGGATATGTTTGCGAAGAATATGGGCGTAAAAGTGATTCGCGCAGACGCCGAAGAGCGGTTTTTAAGCCGCTTAGAGGGTGAGAGTGACCCAGAAGCCAAGCGCAAAATAATTGGTAATACGTTCATCGACGTTTTCGACGAAGAAGCAACTAAAATCACCGATGTTAAATGGCTTGCGCAGGGCACTATTTATCCCGATGTTATTGAGTCTGCAGGCTCGAAGACGGGTAAAGCTCACGTCATCAAATCCCATCACAACGTGGGTGGCTTGCCCGACGATATGGCGTTGAAATTGGTCGAGCCGTTGCGTGAACTATTCAAAGACGAAGTCCGGCGGATCGGTTTAGAGCTTGGTTTGCCGGCAGACATGGTGTTTCGTCATCCTTTCCCAGGCCCTGGTTTGGGCGTGCGTATTTTGGGTGAGGTCAAGAAAGAGTATGCCGAGCTGCTTCGCCGAGCCGACGCCATATTTATTGAAGAGCTTCGTAACTCCGGGTGGTATGACAAGACTAGTCAAGCCTTTGCTGTCTTTCTTCCCGTCAAGTCGGTTGGAGTCGTGGGTGATGGTCGCCGATACGAGTGGGTAATTGCCATCCGAGCAGTCCAAACAGTGGACTTTATGACTGCCCGCTGGGCGCACCTGCCTTACGAGCTTCTCGAAACTGTGTCTAACCGCATAATTAACGAAATCTCTGGTATCTCACGCGTCACCTACGATATTTCCGGCAAGCCGCCGGCGACTATTGAGTGGGA
>DAIRTN010000022.1:0-4079 GCA_036803865.1 Luminiphilus sp.
GTAGATGAGATAGTGCTGTGCTCAATGGCACGTCCGTAGTTACCGGCTTGACCAGAGAACTGACGTTCCCACACGGCCATACCAACTACTGCGGTATCGTTCGCATCGGTTACGGCATCGAAAGTGCCGTTCGTGCCGTTTGGATCAATGTTTGCGCCGTCTGTACCTGACGCATTGAAGATCTTAGCATCCGCCTGTGGCTGGATTGTAAGCTCTGCCCAGCCGCGATCGGCGCCTTCAACAGTGATTGTTACACCGAGGCCTAAGTCTTCAGCCTGAGTATCAGCCGTACCCAAAACGCTAGCACCGTTAAACGAAATAACGTTGACTTCACGCTTGAGTGAAGCAGTTACGTTTGGTGCGGCTGGGTCAGACGAAGAACCACCGGGTGAGAAGCCGAGTGTAGGAGCTTCCTCTTGCGAAGTGGCAGGCGTACCGTTCAACTGCTTCTCTTCACGATCCCAGAGGATCATGTTAGAGCCTTGCAATGTAGCGTCGCCAGCAGGGTTGCTAGCCAATACAAGTGGCAGCTCATTGCTGTCAACGGCCGCAAGAGCAGTTGATGTACAGCCGCCAGCGGTCGCTTCATCGTATGACGAATAGATGTCGCAGATTGGGTTGGTCATTGTGTACTGACCTGGCAACGTTACAATCCAGTCAGTTGCAACGGTTGCTGTGTCAGTCTCAATGGCCGCCCAATCGTTCATGATTGTGTCAGCTGAAAGTGCATCGCGAAGACCGTCAAAAAGTGACGCAGAAGCAAGAGTACGACCGCCAGTCTCTATCAACGCACCCTGGTTCAGGTTTGGCAACTCGAAGTTCAATGCGTCAAAGTTAAGATTGCCGTCTGTACCGAATGACAACGCCTGTTGGTTAGTCATCATCGCAGCGCTAGAGAAGTCTTCTACCATTACTGCGTTGTCACCAAACTCCAAACCGCCCTCTGAGTCAGTGATCATGAAAGACACTTTCAAAGGGTTATTAGCGTCTGCATACGTAGAGAGATTCTCACTTGCTGACGCAGCACCGGCACTCAACGCGCCGTTGCTTGTAGTGTCTGAAAGGTGCACACCTTTAACGCCGGCAGATCCTGCATCATCAGCAGCTACGCGGAAGAAGTTGTCACGGACCGCGTCACAATCGGCAGGAACGCCTTTAGCGTGCTTGGCAGCAACTGCGATTGGCTGCTTTTCGTCTGATGTTTGCGCCATCGAAATAATTTCGATGTAGCCTTCAGTAGCGCCCGCCGCAAAAGTAGATGGCATTGGTGCGCCACCGGCAGGGAATTCTGGAACAGTACAGGTTGTGTCGTTTGTCTCAACGAGAACACCGTTAGCACCGCCCGCAGTGATGTTACCTGTCCACTCATCGCGTGGAGACATAACAATATTAAAATCGAGTGCGTCTTTTGAATCGGCACCACGACGAAGACGGAACTTAACGACCTGAGTCGCGTCGCTGGTGTTGATGATGTGAACACCAGTGTTAAAACCGTTGTTAACTGTGTAGTAAGGAACGATCGCAAGATCGCCAACTTCACCAGTTGAAACATTTGCAGCCATTGCACCGGCAGCCATAGAGGCTACTGCTGCTGCTACACCGTATTTTTGAAACTGCTTCATAGGAGACTCCTAAAGTCTATTTTAAAATCACAAATTTATTGTGCTAGCGCTATTACAAGCTGCAGCCAGCTGTTAACGCTTTCCAGTTTTACGGTAACTCATGGTACCACCACTTGCCACCATCCCACATCCACCGCTCTTCAATGGTCGTAAAACGGGGGCCGAGCTTCCGAGAAGCTGAAGACGTATATTTGAAAGGACGGGACATGACCCCGACTTCCACACTTGCCACAGCTGCATCCGAATCATAGTTAACCACTTTAGCCCCTGTCAACCGGCGTTCAAGCATACTTCCCTTGCCGATCTTATAAAGATCTTGGGAGAAGACGTTACGGTAAGCGGGCGTTGTGTAGTTGTAGGCACAAACGTAATCGTTCTGTACCAAACACTGCCACCTACCTGTAACACGTTGAATTAATTGATCTTTTTCAGATCCCACCAGTTCTCTGGGAGCGGAGCAGCCCGCTATGACCCCAGAAAGCAGCGAAAAAATCACTGCTTTCAAGAGTTTTGACGTATGAAATTCTTTTTTATTCCACAACTTAGACATAATTATTAACAAAATTAATTGGCTTTATCGTCGATTAATTCGAAATTGCGCACCTGGTCACGCATTTCGTCACTCACCTGACTCACCTCGGCATCATTAAACAGCGCTCTTGGCGTAATGATCACGAGCAGCTCGGTGCGATCACGGGTCTTCTCAGTGGTGCCAAACAGCGGGCCTATGAGGGGCGCCTTGTGTAACCAGGGAATACCGTCGTCTTGGTTCGCCGCATTCTCACGAATCAAGCCGCCCAACACCACGGACTCTCCGGAACGGACAGCTACGCGACTGGTAATACTGCGCTCCAAAAAACGGCGGTTGCCGGTCACATCAATTTGACCCACGTCGGTTACGGTTTGTTCGACATCCATAGTCACGAGCCCTCCCGCGTTCACGGACGGGCGGACACTCAGCTGGACCCCGGTGTCTTTATAACTAATGTTCTGGATCGTGTTACCGCCATTGGTCACCGTGGAACCATTGTTAACGGGTACCTGATCACCCACTTGAATAGTCGCGGTGTTGTTGTCTAAGACCATTACCGACGGCGTAGAAATGACATTGATCAGCGACTCGGTCGCCAAGGCTTGGAGCACCGCTACAATATCGCCAGCGCCGCCCGTTACCGTGTAACTGAAACCATTCGCAAGCTCTGCAAGGGGCCCACTACCACCACCAAAATTGAAAGCGCCGTCAGACAGCACGCCTGTTCCATCAAATCGCGAGTTACCCAGCTGACCGTTAAAGGTCCATTCGAGCCCGTATTTAAGCGAGTCGCTTAGGGTAACTTCGACAATACTCGCTTCGACTAACACCTGTGTTGGCGGCGTATCGAGCTGAGTTAACGCTTCCTTTATGGCCTTAAATTGCATCCCTGTTGAATAAATCATGAGAGAGTTATTTTCTTCATCGGCAACCACACGCACCTCAGACGCTGCGTTTGCACTCCCTTCTTGGTCCATCGTCAGCGCCGATACGCTGGTCTGGGCGGCGCCATTGCCATTTCCGAGCCCATTGCGATTGCCGTTGTTGCGATTACCGTTGTTGCCAAAACCGGCGCCGGAGCCTATGGACTCGCGGTTTAAACCCGGGGCAACGGACCGATCATTCCGTGTGTTTTGTTGATTATTGCCCTGGCCACTCCCCGAGTAGATGCTGTTTAACAACGTCGCAAGCCTCCCCGCCGTGGTGTTTTGTACGGGGTAAACATACAGCCTGCGCTCTGCACCGCTTTCCGGTGCGCGATCTAGGCGCTCGATCCAGGTCTCGATTCGCTCGAGGTAATGCGCGCGCGGGGTTATGACCAACACGCTGTTCAGTCGCACAAACGGCATGACGCGAACAATATCGGTCAGTCCCCCTTGACCATCATCGGTAGACGCTGCGGTAAGTAGCTTGTTCAGGGAATCGACCAACTCCTCTACGCCACTGTACTGAAGCGGAAAAAGGCCGACAGACATACCCTCTAACATATCGACGTCAAAGGTATTAATAATGTCCAGCCAGCCGCCGAGCTGTGACTGAGTGCCCGACAACATCAGGAGATTTCTCGCGTTATCGACGCGGGTGAAGGCTTTCTCATCGGCCAGGGGCTTTAGGATATCGGCCATACCGCCCGCACTAATATACTGCAGCGGAATCACCATCGTAGAGTAACCCGCGGCTTTATCGCTTTTGCTCACGATCCGCGGAGCAAGCTGGGTGGCCGACTGTGCACTGCTCACAATGTAGCGGTTATCTCGCCCTCGAATCAGCATAACGTTGTTAGCTTTTAGCAAAGACTCGAGCACGTTAAGTAAGGTATCGCGCTCAATGGGCGTACGCGTTCTAAAGGTGACCTCACCAGGGATCGGGCCGTCGACTAAGTAATCGATGCCTAAAATGTCAGAGAGAATAGCGTGCGTCACCTC
>DAIRTN010000022.1:4179-39828 GCA_036803865.1 Luminiphilus sp.
AGGCCATCTCAATGAGACAGACATAATCTTCCCCTTTTTATTACTGGCTTTCACCGCGTAATTATTTTTAATGCCGTTGACATCAAGCATCAGTGTCCCCCGAACGTTAATCCGGGCTCTTCTTCCCTGGGCGCTGGCTGCTTATCCTCGGTCCGAGCTTGCTGCTTAACTACAACGCTAGGCGTTGTAAGCTCCAACCGTAGCGTCCTCGTCGTACCACCGCTTTCAAAGCTCGCCAGCCCATTTTCGTAACCCAACATACGCCAGCCTTTGACAAGATCGCCCGGGCGAATTCGCCCCATCTTTCCGTCAATAGTCGCAATTAGACCCAGATTGTCGCCAGTTCCGAAAACGCCATGTAAGTCAACGCCCTCAAGTTTTTTAGAAGCCGCCGTCTTTTTAACAACGGGCTTCGCGACCACAACCGGCTTCGCCTCTAAGGGTCTGCGCTGCTGCCAAAACAACGGACGCGCAAGTATAGCGGCCGAGCCAGGCTCATCCAGCGGCGCATCGAGTGTCAGCGCGCCGACCTTTAAAGAATCTTGGGCAGGCTCCAAAGGCTCTGGAGCGCCAGTAACCATGTGCAACAAGCCGCCAACAACCGCCCAGAGAAGCCAAACCGCGAAAAGCACAATGGCCGTCAACTCGAGGCGCCGCTCAGTTCTTAACGGATTCTCCGATTCGCGATAACGACTCAATAGACTGTTAAGACTTATCACGGCGCCACCCTCAATGTCAGTAAGTCTAGCGACACGGTCAGCACCTGGACGTCGGCGTTTCGCTGCCTGTTGGGAAAAGCATCGATGGACTCAATTAATATGACCGGACGAAAGCGGGCAAAGGCGCCCAAACTTTCTTCAAGCCCAGATAACGTGCCTCTGGCAACGACTTTAACCGCAACGTAATCGAAACCATCGCGTTTACGCGCAGGCAAAACTTGACTGTTTGTCACATCCATCCCGGCATCAGCTAGAATCCGTCGCGCTTCCGCCTGTAGCGATGCTGCCACCGCTGCACTGCTGGTGCTTTCGGGGTAGACATTGTCGTTGATGACGCTGCTCATCCCCGAAACCGCCTCTCGCAAGGTGCTCTCGTTCATGATCAAACCTTGCAGTCTCGCTATACGAGGCTCGACCGTATCGATCTGCTCAGAAAAGCCTGCACGTGTGCTGATCAAATAGCTCAGCGCCGAGAGAAATAAATACATCGGCACGAGCAAGGTCAGACCCACTAGAATCGCTGATCGACGGTGATTTCTGATCCAGTGAATAATCATCGGTTCGATTTCAGCTCCAGATCCAAGAAAAATTGCTCAAGGCCGCTATTGCCTACACGACTAATCGCCTGTGTGGCTTTAACCGATGTATAGGCCGGCACCTCTGTGAGCGCCTGCTGAAGCGACGCTCCGTCTGTGCTCAGACCACGAATGCGAATATTACGACCCGTTTGCGTATACTGCGTGACATAGGCTGAATCGGGCAAGAGCTCGGTTAGACGCGCAATCTCCAGCTGCGGACTGGGCAAACGCGCATTTAAGGCACTGAGCTCTGCCACAACACCGTTGATCTCAGCAAGCCGATCTCGCAGTTGCATGACGGTTCCTGATTCATTGCGAACGGCGGACTGTATCACCTCAAGCTTCTGAACCCGGCGACCTGACAGCGCGGTTGACGTTCCGATGACCGCCAGCACAAGCAGCATACAAATAGCGACTATGATTCCCGAACGCGCAATTCTGCGAATGTACCCAAGCTCGCGCGTTGACTCGCCAAACCCCTTCATCACAACCCAGCGATCCGATACTGGCGCCCATATTTCCCGCGCTAAAGGATCATAAATGCCTTTGCTATCACCTAGGTAACTCATAACGGCGCTGCGGGATACGATCACGAGGTCCACGTTGATATCGCGACTATCCGCCTGTCGAAATATACGCCATCCGGCGGCGGTATCATCGACGGCAAAGGGAGAGCTTGCCGCTATTTCTAAGCTAAGTGCCGCGTCGAGCTCTGTTTCCGCCGCCGCAGGCAACTTTAATGTTCTAGACAAGACGAGCTCTTCAGGCAAGGCGATCGCGGTTTCATTAATGGTGTCTGTCGGCGTTGAACTAGCTACGGGCTGGCCACCATGAAACGCTTTCTTCTCGCCGTCAGGGAATTCAAGCAGCACGGCAGAGTCGAAGACGGCTCTCACCGGAGAGTCATCGCCCAATAAAAAATCTCGCCATGCAGACAGCCACAGACGCCCGTAGTCACGAACATCATAACCAAACACCATGAATTGGTTTGCTGCCATCAGCCCCCACTCCTGTTGGACAGCGGTCTCGCTGCCTCGATTCTAATAACCTGCCACGGCAATGCAGACGCACTGCCCGAATCACCCAAAGCGATCCATTGTCGCCTAAGCCACTGGTGATCGCCCAGATTGACCACCGCATCAATGCGCAATTTATCCGCAGCATGTTGCACCGCGTTATTCGCCAGCGGTCCATCCCCGTTAAGCGCTTGATCAATGTGATTCAGACGCGTTTGCACCGGCACAGGTTTACCGTCTGAGCCACCAGAAAGGGGCGCGACTACTACATAATCGCGCACTCGATCGAATACTTGCCGGCTGATGCCCGGCACTTTTAATATGTCTTCAATTGCATAGAACTCGTTAGGCCGGTTTTTTTTGCCGCCGTTAATGTTAACGCCATCGCGATATGCTACCACGGCTTGAGCGAGCGCCTCAGGTGACGCCTGCCCGTCTGCGGCAGTAGCTGCAAACAGCTGACGTAGGTCCTCAACCCCGGCACTGCTGATGTTGACGAAGAACCCCGCAGGAATCATCCGTACTTCCACCGTTTTTATTCCCACTTGATAACTGAGGGACCCCGTCGTGCCGGCCTGTCCACTCGCCTTTTGACCCAACTGCGCGGCAAGTGCGAGCCTAATGGCACCATCCCCTGCCGCTGAAGCCTGAGCTCTGAAATAGTGCAGCTGAGCCATCCGCGTATCGATTTTTGCCTCTGACACAATGCCCGACACCAACAGCGTCATGCCCGCGATAAACCACACAACAATGGCCAATGCGACACCCGACTGCCTGTGCCTATTGAGCAACCCATGCGGATTCAACATTTTCATTATTGAACCCGCATAACGAGATCAGGCCAAAATTTATCATTAGCTTTTATCACTAGCTTAATATGGCTCGGTAATTCACTTTCCTGCACGGCTTGTTGCCACGGCGCAGTGGGGCTCATGCGGTGCCACACTTCGAATTGCTGCACACCTTCGAGAACCTCTCTACTCGGTGCGCTCGCCCACTCTTCTGGCTCGGGTTTACCGTCTGGGTCTTGCCACTGTAGTTCCAGTCGCTGCTCTCTCGTGGCCAGGCGCAAAAAATAGCTTCCGCCGTAGGCCTCACCGAAGAGCACTTTCGAGCGCCACTCAACCGCAGCTGGGGCCAACTTAAGGTAACGGACCGGCACAGGGCTGCTACCACCGTTTCCACCAAACGACAGCGACGCATTGGACGCACTTTCACCGGGCCCCTCACCGGTGACCGAGTTTTCAAAAGCATCCCGAAGAAACGAAGAAACGCTCCGCAATTCATCGCTGCGATCGGTCATGCGACCAATCGTGGTTGCAGTATTGCCGAGCGTTCTAAACCCGCTTACGGTTGCCAGCATGACCAATGACAAAATCGCGAGTGCGACAATGACCTCAACCAGGGTAAAGCCGCGCGCTCTCGATTGTTTTAATGAGGGCTTTGTTGCGGTTTTTTTTGAGGGCTTGTTTGAGAACTTTGCTGAGGGTCTCTTTAAGTGTCCTATCGAGCATCTTGTCGACTGACTCCCCGCGAGGGTTCTCAAAGCCTGGACGTCGGTCATCACAAGCCCTGCCCCTGCGGAACGCCTTCAACCACAGAATCTAGACGAACTTCCCGATCCCGAAGGCCGTCGGCCCAGCCGACGGTCACTTCAATCGTTTGCAGCGCACCGAGCGGCAAGCCCGAACGGCCCGTTTGCGCGGCTGACGCCGTCACTTGCCATTTAAACCCGCCGTCGGTAATACCTTGATCATTAAAACCACTCGCAGGTACGTGACTGTGATTGGCCAACAAAGACCGCGCGAGCTCTACTGCGTACGCGTAGCGCTCGTCGGCACGCACACTGCGCGTCGCACCCGACGCCGCCTCATACAAGCCACCCAGCGCAATGCCAAGGATGGCCATAGCGACCATCATCTCAAGTAGCGAGAAGCCTTTACTTCTTGTCAGCATGACCAAAGTCCACGCTCACACGACCGACCAGCCAGTCGACCTCGATCGTCACCACCTGATCGTCATTGCGCGTGATATCAATACCTCCACCACTCGCCCCGCCCTCAGGATAAAAACGAATAACGCCAACGCTGCCCCGATTCACTTCTCTAGCAGAGTGCACTGCAATATCAATCGACTCATCAAATTGGGTTACCTGGTCGCCAAAGCGCACCCACTTTTCGCTGGGAGACACTTCAACATCCTGCGCTTCCGCTTTCGCAATAGCAGCGTGACGCGCGGAGTTCAGCAGCGTCATCGTTTCACGTATTGCCGCACGGTACTGCTGAGATTCATAAAACTTGAGGGACTGAGGCACACCGATGGCCAGCACCAAACCCACCACGGTAATTGCAGCCACTATTTCAACCAACGTGAAACCACGCTGATTGAATGGCTTAGTCCCAGTTGTTAACGTCAGCGTCCTCACCATCACCACCGGGCGAGCCATTTTGCCCGTAACTAAAGATATCCAGCTCAGCATGTTCTCCGGGATACTTATAGTTGTACTCCCGATTCCATGGATCAGAAGGTACTTTACCGCCCTTTAAATAAGGGCCATTCCATCCAGCAGCATTCCCAGGTTTTTCAACTAAAGCGTTTAAGCCTTCACTGGTAGAGGGGAAGCGGCCAACATCGAGCTTGTACATTTCCAGGGACTGTTCCAAATCTTTGATCTGAATCTTCGTTGTTTTGGTCTTAGCACCGCCCAACTGGTTCAAGACCTGCGGGCCCACTAGGCTTACCAGCAAACCCAAGATTGCCAGCACGACTAATAGCTCCATCAGCGTGAAACCGCCCTGGCGTCGAGACTCATTTAACTGCATGCACCCACCTCGTTTACGTATTTCATTTACACACTCCATTGACTCGCGCACGTTGTTGACTTCGGCGCGCTCACGTCAGTTATCAAATAGCCAGATCGTTAACCGACAAAATACCCATCAGAATAGAAATAATGATGAGCGCAATAATAAAGCCCATCGTCAAAATTAGTAGCGGCTCGAGCAACGTCAGTAGTCGCTTAATACCCGAAGAAACATGACCTTCAAACACTTTAGCAAGCTCTAGCATCATGCCATCAAGGCTGCCGGATTCTTCGCCGACCCGCGTCATTTGAATCACCATGGGGGTGAACATTTTTGTCTCTTCCATGGCTATCGACATACGCTTACCGGCCTTCACTGCCGGCGGCAATACGTTAAGCGCATCTTTAAGCGGCAAGCTGCCAACGGTCTCTATGGCAATCTGTATAGCCTTGAGCATTGACACACCGTTGCCGAGCAGGGTCCCCACGGTACGCGCGAACTTGGACATCTCATACTCGAATGCAATGGTGCCCGCTATAGGCAGCGCCAGCAGGCGACGATCGAGCGAGGCCTTGCCGGCGGGCGAGGCGGCCCAGCGCTGAAAAATCAATACTGCCACTACCACCATAATGGCAAGTAGTAGGCCCCAAGCCTTGATGAACTCAGCCGCAGCAATAACACCTTTAGTCATCGCCGGTAGCGCGTCACCCATATCGTTAAAGAGGGTTTCAAACTGTGGCACAACAAAACCCAGCATCACCACAATCGACAGCACGGCAACCACCAAAAGAATACTCGGATAGATCAACGCCGATACCACGCTGTCGCGGGTCGCTTTCGCATTCTCTAAATGCTCGACCAAGCGTTCTAGTACTGCAGATAATTGGCCACTCGCCTCTCCCGCTTTCACCATGCTGAGGTAAAAGCCACCAAAAATATCGTCAAAGGGTAAAAGCGCATTCGACAGCGACTTACCGCCTTTCACCGACTTGAGTAACTCGGTCAGCACCGCCCGCATTCGCGGCTGGCCATCCATATCGATCAGTACTTTAAGCGCTCGGTCTAACGGTAAGCCCGCACGTAGCAGGACCGATAACTCCGAGGTCATGGAGAGCACTTCTTGACGCGATGGCGGCTTGCCACTGTCCTGCCCGCCGTCACCCTCTTCAATTTTCAGAGGCGTGAGCCCTCGAGAGCGAAGTTGCCGTGTGGCTAAATCCAGCGCATCTGCCTCGATGACTCCTTGCTGAGGCTTACCGTCTCGCCCCACCGCCTTGTAGGTAAAGCTTGGCATTAAGCGACATGACCCGCAGCGCTACGATCCGCGGCGACAAGGTCGGGCATGGCGTCGTCAGAAGATTGATCTTGGGTAACGCGCATGACTTCTTCTAGGGACGTTTCACCGGCAACAACTTTGCGCAATCCGTCCTCATAAAGCGTAATCATGCCCTGACGACGCGCTGCATTGTGCAATGTCGTGGAATCAGCGCCTGACATAATGACGTCGTGAATGGTGTCATCCAGCAGGAACAGCTCATGAATAGCTGTTCGACCGATATACCCCGTATTACCGCAGTTCGCGCAGCCCCTCGCTTGATACACCGTGCGCTGATCGTCCTGCAAAAAGCGGCCAATCCCGTATCGCTTCACCGACGTGTCCGAAAGTTCAAAGGGCTCTTTACAGCTTGAGCACAAAGTCCGCACCAAACGTTGAGCTAATACGCCGTTGACAGATGATGTAATCAAGTAACGCTCAACGCCCATATCTTCAAGACGCGTGATCGCGCCGGCAGCGGTATTCGTGTGCAATGTCGATAACACCAAGTGGCCGGTCAACGCGGACTGGACGCCAATTTGTGCAGTCTCTGTGTCTCGCATCTCGCCAATCATGATGATATCCGGATCTTGGCGCAGAATAGCCCGCAACGCGCGTGCAAAGGTCAGCTCAATCTGTGACTGCACTTGAATTTGGTTAACGCCGTGAAGCTGGTACTCAACGGGGTCTTCGACGGTAATAATCTTCAGCGTATCTGAATCAATCGAAGCCAGCGACGCGTACAAGGTCGTCGTCTTACCCGAACCCGTAGGGCCCGTGACTAGCAAGACGCCATGCGGCCTTGCAAGCAATGTTTGATAGCGCTCAAGCGTATCTGCCGAGAAACCCATATCCGACAGATTGAGTCGAATACTCTCTCGATCGAGAACACGCATGACAATGCTTTCGCCATGCACAGTCGGGATGGTGGAAACGCGCAGGTCCAGCTCATGACCTTTAACCCGGATCATGATCCGCCCGTCTTGGGGCAGCCGGCGCTCAGCGATATTCATGCCCGAGAGGAGTTTAATTCGCGACGCAATCGCGGGTGCCAAGTTGCCCGCCGGAGGGTCGGGCTGATCCTGCAGCACACCATCAACGCGATAGCGAAGCTGCAAACCCTCTTCGAAGGGCTCAATGTGAATATCGGAAGCGGCAATATCGACAGCGCGATGAATGATCTGATTCACAAGGCGAATGACCGGCGCCTCACTGGCCAAATCTTTCAGGTGTTCGATAAATTCATCATCGCTCTGACCTGAGAAGCGATCGCCAAATTCGTCGTCCTCGTCGTCACCCGGCGCCAAGCGTGCGCTGAGAGCTTTCTGTATATCGGTCTCAAGCCCAAAAATCACCTCAACAGGCTTAGCGACGGCCATAGTAAGTGCTTTACGGATAAACGCGTCTTGGGGCTGAGTCGCTGCGAAAACAAGCTGCTCATCTGTGCGTTTTATAGGAACCACATTATTTGAGAACAAGAAATCTGCGGAGACTTCAGTAACCTCAACAGGCTCCTCGGGGTAGTCCGCAGCGAGCAGCAAGGGAATATCAAGCTGGGTGGCGAGCGCCTGGGTCATATCGAGTTCCGAAACTAGGCCAAGCTTCACCAGCACCTGACCAATCATCTCGCCCATCTCGCGCTGAGCCAGCAAGGCTCGCTCAATGTCTCTTTCAGAAACTTTGCCCGACTCGATCAATATCTCGCCAATTTTTTTCATTTGCGCCCCACAAAAACCGCGGGCACCCGAAGATGCCCGCATGATGTCTTACTTTGACGGCTCACCGCCTCGTTGTCATCCCCAGCTGGGAATAGTAACACTCCGGCAAAGCGGGCTCATCGCGACACTTACGCGCCTGGAAACTGATAGTCAGCAAACATCTCTCGAAGTTCCATTTTTTGTATCTTGCCGGTCGCTGTATGAGGCATCGCGTCGATGAATTGCACGTCATCGGGGATCCACCACTTGGCAATCTTGCCATCGAGATAGCTTTTAAGCTCATCGGGCATCAAATCGGCACCCTGTTCATTACGTACGACAATCAATAGTGGGCGCTCACCCCACTTAGGATGCATACGCCCAATGACCCCCGCTTCGGCAACCTTGGGGTGACCCGTCGCGCAGTTCTCAACCTCGATCGATGAAATCCACTCGCCGCCCGATTTAATAACGTCCTTTGTGCGGTCTGTGATCGACACATAGCCGTCAGGGTTAATCGTCGCGACATCGCCCGTCTCAAACCAACCTGGTTCGCTGTGCGCGTCTGAACCCTCTAGTTTGTAATAGCTGTCACAAATCCACGGTCCCCGGACTTTAAGCGCACCAAACGCCTTACCGTCCCAAGGTAGTTCGCTGTTATCGTCATCGGTAATTTTTACTTCGACACCAAAGACGGGAATACCGACATTGGTTCGGATCTTGGCAAACTCTTCATCGGTGAATTGGGCACGATTAGCACCGGCCGCATTGGAGGTGCCCAGCGGGCTCATTTCAGTCATACCCCAAGCGTGGCGGGTATCGACCCCATAGGTATCGAACTCTTCCATGATCGAGAGCGGACACGCAGAACCACCGACAACGACGCGCTCGAGCGTATCTACGCGCTCACCCGTACTCCGCAAATGATTGAGTAGGTTCAACCAAACGGTGGGGACCCCTGCCGACATGGTCACGCCTTCTTCATTGATCAAGGTAGCAAGGGTCGCACCATCACCCATTTTTGCGCCCGGCATCACCATTTTTGCGCCGGCGACAGGACAAGCGTAAGGGTTACCCCAGGCATTCACGTGGAACATGGGCACGATTGGCATCACAACATCGCTCGAAGCAATACCCAATGCATCGGGCATCATGGTCGCGTAGGTGTGCAGCATGGTGGAGCGATGACTGTATAAAACACCCTTAGGATTTCCCGTGGTGCCAGAGGTGTAACACAGTGAGCACGCGGCATTCTCATCTAACTCCGGCCACTCAAATGTGCTGCTCTGTCCTTCCAGTAACTCCTCATAGCACAACACGTTGTCACGATCTGTCTCGGGCATATGCTCGCGTGTGGTCATGACCACCCACCCTTTAACCCCCGGACACTGATCTGCCACACCCTCTACGATCGGCCAAAAATCAGGATCAAGAAATACCCACTGATCGTCAGCGTGGTTAATGATGTAAACGATTTGCTCGGGGAACAGGCGCGGGTTGATGGTGTGACACACATAACCCGAACACGCTGACGCGTAATACGTTTCAAAATGTCGGTAGTCGTTCCAAGCAAAAGTGGCGATGCGGTCGCCCTGCTCAAGATTCCAGCCTGCAATGGCGTTCGCCAACTGGCGAGCGCGACCGAACGCGTCTTTGTAGGTATAACGATGGCGGGGGTTATCCCGAGTAACTGAAACAATTTCCTTGCGCCCGTGGACACGCTCTGCGTGATGCACAATGGAAGTGATGGTGAGTGGGGCGTTCATCATCAAGCCTTGCATGGAATACCTCTTTTATTAGTGGGTTAATTATCAGTGAGTTAATTTTTGTTTACGCTATGACACGTAGCTGCCATCGCTCGTCTCGGCGCTTATCTGCACGATCATCTTGCTCAAGTTTAATTAAGTGGGCGAGCATCGACAGCTTAGCCCACTCATGGAGCACCGGCTGCACGTCGTCGTAGACGACGACAACGAGCTCGTCGAGCGTCGCTGGGCCGACCTTTTGCAATCCAGACACCACTTTTGCTTCACGCATCAGTCGATGCCGAACCAATTTTTCGACCTCTGCACGACAATCGGGCATAACGTCACCATGACCGGGCGCAATAGCCTTAACGTCATAATCAAGCAGGCGTCGAAGAGACTCAATATACGCCTTCATATCGCCACCGGGGGGGATAATCACGACCGTAGAGCCATTCATTATGTGATCACCCGCGAACACCATGCCCTCCTCCTCGAGGAGGAAGCAGTAATGATTATCCACATGTCCGGGGGTATGGATCGCTCGCAAATGCCAATCGTCGCCGACAACAACATCGTCATGGGTCAAATGTTGATCGGGTTGAAACGTCAGATCTTGATGCTGATCATCGCTTGTGATGGCACCCACCATGGGCACGTTTAACCGCTTTGCAAGAATTGCCGCCGCAGGCGAGTGATCAGGGTGGGTATGGGTACAAACAATATGCGTAATGTTATCGCCACCCGCCGCGACAATCGCTTCAATATGCTCGGGAATTGCAGGACCAGGATCCACAACAGCGACCTGCTGCACACCCACTAAATAGGTATTGGTTCCAGGGCCAGTCATCGGCCCCGGATTCGGCGCAACAATACGTCGCACCTTGTCGGATAACCAAACAGCGCTGCCGTGCTCTTGCATGATCAGCCCACCAAGTTATTAATGGGGACTTCGGAATCGACGTCGGCGTCGTAATCGACGCCGCCAACCTCAAAGCCGAACAAGCGCAAAAACTCCTGCTTATAGCCTTCGAAATCCGATAACGTCTTCAAGTTATCGGTATTGATCTTGTCCCATATCGCCGCGACCTCGCCCTGAATAACAGGATCCAGCTCTAGACCATCGGCACGGAGTCGGCCCTCGGCATCGGGACCTGCGACATCGCCGTAAAGCGACTGACGGAAAAGGCGGTCTACCTGTTCGATACATCCCTCATGATTGCCATGGGCCTTCATCACTTTAAACAGGATCGCCAAATAAATCGGCATAGCGGGAATAGCCGCCGACGCCTGAGTGACCACCGCCTTTAACACTGACACACGCGCGTCACCGCCCTTGGCCGCAAGCCGCGCGCGGATATCGACAACACGCTTATCGAGATCTTGCTTGGCAGCGCCAATCGTTCCGTGCCAATAAATATCCCACGTGATCTTCTCACCGATGTAGGTGTAAGCGGTTGTCTTGGCACCGTCGGCAAGCACGCCAGCATCATCGAGTGCGTCAATCCACATCTGCCAGTCTTCCCCACCCATGACCGCAACAGTGTTATCGATCTCTTCTTGGGAGGCGGGCTCTAAATGATAGTCCTGAATCTCTTCTTTATCGGTATTGACGCCTTTTTGCGTCGTCGCCTTACCGATGGGTTTCAACGTCGAGTTAAACACTTCACCTGTTTTAGGGTGTGTGCGTCTCGGCGCCGCCAAGCTGTAGACCACCAAGTCAATTTGACCCAAGTCGTCTTTAATAGTGTCAATGACCTTGGCTTTCATCTCGTCGGAAAACGCGTCGCCATTGAAATTTTTGCTGTAAAGCCCAGCGTCATCGGCAAACTGCTGGAACGCAGCCGAGTTGTACCATCCCGCGGTGCCTGGTTTTCTTTCAGTACCTTCTTTCTCAAAGAACACCCCAATCGTGCTGGCTCCGGATCCAAAAGCCGCCGTAATGCGCGAGGCAAGTCCGTAGCCCGTCGAGGCGCCAAGAACCAACACACGCAAGGGACCATTCTGAATAGGGCCGCTGGCTTTAACATGCGCTATTTGATGACGCACATTCTCGCGACATCCCACAGGATGTGCAGTGGTACAAAGAAAACCACGAACTCGAGGCTTGATGACCATGAAAACTCCAATAAAATTTTATTAACGCTGATACACGAGGGAAAAGTCTAGCACGCCAAGAACCATTGAGTGTGCGTAAACCCATGTCCGCTGGCTGTGATGACGTCTGCTTACAGCTGTAGATCGGCAGGCCAAGACAAGGGCCGACCTGTGCGCTCAATTAAAGCGAGGCGATCTGCCTCGGAATCTACATCGGTGATGTAGCGCTCATTGGTAGTCATCCAGTGCAGTACGGCTTTGGGATTATCTTTTCGCCAGTTACCACAGCCGAAACTGCCTTTACCCGACAGAACATCTGCCCTCACAGTTCGATCGAATATTACGGGATGCCCCGGCACACCGCCTACCTCAGGCCCAACAAAACTGTAAGAGCGTGGGCGCTGATCAAAAGCTGCGATGGCGTCCGCGTAATCTTCTGCGGTTAAAAGAGGTAAGTCGGATGGGCAAACCAATATGCCCCGTACCTGCTCTGGCAAAGCGGCCAAACCCAGACGAATAGATTGAGGTTGCGAATGCTCCTCGTCGACTTGCGTAACAACAGTCACAGCAAAATCGTCGAGGCAGGGTCGTATACGGTCGGCATAATGACCAAGAACAACAACGATCTGGGTGATGCCGGCCCGCAATAGCGCGTGCAATTGTTTACGGATTAACGGCTCGCCATGCACTTCAAGCAGGCATTTTGGCCGCCCACCCATGCGCTGGCCTTTACCCGCCGCAAGCACCACAGCAGCGATCGATGCGCCGCCTTCACAGTCCAGCCCATCATGCGCGTGCTCCGTCTTACTGTTTGGCCGCTCCATACACTTTCCCTAAAAGGTATTTTGTTGCTTTATTACATAACAAAAGGATTTCCCTTGGATTTAGCGGCAGATTTGTGCTTTTATTACACAAACCTGAACTCGTCCACTGGCACTTCCATTATGCATAGCGTTATCAAGAGTATCACCCAAGATATCGAAGATCGCAGCCGAGGTCTTCGAGGCGATTACCTCGCCATGACCGATCAAATGAGCAGCGAACCTATTGATCGTAAGCGCTTAAGCTGCGGCAACTTAGCCCATGGATTTGCCGCCTGCGGTCAGGATGACAAAGACACCATCAAACTGATGGAAGCGGCAAACATCGGTATTGTCACTGCATTTAACGACATGCTCAGTGCTCATCAGCCCTACGGCGATTACCCTGACCGGATCAAAGCAGCAGCACGTGCAGTTGGCTCAACTGCGCAGGTAGCCGGTGGCGTTCCCGCCATGTGCGATGGCGTCACGCAAGGCCAAGATGGCATGGAGCTAAGCCTGTTTAGCCGCGATGTTATTGCACAAGCAACCGCAGTTTCGCTCTCTCACCAAATGTTCGACGCTACCGTCTTACTCGGGATTTGCGACAAAATTGTGCCGGGCATGCTCATTGGTGCACTGCAATTTGGCCATCTGCCGACCTTATTTATCCCTGCAGGGCCGATGCCCACGGGCTTATCTAACAAAGAAAAGGTTCGTATTCGGCAGTTATTTGCCGAGGGTAAGGTCGATCGCGAGGCGTTATTAGAGGCAGAGAGTGCGTCTTATCATAGCCCAGGAACCTGCACGTTCTACGGCACGGCCAACTCGAATCAGATGATGGTTGAAGCCATGGGCCTACAGTTACCCGGCAGCTCATTCGTCAATCCTGGCACCCCGCTTCGGGATGCGCTAACCACCTTTGCAGTCCAGCAGGTTGCGCGGCTCACAGCCTCTGGCAGCCGCTACACCCCCATCGGCCACATGGTTGATGCTCGCGCGCTGGTCAATGCCCTAGTTGCCTTACTCGCATCAGGCGGCTCCACCAACCATTGCATTCATCTCATTGCTATAGCGCGCGCAGCGGGTTACGTCATGAATTGGGATGATTTCGATCGGGCCTCGCGTGTAACACCCCTCATTGCGCGGGTATATCCTAACGGCAGCGCTGATATCAATCACTTTCATGCAGCTGGCGGCACCGCCCTGCTATTTTCCTCGCTGCTCGACGCCGGCTTAATGCACCCTACTGCCCAAACTTGCATGGGCTGCGACTTCAGCGAGTTTGTTCGCGAACCAAGTCTCGATGGTGACACCGTTGTGTGGAAATCACCGATCGATAAAAGCCTCGACGACAGTATTATCAAGACGCCTGCCGATCCTTTTGCACCCGAAGGCGGTGTGCGTCTGCTTCAGGGCAACCTTGGTCGAAGCGTTATCAAAATTTCTGCAGTAGCCGAAGAGCACTGGCAGGTGACCGCTCCCGCCGTAGTGATCAATTCTCAAGATGACTTGAAAGCGAGATTTGATGCGGGCGAACTCGATAGAGACTGCGTCGTTGTTGTGCGTTTTCAGGGACCTGAAGCTAACGGCATGCCCGAGCTACACAAACTGACACCCATGTTGGGCGTCCTCCAAGATCGTGGCCACCAAGTAGCGCTCGTTACCGATGGTCGTATGAGTGGCGCGTCAGGTAAAGTACCTGCGGCGATTCACCTAACGCCCGAGGCTATAAAAGGTGGACCTATTGGTCGACTCCGCGATGGCGATATCATCACCGTAGACGCATACGCAGGCATATTGACCGTAGACCTCGATCCCGAGACACTGGAGGCACGCACGATTCCATCTGCACCAGCCAACCCCGCTACAGTCGGACGTGGAATATTTGCTAACGCGCGCCAGCATGTCAGCGGGGCTGAACAAGGCGCAAGCTTCCTGTTTGGCGAGGGATAGTCGGCATGACAGTAGACACCTGGAATCTCGTTGGTGACATTGGTGGTACCAACGCTCGCTTTGGCATCAATCGAAGTGCCAAAGGAGATCACCAAGCTATCGCCAATTATAAGGTGGCTGATTACCCCGACTTCAGTGATGTACTCCGACATTTGATGGAAGACGTGACGCGGCTGGGGCTCGCCGATGGCGCACCGAGTAGCGCGTGTTTCGCAGTAGCTGGCCCGCCTCACATGGAAATGGTTAGCTTTACTAATAGCAGCTGGCGCTTCACCCGAGAGCTCATTCGCGAACAAACCGGGGTAAAGGGCGTTCATATCATCAATGATTTTGCGGCGGTCGCACGTGCTCTACCTTTGCTCACGGATACCGATAGAGTTCAAATAGGCGCGGGGCAAAAGGATCAGCAAGGCCCTATGGTCGCGCTAGGTGCCGGCACAGGGCTAGGCGTGGGCGCACTCCTCCAGTGTGAGCACCAACAGCCGGTCGTTGTCACCGGCGAAGGTGGCCACGTTGATTTTGCACCTGTCACCGATGTCGAAGCAGCCGTATTACAGTACCTGCGCTCGCGTTATGGACGCGTGTCAATCGAGCGCCTGTGCTGCGGTCACGGCATCGTAAACATCTATCAGGCACTGGCCGACTACCGACAGAAAGAAGCGCGATTCACCACAGCCGCCGACATTGGCGCTGCAGCGCAGAGTGAAACTGACCCGCTAGCTCGCGAGGCAATGGCGATGTTTTTTGCGGTCCTCGGGGCTTCCGCGGGCAACTTTGCGTTGACCTTCGGTGCACTCGGTGGCGTCTACATTGCAGGCGGTGTAGTGCCGCGGTACGTTGATTTACTGCGACTGAGCGACTTCCGTGCGCGTTTTCTCGCTAAAGGCCGCTTTGCCGACTACCTATCGGCGATACCTACTTATGTCATCACTCACCAAGCGACAGGTCTGCTCGGCGCTGCGCTAACACTTCACGACTGAGGTCTCTCCTTTGCTACCTGAAAACTACCAATTTGCAAGTGACGCACCCATTATTCCAGTGATGGTCATCGATCATCTCGACGACGCTATACCTATGGCACAGGCCCTCGTGGACGGGGGTCTTACGACGCTAGAAATCACTTTGCGGACAGACTGTGCACTCGACGCAATAAGTACCATTGCGAAAAATGTTAAGGGTGCGCGCGTCGGTGCGGGCACGGTATGCAACAAAGATCAGTTCAAAGCGGTTGTTCAGGCGGGCGGGGAATTCGTTGTGTCCCCCGGTCACTCCGATGAGCTTTTTGCTGCGAGTCACGAGTACGACATCCCACTGCTACCAGGCGCAGTGACTGCGACAGAAGTAATGGCTGTTCTTAACGCAGGCTTTCCCATCATCAAATTTTTCCCCGCGAGCACATCAGGTGGCGCTGCCGCGATCAAGGCGTTTTCTGGACCTTTCGGTAACGCACGCTTCGTACCTACGGGCGGTATTGGCCCTGCGAACCTCGGCGAGTATCTCGCGCTGCCGAATGTCATCGCTGTCGGTGGCTCATGGGTCACACCTACTAACGCGGTCAAACAAGGTCAGTGGGATACAGTGTCACAGCTTGCCGCCGACGCGGTAGCCCTCGCTAACTCACTACGCGCCTCCTAAGGACAATACGATGCAACCAGTAGATCTGATTATTTTTGGCGCCTCAGGTGACTTGTCGGCGAGAAAGCTTTTTCCCGCGCTGTTTCAACTCGATCGCGCCGGACTTTTACCTTCAGATCTTCGTATCGCGGCCATCGCGCGCGACACGATCGATCTCGACAAGTTTCTCAGCGGCCTTCGGGAGCGGATGACAGGATACATGGGGGATAGCGCACCCACTGACGACGAGTGGGAAAAATACGCTCGTCTAATATCCTACATAAACGCCGACTTTTCCGACCCAAAGGACTATACAAAGATGAAAGACTGGCTCGATGATAATCGTGTCAGCCTCTTTTATCTCGCCACACCGCCAAGCTTATTTGCGCCGATTTGCGATTACCTCAGCCAAGAAAACTGCCTCACTGGCGATTGTCGAATCGTGCTGGAAAAACCCATTGGTGAAAGCCTTGAAACATCAAAAGTCGTCAACGGAACCTTGGCGAAATATTTTGACGAGGCGTCGATCTATCGCATTGACCACTATCTTGGCAAAGAGACGGTGCAAAATCTTCTAGCCCTGCGCTTTGCGAATCGGTTCATCAACTCACAGTGGGATCATAGCTGTATCGATCACGTACAAATAACGGTTGCCGAAGTAGTAGGCATTGAAGGTCGATGGTCTTATTACGACAAGGTGGGTCAGTTACGCGATATGGTCCAAAACCATCTAATGCAGTTACTGTGCTTAGTCGCTATGGAACCACCCAACAGCCTTGAAGCGGAAAGCATTCGCGATGAGAAAGTTAAAATCGTGAAAGCGCTGCGCTGCATCGATGCAAGCAACGTCGATGAACATGTGGTGCGGGGACAATATGCACAGGGCTGGTCCTTGGGAAACCCAGCGCCCGGCTACACTGAAGAGGCGGGCAGCGAGCGTGACACCAGTGACACAGAAACATTTGTCGCGATTAAAGCCCATGTTGATAACTGGCGCTGGTCTGGCGTACCTTTTTATCTTCGCACCGGCAAACGTATGGCAGAAAAAGTCACTGAAATCATCATTCAGTACAAAGAGCTGCCCCACAATATTTTTGGTGGTGGCGCTAACCTCCCCAACAAGCTGATCATCCGCCTACAGCCCAATGAGGGCATTGAAATGACGATGGTCTCCAAACGTCAAAGCCTCAAAGAAAAGTTGGCGCTCCAAACGCATACGTTGAATCTTGATTTTCGTGACGGCAGTGACGACGACCGCATTCCGGACGCTTACGAGCGCCTGTTCCTAGATGCCATAAACGGTGACCAGTCGCTTTTTGTAGGGCGAGAAGAGATTGAAGAATCCTGGCGCTGGTGTGATGGACTTTTACGCGCCTGCCACGATCAAGGCGTAAGTGTAAAACCCTATCACGCAGGCTCCTGGGGCCCCGCAAAAGCTGAAATCCTGATTGAAAAAGATGGACGAAGCTGGCATGTCTGAGCACGTATTTTCCTCCGTAGACGCTCTCGACAACGCGCTGGCCACCGAGGCGATCAGCGTATTAACGTCAGCTATTAGTGCGCGCGGCAAAGCGACACTGGTTGTGTCTGGGGGCAGCACTCCACGCGGGCTTTTCGCTCATCTAGCGAACGCCGATATTGACTGGTCACGGGTAACCATCACGCTCGCCGACGATCGCTGGGTAAACCACGATCACGATGACTCTAATGAGAAGCTACTGACACAAACCTTGCTGACAGGCACCGCTTCTGCAGCCCAGTATCGCTCCCTCACACCATGCTATCCCGACGTTGACGCAAACCTAAAGGACGTTATCGCGACGCTGGATGATATGGATACCTATGACCTGGTTATCTTGGGCATGGGTGGTGACAAACACACAGCTTCGCTCTTCCCTTGCTGCGAGGAGATCGATGAAGGCCTCGCGACGAACGCATCTGCACTGATGACCCACCCGACAACCGCGCCCCACGCACGGATCTCACAATCGTTAAAACGACTAAAAAACAGTCGCAAGGGAATCATTCACATCGTTGGAGAAGATAAGCGGCTCGTTTTCGAAGAAGCCCTGTCGACTCAGCCCGCAAACAAAGCACCCATCGCGCAGTTTGCCGCACCCAATGGCAACTTCGAACTGTGGTACGCGCCTAAACACTAAGCGACAAGATCTACGCACTCGGCGTCGATCGATTGCGTTTCTAAGCATGCTCGCCTGCGCTCTTCAGAATGCTCGACTGCGTTTTTATGCATGACAGCCACCCTCTAACGACTTAAAAAAAAGGGAGGCCATTGGCCTCCCCAAAAAAGCCCCACACTTTGGAGAGTGGGGCTTGCCCAAAACTTAAAGCAGTGCCATGGCGCGCGCTGTATCCAGCATTCGGTTTGAAAAACCCCACTCGTTGTCATACCAAGACAATACTTTTACCAAGTGTTTAGTGACGCGCGTGTGACTAAAGTCAAAGTTGCTGGAGTACGCGTTGTGATTGAAATCCACCGACACAAGCGGTTTATCATTTCCGGCTAGTACGCCTAGCGTGTCCGCAGCGCAAGCCGCACGCATGATTCCATTGATCTCTTCAACCGATGTTTCGCGACTTGGCGCAAACGTAAGATCAACCAAAGACACATTGAGCGTCGGCACACGAACA
Source organism: Luminiphilus sp. (assembly GCA_036803865.1). Taxonomy (GTDB): domain Bacteria; phylum Pseudomonadota; class Gammaproteobacteria; order Pseudomonadales; family Halieaceae; genus Luminiphilus. Next base: position 23,170 of record DAIRTN010000022.1, read on the forward strand.
GCGAGGCCATCTAAGCGGCCATCGAGTTCAGGCAGCACCAAACCAATGGCCTTCGCAGCACCGGTTTTCGTAGGAATCAAGCTGTGTGCTGCAGCGCGCGCGCGGTACAGGTCTTCGTGATAAACGTCAGACAAATTTTGATCGTTGGTGTAGGAGTGAATCGTTGTCATCAAGCCAGATTCGATACCAACAGCGTCATGCAACGGCTTTACCAAGGGTGCCAGGCAGTTGGTGGTGCACGATGCGTTAGACACTATCCGGTGATCAGCGGTAAGTGAATCGTGATTAACGCCATACACAATGGTCGCATCTACATGAGTGCCTGGTGCCGACAGCAATACCTTGCCCGCACCTGCCTCCAAATGCTTAGCGGCAAGGTCCCGACTGGTGAAGAATCCTGTGCATTCAAAAACGATATCAACGCCCAGCGACTTCCAAGGAAGCGTAGACGGATCGCGCTGAGCAAAGACTTGAATTCGGTCATCGCCGACAATTATGGCGTCGGATTCCGCAGCGACGTTGAGAGCAAACCGACCGTGCGCGGTATCATACTGCAATAGGTGCGCGTTGATCTCGGGCGAACCTAAATCATTGATTGCCACCACTTCGATTTCACGGCGCAGATCAGCGCGCTCATACAGCGCCCGTAAAACGTTGCGACCAATTCGTCCAAATCCGTTGATTGCCACTTTTATCATGCGTCGATTCCTCGTTACCTGCTCGATCAGCCGCTACCTAAGAAAGATGTAGACTTCTTATGTATTGCGCACTGCGTGAATCGAGTGATCGGTTCTAAAACCCTCATAAGTCACTGCTTTGCAGTGCCCTGTAGATTCGCATTTGCGCCGTAGGGGGACAGTTTAATGTAGTTTAATTACAAAAAGATAGCGATTTCTAACGATATATTGGTATTTATTTTTGTTTTATTACAAGATTTTCGCTTATTATAGGCTCATGAGCACAAATAACTTACTGACACGACTAAACGCCGCCCTACCGGAACTCAGCAAGTCTGAGATTAAGGTGGCAAATGCCATTCTCACAGACCCTGAAGCGGCAACGCGCTCCAGCATCGCGGTGCTTGCTGCCGCAGCGGGTGTCAGCGAACCGAGCGTCAATCGATTCTGTAAGCGCTTTGGTGCTAGCGGCTTTCCCGACTTCAAGCTACAGCTAGCGCGCTCATTGGTGAGCGGGGTGAGATACATCAGCCGCGCGGTTGAGCTGGATGACGGCATCGACACCTACCCTCGAAAACTTTTCGACAACACGATCTCCGCGTTAATGCTTGCCAAAGAGTCTCTGCCACTCGCAGCAATCGAGCGTGTCGTTAACCAATTATCACAGGCACGACGCATACATTTTATTGGCTTAGGTACGTCGGCTGCAGTCGCAAAAGACGCAGAGCACAAGTTCTTCCGTTTTAACGTCCCCGTTTCAAGTCATACAGACCCGCTTATGCAACGCATGATTGCTGCGAGCGCCGGCGTCGGTGATTTGTTTTTTTGCATCTCTCATACAGGCCGCACACAAACGATAGTGGACGTGGCGCAGCTCGCCCGCAAAACCGAAGCGACCGTTGTCTCACTGACCTGCGAGAAATCTCCGCTTGCCGCTTGCAGCCATTTTGTTATCGGCCTAGATAATCAAGAAAACACCGATCACTACCTGCCAATGACATCTCGAATCGTGCAATTAGTGATTCTCGATGTGCTCGCCACAGGCGTTACGTTACAGCGCGGGGAAGGCTTCCTGCCCCATTTGGCACGGATAAAAGAAAGCCTGAAAGAAACTCGAATTCCCGAAAATCGCGACTGATTTACCCACAAACGATTGAGGCATACCCCATGGATACTTCTGCGTTACGCAGTAATGTACGGCTTTTAGGCCGTATTTTAGGCGAAACCATTGAAAACGCCGAAGGTAAAGCGCTATTTGAGAAAGTAGAACAAATACGCCAGTGCTCCAAAAGCTCGCGTGCGGAAGATAGCCTCGATGCACTGTATGAGATGCTCAGACAGCTAGATGACGACACCGTTCTCGCCATTGCACGCGCATTTGCCCAATTTCTTAACCTTGCCAACATCGCCGATCAGCACCAAACCATCGCAAAGCACAGTGAAGCTTATTTTTCAGCAGCGTCCGTTGTCGGCAATACTCTGCAGCTTTTGCAAGGGTCTGTTTCAAACGATGACATTGCCAAAGCGATCGGCGAGCTTAAGATTGATTTAGTGCTCACAGCGCACCCAACAGAAATCACTCGACGCACAATGATTCACAAACATGGCGAATTGAATCAATGCCTCGAAAAATTGGAGGGCTCGCCTGAAGATGAGGGCGACGAGGGGCCCATCCATCGTCGAATTGCAGAACTTGTTGCACAGATTTGGCACACGCATGAATTTCGAAGTGCACGGCCTAGCCCGGTAGACGAAGCTCGCTGGGGATTCGCCGTTATTGAAAACTCTTTGTGGCAGGCGGTACCCGAGTTTATTACGCAATTAGAATCCCTTTGTGAGCAGCACGGTATCGATACGCCGACGGGCGAATGGCACCCTCTCCAGATATCGAGCTGGATTGGCGGAGACCGTGATGGCAACCCAAATGTTACCGCCCCCATCACTCAAAGAGTTTTGTTGCTCGCTCAATGGCAAGCATGCGAGCTGTTTCATCGCGACATTACGCTGCTGCATGAGGAGCTGTCGGTCAACACCGCATCGGCGTCACTGCAGCGTCGCTGTGACCACGCGCGAGAGCCCTATCGTGCGACGCTTCGTCCTCTTCGCGATAGCCTGCAAAAACAGAAGCTCGCCATCGAAGAAGCACTTAACGGCGGCGCTCAACTCGCACCTTTGACCCTCGCACCCTTGTCTAGAGAAGCGCTTCTTGAGCCGCTGCAAGCGTGTTATGACTCGCTTACCGAGTCAGGCCTCAGCGTTATTGCCAACGGCGCGCTACGCGCTACGCTGTTGCGCGCAAAAAGTTTCGGACCACACCTCATCAAACTCGATGTTCGCCAGGAAAGTGGGCGGCACACGCAAGTTTTCTCTGAACTCACTCAGCACTTGGGACTAGGGGACTATGCAACGTGGGATGAGAATCAACGTGCAGCCTGGCTACGTCTTGAGCTCGAGTCGCCTCGACCACTTATTCCGAGCGCGTGGTCCCCCTGCGAAGAGGCGCAGGAAGTACTCGACACCTTTGCCGTTATTGCTGAAACGCCCTTGGAGGCGCTCGGTTGCTATGTCATCTCAATGGCACGCTCGGCCTCGGACGTACTTGCGGTACAGCTACTACTCAAAATAACCGGCTGTTCGCTCAGGATACCTGTCTCCCCCTTATTTGAGACTCTCGACGACCTCGATAACGCGCCTGAGATCGTAAGCTCACTGCTGACTTGTGAGAACTATCGACAACGCGTAGCCGATGGCATGGTTGTCATGATCGGCTACTCGGATAGCGCTAAAGACGCGGGGATGCTAACGGCGGGCTGGGCGCAGTACCGAGCACAAGAGGCACTTCTTGAAGTGGCCGCGAAGAATGATATTCCCTTACAGCTCTTCCACGGCCGCGGTGGCACCATTGGCCGAGGTGGCGCGCCGGCACATCAGGCGTTGCTCTCGCAACCTCCAGGCTCACTAAAGCAAGGTCTGCGAGTAACCGAACAAGGCGAAATGATTCGCACCAAGCTTGGGCTCAAGCCACTAGCCATTAATACCTTTGGCCAATACGCTTCAGCCATTTTGCAGGCGAATCTACTGCCGCCACCAGCGCCTGAACAGAGCTGGCGTGAGCTGATGGATATGCTGGGCGAGAACGCTTGCAGCCACTATCGTGGATGGGTTCGCGAAGAACCGAACTTTGTCCCTTACTTTCGGCAGGCAACACCCGAGCAGGAACTGGCAAATCTCCCCTTAGGCTCGCGGCCAGCGCGTCGCCGGACAGGCGGAGGCATCGAGAGTCTCAGAGCAATCCCTTGGATCTTCTCGTGGTCACAAAATCGGTTGGTGCTGCCTGCATGGCTAGGCGCAGGCGCGGCATTACACATAGCGATTGATGAAGGTCATGAAGAAACATTAAAGGCAATGGCTGCATCTTGGCCATTCTTCCGCTCACGACTCTCGATGCTTGAAATGGTATTTGCTAAGGCTGACTTAGACATTGCCAACTTGTACGACCGATTCTTGGTTATCCCGGAACTCAAGCCTATCGGTAATGGTTTACGGATGCAGTTAGCCGCAGATCAGTCGACTTTATTGAGGCTCCTTGAGAGTGACCGCTTACTTAGTCATGATGACTGGGCCATGGAGTCGATCAGCCTGCGCAACGTTTACACCGCACCACTGAACCTGTTGCAAGTGGAGCTCCTCCGGCGGGTTCGGGAAACACAAGACCCCGCTGTCGACCAGGCGCTAATGGTGACCATCGCCGGTGTTGCAGCAGGTATGCGCAATACCGGGTGACTAGCGCAAACAACGGCGAGCAGCCGTGCTAGCTCGCCCCTCGCCTACATAACGAGACGGCGAATATCCGATAGCAGGCCCACCAGCTCCGTTAAAAAGCGGCCAGCGTCCCCACCATTGATAACACGATGGTCGTAGGACAGCGCTAACGGCAGCATGTTTCTTGGCACGAAAGCACTGCCATCCCACACGGGCTGCATACTCGCTTTTGACACGCCCAAAATAGCAACCTCAGGCGCATTGACGATGGGCGTGAAACCACGCCCACCGATACCACCAAGACTGCTGATTGAGAAAACGCCTCCCTGCATTTGCGCAGGCTTCAGCTTTTTATCACGCGCGAGCCCAGCCAATTCAATAACTTCTTCAGAGAGTTCCCAAATTGACTTTTTATCGACATCTCTAATGACAGGTACAACCAAACCGTTGGGCGTGTCGACTGCCATACCAATATGACAGTACTGCTTGTAAACAAGCGTCTCGCCGGCATCAGCCAAGGACGACTTGAGCTTAGGATTAGCATTCAGCGCGACCGCACAAGCCTTCAACAAAAATGGCATAGGTGTAATTTTAGTCTGGCGCTTTTCAGCCTCCGCTTTCAGCGACGCCCTAAACGCTTCCAGGTCGGTGATATCTGCGTCATCAAACTGAGTAACGTGCGGCACGTTTAACCACGCGCGAGTCATATTGCTCGCAGTCAGCTTATCGAGACGACTGCGCGGTTGCGCATCGATCTCGCCGAACTGACTGAAATCAACGTCGGGGATAGGTGCAATGCCAGCACCACTCACCGCAGCGGTAGCGGAACCTTTCTTTAGGGCCGCCTTCACAAAGGCATGTAAATCGTCTTTAACAAGCCGCCCGCGAGGGCCACTACCGGAAACGTCACCAAGAGGAATACCAAATTCACGGGCTAACTTACGTACCGCCGGCCCCGCGTAGATACCCGCGTTATCGCCCGTCGCGACTGCAGCGTCTTTCGACGCCACCTGCAAGGGCGAGCTGCTCGCGGCCGATTGCGCTGTGGCCTGCGGCTGGATGGCTGGTGCGGCTACCACAGCAGTCTGAGCCTGCCCGTTGGCGACAGCATCGCTCGCGACGTCATCTCCGACGACGGTGGCTTCTAATTCCAGCAGCGGAACGCCTTGACTGACGCTTTGGCCCGCGTCGACCAATAGCTTTACTACTTTACCCGCCACGGGCGCAGGCACCTCCATCGAAGCCTTGTCGGATTCGAGCACGACTAAAGACTCACCCTCCTCGACATGCTGACCGACAGTGACCGAAATCTCGACTAACTCGACGTCCCCGTCTGTCCCAATATCAGGGATTTCAACAGTGATGAGCTTAGCCTCACCGCCTACAGGCGCTCCCTTAGCTGCCGCGATGGCTCCATTGCTGCTTTGTGCTGACGCAGCGTCAGCGGCTTCTGGCGCTGCTATCACGTCCTCTGCCACGTCCTCTGCCGCATCTTCTGCATGAATGCCCTCAGCAGCGCTCGCGTTAGCGTCATCGCCATCAGCGGCGACGCTAATGACAACGACCGCATCACCTTCTGACAGCTGATCCCCCATAGCCACTTTGACTTCAAGGACGACACCTGCGCTACTCGCGGGAATCTCCATAGAGGCTTTATCAGACTCTAAAACAATTAAACTTTGCTCAAGCTCAATATGGTCACCGACCGCGACCAACAGCTCGACAACCTCTGCGCCTTCCGCACCACCGATATCTGGCACTCTTATCGTTGTTTGACTCACGATTTTCTCCTTATACCGATCAGACTAAGCGAGGGTTGGGTTTATCAGCATTGATACCCAAATCGTCGATGGCCTTTGCAACGACCGCGGGATCAACAGCCCCTTCATCGGCCAAGGATTTCAGCGCAGCGACCACAACAAAGCGACGATCTACTTCAAAAAACTCTCGTAACTTCGCTCGCGTATCACTTCGACCAAACCCATCCGTTCCCAGCACGGTGAACCGACCCGGCACGAACTCACGAATTTGATCAGTGTGAGCCTTCATGTAATCGGTTGCCGCAATGAAAGGGCCTTGTGTACCGAGCAACTGCTGAGTGACATAGGGCACCTTAGGCTCTTCAGTTGGATGCAACATATTCCAACGTTGGGCATCTTTACCGTCTCGCGCCAACTCGTTGATGCTAGTCATACTCCAAACGTCGGCGCAAACACCGTAATCGGTCTCAAGAATAGCGGCTGCAGCTTCGACTTCGCGAAGAATGGCGCCAGCGCCCATTAACTGAACGCGCTGCTTGTGCTTCGCCGCTGAGGCTTTGAGCTTATATAAACCGCGAACAATGCCCTCATCGACACCCTCGGGAATGTCAGGATGCTGGTAGTTCTCGTTCATCGTGGTGATGTAGTAGAAACACTTCTCACCGTCCTCGAACATGCGCTTCATGCCGTCTTGAACAATGACAGCAAGCTCATAAGAGTAAGCAGGATCATAACTAATGCAGTTAGGGATGGTTGCAGCCATCATATGACTGTGCCCGTCTTGGTGCTGAAGACCTTCGCCGTTAAGCGTTGTGCGACCCGCTGTTGCACCAATCAGAAAGCCTTTCGCCTGAGAGTCACCCGCCGCCCATGCCAAGTCGCCAATGCGCTGAAATCCAAACATTGAGTAATAGATGTAAAAAGGCACCATTGGGTAGTCGGATACACTGTATGACGTCGCGGCTGCGAGCCACGCCGAGAATGCGCCCGCCTCGTTAATACCCTCTTCAAGAATTTGACCTGTTTCTGCTTCCTTGTAATAGAGAATCTGCCCTGCATCGTGCGGCGTGTAGCGCTGACCCACCGAAGAGTAGATACCGAGCTGTCGGAACATGCCCTCCATACCGAACGTACGGGCCTCATCGGGCACAATAGGCACCACGCGCTGGCCAATTTCCTTATCCTTCACCAACGCGGATAAGATACGGACAAAGGCCATTGTGGTAGAAATTTCTCGCTTGCCACTCGATTTCAGTTGGCTGGCATAAGCTGTTCGGCCGGGCACCGGAAGAGAATAAGCCTTGGGCCGGCGGGCCGGCAGCTGGCCGCCAAGTTGAGCGCGGCGCTCGCGCATGTAGCGCATTTCAGGGCTGTCTTCGGGCGGTCGATAAAACGGCACGTCCTTCAAGTCTTTATCGCTAATGGGCACACCAAAGCGATCACGGAAAGCCTTCAGGCTCTTCGTATCGAGCTTTTTAAGTGAGTGCGTTTCGTTACTCGCCTCGCCCGCTTCGCTTGTGCCATAGCCTTTAACCGTCATCGCTAAGATAACCGTAGGACGCTCAGTCTCCTCACAAGCAGCCGCGTACGCTGCATACACTTTGTAGGGGTCATGGCCACCACGATTCAAATACATGATGTCGTCATCGCTCAAGTCTTTGACAAGATCGAGGGTCTCAGGGCTCTTACCAAAGAAGTGCTCGCGGGTATACGCACCGCCGTTGAACTTACAGTTCTGCAGCTCACCATCACAGACGTCATTCATGATCTGCTGGAGCTTTCCGGACTTATCGCGATCGAAGAGAGGGTCCCACTTACGACCCCAGACAACCTTAATTACGTTCCAACCAGCGCCACGAAATACGCCTTCAAGCTCTTGGATGATTTTACCGTTACCTCGAACAGGGCCATCGAGGCGCTGAAGGTTACAGTTAATAACAAAGTGAAGATTGCCTAACTTTTCTCGGCCCGCAAGACCAATCGCACCCAATGACTCAGGCTCATCGCACTCACCGTCGCCCATGAAACACCAAATTTTACGATCTTGATGATCGACCAGGCCACGCTTTTGTTGGTACTTCATGACGTGTGCTTGGTAAATCGCTTGCAGTGGCCCAAGCCCCATTGAAACGGTAGGAAACTGCCAGTAATCCGGCATGAGCCAGGGGTGCGGGTAGGAGGACAAGCCATTGCCATCAACTTCACGCCTGAAGTTTTCGAGCTGCGACTCGTTAATGTGCCCTTCTAAGTAAGAGCGGGCATACATGCCGGGCGCGCTGTGACCTTGGAAGAAAACGAGATCGCCTGGGTGACCGTTGGCGGTACCACGAAAAAAGTGGTTCATACCGACATCGTAAAGAGTAGCACTCGACGAAAAGCTGGAGATGTGCCCACCCAACCCGTCTTCGTTATCGTTGGCTCGCATGACCATTGCCATAGCATTCCAGCGAATCAACGAACGAATTCGGCGCTCCATAAACAAATCGCCGGGCATAGACCGCTCGTTTTCTGGAGCAATTGTGTTTTTAAAGGGTGTGGTAATGGCGCGTGGAAGCGGGACGCCTGTTTGCTCTGCATGCTCTGACACGGATCGAAGCAGCTCACCTGCGTGCTCAGAGCCCCCATGCCTCACGACCGAATCAAGGGCATCTCGCCACTCTTGCACTTCTATAGGGTCGACATTTTCTACGCTCATACACTGGCTCCGCACGGAATTTTGCTAGTAAATTCTATTTTAGAATCTATTATTCGGGTATCAAGTGGCCAAACACTATAGAAAAATTCCCATTTCAGCTATAAAGTTCTATTTTAGAATTATATAAATACACAAAAAAACCCGCTTTGCGCCCTAAAAAGCGCGTAGCGGGCTGTCTACTTACTGACGAGGCATGGTTGCGTGAAAATCTTCAATACTCTCCACAATAGTCGCGTTAGGCAGTGTCGCAAAAGGCTGATCGGCAAACGCGCGGCCCCGAAGCTGAACTAATAGACGCGCCCCATCCTCCACCATCACCGTGTTGTCATAGTAGTCTCGGATATCTGCGAGAGTAACCGCTTGAGCCGCAGCAATCAGTTTTGCTCTCGAATCGAACGCGTACCGCTCCTTATTCCAGTCCGAAATGAAGGGCCCAGCCTCCTCAGCGAGGTTCTTAGGTGGCTCTGTAAGGTTCGTCAGCAAACCCGCTTTGATCAGCTCAAACTCTTCTTCACCGAGTTCGGCAAGTATTTCGCGATACTCTGCGCGGAAGGCATCGAACCGCTCGAGCATTGCAACGGGTGCCTTGACCGGTGTTTGTATATAAAAGCCAATATAAGGGTGATCGCCCACCTGCGTGGCAAATCCACCAGCCGCATAGCCGAGCTGCTCCTCCGTCCGAAGCTGGTTAAACGCGCGATTGGCTAAGTGCGAGCCTAAAATTTCACCGCGCGCAATGTTCTCAAAGCCATCTGTGGGCGCAGCGAATAAATACAGCATGCCCAAGTCCTCAACCGGTAAGTCGGATTGAGCCACCAGTGTTTGGCCTCTTGAAGGCTTGTACACAGAGGCCCGAACATATTCGCCGGCGGTGCGGTTTGGCAAGGCATCATCAACAATGGCGGCTACGGCCTGGACGCTTGCCTCACTGTAGTTACCAAACATGTAAATTCGCGCATACGCCGAGCGCAGCTCGTCATCGACAAAGGCGTTGAGACGCGCGAGATCTACGTCTTCCAAAGCGGCTTTTAAGCTCTCTGGAGAATAGCGGCCGCTTTCAGTCAACCGACTCAGTGCCGGACGTAATTGCCGAACAGGAAATGCTCGCTTACTATTTTCGAGACCGCGTGCAAAGCGATCGACCGCCTGCGCCAACTCTTCTTCGGTAGGCTTAAAGGCAAGGCCATTTAAAGCTATCTCAATAAGCTCACTTTGCTTATCAGTAAATCCAGAGAACGTGAGTTTCAAGCCGTGACTATTTGATACCGAGGCATTCATGCCGGCAATAGAAGCTTCGGTAAACACGGTAGTCTGTCGCATGCGGTATAGGTCACTCCACAGCGATTGCAAAACCGCAAACTCAGCACCTTGCTCTCGACTCACTGTATTCAGATAGATCTGCGTAAAGCCTTTTGGCTGCGCGCCATATACTTCACTGCCTTGTAGCCAAATCTCTAGGTTCGGCTGATCGATGACTTTTTGAGGTGTCGGCGACGCATGCGCAACGTCGAACGATTCTGGGAGCAGAGTATTCAACGCAGGTAATGCCAGCGCATATTGATTCACCGCAGCAACACGCTCACTGGGTGTAGCTAACTCGAGTGGCTCAATCGAGTAACGACCCGCATAGAAATGCATTTCTTCATTGGCAGGCTCATCCTTAGAGACATACCAAACCAATAAACGCTCAGGGATGAGCTGCTCAAGAACGGCATTCACCGCGTCCGCATCAAAGCCTTCGAAGCGGTAATTAGCGTCGACTGCATGTTGACTAGGATAATCCTGCATCGCTCCAGCCAAGGCCGAGACATAAGAAAAATCATTCACTTTCTCAAGAAAGCGAAATTGGTTGTTTAGGGACGTTGCGAATTCAGCGGCGTAGCGGTCGTCGACGCCCTGCTCCTTCAGCACGTCAAGATAACCGAGCACAAGATTAGTAATCGCTTCACGATGCTTCATGCCCTCTTCGGTTAAATCAACCGACACGCTGAATACACCGTAGTTTCCGAACTGATCAGGGGACGACGAGACGTTAAGTGCGCTCGCCCAGCCAAGCTCTTTTAGACGTACGGCCGGTGTATTGGGCATTTCCGAGCCAATTATGTAGGACAAATACTGACTAGGTTTAACGCGAAACTGCTCAACATTAGCGTCGATAATGAAATCCAGCTGCAAGATGCGCTGGTCTTCTTGAGGCACATAATGAATGAGTCGGCCTGCTGCTTGAGAAAAATCAATCTCAGTAGTTACCGTAGGCTGCGCGATCTTTTTGTTTGGAATGTCCCCGAAATAAGTCCGTGCAAAAGAAGTCATGTCGTCGAGTGAGCGGTCGCTCACCATGGCGACTTTCATTAGATTAGCCGAATAGTATTGCTGATAAAAATCCACCGTTGCGCTATGGAGAGAACTGTCTTCTTTATCGGCAAGGCTTTCTAAATTGCCAATGAGAAACCGATTAGCGGGGTGGTCACCCATCAGGCTGCGGCTCAACTTATACATACCAAAGTAATCCAGCTCTCGGCGCATTGACCACTCAGCATTCACTGCGCTCTTTTCCTTCTCGATGTAATCGGGATCAAGCAATGGCGTTTTGAAAAAATCGGAGAAGCGGTCGAGAGCGTCTTCGTAGGCTGAATTCTTAATTTCAAACATATAGTTGGTGACATCCAACCACGTGTACGCATTATTTGAACCGCCATTTTGCTGTATGTACTCGCCATAGCCGTCGGGCTCCGGGAATTTCTCAGTGCCCAAGAACAGCATGTGCTCGAGGTAGTGAGCCATTCCTTGGTAATCCATGGGGTCGGAAAGCAGGCCGACACCCACACTGAGTGCCGCGGCTGATTTTTCGACGTTGGGATCTGACACCAACAACACATCGATACCGTTATCGAGGGTTAAGGTTCGATAATCGCGAGCGTCGTTTGGACTAACGAATACGTTGGATGAATCTGAAACCGGCGAGGCAATTTCATCTTTACCCTTTTCACGATGTTCGTGTGTTGGGCCTGTGCAGCCCACCAAGAAAGCCAAACCTATGGCCGGCAGCAAAGCATGCGAATGACGTAGCGCAGAGTACACAGTGTGAATCTTCTGCATCAGATTCTCCTCAAGGTTAATAGAACGACGGAATTCAGATCAGGTTTGAGCGTCGTGGTGATCGAGCAGCCTAGTGGGCCACGAAGTGATAATGGCATTGACTAGAGTCGCTAAAGGGATAGCAAAAAACACACCCCAAACCCCCCAAACACCGCCAAAAAACAAGACCGCAACAATAATTGCTACCGGATGAAGATTGACTGCCTCTGAAAATAAAAGTGGTACCAATACATTGCCATCAAGCGTTTGTACAACGGTATAAGCCGCCACGACCCAGTAGAAGTCGGGCGTCAAACCCCACTGAAAATAAGCGACGAAGGCGACGGGGATGGTGACCAGCGCGGCACCAATATAGGGGATGATTACCGACAGGCCGACGAGCAAACCCAACAGCGCTGCATAGTTTAGACCCAAGACGGTAAAGACAAAGTAACTCACTGCTCCCACGATAATAATTTCAATGACTTTGCCACGTGCATAGTTGGCAATCTGCTGATTCATTTCAGCCCAGATCGCACTCAGCAGCGGACGCTCTGCTGGCAGGAACGACAGGGTCCAGCGCACAATAACGTCACGATCTTTAAGAAAGAAGAAAACCATTAGAGGGATAAGCACCATGTAAACCAGAACGGCGAGCAAGCGCGGAATAGAGCCAAGGCCTTTTGTTAGCGCCATTTGACCAAAATGCGCCATCTCACCCTGAATCATGCTCATGACCTGGTTGAGCTGCTCCTGGCTAACCAATGCCGGATAACTCGCGGGCAATACTGACAAGGCCTGCCGCGCTTCCTCAATCATTGCTGGCGCTTCGCGCGCCAAGCTAATGAGCTGGCGCCAGACAAGTGGCACAAGACCTAAAGAAAAAGCAAAAAATGCCCCTGTGAATAACAGTGTCGACACCCAAACACCTACCGTTGCCGAAAGGCCCCAGCTCACTAGCTGATTAGCGACGCCCTGCATGAGGTAGGCGAGTACTATCGCAACCATAATGGGAACGAGAACATCACCTAAAAACGCCAGCAAAATCAGCGAAACCGCCAAGAGAATGAGCAATAAAACCGACTCTTCCTCACTCAGGTATCGGTGGTACCACTTTTTCAGAACATCAAACATGCTTAAGCCTTGATTATGCGATGAAGAAAAACGCCGTCTTCATCCTGACTGGTTGTAACAGTATGACCACCGAGTCGTTGAAGCGATAGAAAATCTCGCTCCGACCCGGGGTCCGTGGCCATCACCTCTAGAATCTCTCCCGACGATAAGTCGCGCAAACCCCTCTTCGCCATCAATAACGGCATAGGGCATTTCTGACCTCGAGCATCGACGCGACTATTCGCCTCGCTAGTCTTCCAAGTCATGGTGCTACTCCCGTGGATTGGCGTAAAAGCAAACCAATCAGACATTTTTCTCGTTCATTTACCAAAATTTGTTGCCTAAATCTCGGTCATCAGCATCCAAGTTGCGTTAGAGTTCACAGATGCCGTTACCTTCCAAAAACACGTTCAACGCTATCCGTGCGCTCAAGCGCGTAGCGGCTCATTTTACCCTACTGGGCCTTATCATACTGACAGTTGCGTCGCCGAGTACGAAAAGCGCCACCGAAGGGCTAAAAATACCTAACTTAGGCGCAGCCAGCACCAGCTTATTCTCTACGGAATTCGAATACCAACTGGGTCGTTCGTGGCTAAAAATGTTCCGCAGCCAAGCACCAATTATCAACGACCCTCTGCTTTACAGCTATCTTGAATCGCTGGTTTTTGAGCTAGTCACTCACAGTGAATTACAAGACCGGCGAATTGAACTTGTTATTGTTAACAATCCCACCATTAACGCCTTTGCTGTACCCGGCGGAGTCATTGGCGTTCACAACGGTCTCTTTAATCTGGCGCAAACCGAAGACGAATTTGCCACGGTCATAGCCCATGAGATCGCACACTTAAGCCAGCGCCACTTCTCTCGACGGGTTGAAATGGCGCAGCAGCAATCGCCGCTTAACATTGCCGGCTTACTTGCGGGGATTCTGTTAGCAGCAACCGCTGGAACAGACGCAGGCCTTGCGGCGATGAGCGCAACCCAAGCAGCGCTTCAAGATCAACAGTTGCGCCACAGCCGAGCCAACGAGGCGGAAGCAGATCGGATAGGTATGCGCACGCTTTATAACGCGGGAATGGATCCCTACGCAGCCCCGGCGATGTTTGAGCGGATGTTGGCCACCACACGCTATAGCAGTGGCTCACGTATCCCAGAGTTTTTACGCACACACCCGCTCTCTGAGCGACGCATTGCGGATACGCGCAATCGTGCCATGCAATACCCCAAGCGTATTCGTCCACAGAGCCTGGATTACCAACTCATGCGCGCGCGGGTGGCTAACCAGCTAGCCAAAACGCCTGAAGCTGCAGTGGCACAGTTTCGAGGGCAACTCGAGGGTACACCCCGATCTAAAGAGGCTGCGACCTACGGTCTTGTGGTGGCACTGACTGCCGCAGGCCGGCCCGATGAAGCCGCCCTGGCGCTTGATGGCATATGGTCTAAGAACAGCGATCGAATTGAGTACGTTATTGCGGATGCAGAAATCGCCCTGGCTCGCGGCGACGCCAAACTGGCGGCAGATAAACTCGGCAAGCGACTCAGCCTATCACCCGGGAATCATCCTCTTACCATGACCTATGCCTGGGCGTTACAGCAGGCGGGCGATGCCCATCTTGCTGAGGAGATTCTACTTACCCAAAGCAAAATCAAGGACGATGACCCAAATCTGTGGTACCTACTTGCAGAGGTTCAAGGGCTGAGCGGCAATATCGTTGGCTTGCACCGATCCCGCGCCGAATATTTCATTCGGGTAGGCAATCTGGATGCAGCGCTACGGCAGCTAAACTACGCGCTAAAACTCGTAGGAGACGATTTTACGACAAGCTCGCTCGTCAACGAGCGCATTACCGATGTACTGAAAATGCGTGCGGATTTGGAGAGACAATAATTTAAGCGCGCCCCACTACACCCGTATTCAATTCCGCTGCGAAGGCCAGCATACGATCGAGCGGTCGCATGGCATCAGTAGCCACCGCCGCGGCCACAAATATTTCATTATCGGGCCGGTCAAAGACGGTAGCCAGGCGCTCTAAATCATTCATGGCCATCCAGGGACAATTTGCACAGCTTCGACAGGTCGCACCCTCGCCCGCCGTTGGCGCAATAATAAAATGCTTATCGGGGGCGGCTTGCTGTAATTTGAAGAAGATGCCATGGTCTGTGGCAACAATAAATGTCTCATGGGGTAGTCGCTGGGCCGCTTTTATAATTTGCGTGGTCGAACCGACGAAGTCTGCGATCTCAACAACTGACGACGGGGACTCTGGATGAACCAACACACCCGCCTCGGGGTGCACCTGTTTAAGTTGCTCAATACCGCGCGCTTTGAACTCTTCATGGACTATGCATGCGCCATCCCACATGAGAATGTCTGCACCCGTCATTCGTCGTACGTAGTCACCCAAGTGGCGATCAGGCGCCCATATGATCTTTTTGCCTTGCTCAGCCAGATGTTCAGCCACATCCAACGCGATTGAAGACGTCACCACCCAATCGGCTCGCGCCTTTACTGCTGCTGAAGTATTCGCATAGACCACAACCTCTCTATCTGGGTGGGCATCGCAAAAAGCAGCAAATTCATCGGCAGGGCAACCCAAATCGAGTGAGCAAGTTGCCTCAAGATCGGGCATTAGCACACGCTTGTGGGGGGTAAGAATTTTTGCGGTTTCCCCCATAAATCGTACACCCGCTACGATAAGAGTTTCAGCCGGATGATCCCTGCCAAACCGAGCCATCTCTAAGGAGTCAGAAACACACCCGCCCGTCGCCTCAGCCAAGGCCTGAACTTCCGGCGAGGTGTAGTAATGCGCAACGAGAACCGCGTTCTCCCGGGCTAGATTGTCCTTTATGCGTGCTTCCAACTCCGATCTTTGCTCGGGAGTCATACGAACGCGGTCGACGCGATCTAAGTGTGACTGCACCTGTTCGCGAATGCGGATAAGTTTATCTTGGGCAATAGACATGGCTTTGGGGAAAAAGTGGACGGCCGGCAAATATAGCACAATGCGGCGACACAAAAGCGCATTGATCAGTGATACGCTTGCGGCATCGACTTGTGATTTGGCGACAAACGGAATTGGGTTGCATTGTGAGCACAGACGCACCACAAAATGACATCCCCACGATACTGATATGCGATGACGACGTAATGGTCCGCCTGTTGGCGCGGGAGTGTCTTGAAGAAGCAGGAATGCGCGTTGTGGAGGCAGAAGACGGCAATCAAGCGCTCGATGTGTTCGCCCTACAACAGCCTGACCTCGTATTTCTTGACGTCGACATGCCCGGCAAAAATGGCTTTCAGGTCTGCGAGGAAATACGCGCCAACCCCTTAGGAAAAAATGTCCCGGTGCTAATTGCCACCGGCGCGGACGACAAAGAGTCGATTGATCGTGGCTTCCAAGTGGGGGCTACTCAATACAAAACCAAACCCGTCAACTGGCCACTATTGTCTCGCGACGTTCGCTACATGCTCCGCGCAGCAAAAGCGTTCCTCGATATAAAGGCCCAAGAAAACAAGCTGCGCTATTTTGCCTATTTCGACCATTTAACAGAGCTGCCAAATCGCCGGAGTTTT
>DAIRTN010000023.1:0-3968 GCA_036803865.1 Luminiphilus sp.
ATTCCGCTCCGAGCCTCCATCCTTTCTTGTGCTTGTCTAGTATCCGGATCCTCGTGCGTTAGCCGCTAAACACATCACTCGTGCTTTCATGCTCTGCGAAGCGTATCAGTCTTGAGGTCTGAACGGCCGCCTGACGGTTGACCACTGCGAGTTGGTAATCAGGGTCTGTGACCATCTCAAGGAATGCGTGGGCGTTGGGGTAACGGGCGATGAAGACCGTGTCCCACTTTTCATCATTTGGACCTATGACGACCCCCTGAAAATGTCCGCGCCAGATGATGGTACCGCCCACTCGTTGAAAAATTGGACCACTGGTTTCGCCGTAAAGCGCATAGGCCTCTGCGCCACTCATTGGCGTATTCGCGTGCACATGGCCCTCTGGATACGCAGCAACTGCCTTAAATTGCAGCTGATTCAGCATCAGAATAGGCGTATCTCGATTTAAGGACTTAAAGTGGGCAAAATTTTCCGGGCTGGGATCGACAAAGGTTTCCATAGCGGTGCTCCGTAATGACAGATGAAGAAGGGTAGAGGGCTGTTAGCGAGTCCAGAGACTAATACGTGTAGAACGATAGCATATTGCCTGCGGCGCGGGAGAATCGAAGAAGCGCCGGCTCGCCCTTAAGCGGCGTAGTCGATATAATGGCGCTGGTCTTTTGTTATCTCAGCACCCCAAACCTATTTTTGATGGGCAATCGCCATAACGACTCATAGCCAAAGCTCAAGTAGAAACGATACTCGCGACCCGACGTTATTGCTTGTTGCATGTCGCGTTTTGATCGTCGCTGGTCTGTCGTCAATTTTACTTCTAGAGAAAGTGTTTGGGGCATCGCTCGCATGTCTATTTCTCATAAGTCTTGTGACTATCGATCCTCGACACTATCTACGATTGACGCGGTCAGACTACTTGTTCATAGCGACACTCAGTCTTTACCCGTTGGTTGTTATTGTCAGGTCATTGGCTTCAGATACATTTAGCTCAAGCGAGCTCGATAACCCGTCGCGATTTTTACTCATTATCCCCCTCTACGTATGGATGAGAATTCACGGCGCGCAATTGCCCTATGTCATTGTGGGCGCCATGCTCGCTTGTCTGCTTAATGCCGGAGTTTTCGGCTATGAGTTTCTTTCCGGCACGACTTGGACGCGTATTTATGGGCATGAAAACAGCGTTACCTTCGCTCAAATCGCCTTTCTACTCACCGCTCTCGCGTTGATACCAGGGGCGTTTGTTAAAGAGGCTCTGGGCAACGTGAGGAAAATGTATTGCATTGGCATTCTCGCGATGGGCCTTGTTTCCGTGCTAGTGAGCCAGACGCGAACCGTGGTTATTATTTCCCCGCTGCTCCTTCTGGCCTTCGTTTTTTTCTCAAATACGTACGTATTTTCTAGGCGAGAAAAATTACTGTGTGGGGTGGTGGTTTCCCTTGTAGGTTATTGGGTATTCATGGGTGGAAGCTTTCTTCGGATGTCTGAATTATTGGTGGAAACCCAAGAGTTATTGATTAACCGCTCGATCCCTGCCTATGAGTCTAGTCAAGTGCGAATCGCGCTGTGGCAAGTGGGCTGGGATATATTTCAGCAAAATTTTTGGACAGGGGTCGGTAAAGGCGAATTCCATTCTGCGGCCGCGTCAATTCATCAGGTGAGTCCCGATGTCTCTGACGCCGTGCTCGGTTATCGACATGCGCACAATGAGTTTTTGAACCTTGGTTTAGAGCTAGGCATCGGCGGAGTAGCAGTAATCATACTTACAATGGCCATCATCCCGTGGTTAGCCTACAGGGGACGATTTGGCCCAGAGAGTCGCTACCTGCTGCTCATAACCGTAATGTCATGGTTGTTATTTGGAACCACTGACGCCGTGTTGGAAAATCACAAAATTACTCTGCTTATCGTATTTATGCTTTGTCTTGGCTTTGCAGAGGGCTTGAATGCGAAGGTTGGAAGACTAGATAGATGAGTATGTGCGGTCGACGCATTGTGCAAGAGCGAGCAAACTCAGATTTGACGTACTACAGAGAGATAAGGCGATGCACTCTAAATTAGGTTCGATTCTAAAGCGCTGGCACAGTTTTTCTGCAAATCCTCGAAAGTTTCAAAAGAAGTGGGCGGGTGTATTTTATAAAGACGAATCGGATTACCTAAAGTCGATCTCATGTGCCGACTGTCGCAGTTTTGATTCTTCGAAAGAGGTTTGCGGTATTGGGTTTGGCACGCCACTGAGGAAATGCGTTGTATCAAGTATCGAGGCCCACTTTAACAATTGCGTCGATGAGCACGTGCTAGAAATTGGCTTTGGTCGCTTTATGCTCGCAAAAAGCTTGATCACTCGCAGCGGAGGGGTGTGGACGGGAATTGAACCAAAGATACCGAAGTCCGTCGTGCCAACATTGGGCCGGGGCGGTCACGGTGACGCCGCTAATATTCCGTTTGATGATGCTACTTTCGATAGGGTTTTTGGCATTCAATCGATTGAGCACTGGGGCCAAAAGGTGGGGGGCAGGACACCCTCAGACTACAGTGATTGCTTGCGAGAAGTAAATCGTGTGTTGAAGCCTGGCGGGACTGTATATTTCGACGCCCCCATTTATTTCCATGGCCATGAAATGTTCATCGCTAATGATCTCCCTAGAATTCGGGCACTTTTTTGTGACGAGCTATGGTCGAATGTAAACATCGAAAAATGGCGCGAAAGCTACGAGCCTCTAGAGCGCTATGCCCCCTCTGACACCGTGCTCAAACAAGACTGGCCAGTAGAGCTAGTAAGCTATTCGGCAGACGATCTACACAAAGCTCGGGATAGCGTTAGCGTCTACATGATCGCAATTACGGCTGAAAAACGCATAGCATGCTAGGTCGGATGCTATCCATCTCTGCGCTTTTCGGAGCATTTTTATGAAAATCCTTGTTTACAGCGACTTTAGAAAAATCAGCCACAGCGTGCGGCCGGAGTCGGAAATATTAATCAAGTTGGCTGAAATGGGGCATCAGTTGACGGTTTGCTCGCCACACTTCGACGATGAGCATTATTTCAATCAAGCGGGTATTTCCACCGTATGTACGCATCAAGTCCATAAAATAAGCATATCGGCCATCAAAATCCTGCGCGAGGAGCTGCGCAAGGATGATTACGATATCGTCTATGCCACCAATTCAAAAAGTATTCCAACGGCTGCATTTGCCTCGATGGGTTTCCGCGCGAAACTGGTGTGTTATCGCGGAACAACACGCGGACTGTATAGAAGCGATCCCACCTCTTACCTAACGGTATTGCACCCCCGTGTTGACGCGGTAATCTGCGTTTCTGACGCGGTGAAGCAAGCCGTGAAGGCAAAAATATGGCGTGAGCGCTGCGTGTTAACCGCGATCTTCAAGGGCCACGATCTCGACTGGTATAAAAAGTCGCCGCTAGACTTAACATCTGAAGGTATACCCGCAAACGCGTTTGTAGCGGTAGCGGCAGCGCGGTTTAGGCCGACTAAGGGATTGAGTGTGCTAATCGAGGCCGCGGGTTTGTTAGCCGACTTACCTAATTTTTACCTGTTAGTTGTCGGAAGTGGCACGGATGAGCCGCAGTATAAGAGAGCCATTGAAAGTAGCCCGCTTCGTGCACGCATTCGGCTAACGGGACAACGGTCCGACGCGCCGCAACTCATCGCCGCAAGCCAAGTGCTTGTTCAGGCATCCACCGATGGGGAAGGGCTGCCGCGTGCGATTCTAGAAGCGCTGGCGTATGGCGTACCCGCTATTTCGACAACGGCAGGAGGCGCCAAGGAGATTTTACAAGAGGGCGAGACTGGCTTTGTCGTGCCCACCCATGATCCCGAGGCGATCGCTGCGAAAATACGCGTCCTGTACGATAACCCAAGTCAGCTGGCGCAAATGGCAAGCGCGTGTCGCGCGGCTATCTCTGATCAACTTTCGTCAACGACAACAGCTCAGGCTTATGCTGCCTTTTTTGAGTC
>DAIRTN010000023.1:4068-15804 GCA_036803865.1 Luminiphilus sp.
ACAGCGACTCTCGGCGTTGTTGTGTATTACACTACGTTCTTCTCGCTAACTGTCTCGCCATTAATCGACGCTAAAGATGCCAACTGCCAAGAACAGACTATTGCATTGTGCACCGAGCTTTCGGTATCTCGCGCCTGATCTCAAGGTGTTAGAAGCGCAGTTCACAGCCAATGAAAATGTGCTGTATGCGAAACGTAATGTCATAAAGAAAATGCAGTTGGGCTCGCAGTCGGTTGTTGTTAAGTCTTTCAAGCCCCCGGGTCTCTTCAGGGCTTTTATCTATGCCAACGTGCAAAAATCTAAGGCTCTCCGATCGTATGAAAATGCGCTTAGGTTGAGCGAGCTGGGCATTTTAACGCCGGAGCCGATCGCGGTTATTGAGTACACGCGTCGATATCGCTTAGCTGAGAGCTATTACATTACGCGGCACTATCCTCATGAATACACGATGGAGTCGGTCATACACAAGATCGCTGCATCTGACCGTTCGATCGAATGTCCCGTGCAGAATCAATCTGTGTCGATATTAGAAGCATTTGTACAATTCACCTTCAACATGCATCAGGCGAATGTTCTCCACTGTGACCACAATCCGAACAATACATTGGTAGGTGAAAAAGACGGCGTATTTGAATTCGCTATTATCGATCTCAATCGTATGCGCTTTAAACAACTTAGCCTTGTTCAGCGCTTAAATGAATTTGTTCGCTTAAGCGATGATCCTTTTGTGTTGAGTAAAATCTCAACAACCTATGCACAATGCCTAGGGTTACAACCCAATGATTGCCACGAGATCTTAATGCGGCTCATGCGCCGTCGTGGGCGAATACGGCGAGCAAAGCAGCTTTTCAAAAAAATAACGGGTCGCTGAGGATGTCCAGATGAAGCCTGACGACGTTTATAAATGGGACGCCCATTCCGACCAGCCTCACGTCATCAAAGACAAGAGGATAAAGCGGGCGCTTTATAGGAAAGGTTTTTGGGGATCAATTAAAACATTTCTCACTTTGTTTTTGCTGCCCATCATAGGGATCAAGCTGCTAGTTACGCCTCGGACGCGAGTGGGTCAGAAAATTAATATGATCGGTCTGTGCGTCAACGTCGACACGCCGTTGCCCGAGAAGAAGTCAGTGTCAAATCTCGAGCTTCGGGACATGGTAACGGATCTGCAGGTCCAAGATATTCAGGTACGGATACCTCTATCTGATATAGAAAATTTGCAGGTCTACATAGACCTTATTAAGACTTTCGAAGATCGAAGCGTATTGGCTAACATATTGCAGGATCGTCGGCATATTGATGATCCTGCGTTACTTCATCAAAGTTTGAATGAGATTTTCGAAGAGCTGCATGGGCGAGTGACTCATGTGCAAATTGGCAATGCCGTTAACCGACGCAAATGGGGCTTTATTTCTCTTGACGAATACTTTCGCTTCTTCGGCGTCGCGCAACAATTGCGCGATCAGAAGTATCCCCACCTTAAGCTCTTGGGCAGTGGAATTATTGACTTTGAATTACCCAATTTCGCACGATCGGTTTTCCATGGTTATCCCATAAAGTATGACGCTGTTGCTGCGCTGCTGTACGTTGATCGTCGCGGCGCACCCGAGAATACACAAATCTTTTGCGATTTGATCACAAAGATAAATTGGTTCTATGAATTGGCGCGGTATAGCGCGAAGTCCGCGACGCAATTATGGATAACCGAAACTAACTGGCCGTTAGTTGGTACCGAGCCATTTGCTCCTGCGGCAGGAAACTGCTTGGTGGATGAAGAGTTACAAGCTGCCTATTTAGTGCGCTATTTCTTATTGGTATTCGCGAGTGGTCATGTCGAAAAATGTTTTTGGCATCAATTAATATCTCCCGGTTACGGTTTGGTTGATAACCGAGGCGAAGAGCTACGTAAGCGTGCGGCATATTACAGCTATAAAACGCTAATACAGCTGGTTGATGGCGGCGTCGTTGTGAGCTTCAAACGCAATGCTTGCGGTGTTTATTGCTTGGTAGTGCGCAATAGTCGAGGGCTCGTCGAAGCTTGCTGGGTTGATGTGGGAGAGGGGGTCGTACCCATCTCGCCTGATCAGCATGCGATTGACTACATGGGCATGCCCGTCTCCAACCGTGATGGTGATTCGCTCCGCGTTACCCAAGAAGTCGTTTACTTACTTGACCACGCTTTTGTCTGTGACCGCCATGAATACTGACGATGTCGAGATCATCCTGGGAAACTCTAACAAGCGCTTCTCGGGCGTCACGTCCACCATGCTCCAGGTGCTTACTTACCAGCAGGATAGGGCCGGTGTAGCCGTGCTAGGCAAGCACAATATGCCTGATAGCGTTCGAACGTTGAATTTTTTCCAGTTCATTCGTCTATGTAGGAAGCCGTTACCTGACGGGCGTTATCGTACCTTCCACGCTCGAAGAAATGACGAAATGATTCAAGCGCTCATTGCGAAGCGCGTTTTCGGTGCAAAAATCAAGATTGCGTTCACGTCGACGGCGCAGCGCAATCATAGTCGCTTCAGTCGTTGGCTCATGCGCCAGATGGACGGACTCATCACCACATGCAGTGCCGCGTCGAGTTACCTGGTGGAGCGAGCGCCTGACATTATTGTTCCCCATGGAGTGGATACCTCGCTTTATGCGCCTGCCATCTCGCGTGAGCTAGCTTGGAAGCAAATGGGGTTCCCGGGTCGCTATGGTATCGGCGTGTTTGGCAGAGTGCGGTATACAAAAGGCATCGATATTTTAGTGAAGGCCGTCATACCATTGTTGAGCAAGTATCCCGACTTAACGGTTGTTATTTGCGGTGAATGCATCCCGCGAGATCATTCATTCTTGCAGCAGTTAAGACGCGACATAGAAGAGGCGCAGGTTTCTGAACGATTTATCTTCTTGGGTAAACGACCCTTTGCGGAGCTTCCCCGCCTGTTTCAAAGTATGTCACTTGTCACTGCGCTGAGCCGAGAAGAGGGATTTGGGCTAACGCCGCTTGAAGCGATGGCCTCGGGTACAGCGGTAGTAACTAGCGAGGCGGGTGCCTGGCGGGACATTATTCGTAATGGTATCGACGGCTACTGTATATCTACAGCGAACATTAGGGACGTTACGGCAACGTTAGACGCAATGCTCGGTGATTTAGACTTAACGCATGAAATGGGCCGAAACGCTCGCGATTACATGGTCGAGCAATACACGGTGGAACGGGAAGCTGAGCGACTTACCCACTTCTTAAGAAATCTTGCAACATTGCGTAACGAATGACTCGGTATCACTCCGCATTACACATTCGAGACGCTTCAGAAAAACTTGAAATACCCGAGTTGCCGACGCATTTTCCAATTGCGCCACAAATTCATAGGCTTCGTGTCCGTCCAATCTGACTCTAGCATTTCTAACGCCGCGCGATAGACACGGGCCGCCGATTGCCCGTCAAGGTAAGGGGTGACAGACGGCCCATAGTCCTTAATAGCCTGTTTTAAGTCGATGGTGGGGTTTAGCGCGGCAGTTATCGCGCCCTCGAGTTGTGCTGGGTCGTCAATATTGATGAGGCAGGACTGTGGTGCTCGATTATTAAAAGTCACTACGGGCTTATTGAGTAATAAAAATTCCTGCAAGATTGACGAGTTATCACACACCATTACATCGGCGCGATGCATCGCGTCGAACACCTGGTCGGTATAACAAAAATCAAGATTGGGCCCTGTCAGTCCTTCATACTTTTCCACGGTCGACGCAGCCATTTTGGGGTGCAATGTGACAAGCCACTGCCATGTGTCCAGCATGGACATTGCCTTTATTTGGGCATAGAGCGATTCAGCGCAGGAAAGCCTAGGTGTAAACGTCGACGCAAAAAGAATGGTGGGACGACGTGTTCCGACGTAAGTCCCGTTGTGAGCCGAAGGCTCATGGTGGAGGAGGCTATCGAGCTTTAGCCACCCTGTCTCGCGCACTTGAAAATATTTTCGCTTTGCGGCGAGAGGCTTGAGCATGCCAGTGCGCCCAGGGCCCTCGGTGCAATATAAATCGAAGAGCCCGCGCTCTGGATAAACGTTGCCCCGCTTGTCTTCATTGAGTCCGTGGAATACTTGTACTTTTAATCCTGGGATAAATGACGGTACGCGATCGCCGGGAACGAACACAGCCGCAGGATTCAATGCAACTGCGGCTTCAGCATTGGGCACACACTGCTCTTCAGCTAACAGGTTGGATTCGTCAATCTCATTACCTACCAGTAGCCAATGAACAGTGCCGCCCCGCAGGCGTATTTCATCCTGCAATGGCCGCAGGATGCCAAATGCATACCGTTGCTCGACATAAAATAGTGCAGTGAAGCTCACTATCTCCCCAGCCCTGTTTCAAAAGGTCGGCGGTCGAAAAATGCGCTGCAATGCTTTAGGTCGCGCAAGTTTACGGCTTGAGGTAAGCGCGCGGCAGCGCGGGGTCTATCGCTAAGTAACGGTCTCTCAGCTTAGTTTGACGACTCTCCATAGAGTCGATCTTCCCGCCCATAATGACGAGTTGCGCAAGCGTTGTAACTTCTACGGGATCGCCGCTCCAAATGACTAAGTCAGCTATGGCACCGCGTTTCGCGGCGCGAGGACGAGCACCAAAGACGTCGGCGGGCACCGAGGTCAGTGCGGCTATAGCAGCCTCAAGCGGTAGCCCGTTGGCTACGGCACTGCCCGCAACCTGGCGAACCTTTCGAGCGTTGTGTGTCTCGCCGCTGGTAAACATAATCCTAACGCCTGCTTTGTTCAGTAGCGCTGCGTTATCAAGTCGAGCTGCTAGAGAGTCAAAGTCGGCCGGCAGATTATCGAGCGCATTGAGCATGACCGGAACGTTGGCCTGCGCAAGCGCATCCGCGACTAGCCACGCTTCACGACCGCCATGAATAACTGCTTCGATGTTATGTGTTTTAGCAAACTTGATGACTTGCATAATATCGGCCGCGCGATTGGCGTTGAATACGAACACGCCGTTCTTAGTCGCATTACGCAGTTGATCCCGACCAATGGGGCTTAATAAATCCAGCTCGACACCCTTTTGAAGTTCGCCAAAAGCCTGCTTCAGCAGCATCCAATGCACTGCGCGCGATCCACCCGTCTTGCCTGCGGCATGGCCACTGACTTCAACAAAGATCACGGGTTTCCCTTCGAAGCTGTCGTACCCGCCGTCAAAGCGAACTAAGCCACCTTGCCCAGAAATACTTCGATCACCTCGTGTGGCTGTTAACAAGCTGTAGCCAAAGCCTTCAACGCGAGTGATGGGAATGACGCTCGTATGGGGGTTATACGCAGGGCGAATATCGAATTCTGGATGCATAATGTCGGTGAAAAGATCTTCGTATTCACTATCAACGGCTTCCCGAACCGCTGCAACCTCGCTTAGCCCGGTAACCGTCGCGCCTGCAAAAAATGCAGGTGTGACATGCCGACCTGCGGCGTCGATAACGGTGATGCTCTCGTTCGCGCTTATACGGGGACTGATTTTCTCAATCTCACCGTCCTTGATCAGGATGTCAGCGCTTTCTATCACTTCACCATTCTCACCCGTGTGTAGAGTCGCATTGGTGATCAGTAAATCTTGCGCAGCTGCGTTGAGCGACAGGGCAGTCAACACGATAGAGCTCAAAAGACGTTTCATTGTGCTACCTCCAGCAATTGGCCCAGTTCGAAGTCAGTGACGGGTTGTAGCTCAGGGTTGTTCCGATCAAAAATCATGGCGCCATCGATGAACACCTGCTCTGCTTTAGCGTACACACTGAAAGGGTTCTGGTTCCAAATGACGACATCAGCCATTTTACCGGTTGCTAAAGTGCCGGTTTTGGCGTCGATACCCAGTGATTTAGCCGGGTTACTGGTAATCCAGCGAATAGCGCGCTCAGGCGCGATATCCATACCGACGGCATTCCCGCGCGCCATCGCTTTGGCCGCTTCTTGGTTCAGGCGTTGAATGCCTTCATCGGAGTCAGAGTGAACGATTGAGCAGCTTCCTTCGGGACGGTCGACCAGAGCAACATTCTCTTGAATACCGTCGTAAGCTTCCATCTTAAATCCCCACCAATCGGCCCACAGAGCACCGCAGACGCCGTTGGCAGCGAGTTCGTCGGCGATTTTGTAGGCTTCTACACCATGGTGAAAAGTGCCCAGTTTGTAGCCAAACTCATCGGCCATATCCAAAATCGTCATCATCTCGTCGGCGCGGTAGCAGTGCATGTGAACAATGATTTCGCCCTTCAATGCGCCTGCTAAAGTATCCAGCTCGAGATTACGCTCAGGGGCTTTCTTGTCGGTTTCGTCACTGGCTTCGTAAGCTTCCCAGTCATCGATATATTTTTGCGCTTTGATCCATGCAGCGCGGTACGCCGCTACGTTACCCATGCGAGTCGAGGGTGCTTTGCTTCGGTTACCATAGACGCGTTTAGGGTTTTCACCGCAGGCCATTTTCAGTCCATGAGGCGCCTCGGGGAACTTCATTGCTTGGTAGGTCGTTGCGGGCACATTTTTAAGGGTGACACCGCGGCCACCAAAGAGATTCGCTGAGCCGGGGAGGATTTGTAGAGTCGTGATGCCGCCGGCGAGTGCTCTCGGGAACCCAGGGTCCTGTGGCCAGACACTGTGCTCGGCCCAAACCTCTGCGGTGACGGGTGCGGTGGCCTCATTACCGTCCGAGTGCGCGTGAACATCTGGGCTGGCATAGACGCCTAAATGCGAGTGCACGTCAATAATGCCAGGGGTAACCCATCGTCCTTTCGCATCAATCGTCTGAGCGTTTGCCGGAACGTCACCTGAGCCTACCCATTGGACGATGCCATTGCTAATCAACAAGTCGCCGTCATCGATACGTCCGCCGTCGCCTGTGAGGATTGTCGCGCCAGTGATAAGCGTTGGGCTACTGGGCAGAGGGGCGTAGGTCGATGGGAAGGGTTCAGCTAAAACGCTTACAGATAGCAGCAGCAACGGAGCAGCTGTCAGTAACTTTAACATGGGTAAGTCCTTGGTTAATCGTAAGGCCGATACGTTATAGTCTTCTTGTGGATTTGCCAATCAGTCTGTACCACGTTCTCTGCAATTGATTGAGAGGTTTGTGTACGACGGGACCCTCTTTCTCGATCCGTGGGTGAATGCGCCGGCCCGTTCGCGCACCAGATAGGTCAAAAAACTCCAGGATTTGTTCGGTTTTCGCGACAGCGTCGTCGTAGCCTAATTCAAGTAATCGCTGGCAGTAGCCGGGTTCAAATAGAATGTAACTGAGTGCTCCCCCTGAACCCGACCCTCGAATCGAGCCCGTGTAGGTTAGAAATCGACGTGTTGAAGAGGGCAGCTCGTCGATGTACTCCCTCGCGATGCTGGCTAGCGATTTGGACGGTGAAATGGTCAAGGTATCGATAAGACGTATGTCAGCAATACCTGCTTTGTCGAGCTGCCGATTTGAACGATTAGCTACCAGGGCATTCACGCGATGTAAGGTTTCTAAGTCGGCCTCCACCGAATCCAAAAATACGCCATTGAGCATTTGACCCAGTACCTGAGAAATAGTCGGCGGGACAACTTCATCGTCCTTGTCTTGAATACTGCGTTTTTTCAAATTCTCGCTGACTCCAATAATAAACAGTCGATCAGCGCCCAGGTGGATAGCGGCGCTTAAGGGGCGTGATTGGCGCAATGCACCGTCGCCGTAAAAATGATCGCCAATACGTGTGGCCGGAAATAGCGTGGGCAGCGCAGAAGATGCTAAGAGGTGCTCCACGCCGAGCTCACAGGGAATACCTAATCGTCGGGCACGAGTCCATGCCTGAACGTGAGCTTGGCCTTGAAAGAATGTCGTCGAATTGCCGTTGGAGTAGTTCATCGCCGTTAAACCGATGGCTTCAATTTCACCCGTCGCGATAGCGCGTTCTATGTGAGTGAAATGCACTGCTTCTTCGAGGAGTTCACGCAGTGGGCTGTTGTCCAGTAGAGCGAGGGCACGTTGCCGTGAATGCACTGGACGGATCAGCGACCAAAAAATATCGAAGGCATTTTTTGCTACCGCGAGACTATCTGTTCGGTAAATGGATTCGCTTTCTAAGGATGACCATAGGTTAGCGAGAACGCGCGCCCGATGACGTAGCGTTCCGGGCCGTCCTGCTAGGCCTAGCGCATTGATCGCGCCGGCAGACGTACCTGTAATAATAGGAAATGGCTGGCGAGTACCCTCGGGAAGAATTTCAGCGAGCGCCTGGATTACCCCCACTTGATAGGCGGCTCGTGCACCACCTCCCGACAGCACCAAGCCTGTTTTGATACTCATGAATCGGTTCCGAATCGCTGCAGTTAAGGTTTAGCCAACCGCATTACTTTACCATTTCCAAGGAGCCAGTTATCGGTCGTTTGCATCAATCTTTCAATTTATTTGTAAAACGATAGGGCCCGTAATCCGTCGTGTGGTCCGGCCAAATTCACTGTGTCATACACAATAAAGCATGAGGTCAGCGGTTCATTGATCTACGCCGGCTCGCTGCTCAACGCCTTGAGCGTTGCATAGGCGCTTAAGGCTGCTTCGCGTGCTTCTTTATGATCGACGATAGGGCTGGGGTAGGTGTCACCAAGCTTTATCCCAGCGGTTTCAAGTGTAAGAGGGGGGGCTTCCCAAGGCTTATGAAGGTATTTGTCGGGTATGTCCTTTAATTCCGGAACCCATCGGCGCGTGTAGATGCCCGCTTTATCGAACTTCTCGCCTTGCGCTACCGGATTAAAAATGCGGAAGTAAGGGGATGCGTCGGCACCAGACCCTGCTACCCATTGCCAGCTACAGGCATTCGACGCGAGGTCAGCATCGAGTAACGTGTCCCAAAACCATTTCTCACCCAGCCGCCAGTCGATGAGCAGGTGCTTGGTAAGAAATGATGCAACAACCATCCGCACACGGTTATGCATAAAGCCGGTTTGCCAAAGCTCGCGCATGCCTGCGTCGACAATCGGGTATCCGGTATTGCCTTGTTGCCACGCGCTGAGCGTCGGGTTCGCGCCACGCCAGGGAAAGTGATCGAACTTCGCATTGAATGCTTTGCCCGGCATGGCCGGAAATTGCGCGACCAAGTGATTACAGAACTCGCGCCAGCCAATTTCACTCAAGAATTTATCAACTGCTGAGGCTCTACCTGGTTCTTCGTCTTTACAGCGCTGCGCGGCCCACCAAATTTGCCTCGGTGAAATTTCGCCAAACTTCAAGTAGGGGGATAATTTCGAGGTGAACGGTTCGCTTGGAATGTCTCGACCGTCGCCATAGTTTTGCACCCTTTGGTCTAGGAATTCAGTCAATACGTTCTTAGCGTGTGCCTCGCCCGGCCGCCAAAGCGAAGCCCAGCTCTCAGCCCAATTGGGGGAAGTCGGTAGTAGAGCCCAGGTATCTAGCGCGTCAGAGTGCGGCCAGACCTCTGGGAAGGTAATTGTCGGTATCGGCTTAGGTGCCTCAGGCTGTGGCGACCGTAAGCATGCCCGCCAAAATGGCGTAAACACTTTAAATGGCGTTCCCGCGCCTGTAGCGACAGAGCCTGGCTCAAACAGTAGTGTGCCTGGGTAGCGCTTTAGCTGCGCACCGTGCTCCGATGCCATATCGTGCACGTTTCTCTCGAGCGCATCCGACCAAGGTTGGTATTGCCTACTGGCAAACACATGGCTCGCCCCAGTCTCAGTGAGCAGTTTTTCAAGCTCGCTGCTCGTATCACCACGTCTCAGTATGAGCTTGCCACCCATGGCTTCGATAGTTCCTGCAAGGCTTGCGAGGCTGTGATGCAGCCACCATTGACTGGCACCGCCTATCGCCCAGTCGTCACCAAGATTCTCATCGTGAATGAAGACAGGAATCACATTGCCTGCGAGGCTGGCTGCCTGTAAGCCAGGCAGATCGCTTAATCGTAAGTCGTGCCTAAACCAGTAGATGACGGTGTTGCTCATACGTTAATTCCTGTTGCCGTTTGGGCAAGATCATGGGCTGCCGCTAAGAATGTTTCCATGGCGTCGTGTTCTATTTTCAGGTCGGCTAAATCATCTGCGCGTGTAACGCCTTCGTTGACGATGTACAGTGGAATGCCAAGCTCCTTGGCTTGCTTGCAAAAGCGGTAGCCGGAGTACACTTGCAGCGAACTACCGAGCACTAGCAATGCGTCTGACGAGCGGAGAGCCTGTTGGCAGGTTTCTACTCGGTCGCGAGGCACCGAGCCCCCAAAAAAAACCACGTCGGGCATTAACACACCACCGCAGGCAAGGCAGTCGGCGATCTTGACGCTGGCCACTTGATGGTCATCGAGGTCAGCGTCGCCGTCGGGTCGCGCCTGCGCGGTGAAGCCCGCATAGTGCGGGTTCAGTCGTTGAAGGTGTTGCTGGATCTCTTCTCTTTCGTAACCCGCCCCACAGTCACGACATAGCACACGATCAAGGCGACCATGCAGGTCAATGACCTTATGACTTCCCGCTCGTTGGTGTAGACGATCGACATTTTGCGTGATGATAAGGTCGATTAACCCTTGCCGTTCTAGGTCGGCGAGTGCGCGATGAATAGCATTAGGCTGGGCATCGCGGACACCGGGCCATCCGATCAATGAGCGTCCCCAATACCGCTGTCGCTTAGTTTCCTGTTGGAGGAACTCCTGATGCTGAATCGGCTGAGTTCGCAACCACGTTCCTTTCGCATCTCGGTAAGTCGGGATGCCAGAGCGCGCGCTGATACCGGCGCCAGTGAGGACTACCCAGCGATCGTGGCGATTAAGAAGCGTTAACATAGGGGAGGTGGGTCTAGACATGCGCTTGATACGTATGAAACGTGTTAGCGGTTGCCTAGGTCGCTACTTTTCTTATCATCGATGGAGTGAGCGCAATGCATGTTTTGATTACCGGTGGAACAGGGTTTATCGGCTCGGCACTTATTCCTCAATTGCTGTCTCGTGGTGACTCGGTGACAGTGTTGACGCGGCAGGCGCACAATAACCAGAAAAACGTCTGTTTCGTTAATGAGTTAGATGATGTCGATCAGCCGGTCGACGCTGTTGTTAACTTGGCAGGTGCTTCTCTCGCGGCGAAGCGTTGGAGTGCACGTTATAAAGCTGAAATGGTAGAGAGTCGCGTTAATTTTACTGAACGCTTGGTGCAGTGGATGGATCGCCAAGCTCAGGTACCGCGTGTGTTGATCAGCGGCAGTGCTATTGGTTTTTACGGTAGTAGTTTAGAGCAGCGTTTCACTGAAGGTTGTTCAGGTGGAGCGGGCTTCTCGGCTGAGCTTTGTGAGGCATGGGAGTCGGCAGCTGCCGCTGTTGACTCTGAATCCACGCGGCTTGTCCTACTGCGTTTGGGAGTGGTTTTCGACCGAGAGGGGGGCGCGTTGCAGGAGATGATGCGGTCGTTTCGGTTGGGTGTGGGTAGCTGGGTGGGCCGAGGTGATCAGTGGTTGAGCTGGATTCACCGTGCGGATGTCGTGGGTATTATTGTAATGGCCCTCGATAATAAGGCTGTGTCTGGCGTGCTAAACGCGGTAGCGCCTAATCCGGTTACGCACCGTGAGTTTTGTGACACGCTAACGAGGCATAAGCCCGTGCTCTTCAAAGCAGGTGTGCCGGGAACCGTTCTTCGGCTGCTCCTTGGTGAGATGGCCGATGAACTTCTGTTGCAGGGCCAATACGTAGAAGCAGGGGCTCTCAACGCAGTGGGCTATACGTTCAAGTTCCCCAGTCTGGATAGCGCGCTGGTCGACATC
>DAIRTN010000023.1:15904-37462 GCA_036803865.1 Luminiphilus sp.
CGCAGTGGGCTATACGTTCAAGTTCCCCAGTCTGGATAGCGCGCTGGTCGACATCTTATCGCAATAGATCGCATCGCAATCAATCGTATCGCAATAACAAGCGTCGGCAGCCTTCACGCAAGCCGAGTTAATAGCCGCCGGCGTTTGAGTATTCACCTCGATAGTCTTCGTAAGCGTCTTGCACAGGCTGCAGATTTTTCAGCTTACGCAGCGCCGAACGCTCCAGCTGTCGAACCCACTCTCTGCTGACGCCCATACTGTCGGCGATTTCTGCTCGAGAGAGCGCTGGGCCAGCGTGCAGCCCCCATCGATAAACGATCACGCGTCGTTCTGAATCTTCAAGCTGCTTGACCGCATCGTCGAGAAAACGGTGCAAAGAAGCCTGCTCCGCGGTGTCCTCGGTTCCGCCATAGGGCGTGCCTACGATAGTATCGATCATTGCGCCCTCGTCGTCGTCAAAACGCGGCGCATCTAGAGATATACCGAGATTACGAAGCTGGAGCAGCTGGCGGGTTTTTTCTAAATCCATCCCTGCTTTCTTCGCCAACGTTTCATCGTCGGGTTCAATACCCGTTCGCGCATGTTCTATCGCGCGCTCACGGTAAAGTTTGCCCATTTGTTCTTGTACATGGGTTGGGAAACGAACCAACGACCCAACGTCGCCAACATATCGACGGACGGCCTGGGTGATCCAGTTAAAACAATAGGTGCTGAAGCGAAATCCTTTCTCAAACTCAAATTTTTCCGCGGCGCGAATGAGACCAAGAGTGCCTTCTTGCACTAGATCAAGATAGGACACGCCTCGTCCTTTGTAGCGCGAAGCGATGGAATACACGAGGCGGAGATTGTGCATGACGAGCGCATCTCTCGCTCGTGTGTACGCGTTAAGCTGCCGACGAAGGTCCGTTAGTGTCTCTCGCTCTAGTGCTAGGCCGCTGAAAGAGGGCTGCCATTGGCGCTCCCATGTTGCTATCGCGTCGGCGACGCTATCTGGAAACTGGCCGCCAGCACGACGTAACATAGCCACGGCCATACCCACCGAGAGGCTTGCGGGCACATTGAGGTTGCTCACCCGCGCAATGCGAGTTTTTACCGTCTTTAACCCGAGTGCACGCACTGCTTCTTTTGTCTGCAGACTGTAGTCGCCGTCAACAAAATAGGCAGCAAGCTCGCGCCGTAGGACGAAATGCTGCTCTCGATTCGCGAAGCGACCGATTTCGGGTGGGTTGCTTTGGCATTGCGTAAAGAATTCTTTGCAGTACGCGGAGAGCTCGACGTCGCGGGCAAACAGCGTGTGTAAGCTCCGCACAGACGCCCATTTCCTGCCATCTATCTCGCGTTCTTGCTCAGCCGTTAACAAAGGATAACGCCGAGCTTCAGCGAACATGAGTTCGAGATCTTTGTCGTCGTTCTGGTCCAGCGTTTCCATTCGAGAGGCACTCCGGGATAGTTGTGTACGTAACCTACGTCGGAAGCTTCATTAAGGGATTAGTTTTTTTGCCATTTGTTCAGGTATGTGATGAACAAATAATGGACAAACAGATAAATAAGACAGATCTGATTTCTTTTTGCCCACGTAACTATGGACAAATCACTGACAAGAATTGAAGGCAACACTATGAATGCACCGGCCAAGACTACCGCATTATTTGAGCCACGCCCGTTGTACGGCATTGGTACCGTTGCTCGGCTTACAAGCCTAAAGCCCGATACCCTGCGTGTTTGGGAGCGGCGCTACGGTTTAGGTGCCAGTTACAAGTCTCCTTCGGGCCGCCGTCAATATACGCAGTCAGACCTTGAACATTTACAGCTTATTGCTGCGCTTGTTCACGACGGTGCTCGAATTGGTGAAATTGCCCGCGCCGAGCGGAAGACTCTCGAGCTCCTGATCAAAGGGCGTGGGAAGCATCTCGCAAAGCAGCTGCCGCCTTCCAAACCTAAAGTATTATTTATCGGTGCTGAATTGTGTGGCTGGCTCGATGAGCATCAAGGATGCATTGCCAGCGTAAGCGCGCTGCTAGTACGGCAGTCGCTCACGGATGTTCTCGATACCCTCAGCGCGGATGACGATATTGCCATGCTCGTGGTGGGCTGTGGATCCCTGTCGACTACTCACATTAACGCCGTCGAGGCACTTGCAAAGCGCTTGGGTTCTCCGCAAGTGCTTGTGGTTTACCGCCTCGCCAATGACCGCTGGCTGGAAGAGCTGGGCCGACGCGGTGCCTCAGCGCTGGAATTTCCGCTGGAGCCTGCCCGTTTCGCCTACGAGATGGGCCGAGTGGCAGTCGAAGCCGACGCCAGACAAGGCGAGTTCAATTTGGGTGAGCTGGTGAAGCCCAAGCCCCGAAGCTACGATGATAAGGAGCTGGCGGCCGCAGGAGACTTAAAGCGACTTCTCAACTGTGAGTGCCCGCGTCACATAGTTGATTTGATTAAAGCTCTGAATGAATTTGAGCAATACGGCACCGAGTGTTCGGTTGAGAATTGGCAAGATGCAGCAGTGCATGCATGTATTTACACTTACACGAACCAAGCCCGTTATCTCATGGAGAAGGCCTTAAAAGCGGTTATCGAGGAACGAGGCGGCGAGTTTCAAACACTTTTCAACGAGCGAAAAGGATCATGAGTAAACCCCAGAAGCCCAGTGCTCAAGCCGCAGCTGTCAAGCGATTACCGTGCCGAGGATGCACCACGGCCTGCACAAATTACGCGGCGTGCGACGGTAAGCCTTGGCGGCAAGCCCAGCCGAGCAAACAATAGTACTCGGCTTATTCTGCTGTTTTAGGCGTCAATCTCGATTGTAGAGAGACCCATAAAGGCGTACCTCGCAGCTGTATCAGCCAGAGCAGCACCGGCATCAAGGTTGGCGCCACTAGAACGCTAAATTGATAGCTCAAAGCGATGAGAGGTGCTGGTGGCACTCCTGTCGCTTCTAAGAAGGGTGTGCCAACAGCGAGCATGAGCTCTTTCATCGCGATGACAATAAGCCCGAGGGCCATTGCAATCCACAAAACGAATAGGCCCAAGGCGAATCGATTCACGGCATTACTGAGCTTAGAGCTCCACAGTAAGGCTGCGTAAAAAGGAATAGAGTAGGAAACAAGGCGCGTGTTGATTTCGAACACGAGTTCGTTGCCGGCCTGTTCCGCGGTTACGATTGTTCCGTTTAGGCTACCAAATTCGGCGCTAACGACGAGCAATGTGTCACTGAGCCCCGCGCTCGCGATAACACTGGAGTAAAGGCCGCTCAGCACGGCTCCGGCCACCCATGCCGCGGGCCCTGCGAGTAAACTGCCTGCCGCATACCACAGGGCAAAGGTGATCGGCATCAATACCAAGGTCATCAAAATTTGTTGCCGAAAACCCATTATGCTATTTGCTCACGCGTCGTTTGATTGCCGAGCCAGCGCAGGTAAACGGCGAACACGATGAGTACGTCGATCATGATTAGGACTGGCCAAAAGTACAAATGTGTCCATTCGAAAATGCCATAATTCCATTGGCCTAAGTAAAATAGAGACACAATGCGCACAATATTGAGCGCCTGAATGGCGAAAAAACCGAGTACGATCGCAGCCACTTTTTGGCGCCAATTGGCCGGGAATGCAAGCACCCCTGCAATGAGTACGATCGCCGCTTCGACGCCGTTGCAGCCGGACTCTATAGATACTGCGAACCCAGTGACTGCATCTCGCAAGATTCGCCCCTGACTGATAACGTTGTCATCAAAGGGCATGATTAGCATAGACGAGACGGTTGCGAGACCGCCTGTAAAGGGCTGGATAACGCTGTGCTGAACTGGCGTTAGCATTTCAAGTGTGAATAACACCAGTAGCGTAACGAGAAATATGGCTAGAAAACGGATCATACTGTGAGCTCGCAAGTTGACTGTCTAGTTTAAAGGAGATGGTCGATTAATAACAAACCCGGATTAAAGGAGCTCATGGTGAAGTTTGTCGCTGTAGGTTTAAGCGCGGGGATGTTTGCGTTCAGCACGTGGGTTTACACCCAGAGCGGTGACTGGGTGGCGCTTCTATTCATGGTGTTGAGTGCGGCATACGGCGTTTTTTTCGCTAGCGGTCAGCTTGAGAAGTTGCTTAACCGCAACGACTCAGAGTAGTGATCGAGCAAAAATAATGGCAATAATGGCCGGGCAGACAATGCGGACGTAAAACGGCCACAGTCGCCAAAACCATGTTTTTTCTGCTTCGAGGTTGTTCTTTTTGAGCTCTTGAAGCAGCGAGTTGCGGTTCCAAACCCAGCCTGCGTAGATGCACAACATGAGACCCAATATCGGTTGCCCGTAGCGGGTTGTAAGCGCAATTACGAGACCGAACAGAGATTCAAAATTAAAGATAACCACTGCGCTGATCAGCCCAATTATCGTGCCTGCAATCGTCGCAGCTCGTTGCCGGCTCCACTGGAAGCGTTCGACGAGAAAGGCAACAGGCACTTCGAGCATAGAAATAGACGAGGTGAGGGCGGCCATACTCATGAGGCCAAAGAAAGCGGTTGCGACAACAACGCCAATGCTGCCCAGTGAGGCAAAGAGTGCAGGCAGCACGGTAAAAATTAATGTGTCTTCTGACAGCAGTGCGCCAGATGCGTCAAAAATTTCTACGCCTCGCTCGGCGGCAACGTACATTGAGGGCAATATCAAGAATCCAGCGAGTACCGCCAAGCCGATATCGATAAGAGCAACCTGTGCGCCGATGGAGGGTAAGTATTCATCGTCGGATAAGTAGGAGCCGTAAATTAACATGGTGCCCACACCCAGCGAGAGTGAGAAGAAAGCGGCGCCGAGTGCCGCGAGGATAAGATCACCGGAGAACACCTTACTAAAGTCGGGCAGCAAATAGACTTTCAGTCCTTCCACAGCGCCATCAAGAGTAAAAACGTACAGAGCGAGCGCGACTAACGTGACAACAAGTGCTGGCATGAGACGCGTGGACCAGCGTTCGATGCCGTTGTGTACACCGCCCATGATGATGCCCATAGTCATCACCATAAAGCCGGCCATTAAAGTAAGGTTCCTGGGAACTGTAAACGTGGTGAGCCAGGTGCTGCTTGCCTCAAGGCCAAGGCTCGATAGTGGGTAGGCGGCGGTAAAACCGAGCATCCAGCCCGCGACAATCGCATAGAAACTGAGAATGAGGCTCGCGACTATTATGCCCGTAAGGCCTGTCGCGGCACCGATAGCTTTTGTGAGCGGTCTATCGGATATCCGCGTCAAAGCGATAACGGTATTGCCGTGGGCGTGTCGTCCGAGCAACAGCTCGGCCATAAGTACCGGATACGCCAGTAAAAATGCTAACACCAAGTAAACTAGCACAAAGGCCGCGCCACCATTTGAAGCCGCTTGTGTGGGGAAGCCCCAGATGTTGCCTAGGCCTACCGCTGATCCAGCTGCAGCCAATATAAAACCGATTCTTGAACCAAACTGACCGCGGGATGTAGCCAAGTTGCTCTCACTCTTTCATCGTTAGAAAGGTCAAACTTTAACACTGAGACGCGGTGAATGGCCAAAAAAAGCCTTCGGTTTTTAGGGTGAGATCGGCGCCTCACGTAGTGTGTGGTGCCGGTAACGGCTTTGTAAGTCTCGCTGTGGGCGACTGGGCATGGGACTCGTTTCCACTTCACGCTCATTCAATGGCCTTTTGCGCACATAGCGGTATTTGGGTGAGTAAGATCAGATAAAGAAGCCACGAAAGTGTTTACTCTCGCAGACTTCATGGTATTCTGCGCGGCCTCTGCCCGAGTGGTGAAATTGGTAGACACAGGGGACTTAAAATCCCCCGGCCATTGCGGCTGTGCCGGTTCAAGTCCGGCCTCGGGCACCATATTATTTAGACAGCTATTTGCTCGCCCTCTAAAATCCTCCATTTTCCTGCCAGTCGCACAGTGCACAATCTGGCGAGACCTGGTGAGCTGCGAG
Organism: Luminiphilus sp.; assembly: GCA_036803865.1. Taxonomy (GTDB): domain Bacteria; phylum Pseudomonadota; class Gammaproteobacteria; order Pseudomonadales; family Halieaceae; genus Luminiphilus. The sequence goes on from DAIRTN010000023.1 coordinate 21,840, forward strand.
CACAGAAAATATAAAGTCCTGCCACGCTTTACTGGGCGACCACACAGATCGCATGTCTAAAAAAGCGTCATCCATCGCTACGCCTTGATAAAGAACACGGTATAGAAAAACGAAGCTACTCGCTCGCCAGTTAAGTTGGCAGTGAACCAGCGTTTTTTGGAATTCGTTCTGCGCCATCGCCGCCGCGAACATGTCGAAATCACGAAGCTCAGGTTTTGCCCAAACGACGGGCAGCTGAACGAATTGCATGCCTAGGTCGCGCGCAACACGGTCTTCATTCGCCAGTGCGCCATCGTCGTCGGCAAACGCCAGGTAGAAAACGCGCTCGAAACCCGCTTTGGCCAGCATCGAAAATTGCGCCTCTGTAGGCTGCCCAGAGCTGGAAAGCTGCGAGCTGTACTCGATGTAATTCAGGGGTCGCTCATCACAATGTGCGATGGCAGATAGCATTAGCATCACTGTCAGTGTGAGCGGCGCTATGAGCGCACCGGTAGTTTGCATAAGCAAAGCCACGCTATGCGTTCGCAATTGTAGAGTGTGATCGCATGGTCTGTATTTTAGTCGATGATATCGAAATCGATTGGCATCATCGTGCCGTCTGGCTGGTCGGCAAAAAGCACAAAGCTCTGGAGGGCATCCATTTGTGTGTTGGTTACGCGCATGCCTCGCATAGCTGTGGGGAGGTCCGCATCGAGAGCCGCGACCTTTACGGAATAAACATCCTGGCCATTGCGCACCTGTCCGACGGTGTATCGTCCGGGCTCAATAGTCTGCAAGTGCTCACGCAGATCACTCATGCTCTCCAGCATGAGCTCTGCAAGTTCGCTTCCAACCTTTACTAACTCGGACATTGAAATCCCATCGGTGGCGAAGGTATCTAAAATGGGTGAGAGGTTGATCGCTTGGTCAGACATAATGTCGCCGCCGGTTGGGGAGAGAAGATTTCAGAAATTATAAAAAACTGTCCAGCGCTTCGGTATAGGCAAAGCACTAGCGGCTAATTTTCGCTACGGAATGTGCGGTGGCCGTCAAATTGCCCTCAGCGTTGTGAATCTCAGCATCCAAAAAGGCAATTGATCGGGTCATTTTACGTATACGTCCCGTAACCGTTAGGACGTGCTCTCCGCGCGTTGCATCTTCATACCGAGTGCTGATTTCAAGACTGGAAAGGCGCGTAATAGTGGGGTCGAGACCGAAAACCGCATGGGCCATGGCGGCATCGAGCATCGCGGTAACAAAGCCGCCCTGAACGACATTGCCGCTGTGGCAGTAATCGAGGGGGACGCAAAATTCGAACACACAGGTTTGCTTCTCGATGTCGACATCGACGATATTTCCCCCGAGAAAACTCAAGAAAGCGGGTTTCTGCTCATTGAGCATGGCGATGATGTCGTCTCGATTCATTGCTAAGGTCCGTTGTCTGACATTTGAGTGTTGAAGCGGACGGCCATAATAACCAATTCGTGAAATTTTTATTATTCATTTAGTCAGTAAGCGGTGAGTTTGGTTCAAATCTATGGCACTGTATCCGGCGTCGATGCCCGCGCTCTGACTGATACATAGCGCCGGAGTGCACCGACTACCTAATGCCATTATTTTGCTAGGGAGCGCCAAACATATCATGCGAGCCGCAATTGAAAATATGCTGTCTATGCAGCACCGAATGAACGCCCGAGTGCATGAAGATTGGATAGCACAGAACTTTGAGTGGTACCGAGCCGCATGGATCGAGTGTGGCGAGCTTATGGATCACGTTGGGTACAAGTGGTGGAAAAAACAGACGGCAGATATGGAGCAAGTTCGGCTCGAAGTTATTGATATTTGGCATTTTGGCATGTCCGCCATGTTTACACCCAGTTGCGACATCCCAGAATTGGCCCGACAAATCGAATTGGATCTTTATCACACCGAGCCGGAAACAGCTGACATCCATCAAGCGACTGAGGCACTGGCGCTGCACTGTTTGCAGCATCGGAATTTCTCTGTCCCTTTGTTTGCCCAGCTCATGCTTGCCTGTGAACTCAACTTTGACGATCTTTACCGACACTACGTCGGTAAGAACGTGCTCAATTTTTTCCGGCAAGATCACGGGTACAAGACCGGCGAGTACGTAAAGATTTGGCAGGGCCGTGAAGATAACGAGCATCTGTCGGAGATCATCGATAGTCTTGATAGCACGACAGAAGGTTTTCCGGACGACGTCTATGCAGAGTTGACCCGGCGCTATCAGGCTTAGCACACGCGGGTCCATCGCCCTAGGCATCGTCGTTAACTGCACTTATGAGACCTCCCCGCAGGATTCAAGGACACATACCATGGCTTGCTTTGAAGATTACTTTTATCAGGTAAAGGATGGTTTGACCCTCTACGCGCGCGACTATCGTGGGCCCTCAGCTAACGCGCCAGTCGTACTGTGCATGCATGGCCTGTCGCGCAATAGCCGTGACTTTTCTCGCATAGCACCGACGCTTGCCAAAACCCATCGCGTAATCGTGGCGGAGCAGCGCGGACGAGGGCGCTCAGATTACGATCCACAAAGCGAGCGTTACACGCCAGAGACCTATATTGGCGACATGTTCGAGTTGCTCGCCGAGCTGGGCATTCAGTCTTGTGCAGCCATAGGAACATCGATGGGCGGATTGATGGCTATGGGTATGAATGCCATCGCGCCGACACTGTTCACGCACGTTGTGATTAACGACATTGGTCCCGAACTCGCCACTGAAGGTTTAGATCGGATTAAAAAGTACGTCGGTATGGCGAGTGAGTTCCCCGATTGGCAGGGCGCTGTCGCCCACACTAAAACGGTCAACGGCGTCGCTTTTCCCGATTATTCTGATGACGAATGGCGACAGTTCGCTGAGCAGATTTGCACCGAGAAGGGTGGCCGCGTGACCCTAGATTACGACATGCATATCTCCGACCCAATGAAGAATAGCGACGCCGCGACAGCGCCCGCAGTGCTCTGGTCACTATTTGATAATTTAGAGTCGAAGCCGCTTCTACTCGTTCGTGGTGAGCTCAGCGATTTACTCGATATGGACTGCGTTGAAGAGATGCAGCGGCGGCACCCTGACATGCAGCGGGTAAACGTGCCGGGTGTGGGTCACGCGCCGATGCTCGATGAATCTGGCGTTCTCGATGCGATTGTTGCGTTTATTAACAACTAGCAACGTCTTAGAAAGTATCGATAGCCTCTGCAAGCTGTAAATCCAGAGACGTAATTCCACCCGCATCGTGCGTGGTCAGCGTGATTTCCACTCGGCTATAGCTGTTACACCAATCAGGATGATGGTTTATCTGTTCCGCAAGAAGAGCTACCCGGTTCATAAAGCCCCACGCAGCACTAAAATTGGCAAACTTACGTTGTTTATAAAGACTCTGTCCCTTTAAAGACCATTGTGGGTGTGCGGTGAGCCACGCTTCAAGAGTGCCGCTGTCAATCAGTTGTCGATTCATTTCTCCTCCGTAAAATGACGCCACATTCGAGGTGATGGGTGTAAGGAAACTGGTCAAAGAATGCCAGCTTTTCTATGCTGTGCGTGTGCTTGAGGGTACCGAGATTGGTGATGAGTGTGCTGGGATTGCAGGAAATATAGATAATGTTGTCAAACTGTGCGGCGAGACTGAGGGTTTTTTCATCGAGTCCTGCGCGGGGCGGATCCACAAGCAGAGTGTTCAAAGAGTAATCCGCAAGCGCGTGCTTCAGATGAGCTAGTCGTCGAAAAGGTCGGTCGCCGGCCAATGCGCTGCTCATGTCTTCGGCGGACAAGCGGGCAAACTCAACGTTACTGATTTTATTGGTTTGTCGATTGAATTCGGCGGCAGCAGTCGCGACTTTGGAAAGTTCGGTTGCTATGACAGTGTTAAACGCTTGCGCCAAAGGCAGCGTGAAGTTGCCGATGCCGCAGTACAGTTCCAAGAGATCGCCACCAAGCGGCCGAGCATATTTGAGGGCCCAGCCAATCATATGCTGATTAACATGCCCGTTGGGCTGCGTGAACGCCTGCTCGGGTTGCCGGTAATGATATTCACGCCCATCAATCGTTAAGCACTCATCAACCCAGTCACGGCCAATGACGCGTTTTTGCTTGCGACTTCGGCCAATAAGCTGCACATCCAGTGCTGTAGCAAGTTGCGCTGCCTCGCTGTGCCAGTCATCGCCAAGTGCTCGGTGATAGATTAACGTCACCAACATGTCGCCTGACAGCGTGGAAAGAAATTCAATCTGGAAAATTTTGTGACGCAGAACGTGTGATGCCTTCAATTTATCTAATAGAGTGGGCATTAGCGTTCTGATCGCATTGCATGCTATCGGAAAGTCATTGATGACTACGGGTGTTTTCCGGTCGTCACTGCGAAACATTACGTAGTTTAGATCGTCGCCTTCATGCCATAAGCGAAACTCAGCGCGTAGTCTAAAGCCCTGCGAAGGCGACGGGAAAATCTCAGGTTTTGGTGCATTAAGCGCGCGAAAATTCTCAAGAACCGATGCTATTTTTGTGCTGAGTATTGCGTCGTAATTATCAGGCTGTACGTTTGATAGCGGCATCAGGAATCCGGTTTACAGGCAGTTTTTGGGTTTAGGTAAGCCTGCTATCCGGCTACCTCGGCGTGCGGGACTGACTGGAAACAGTGTCATTAGATACATCGAACGACCTTTGTCTGCACCCAACCGTTTTTTAACAAAATTGACTAACGCTCTATTGGCAGGAGAGGCGTCATAACATTCATAATAGTCTCGTAGAAGATAAATAATCTCCCAATGCGCGTCAGTAAGCGCTAAGTCTTCATCTGCTGCAAATTGCTTAGCAATCTCCATGTCCCAGATCTGCCAGTCGCGCAGGAATCCTTTATCGTCGCAGAGGTCGTCGAGTTCTTTCGTCAAGCGACTAATCCCACAATACCGATGTCGCATGTACTTCAGTCAGTTTAATCCACTGATCATAGGACACGCTTTCAACGATTAAGTCGGGCGTTTCAAGAAGCCCTGCGCGTTCAAGGTCAGCATGTAGCGCACCGGCCTGACAACGTAGGGTGGGGTGCTGCGCTCGATCATCAGAGAGGAGATAAACCGCGTTATCGATAAAAATCAGATAATCGTCTTCCCCAATAACGGCTAGGCATTCATCGAGTCGAGAGGGATTTTGTAGCGTGTGAATCGTCATTAAAAAGTCAGCACGTGTCGCGTTGATTTGATCATGTCGCCAAATTGATGGGTATCAATAGTGGTAACAGCGAGATCTTCAATCGTTGTCGTAGGTAGGTGTGTTGGATGCTCGTGGTCTTCAGCAACGACGTATATTCTCTCGACATCATAAAGGGGAAGTGAGGTCAGTTGTTTATATAAGTTTCGATGCCCTTCGGGGGGGACCTGTGAGGCCCGCAATAGCTCACGCCCTGAGCCCTTTAGTACGACGGATACCGATTGACCAAACGCACCACAGGCAAGGATGGCGTCTATACCGGCGCTCGCGCGCGAGCTTCCGTAGGGCGCCGAGCTAATCAAGACAAGCCAAGTGTTCGCTTCAGGCAAAGGTTAGAACGCGATCTGAATCCAGACCGGCCTCCATGAGCGAGCCTAAGCCCGCGATTACGAAGCCATCGGGCGGCACTTCCACGCCGTAGCGTTCTGCAGACGCGCTGCACAAAATTAGCTCTCCGCTCTCATCCGAGGTGGCGATTGACTGCCATGCAGTGAGTACATCGGGCTCCCATGGAAGGGCCACACGCGCACCGTCAGAGTAGAAGAACACCCGCTGAAGCCGATGGCCGTGATCCAGCAGTGCTTTTATGAAGTCAATACTCCGCTGATGGCAGGTACCCGCGTCCGGGCCTGATCTAACAACAATGGTGTAAGTAAGTTGCGTCACTGGAAATAAAAAACCCCGGCAACACCGGGGTCTTTAAGATCGACTAGCGATCAGTCATCGCCGCCAGTGAGGGCGGTTAACAAGTGCAGAAGGTGAAGGAATAAATTATAGATGTTGAGATAAAGTGACACGGTCGCTCTGATGTAGTTTGTTTCACCGCCGTGAATAATTCGACTCGTATCGAACAAAATCAGTCCTGACATCACCATGACAATAGCGGCAGAAATAGTCAGTGACAGCGCGGGAATGCCTAAAAAGATATTAGCAATACCTGCAACCAACGCAACGATGAGACCTACCATCAGGAATCCTCCCATATAGGAGAAGTCCTTACGGGTAGTCAGCGCATAGGCAGAAAGTCCAAAAAACACGATAGCGGTGCCGCCTAGGGCTTGCATGACGAGGGAGGGACCACCGGGTAGTGAGAGGTAGAAGTTAAGGGTTGGGCCTAAAGATGCACCCATAACGCCCGTGAAGGCAAAGATAGCGGGTAAACCTTTGGCGCTATCGGCCATACGATTAACCACAAATAACAATCCAAAACCGACGAGCATCAGTACTAGGGCAACGGTGTGCGACAGGTTCATTGCCATAGCAACGCCCGCGGTTGCCGCACTGAATGCCAGCGTCATACCCAGCAGCATGTACGTATTCTTTAATACTTTGTTAGTGCTGACAATGCCGCTCGCGCCAAAGCTGGCATCAGCGGAAGTGAATACCGGTTTATTGCTCATTTCTTTCTCCTGTTACATGCCTGAAAAAACACGCAGTAAGTGATCCATGTCACTGCTTATAATAGGGGCGTAAGCGTCGATTTCCAAGGCCTTCCGACGCTTATCGGCCTATTAGATTATTATCGGGCTATTAGGTTAAAGGTGGCCGTAACGGTTGCACGCACCGTTAGCTCACCTGGGTTGAAATTATTGCTCTCAATGTCAGCGGCCATCGCTATGCGGGCATTACCAACAGGCAGGGGAGGGTTATTACCCGCCACATTGATCTGATAAATGCCGCCTAACTCGGTACCTGAAGCATCAGCGATCACCGCTGCTCTATTTTTTGCCTGTGCGACGGCTGTCCTGAGGGCTTTTAAGTAGGCCTCCTCATGCTCGGAGCTGTAAAGCCGAGGTTGAGCCACACGATTCACACCGAGCGCTGTAACACGCTGGATCACGGCACCGAGCTGAGATAAGTCTTTGAGCGTCACGTCGATTTGTCGCTGAGCATGGAATCCATCGTCGACGGAGCGCTTGCTTACCTGGTCATAGCGGCTTCTGGGACTTATTTGAATGCCTGTGGAGTCGATATCCTGCATGCCAATGTTCAGTGCGGTAAGGGCGTTAATCACATCGCTGACTTGGCGGCTAATCTGTTGCTCAATGTCGGTAACGTTAGCGCCGTTCTGACTGATTGTGAGGGACAGTGCCGCACGGTCAGCGCTGACTTTCTCCTCACCGTAGCCCAAGACAGTCACACGGGATTCGCTCGTAGCCGCCTGCGCCTGCGCCGATGCCATCGCCAATGCCATCGCCAGTACTGTCACTAAACCTAGAGCGATTCTCTTTATGGCATGGCTATTCATTGCATGGCTATTCATGGCGTGTCATCACTTGGTCCCTTTTACACTTTCTATCTACGATCTGCTGCTTTTCCCTACCTACACTCACAGTTGTATTTACGTGAGCGGTACTGACCCGACTTCTGTCGTAGTTCGACCTTAAGATCCGCGTCATAGACGCGTGACCTGTTAGTGTAGATTCTCTAAACTGCGCCTCTCACCTATCCCCGAAATGTAACACAGGAAGTGTCACTATGAAGTACCTCTATTCGATCGCGCGAGCGAGTATCATCGGCTGCGCCCTCGGCGCGAGCTGCGCGTCGTCAGCGCAAAGCGGTGATAACAATCCGTTAACGGACCTTGTACCAGCCGGGACGGTGAGTGAAGCCGTTGCATTGCGCGATCAGGCGATGGGCGGATCTAGAGCATTTGAGTGGGTCGAGGCACTCACAACGGAAGTGGGCCCGAGACTCGCAGGTACAGCGGGTGAGGCACGGGCGCGGGATTGGGCGGTTGAAAAGCTAACCAGTCTGGGATTTGAACATGTTCGCGTGGAGCCTTTCTCTATCGATGGGTGGGAGCGCGGCGTGGAAGAGGGCGCAATCGTCGAGCCCTTCCCGCAACCCCTGGCGTTAACGGCGCTGGGTGGCTCAGTTGCGACAAAGGCCGATGGTTTAACTGCTGAAGTCGCTGTGTTTAACAGTCTAGCGTCACTGAAACGCGCGCCAGCGGGCAGTTTGAACGGCAAAATAGCGTACGTAGGTCATGCAATGCGTGCCACACAAGATGGTTCTCACTACGGTTATTTCGGTGCGTTACGCCGAACGGGTGCGAGCATTGCTGCTAGCAAGGGCGCGGTCGGCTTGCTTATTCGATCTATTGGAACCGACAGTCATCGAATGCCACACACCGGCAGTATGCGTTACGACGCAGAGCACCCCAAGATTCCTGCAGCGGCAATATCCAACCCCGATGCCGATCAAATAGAACGCATTGCGAAAAGACAACGGCCGGTCGTGGTCACAATGACCCTGACCCCAAGGTTCACGGGGAAAGTACCCAGTGGCAACGTTATCGGTGAGATTACTGGCAGTGAGTTCCCCGAGCAGATCGTAGTGATTGGTGGACACTTAGACGCTTGGGATCTAGCTACTGGGGCAATCGATGATGGCGCGGGTGTTGCTATTACCCTTGAAGCAGCGAGGCTTATTAAAGCATCTGGGAAGCGACCCAAGCGAACCATTCGCGTTATTTTCTGGGGTGCGGAGGAAGTGGGGCTACTCGGCGGATATGACTATGTTCGCCGTCACAAGGGCACGCTGAAAAATCATGTTGCAGCCACAGAGAGTGACTTTGGCGCGGGCAAAATCTGGCAGATTACCTCGCGTGTAGGCCAACAAGCAGTGCCAGTAGTCGACCTCATTGCCGAGCTTGTGGAGCCGTTAGGCATTGCTCCGGGAGCGCGTGACGTCGCAAATGCTGGCCCTGATCTAACCCCCATGATTCAAGAGGGAATGCCCGCGTTTCGATTTTTGCAGGATGGTGATGACTATTTTGATCTCCACCATACGCCTGATGATACATTGGATAAAATCGACCCAAGCAATATGGATCAGAACGTTGCAGCTTACGTCGTGTTCACATGGATCGCTGCAAACAGTGCCGTCAGTGATTGGGGTTGGTAACCATGGCTGTCAAAGCCGATTGCGCTAGCGCATCTTTTGCGTAGCGCAGCGAAACCGGCCGACGCCGTAGCCTCTTAAGCTACGGTGTTTGGTTTTTCGCCCCGAGACGCGTTTGCGCCACATGCGAAATGAGGAGGGCTTCATGTTAGTGCGCATGAGTGCAATAACCTGAGCCTCACTCAGCCCATAGGTCGCCTCTATAACTTCAAAGGGCGTGCGGTCTTCCCAGGCCATTTCAATAATTCGGCTAATTTCGCTTTCCTGCATTGCGCGTTCTCATTAACGATAAGAGTATGTGAGTATGATTAAAGAGTATCGAAGGCCATGAAGCTTGGGGTTATTGTAACGGGGGGCACCATTGCCGCCACAGCTGATCCGCACTCTGAGGGGTTATACGCACCTCAATGCGGATCGGAGCTCATGGCGCTTACAGAGAATATTGGTCGAGAACGAGGCTTCGAAGTCGTTGTGGAGCACTGGCAGGCTGACGGAGAGTGCTTGCCGTTACTCGATTCCTGTGACGTTTCTCCCACGCATTGGTTAGCACTTTCCGAGCACATTGACAGGTTGTTGGAATGCTGTGGGGGAGTCGTTGTACTTCATGGCACCGATACCCTGGCCTACACTGCTTCGGCCTTGGCGTTACAAGCACCCCGACGGAAAGGCCCCGTCCTCATTACCGGTGCGCAGATTCCTGCCGTTGCCGTTGGGTCTGACGCAGCAGCTAATCTCAAGGTGGCACTTGACGCTGCGGCAGGTCGCTACGGGAATCTTTCAGGGGATACCGTGGTTGGCTTTGGCGATTTGCTGATGCGAGGTATTCGAGCGACGAAACATTCGACAGTGTCAATGCGTGGCTTCAGGAGTTGGGCAAGCCCCGAGATTGACGTGCGTGCACCACACATGGGTCACGAGGCACTATTGGCGAGTTGGCAGGCATCGCGACAAGATAGCCGAGATGCTCATCCCTTTAAGAACTTCGAGGGTAACGTCGTCAATTTACGCGTGACGCCCGGTACGCAATTCGACCCATTGCAAAGAATGCTACTCGCATCGCCACCCGATGCATTGCTTCTGGAACTGTTTGGGGTCGGAACCGCACCCGAAGCGCAGCGGTGGGCCGGTCTCATCAATGATCTAGCCGCCCAAGGTGTACTGTCAGTTGGAATCACTGCGTGTCCTGAAGGTGCTGTTGACTGGAAGCGGTATGAGGCGGCTAAACCGTTAGCGGACAGTGCGCTGTTAGATGGTGCTGATATGACCTTCGAGTGTGCGAGTGTAAAATTGCTGGGCGTCATTTCTGAAGATCTGAGCTACACTTCCGCCGCCGAGCGGTTTCTCTCCCCAGTGGCTTCAGAGCTCTATAACCGCTGATCTAGGTCTGACTCCTAGGGAGTCATCGTTGTCAGAAAAGGAGTCTGTTGTGAATACCCCAGAAAGCTTTAATGCAAGGTCTGCCGATCTGTTGCCCGGGTTTATGGGCGTTGTAGTGACCCGGTTGGCCGATGGTGAGGTCGATGCTGAAATTGAATTAGGTGCTAAACATATGGCGCCTAATGGGTTTCTTCATGCAGCAGCCGTGATTTCGCTTGCCGATTCTGCCTGTGGCCACGGCTGCCTCTCCAATCTGCCTGTGGGCGCAGAGAGCTTTACGACCGTGGAGTTAAAATCAAACCATTTAGGAACGGCCCGAGACGGAACAATCACATGTACCGCAAGAGCTGTTCATAAAGGGAGAACAACGCAAGTGTGGGACGCTCAGGTGGTTCATCAGCAGACTGGGAAAACCATTGCGCTGTTTCGCTGTACGCAGATGATTCTGTATGCGCGGGCCTAAATAAGCGTCGTGCAGCTTTTTGTGGAGATACCTATTTATTATCGAACACTCATTCGAGGGAGCTATCTCGTGACTCAATTTTCTTGGTGTTGCCTACTCCTGTCGGCCTTACTGTTTGCCGCTAGTTCCACATATGCTGAAGAACATCACCATGAACAACCCGAGGAGATGATCAATCGGGTCGTTGATGGACTTCATGCGGATGCCGCTGGGGCACTTTTTACCAGTTACTTTGACCGCTTCGCGCCCGATGCTGTGTTTCTCGGGACTGACCGCACTGAGCGCTGGTCGATAGAAGAATTCAAGGCCTATGCAAAACCCATTTTTGATTCGGGTCAGGGGTGGCGCTACGAGGTTGTCGAACGAAATCTTTCGGGCGAAGAGGGTATTTATTGGTTTGATGAGGTTCTTTATAACCAGAAATATGGCTACTGCCGTGGCACGGGTGTGGTGAAGCAGGACGACGAGGGCGACTGGAAAATAGCCCATTATTCCCTGACGTTTTTGGTGCCCAACGGTGTTGCGAATGAGCTTGGCGAGCTCGTTTTGTCGGTGGATGCTGCGCCTAAATAGTAACTCGCCAGGCGAGGGTATCTGCGGATTTATTTTTCATTCTTCGTCGGCCAGCTTAAGCCGCTCTATACGCTCTTCTTCTTCCTCTAAGGCGGCTTGTATTTCCTTGATCACTGAGTCGAGATCGGCTTCGTGAGTATCGAGCTCGGCGTATCCTGTGAGCTCATAGTTCTCATGCAAGTCGCCTTCTTCGAAAAGCGCCCACATTTCTAACGCATAGCGGGTGTCTAAAAGCTCTGGGGCGTATTGTCCGTAATACTCGGTCATATTGCGCACATCGCGCTCAAACATTGCGCGAGCATTGTTATTCGAAGCCGCATCGACAGCTTGCGGCAAGTCAATAATCACGGGACCGTCGTTATTCACTAAGACGTTAAATTCTGAAAGGTCGCCGTGAACGATACCCACACAGAGCATCCGCATCACGTAATGCATCATCAGCGCGTGGTCGTCGCGAGCTTGCTCCGCTGACATACTGACATCGTTTAAGCGTGGCGCGACATCACCTGCATCATCGGTAATTAACTCCATCAGCAGTACACCTTCGGTGCAGCCATAGGGTGTCGGCACGCGAACGCCTGCATTACTCACACGATAAAGGGCGTCGACCTCGGCATTTTGCCAGGTTTCTTCTTGCTGCTGCCGGCCAAAGCGTGACCCTTTTTCCATGGCACGGGCGCGGCGGCTGTTGCGGACTTTTCGTCCTTCTGTGTATTGCGCCGCTTTTTTAAAGCTGCGTTTGATGGAGTCTTTGTAGATCTTTGCGCAGCGCAGCTCACTGCCGCATCTAACGACAAATACATCTGCTTCTTTGCCACTCATGAGTGGGCAAATGACCTCGCTGATCAAGCCATCTTCCATGAGTGGCTGCAGGCGTTTAGGAATTTTCACGAAAGTCCCATAGTCCGGGCGCTGGGAGGCCCTTTAGTCGGCGTATTGTGGTCGCTGCCCCAGCAGTAGCGTTCCAAGGGTCTAGATTACTCGCTTAGGGACCTTCTGTGCACGGTAAAACTGCGGACACAGTACGCCTTCGCGTCGAAGGCGTACCGGGATGTTTCTGGTCAATCTTAGTCGTAGGACAGTGGAGTGGCCTTACCAGCAAACACGCGGTGCACGTAGAGGGTATAGCCCAGAATGACAGGGAGCGTGACCACCGTCCCCCAGAAAATAAATTGCAACGACTCCGTGGCTGCCGCCGCCTCCCAAAGCGTTAAGCGACCGATCACGATGTCGGGGTAAATGCTGTACGCGAGGCCTATCGCTGCCATCAGACAAATAATCATCAAGGCCACAAAGATAAACCAGCCGTATCCTGCGCGAAGAACCTCCGGTCGGCGCAGCATCCAAGCCATGCCGAGAATGGCGAGGCCGCAACTCATGGGGATCGGCAGTAGTCCTATTGCATCAGGCAGTTTGAACCAACGGTCGGCAATCTCTTGGCTTACCAGGGGCGTGGCAATCGATACGAGGAGAAGTGCAACGGTCATCGGTGGCAGCGCCAGCCGACACCAGCGGGCCGCCTTATCAAATAGCTCGCCTTCGGTCTTGATCAGTAGCCATGCGCCACCCAGCATGACGTAGAGCGCGGGCAGCGTTAGCGAAATGAGAGCGGAAAAGGCGACGCTCATAGCATCTCCGGTTAAGCCCGTTATGTAGGCACCTAGCATCCAGCCCTGAGCCATCGATGCCATCAGCGAGCCAAGGGTAAAAAGCTTGTTCCACATGGGCTGACGATGGTCTGCGGACTTCACTCGGAAATCAAAAGCGGCTCCACGCAGGATTAGCCCGACCAACATGATAGTCACAGGAATGTAGAGTGCGGTGAGAATAATACCGTGGGCTTGGGGGAAAGCGATTAGCAGCACGCCAACCCCCATGACTATCCAGGTTTCGTTGGCGTCCCAAAACGGCCCAATGGAGGCGATCATCACATCTTTCTCGGCAGCCGAAGCAAAGGGCAACAACAACCCCACGCCGAGATCGAAACCATCAAGAATCACGTACAAAAGCAGTGATAAGCCCATCGCTGAGACGAAAAAGAGTGGTAGCGCCTCATTCATGTTGGCGCCCCCATTAATGGTGTGCCCACCGGATTGGAATCCTGCTCTAGAGATTTAGCGGGCTTCACAGCCATAATGCGCAATGCTTTCATGTAAGCAATCATCAACGCGATGTAGAGGCCTACATAGCCAAACAGGGTTCCCGAAAGAGTGGCTGTAGGGTGCTGTGCCACTACATCGGCAGTCGACACCAAGCCTTGTACGATCCAAGGCTGACGACCAATTTCGGTCACATACCATCCAGCAACGCTGGCAACCCAGCCTGAAAATGTCATCAGGGACACTGCTTGTAAGGCGTACTTAGTCAGCGTACCTCGGCGGAACAACTGCCATGCCGCCCACCATGAGACTAGCAGCATGAGGGTGCCCACACCGGTCATCACGCGGAAAGACCAGAACACCGGTGCTACTGGGGGGTGGGCATCAAAATCGTTGAGACCTTTCACCTCGCCGTCAAGCTCGTGAGTCAGAATAAGACTCGCGGCGTAAGGGATCTTCACCGCAAAATGAGTCTCTCGTGCCTCTTGGTCGGGCAGGCCAAAGAGCGTAAAGCCTGCGCCTTTTTCGGTATCCCAAACCGCCTCCATCGCCGCAACTTTGGCTGGCTGATGTTGGAGCGTGTTAAGCCCGTGTAGGTCCCCCGCTAGGATCTGCAGCGGTATGATGACGGCCGCTGTAAAAATACTGGCTTTGAGGACCATCTTAGTCGCAGGGCCATCCACGCCCTGAAGCATCCGCCAGGCACTGATGCCTGCCACTAAAAACGCCGATGTCAGCAAACTCGCCAGCATCATGTGGGTGAAGCGGTACGGAAAGGACGGGTTGAAAATGATCGCCGACCAGCTCTCGGCAAAAAACTGCCCCTCGCGGATCACATAACCTGCAGGAGTGTGCATCCATGAGTTGAGCGCTAGAATCCAGAATGCCGAAAGAGAGGTGCCGAAGGCCACTAGAAAGGTCGCGAGCAGGTGAGTGCGATTGGAAACTCGCTGCTTACCAAACAGCATAATCCCGAGAAAAGAGGCCTCTAGGAAAAAAGCTGTAAGGACTTCGTAGCCGAGTAGGGGCCCCGCAATGTTTCCCGCCCGCTCCATAAAGCCGGGCCAATTCGTGCCAAACTGAAAGCTCATTGTTATCCCAGAGACGACTCCGAGCGCAAAGGTGAGCGCGTATACCTTTACCCAAAAGTTGTAGGCGTGCTCCCAGTAGATGTTACCGGTTTGAGTGAAGCGAACACGGAAGAAGAGCAGAAACCACCCAAGACCTATGGTGATAGTTGGGAACAGAATGTGAAATGTGATGTTCGCGGCAAACTGGATGCGCGAGAGTACAAACGGATCGATTTCCATGGAGGACTCCTTTTAGCTCGCGCAGAGTTTAGCAAACGAGCCTCAATCGAGCCCCCAAAAAAGAGTTATTTCATATGGTTTTTTTTCATGGCGCCTATTCTTTGTGATTATGGCGTTTGAGTGCGTGAGCGCTACGGGCAAACTGCGCCATCACCACTGAGAGCGATCGCTTCAATTTCAATTTCCAGCTCAGGTAACGCTAGAGAGGCCACCTCGACAATAGTGTCTGCGGGATACGGTGCGGTGAAGTACGTCTCGCGTAGCGCCATTATCTTGTCAAACTTGGACATATCACGCAGGTAAATCGTGACTTTGATAATTTGTGCGAGACTGGAATCGGCAGCGTTCAAAACCGCCGACAGATTTGCCATTGTTTGCTCCACTTGACGATCAAAGTCGCCCACACCAACCAACTCGCCCGTTGGAGCAATTGCTGCCTGCCCCGAAGTGATAACTAAATCGCCCACGCGAAATGCTTGCGAGATCAAGAAAGCTTCGAACGGGTCGGGCTTGGTGCTTATTTTCTGTGCGTTAGCAGTCATCCGTAAACGTCCCAAAAATAGATAAAGCGTTGAAGATAGTTGTTTGAAGCGTCATGTCCGGGCTCCCTCTAGCCTCATACGCTACGCATGGCTAGCTCTGCCCCTTTTGGCTTCGCTCCTTGGTTATAAAATCGATCCAACCTGTA
>DAIRTN010000024.1:0-35009 GCA_036803865.1 Luminiphilus sp.
TGTTCGTAGGGCGTATTCGTAGGGCGTGTTTCTAGGTCGTGCTGAGAGTAAAATCTTGCGAGAGCGTGTCTGATTTCGCAGTCTGTAATAAGTTAACCATGACGTTGCTGACGACTGGCGTTAAACTTAGGCTCTGGCCAAGAATGCTTGGTAACGTTTTTTGTTGTAGAGACTTCTCAGTCCATGATCCTAATGATTGACAATTACGACTCCTTCACTTGGAACGTCGTCCAATACCTTTGGGAGCTCGGTGCCGAGGTCGAGGTTCGTCGCAACGACGAAATCGATATCGCGGGCATCGAAGCGTTAGCGCCCGAAAAAATTTGCATATCCCCCGGCCCTTGCTCCCCTAACGAAGCGGGGATCTCTATGGCGGCCATTGAGTACTTCGCCGGCAAGCTCCCTATCTTTGGTATTTGCCTTGGGCAGCAGAGCATCGGTGCTGTGTTTGGTGGCCATATTATTCGTGCTCCGAGTGTGATGCATGGCAAGACAAGCGCTATACACCACACCGGACAGGGAGTGTTTGCTGGTCTCAAGAATCCTTTCATTGCTACTCGTTACCACAGTCTCGTGGTCGACCCACGGACCTTGCCCGACAGCCTTGAAGTCACCGCTTGGACTGAAACAGATGAGGGTGAGCAAGAGGCTATTATGGGCTTGCGACATAAGGTTCTCGATGTTGAGGGTGTTCAGTTCCACCCAGAATCGATCTTGTCTGAACACGGTCATGATTTGCTGCGAAACTTTGTGGAGCGGCCGGCCCGCTAGGTATTTTTAGTACTCTGAGCTCTCCCTAATACCTTGATCGCGTTACAGAATATATTCGAGCGGCCATTAAAATCCGAGAAATTCGGTTTCGTATTGGGTACTCTAGGCGGCGAATTGAAACCCCCAGCTGGGGCATGGACGGAACATGGAAATCAAACAAGCCCTTCAGCAGCTAGTTGATGGAGAGTCGCTCTCGAGAGAAGACATGCGGGACGTCATGACCGCAGTGATGACGGGAGAAGCAACGCCTGCGCAGGTTGGGGCCTTGCTAATCGCGTTGCGTATCCGCGGTGAAACCATTGATGAGATTACCGGCGCAGCAGAAGTCATGCGCAGCCTTGCTACACGCGTATCCGTTAGCCAAGAGTATTTGGTCGACCTCGTTGGTACCGGCGGCGACGGCGCAAATTTGTTCAATGTTTCAACCGCAGCCACGTTCGTAGTCGCTGCTGCGGGGGGCCGTGTGGCCAAGCATGGTAATCGTTCCGTCTCTAGCTCAAGTGGGAGTTCAGACGTTTTAGAAACCCTAGGAATCCCGCTAGATTTGTCGCCCGAGCAAATTGCGCGGGCTATCGATGAGATTGGCATTGGTTTTATGTTTGCGCCGGCACACCACAGCGCTATGAAGCATGCGGTGGGACCGAGGAAAGACCTCGGTATGCGCACGCTTTTTAATATTTTGGGTCCGCTGACAAACCCTGCTCACGTTGAGCGACAAGTATTGGGCGTTTTTAGTGAAGATCTATGCCAGCCCATCGCCGAGTCATTGAGTAAACTGGGGAGTAAACACGCGCTTGTTGTTCACAGTGATGACGGCCTTGACGAAATTTCTATTGCTGCAAACACATCTGTTTGGGAAATGCGTGATGGTAACGTCGAGCGATTTCGTATTGATCCGGCAGACTACGGGCATCGGCATGCCTCGCTTGAAGGCTTAACCGTTGAAACAGCTCAAGAATCGGCAGACCTTATTCGCTCAGCCTTAGGTCGAAAGCCTTCGGAGGCGGGACTTAAGGCGCGCTCGATAATGGCACTCAATGCGGGTGCCGCGATCTATGTGGCAGGTGTCACCAAAACATTGCACTCAGGGATTGAAATGGCCGATGACGTTATCGCCTCAGGGCAAGCCGCCGACAAACTTGAAGCCTTCGCGGCGTTTACATCTGGATTAAAGGCGGAGGCACTGTGAGCGCCAAACTAACAGCACCCACCGTTCTAAAGAAAATCATTGACCGAAAAGTCGAAGAGGTAGCCGATCGTAAAGCAGTTCGTTCCCTCTCAGATCTTCAAGTTCTCGCCAGCCAAGCATCGCCGACTAGGGGTTTTAGCGCCGCTCTTCGCAGCCGAGTTGCGGATGGTGACCCCGCAATTATTGCCGAAGTAAAGAAGGCGAGTCCCAGCAAGGGCGTCATCCGAGAGCATTTCATGCCCGCGGAGATAGCTACAAGCTATGAAAATGGCGGCGCTACCTGCTTGTCAGTGCTTACTGATATTGACTTCTTTCAAGGCGCTGACAGCTACCTCATCGCTGCGAGACAGGCCTGCTCTCTGCCCGTTATTCGCAAAGATTTCACAATTGATCCCTATCAAATTTGGGAGGCGCGAGCCTTAGGCGCCGATGCGGTGCTGTTAATTGTTTCGTGTCTCGAATTGCCATTACTCAAAGAGCTTTATGCCTGCGCCCAAGATGCGGGGTTAGATGCCCTCATTGAGGTGCACGACCAAGCCGAGCTCGATGAGGCGCTGCAGTTGGGTTCGCCGCTCGTCGGAATCAATAATCGAAACTTGCATACGTTTGAAACGTCATTGCAAACAACAACCGATTTGCTCGCCACGATGCCAGAGGGCGTACAGGTCGTTACGGAGTCGGGTATTCATACAAAGGCTGATGTAAAACACATGCGTGATAATGGAGTGCATACGTTCCTCGTAGGCGAGGCATTTATGCGCGCTGAAGATCCTGGGGTGCGCCTGCGCGAAATGTTTGAATGAAGGCGGCGTGCCACCTAGTTGATGATATTGCCTTTATCATCGACTGCCACGGTCTTTGGTTCTCGTAAAACAACAATGGTCTTGCCAGATACTTCAATAAGACCGTCTTCACTTAGCGCTTTTAGTACTCGCCCCGCCATCTCTCGCGAGCACCCGACGATACGTCCAAGTTCTTGGCGAGTAACGCGAATTTGCATGCCCGCTGGATGCGTCATGGCATCGGGCTGATGGGTAAGGTCGATAAGCGTCTGAGCTATACGGCCCGCGACATCGACAAAGGCCAAATCGGTTAACTTACGCGTGGTGTTGCGCAATCTGACGCCTATCTGTGTAGTCAGTGCGTAGAGTAAGTCAGGAAACAGAGCGCGGACTTGGTGAAAATGCTCGTAACTGATTTTGGCTAGCTCGCATTCAGTACGTGCGATGAGATTCGCTGTGCGCGTCTCTTCGCCGAATAAGCCCATTTCACCCACGAAATCACCGGGGTTCAGATACGATACGACCATCTCTTGCTCGGAGTCCTGATCGTTGTCATCGACGACCACGGACACGGAGCCATCGAGTACCAGATACAGATGCTGCCCGGGCTCGCCTTGGCGAAAAATAAACGAGCGCGGTGAGTACAGCACTCGCTCACAGTGGGAGAGGAAAGCTTCGGCCTCGGGTATTTTTCGCGTGACGTCGGGTTTCATACGTCGTCTGATATTCCAAAAACAGGGAGCCATAGAATACCGCATGTTCATTCTATGTCTATGGCGTTCATAACACCCTATCAGTACTTGGGTATTACCCTATGAAGCGCGGTTTTTGCGAACAGCTGTTCTGGGTTTTCGCTGGAGTAAGTAAAAAATTGTAGCGCTATTTGTATCTGCTAAAGCTGATCCAAACAGGTCGCTTTGCTGTAATCTTTCGCACCTTACTGTTGAAAGGAACATCACTATGAAAGGCACGGTTAAATGGCTCGATGGCGCCATGTTTATTGGCGAGTCTGGTTCTGGTCATTCGGTCGTCATGGATGGTCCGGAGGACCTCGGCGGCCGAAACTTAGCGCTGCGGCCTATGGAAATGCTGCTCTTGGGTACCGGTGGTTGTGCGATCTACGACGTGATATCCATGCTCAAAAAGTCACGTCAAGACGTTATCGATTGTCGTGTCGAGCTTGAGGCCGAACGCGCTGACGCAGTCCCCGCGGTGTTCGAAAGTATGAATTTGCATTTCGTGGTCACGGGTTATGGCTTGAAGGAAGCGCAGGTTAAGCGTGCTGTTGAATTGTCCGCGGAGAAATACTGCTCCGCTTCGATCATGCTGGCGAAGGCGGGCGTGGCAGTGAGTCATAGCTTCGCTATTGAGGAAGCTGAACGTTCTAGCGAGTAATCAGACCCAGTAACTGCTGTCCGTCATGATGCGTGAAATCTTTGTCATCGCATCTTTGACAGGGCGGGGGAACTCGCTACCGCCCGCTTTTATTGCGTTTTCACCGTGTCGCTCTTCATCTTCGAGCATTTTCTGCAGGATCAACTGTGATTTCCGATCATCAGCAGGCAGGCTTTTGAGGTGGTCGCGTAAATGACTGGCAACGCGCTCTTCCGTAGCGTGGACAAATCCTAGGCTAACTTTGTCACTGATTGCCCCGGCTGTGGCGCCTAGCGCTAGCGATATGCCATACCACAGAGGGTTTAAGGCGCTTGGTCTTGCACCTAGCTCCTCTAGACGTTGCTCGCACCAGACGAGATGATCGATCTCTTCCTGCGCGGCGTCTTCCATCTCCTCTCGTGTGCCTGCACTTTGGGCGGTGAGCGCCTGACCTTGATAAAGGGCTTGGGCGCAAACCTCTCCGGTGTGATTCACACGCATGAGTCTTGCGGCGTGCTTTCGTTGTTTGTCGCTCAGCTGGGCCTCGCTATGCCCTTCAGCAGGCGATGGGCGCGCCGCAGAAGCACCTCGACGAGAGAGGGTACGCAGCACGGAATCCGCTTCGATAAGCAGACGGTCAAGCGCTGTTAAATCTCGCGATGTCATATTGCCCCCTCGCTTTGCGGTGTATTCAACGATCAATTGCACGCCAACCAATGTCGCGGCGATAGAGCATGTCCTGCCATTGAATGGTATCAACGCCATTATAGGCGTTTTCGCGAGCATCCTGGATAGTGTCACCTAGCGCGGTAACACACAAAACACGCCCACCACTGGTGACTACTTGGTCGTCTTTTTGAGCGGTGCCGGCGTGAAAAATCTTCGTGTGCTTTGGCTGGTCGGTAAGCAGTCCATGAATGGCATGACCTTTGTCGTAATTGCCCGGATACCCTCCAGCAGCCAATACAACACCCAGCGCTGGGCGCGGATCCCATTCAACACTCGCGTCGTTTAATGCGCCACCGATGGCAGCAGAGCACAAATCACCGAGGTCGCTTTTGAGGCGCATCATAATGGGCTGGGTTTCAGGATCACCAAAGCGACAGTTAAATTCAATAACGCGGGGGTTACCGTCGGTGTCAATCATTAGGCCTGCATAGAGAAAGCCGGTGTAAGGCATGCCGTCTTTAGTCATGCCCGCAATAGTCGGCTCGATAATGCGTTCCATCACTCGTTCGTAAACGAGGTCGGTCACGACAGGCGCTGGTGAGTAGGCACCCATCCCGCCGGTATTAGGTCCAGTGTCGCGCTCGCCTACGCGTTTATGATCTTGGCTCGTCGCCATGGGTAAGGTGTGGGTGCCATCTGCTATGACAATAAAACTTGCCTCTTCGCCGGGCAGAAACTCTTCAACCACGACGCGACAACCAGCTTCACCAAAAGCATTGTCGGAGAGCATGTCGACAATTGCCGCCTCTGCCTGTTCAAGTGTCTCAGCAACAATGACACCTTTACCTGCGGCAAGACCATCGGCCTTGATCACGATGGGAGCGCCGTGTTCACGGACATAGGCTAGCGCGTCATCAGTATCGGTGAAGGTAGCGTAATAACCCGTAGGAATGTCGTGCCGCTTTAGAAAGTCTTTAGTAAAGGCTTTAGAGCCCTCAAGCTGCGCAGCTGCTTTGCTTGGACCAAAGCACGCTAAGTTACGGCTTTGAAAGTAATCGACGACACCTTCCACTAGGGGCGCTTCTGGCCCAATCATCGTCAATTGACAGTCATTTTGCGCCGCGAAGTTTGCAAGTGCGGGAAAATCCATGACATCAATATCGACATTCTCAAGTCCTGGCTCATGCAAAGTTCCCGCATTACCGGGTGCTACATAGACCGTTTGCACGTTCTGCGACTGTGAGAGCTTCCATGCCAAGGCGTGCTCTCTACCGCCGCTACCTACAACTAAAACATTCATTAATAACTCCTTCGACGTAGGGCGCGATTAGTGGCGGAAGTGGCGCATACCCGTAAATACCATCGCCATTCCTGCTTCATTGGCTGCCGCGATCACCTCGTCATCGCGAATTGAGCCGCCCGGCTGAATGACGGCCGCAATACCGCGCTCTGCGGCATTCTCAATACCGTCGCGGAAAGGGAAAAAGGCGTCCGACGCCATGACGGCGCCCTCGACTTGCAGATTCGCATGCTCCGCCTTAATCGCCGCAATGCGCGCTGAATTTACGCGTGACATTTGACCCGCCCCGACACCAATTGTTCGACTGTTTGCCGCGTAAATAATGGCGTTCGATTTGACGAATTTGGCAACTTTCCATGCGAACAGCAGGTCACGCCACTCCTGTTCGGTGGGTTGGCGTTCGGTGACAACGGTAAGATCTTCACGAGCAATCATCCCATCGTCACGATCTTGAACGAGTAGTCCGCCATTCACACGTTTAAAGTCCAGAGAGCGAGCTGCGTCTGACCAGTTGCCTGTGCGTAACAAGCGCACGTTCTTTTTCTCAGCGACCGCGGCGATTGCCTCGTCTGAAATCTCAGGCGCAATAATGACTTCAACGAACTGCTTATCGACGATAGTTTTTGCTGTTGGGCCATCGAGCTCTCGGTTAAAGGCAATGATGCCGCCAAAGGCAGATTCAGGATCGGTATCAAAGGCCAGCTGGTAGGCCTCGCCCAAATCCTTGGCAACAGCAACGCCGCACGGATTAGCATGTTTGACGATTACGCAGGCCGGCTCGTCAAAGTTCTTCACACATTCTAGAGCGGCGTCGGTATCGGCGACGTTGTTGTAGGAGAGCTCTTTACCTTGAAGCTGTACGGCAGTGGAGATGCCCACTTCTTTAGGATTCGCTTCTTTATAAAAAGCGGCCTTTTGGTGGGGGTTTTCGCCATAACGCATTTCTTGAGCTTTGTGGAGCTGAAGATTGAAAGTGCGCGGGAAGTCGTCGCTGCCGCTGCCTACAAGACGGCCAAAGTAATTTGCAATGGCCCCGTCGTAGGCCGCTGTATGCTCATAGGCCTTGATGGCTAAATCAAATCGCGTCGTGAATCGAGTGTGGCCGTTATTGGCGTCCATTTCCTCTATCAGGCAACTGTAATCCCCGGCATCAACAACAATGGCCACGTCTTTGTGGTTCTTCGCTGCCGCCCGCACCATGGTAGGGCCGCCAATATCGATATTCTCAACGGCATCTTCGAGACTGCAATCGGGGCGCGCTACGGTTGCTTCAAAGGGATATAGATTCACGACGACCATATCAATGGGTGCAATGCCATGCTCTTCCATCACAGAATCGTCTGTGCCTCGACGGCCTAACACGCCCCCATGGATCTTTGGATGTAGCGTTTTGACACGTCCATCCATCATTTCTGGGAACCCGGTGTAATCAGATACTTCCGTGACCGCTATGCCTGCTTCTCGGAGCATGCGACAGGTCCCGCCCGTCGATAAAATTTCCACCCCGCGAGCGGCAAGAGCCTGGGCAAATTCAGTGACGCCAGTTTTATCCGAAACACTGATTAGCGCACGGCGAACGGGGGCGAGGGCGGTGTCATTCATTAAACGATTTCCTGTGTGATGTCGCGACTGAGTGGGAAGTGAAAAGCGTGTTATGCCGGTTGAATTAGGCGCCCGGTAGATCTAACAGACCGTATTGGCGTAATTTCTTGCGCAACGTACCGCGATTCAAGCCGAGCATAGCGGACGCCTTACTTTGATTTCCTTGGGTGTAGTTCATGATTGCAGCGAGTAGCGGTTGCTCGACTTGAGAAATAACCATGTCGTAGAGCTCACTGCAGCTTTCGCCGTCGAGTTCCGCTAAATAATAGCTAATTGAATGATGCGCACTCTCTCGCAAAGGCTGCGGTGGTGTTGAGGTGTCGGCAGTGATTGGCGTGTTATGCGGTTTTTGTGTGGTGTTTTTCATGCTGCGATACGCGGTTTGAGGTTGGTGGATGCGGTTGATGGGGTCATGACCTGTGCCGTGTAATCGCCCAGTTGCGCCGCTAAATAATCAAACGCAAAAACTTGCTCTTGAGCGGTCTCTAATCGATTGAACGCCGATTTCCAGCTCGTCCAGATGGGCCATGTTGCTAATCGGGTGTTAATGAGGGGGTCCTCGTTCAGCCCATCGACAAACCAGCCAATGTGCTTACGCGCTATGCGCACGCCTAAGAAGTCGCCGTAGAATTCGTGCAAGGCCGAGAGATGGTGTCGAATAATGGCACATTGCTCGCTGGGTGCAGGGTGATCTACTGGCTGATCGGTCAATGCGCGTGCAATCATGCCTGGCAGCCATGGCTTACCTTGGGCCGCGCGACCGATCATGACGCCGGCGGCGCCCGTGTATTGCATGACTTCACGCGCTTTGTCAGCACAAGTAATATCACCATTCGCCAATACGGGTATGGACACTGCGTTAGCAATGGCAGCGATAGTGTCGTACTCGGCTTGCCCTTTAAAGCGATCAGCGCGGGTTCTGCCATGCACGGCAAGCATTTGAATGCCGGCTTGTTCCGCGATACGTGCAATCATGACACCGTTGCGCTCTTCGCGACTCACGCCGGTGCGGATTTTCAGTGTCACAGGTACGTTCACTGCATTAACCACGGCATTAAGTATGCGTTCCACCAGTCCCTCGTCAGCAAGAAGCGCTGATCCTGCCGCTTTTTTGCACACTTTTTTGGCGGGGCAGCCCATATTGATGTCGATGATGTCGGCACCCTCGTCGGCGTTGAAGCGCGCCGCCTGAGCGAGTTGAACCGGGTCGCTGCCAACAATTTGGACAGACCGAATGCCCGCCTTATCGCTGCTCTGACGCCTGAAGTGGCTCTTTCTGGAATCTTTCAGGGTTAAATCTGCCGTCAACATTTCGCCCACTGCCATGCCGGCACCCAGAGCGACACAGAGTTCTCGCAGCGGTAAATCGGTAACGCCAGCCATGGGCGCTACCACGACCCTGTTGGGGATCGTGTGATGTCCGATTTGCAGTGTATGGGTGCTTGTCGTCACAGTCATTAAGGTGCTGAAAGTAAGGTGCTTGAAAAGGACGTTGATTCTACACGCGTCGGCGAAGCGACTGAAGGTTTGTGGCTATTTTTTGTTCAATTTCACACTTTTCGTCTAAATTGTCGTAAACGTCGGCGAAACAGCAGACTTTGGGCGTAATCTCCTATTTTTGATAATAATGCCAAAATGTTCGACAGCTGAGATTGAATATTGCACACTCGTGCTCCAAAGGTGATTGATGCCGACAGGTTCGCTGAAAAAGGGAGCACGATGTCCGACATTCTTGTATTACATGGGCCTAATTTAAATTTGCTCGGGACGCGCGAGCCCGAGGTATATGGCCGCGAATCCCTCGACGATATTAACGACCGACTACTTAAAGAGGCGGAACGAGCTAACGTAACACTCACGTGCGTACAAAGTAATGCAGAGAGTGAGCTCATCGAGGCGATTCACGCAGCTACAGCGGTCGGCACGCGGTTTATCATTATTAACCCCGCTGCATTTACGCACACCAGTGTCGCGCTTCGCGATGCTCTACTCGGTGTGGCTATTCCCTTTATTGAAGTGCATTTATCCAATGTGCATGCCCGTGAATCCTTTCGCCATCACAGTTATTTTTCTGACGTTGCCGTCGCCGTTATCTGTGGCCTAAAGAGTTTTGGCTACGATTGCGCACTCGCTGCCGCGTTGAAACATATCGACTCTTAACAGCGCTCCGAACGAGGAAGAAGCTATGGATATCCGTAAAGTTAAAAAGTTAATTGAGTTACTCGAAGAGTCGAATATCGACGAGATCGAGATCAAAGAAGGCGAGGATTCTGTGCGGATTAGCCGCAATAGTGGTGCTGCCGTGATGCAGGCCCCTATGGCCTATGCACCACCGCCTATGGCGCCAGCGCCCGCAGTGGCAGTTGCTGCGGCGCCTGCAGCCGAGCCTGCTGCAGCCCCCGTTTCCGATGCTAACGCTGTGCTCTCGCCCATGGTCGGTACTTTTTATCGTTCGCCGGGCCCTGACGCCGCCTCGTTTGTTGAGGTCGGTCAAACTGTGCGCGTAGGCGACGTTCTCTGTATTGTTGAAGCGATGAAAATGATGAATCAGATTGAAGCTGATCGCGCGGGAACTGTAACGGCGATTCACGTCGAGAATGGGGACCCCGTTGAATTTGACCAGCCCCTGATCACTATCGTTTGACGCGCGGGGGATTCGCGTCCCCTGCCAAAGAGGAACACCCCATGCTTGAAAGAGTATTGATTGCTAACCGAGGCGAGATTGCCCTGCGGGTACTTAGGGCCTGTAAAGAGCTCGGTATTGAGACTATTGCTGTTCATTCAACCGCTGATCGAGAGTTGAAGCACGTGCGGCTAGCCGATCAGGCGGTTTGTATTGGGCCCGCACCTTCCGCGCTCAGTTACCTAAATATCCCCGCAATTATCAGCGCTGCAGAGCTCACCAACGCCGACGCAATTCACCCCGGCTATGGTTTCCTATCTGAAAATGCTGATTTTGCAGACCAAGTCGAAAACAGCGGCTTTAAGTTTATCGGTCCTCGCGGTGAAACGATTCGTCTAATGGGCGATAAAGTTTCTGCGAAGCAGGCTATGAATAAAACCGGTGTTCCCACCGTGCCCGGCACTGAAGGTGCGATCCCTGATGATCCCGATGAAGTACTGCGCGTGGCTCGTGAAATTGGTTACCCCGTCATTGTTAAAGCGGCGGCGGGCGGCGGTGGCCGCGGTATGCGTGTGGTACACAACGAAGAAGTGCTGCTTAGCTCTATTGCCGTTACACAGTCAGAGGCGCAGGCAGCATTCGGTTCGCCGGTTGTGTATATCGAAAAGTATCTGCAGCGACCTCGACACGTAGAAGTTCAAATTATCGCCGACGGACAGGGTAATGCTGTGCATCTAGGTGATCGCGATTGTTCATTACAGCGTCGACATCAAAAAGTGATTGAGGAAGCACCGGCTCCAGGTATCGATGACAAAGCGCGCAACGATATTGGTGAGGCCTGTGTGCGCGCGTGTATTGAGATGGGCTATCGCGGTGCGGGCACTTTTGAATTTCTTTATGAGGACGGCGGCTTTTACTTTATCGAGATGAACACACGTGTTCAGGTTGAACACTGCGTCACCGAAATGATCACAGGAATTGATATTGTTCGAGAGCAACTGCTGATCGCTTCGGGTGAGAAGCTGTCTTTCACTCAGGCCGATATACAGTTACGTGGTCATTCCATTGAATGCCGAATCAATGCGGAGGACCCACGGACCTTTATGCCATCGCCGGGAAGGATCAATACTTTCCATGCTCCTGGTGGAAATGGGGTGCGCGTTGATTCACATGTTTACAGCGGCTATACGGTTCCACCTCATTACGACAGCATGATCGGCAAGCTGATTACCCACGCTGATACCCGTGAGGCAGCTCTTGCCAAGATGGCGCAAGCGCTCGACGAGCTGGTAGTTGAGGGCATCCGGACCAACGCGGCGCTGCATCGTGAGTTAGTCGTGGACCCCTCGTTTGTCGCTGGAGGAGTGAGCATTCACTACCTCGAAAGCAAGCTGGAACATGAGCGTTGAGTCAGCCCGGATGGCAGGAACTAAAAGTCGAGACCGTCAAGGATCAGGTTGAGGCGTTAGAAGACTGGTTCTTTGAGCAAGGTGCGGTAGCTGTCACTCTTGAGGACAACGCGGATGAGCCACTGCTAGAGCCTGGCGTAGGTGAGACACCACTTTGGCAGAACGTTAAGGTGGTGGCGTTATTTGTGGAAGGCCTCGACCTTGACCCGATCGCAAGAGCTATTCCCACAGAGTGGCTTGTTGCTCCTGTTTGCGCGCCAGTGCATATCCCCGATCAGGACTGGGAGCGCGCCTGGATGGACAACTTTCATCCTATGCAGATGGGTCCTCGACTGTGGATTTGCCCTAGCTGGATAGACCCACCTGTAACGGGCGCGGTTAACGTCATGCTCGATCCAGGATTGGCATTCGGTACGGGCACTCATCCAACTACGGCGATGTGTCTCGGTGAATTAGATTGTGCAATAGCCGATGGCGCGCGGCTCGTTGACTACGGCTGCGGCACGGGTATTTTGGCCATTGCTGGTTTAAAGCTTGGGGCACACAGTGCTATCGCGATTGATAATGACCCTCAAGCGATCATAGCGAGTCATCAAAATGCCGAGCGCAATGGTATTGCTGCCGGTCAGTTGGAGGTTGTGATGCCCGATAGTGAGGCGATTGGCCAGTGGGCGGGAAGCGCGGATGTCGTGGTTGCCAACATTTTGGCAGGGCCATTGGCACAGTTAGCCCCACAGCTGATCGCGCTGTTAAAGCCGGGTGGTCGCTTGATAATGGCGGGTTTACTGGCTGAGCAAGCTAAAGACCTGATGGCGATCTACCGACCACACGTTGCCCTCGAAGTGGCCAATGACCTTGAGGGCTGGGTGCTATTGGCGGGAAATCGACTTTAACCTTGCGACAGTAATTCGCGAAGATCAATCAGCGCTGCATTTGCTCTCGATACATAGCTCGCCATAACTAACGAATGATTTGCAAATAGCCCAAAGCCCGATCCGTTCAGAATCACCGGACTCCATACCGTAGCTTGGGTTGCCTCGAGTTCGCGAATAATTTGCTGCAGGCTTACACGGGCATTTTTCTTATCGAGTACGTCAGCAAAGTCGATTTCAGCGGCTTTGAGAAATTGAATGAGCGCCCAAGCTGCCCCTCTGCTTTCATAGAAGACGTCGTCGACTTCAAAAAAAGGCGTGCGGATTTCTCTTTCTCGAGGCTCAGACGTTGAGCTCGACGCCGCGGTGTCTCCAGCCAAATCGGTATTCAATCGACGCTGGCCAACACTTGCCGATAATCGCTGAGAAAGACTCCCTAAACGTTTTTCGACCATGCTTAACCAAAACCGCAGGTTGTCCGCACGGGCATAAAATTGCGAGCCGTCTTGGCTGCGCAGTGGCAAGCGCTTTAAATAGGCGTCGAGATAGCGTCGTGAGTCTGCGTATTCGCTTTCCGATGCCGGTAGCGCCCAACTATCAGATTGAAAGTTGATGCGTGGCTCTGCAAGGGTGAGATCGACGTCTTCCTTAGATTGACTCTGTGATCGGCTTAAAACCTCTCGCAGTGCACGTGCTAAATCACGTGATTGAATGAGCACACCGTATTCCCAGTTTGCCATATTGTCGAGAAAAACCCCGGGTGGCGTGATGTCGTTGTGGATATAGCCGCCTGGCTTGTCGAGAAGCGTATCAATCACCTCAAGTAGGGCGGCTGTTGTGGTCGTACCCGTTACTATCTCTTGGTTATTTTTCAACGCATAGTTAGCCGCATTGGCTCTGACATCGAACGCGTCTGGAATATTGCTCCAATAAAATCCAAGCCCTGTCGCGATAACAACGTAAGCGCCGAGTAGTCCGCCAATCCACGGGCCAAGGTTTGAATCACCGGTACTCAGGCCGTTAAGCAGCAGGGTATCTTTGAGCTGGTTAAAGAACTTTTTAATGCTGTTAACCGGTGACATCCGTGACTCCTAGCAGTGCGCGTTTAATCAGTGATTCATGTGGAGATGGTGAGCATCATGATCGCTTTGAGGGCCCTTACGCAATACTTGTGCCGTGGCGCAGTTGGAGCCTTCTTGAGTAGTTAGGCAAAGCGATACGGTGCTCTCTGCCTTGGGCATGTCGCTAATGCCCATTAACATTATGTGGGCACCGCCAGGCATGAGCTTCAGGCTTTCACCCGGCGCTAGTTCCACGGCTCCCATTGGGACCATGCGCACTGAATCGCCCTCCTGAATGCTTTTATGCAGCTCGACCCGCTTGGCGAAGTCTGCACTGCCGCCATTGATTATGACCGTATCTGTGCCGCCGTTTGTAATAACGCCGTAGGCCGCCGTCATGGTTTGGGTGGGAGGCATCGCGCGAACCCAAACGTTTTCCCAATTGATATCAGCCTTGGCTGTCGCCGCTGCCAATAGTAGGGCGGATGCAACAAAGCGCGTTAAGTAAGAGGGCAAGATATTGCGGTTATTCATACTGACTCTTGGCATAGCGGTTCCTGTCATAGCGGTGGTTGTGATAGTGGTTCTTGTCAAAGTGGTTTCTGTCGGTGAGTAGGACAACATCAACGGCCTAGTGCGCTGCTGGCGCTTGCCCGTGTTAAAGCGTCCTCAAGAATATTGGGGGTCAACAACTGCGGTAGCAAGAAAGGTTTTTTGCTGGGGTCGGCGGGATACATTACGTAAAGCGGAATGCCATTTCGACCGTGGCTTTTAACAAACGCGCCAATATCGTCGTCGTAGTTGGTCCAGTCTGCCACCATGTAGGTAACGCCGCTGTCGTCAAACGCTGCTCTTGCCCGATCAGTGAACAGTACGGCTTTTTCGTTCGCAAGACAGGTAATGCACCAGTCTGCCGTTACATCCACAAATACCGGTATTCCCTCTGTGCGCAGCTTAGTAAGCGCGTCTGTCGACCAGTTGACCGTGCCTTCATGACGCGTAGCAATAGATCCACTGTTCGTTGTAGGTCCGCGGTAGCCCGCCATGGCGAGTGCGATACCGATAAATGCGATCGCGATGACGCGTCGCGTCAGACTGCCGCGATAGAGATAAAGCCCGAGCGCCAAGAAAATCAGGCCACCCAGTGCGGAGGCCATAGTGTCAATGCCCGCTTGTTTACCGGCAACCCAAAGCAACCACACTGCGGTCGCATACAGCGGGAACGCCAGGAGTTCCTTAAGCGTCTCCATCCATTGGCCGGGTTTTGGCAGTAGTTGGCGAGCCGTTCTGCTGTAGCTGAGGAGTACCATGGGTGCAGCCATGCCTGCACCGAGTGCAACAAAGACACTGAGTGCAATCACTGCAGGTTGGGTCAATGCAAAACCCAAGGCCGACCCCATGAAAGGCGCGGTGCAGGGGCTTGCGACTAGAACGGCAAGAACGCCGGTGAAGAAGCTCCCTTTGTTGCCTCCCTGCCCTGCGAGCGTGCCTCCGAGGTTCATAAGGCCTGAACCAAAGTGCACTACGCCTGACAAAGATAGACCCATAGCTGTGAACAAGTAAGCGAGGCCAATCACGAATCCTGGCGACTGTAGCTGAAAACCCCAGCCGATCAGTTGGCCGGCATTTTGTAGTGCGATCAATGCGCCCGCGATAGACACAAAGCTGACGACCACGCCGACTAAATACCACCACGTATGACGATGATGCTTGGCCGGATCGCCGGTAGCAAAACTCAATACTTTGAGCGATAAAATTGGAAATACGCAGGGCATGGTATTCAAAATCATGCCACCTAGAAATGCAAACAGCAGCGCGCTTAGTAATGTGGTTCCAAGAGGTTCTTCGGCCTGCGCTGACTCAGTTACCGTCGCAGTATTCGGATCGAGTAGGCCGTCTTTTTGTGCGGAGGCAGCAGTCAGTGACGTTGGCTCGCCAAGAGTAATTAGGCCTGTTGCACCATCGATGGTGAAGATTTCAGTATTCGGCGGATAGCAGAGTCCCGCATCGGCGCAGCCTTGGGATGTAACGGCGAGCTTAGCAGTACCAAACATGCGTTCGGTGGTAAGGCTTAGGTCGGCGCTTTGGTAGTAAACCTGCACGTCCCCGAAGAATTCATCAACTTTTTGCTTTGCTTGCGGAAATTTGAATGCGGTGCCGATGGCGCCACTACTGTCTTCAAGCGTTACTTTGAACTGATGCTGATAAAGGTAATAGCCTTCGGTGATCTGCCAATACAATCGCAGTGTCTGAGGATCAGACTGTTCTACTTCAAGCTGATACGCTTCCTCGACAGGCAGAAACTCAGGTGCCGCTGAGCGGAACGCGCTTAAGTCAATTTGAGCGACCGCGAGCAGTGGTACAAACGCTAACAGTAATGCGCTCGTTCTCGGTAGCTTAAGCAGCGTAATAAGTGTGTTAAGCATCGCTAGTATGTCTCACGAGCGCTTGTATCGAAGGCGAGTACCTGTTTGCAGCGATAAACGAATTTCTTCGGGACTTAGCTCGTCTGGAAAATAAACGCCAGATATTTTCGCGTCCAGCAAACTCGCACCTTCTAAATTTGTCTCGCGGAAATCGATGCCGGACAGGTCGGTATTTCGGAAATAGGCATTGCTAAAGTCTAGGCCTCGAGCGTTTAGCTTGCGCAAATCTCGACCGCGGTAGTCGCCACTTTTCAAATGAGACGTGTCAAGCGTATCGCGATTGCTATTGAACGCATCGACATCTTCCTGGCGAAGCATCTGATACAGCGGATCGGGTTTTATCGCAGGTTTAACGTCATTGTGATTCATCAGTTTCTACCTCGTTACTTACAGAATGAGTTTGGCCGTAGAGTGAACGG
The DNA here is from genome assembly GCA_036803865.1 of Luminiphilus sp. Taxonomy (GTDB): domain Bacteria; phylum Pseudomonadota; class Gammaproteobacteria; order Pseudomonadales; family Halieaceae; genus Luminiphilus. Next base: position 16,498 of record DAIRTN010000024.1, read on the forward strand.
CTACTCACCAAAAAATTCGTCTCGCAGCGCATGATAGCCCTCAGGCTGCAGGCGCGGTCCAAAGTATTTCACCACTTCACCCGCAGCACGGACAGCAAACTCCGCCGAACGAGCGTAGCTCTCGCCACGAGCCAAGCCATACAGGAAAGCTCCCGCAAACATATCACCTGCACCATTGGTATTTACTGCATCGACGGCGTGGGCGGGAACGGTCACGTGTTCAGTGCCGTCAAAAACAAGGGCGCCTTTGGCACCGAGGGTGACGACATAGGTTCGAGCAATTGCACCGATAGCTTTACAGGCCTCGCTCAGTGAGTCTGTCTTACCCCATTCTAGGGCTTCCGCTTCATTACAGAATGCCAGGTCAACGCTCTTGCCGATCATTTCGGCCATGTTGTCTCTAAAAAATTGCACCATGCCAGGATCAGAGAAACTGACGGCGGTTTTTACACCGTACTGCTCAGCGAGCTCACGGGTTCTAACGGCAGCGGCATGGCCTGTGGGGGAGGTCACTAAATAGCCCTCCAAATAAACCCACTCGGATTCACTAATGGCGGTTTCATCGACTTCGGCGGTGGAGAGTGTTTCCGATACGCCTAAATAGGTATTCAGACTTCGTTCAGCGTCAGGTGAGATCAGCACAATGCACTTACCTGTGGTGCCTTCTCCGCGCTTATCGCTCAGGCTATGCGCGACTCCAGATGTTTCAAGGTCGTGTAGATAGATATCGCCGTCGCCGTCGGCTGCCACTTTACAGCTCATAAAGGTAGGTGCGCCGAAAAGTGCTGTCCCGATCATACTGTTACCAGCACTTCCACCTGATGCATGGCTCGCTTGGATTAAGTGATCGGAAAGGTTGCTGAGCAGCTCGGCTTGCCGCGCTTCATCAACCAAGGTCATCATGCCTTTTTCGACGCCCATAGAGGCAAGCTCTTGATCGGTGACTTTGATCTCGGTATCTACCAGGGCGGCGCCAATGGCATAGGCGGCATATTTCTTCACGTTAAAATCCTTCTGCTAACAAATCTTGAGGCTTCATAATTGATGATTTTCACGCTCACTATAGAACCCTACGGGCGATGTTCAAGTAGCCTTTCCCAAGTGGTGTTTCTAAAGTGGGTGTACTGCTGTCGTCCCAAAAGCGATACCCGACATGCCCTGATGCGCCGGTCGCAATGTCTTGCCCCACATCATACCGGAAGCCGTCCATCAAAAGCGGCCTCTTAGGGCAGAAAATACTTCCGATAATTGGCATTTTGGCGGGCTTGCATTGAGGTGGGAGCGGCGCAGTAACGCCACTATTCACCACGCCCCTTTCACGGGGTATTTTGTGTGGCACCTCAGCGCGGTCGCGAGCACTAGGCCCGGTCTAAAAAAGAGTGCATCAGTTAGAGCTGCAGTGACATCCAGATTGAGTCGTCCTCGGCAAATCCCGCGCGGCGGTAGAAAGCTCGGGCTCGCGTGTTCCCTCGCTCGGTTTCGAGAAACATCACTTGGCAACCACGCGCGCGGACATCGTCAATGATCTGTGCCATTACTTGGGCCCCAAGTCCCTCACCGCGACGGCGAAGATAAATCTCATCGATCAGTGCCTCACGGCCACCGGATTCGAGGCTGTAACCCCAGGTCAGCACAACGTAGCCTGCAGACGGCTCGACAATATAAACGCAGCCATAGTCATCATTGTGTAAAAGCGGGGTTAGCGAGTGACCGACGCGTTCGAGGTCAAAGCTGTGCGCGTCAATGACGCAAAACTCGTTGATCAATTCGATAAGCCGCTCGCGATCGGACTCATCGGCGCGGTGCAGTAGCGGGTGGATATTAGTCATGGGCGTTACTCATACACGTCAGTCGTTGTCCGTTGTAGACTACCCATTGTAATGCCTGCATCTATTTACGTGCTTTCTTATCAGTTCACGCGACAATAGGGGTGAGGGGTAACTAACGACTGCCGGGAAGAATCATGCCTTTTGCTTTGCCACAGCTCATCAAACGTCTGAAACGCCACGCTAAACCTGCCGGTGGTTTTGGGCCTGTTAAAAAGAAGGCAGCCGTTGCCATTCCAATGGCGACAGTCGGCGACGAGATATGCATCTTAATGATTCGACGCGCAAAACGTGCCGGTGATCCATGGTCAGGCCACATGGGGTTTCCGGGAGGGCGTCGTGATCCGTCCGACCATAACGAGCTTGATTGTGCGATTCGTGAGACTCGGGAAGAGCTGGGCTTCGATTTAAAAGAGCACGGTGAGCTGGTGTGCGAGCTTGGCGAGGTTAACACCGGCTGGCGTCCCGATAGACCGGAGATGTTGGTCACGCCTTTTGTTTTCACGCTGAATGACATTCCCATAATGACACCTAATTATGAAGTCGATGGCGTAATTTGGGTGCCCCTAGACTTCCTTTTAGATCAGGGCAATAGGGTGCCCCTCAAGTGGGAATGGCGCGGTGAGGCGGTGGAATCTGATTCCTATATCTATCAGGGGGATCAAATTTGGGGGCTGTCGCTGATGATGCTCGACGAATTAATGGCGGCGACCCAGCGCTAGTTAATTACCCTTAGGTTCATTGTCTATGTATTCCTCTTGCCCACGCAAAAAGCTGCGTGTATCCAAAATGAGCTCGCGCACTCTTGGATCTGCTTTACTCGCTCTAGCGAGTGCCTGCGTGTCGGCATGACCGCTCAAGTAGGCGTCGATCAAGCTAATGAGGACTGGCGTCATCTTCGGGGCATAATCCCAGCGCGCCATTGAGGGGACTAAGTTACCTATTACCGCATTGCCGTTCGCGCTTAAGAAATAGCCGCCACAACTCGAGAGCAGGTAATCTTGCGCGCGCCCGAAACTAATATTGGGGGTTAATGGATTAAAGCCATCGTCGGGGACGGCGTCGATTTTTTCCAATGCCATGATCCAGCGGCTGCCTGTTGGAAAAGACTCTGCGGGAGGTCGGCAGTAATCTCGCGCTTTCATCCAGATTCGTACGTTATCCAGCCACGTTTCACCCAACAGGGTTTGCTCTAGCTGAAGATCTACTGCATTGCCTTTTATTCGAGTGACAGTCCCTAAGACGGTCAAATCACTTTGTGGTGCGACCTCAGAAAAACTGCCTTGCCAGAGGCAGCTGCACTCTTGTTCAGTTGAATTTTGGGCGTGGAGCGACGCGCTACAAAGTAAAGCGATGAGTGCTGCGGCGAGGGTCAGTCGTTGTCGCATGTCGGTGATTACGCTGGCTGATAAGGGTTTTAGCGCTTAAGCAGCCGTGCTGCGTCCATGGCAAAGTACGTCAAAATGCCATCCGCGCCGGCGCGCTTAAATGCCAATAGCGACTCAAGAGTTACCGCATCGCGATCAAGCCAGCCATTGGCAAACGCTGCCTGATGCATGGCGTACTCGCCGCTCACTTGATAAGCAAAGGTCGGCGCTTTCAGTTCATCTTTCACGCGACGAACAACATCGAGATAAGGCATGCCCGGCTTCACCATAATCATATCCGCGCCCTCGTGAAGATCTAACGCACATTCATGAATCGCTTCGTCAATGTTTGCTGGATCTTGCTGGTACGTTTTCTTGTCGCCACCCTTTAAATTGCCTGACGAACCAACGGCATCGCGAAAGGGACCATAGTAACTTGATGCATACTTGGCGGAATACGCCATGATCAGGGTGTTGACGTGTTGTTGTGCTTCGAGCGCAGTGCGGATGGCGCCAATACGGCCATCCATCATGTCCGAAGGGGCAACACAATCTGCGCCGGCATCCGCATGGGACAAAGCTTGCTTTACCAGAACAGTGGTTGTCGTGTCATTCAGTACGTAGCCGTTATCGTCAATGATGCCGTCCTGGCCGTGCGTGGTGTATGGATCGAGCGCTACATCGGTCATGACGCCTAGCGCAGGGCAGGTTGATTTCAATGCTTTAATTGCGCGCTGCACAAGCCCATTCGGATCCCAAGCAGCTTCGGCAAGCAGCGACTTATGTTCCTGGCCAACCACTGGAAACAAGGCAAACATGGGTATGCCTAAATCCACAGCCTCAGCACCCAGCTCGCACAATAAATCAATGGATAGACGTTCAACGCCGGGCATAGAGGGTACGGCCTCGCGCTGATTCTCTCCCTCGAGGACAAAGACAGGATAAATAAGATCGGCAGTCGTTAGGGTATTTTCAGAAACCAACGCGCGAGCGAACGGTGTCGCCCGAAGTCTGCGCATTCGAGTATTGGGAAACGGTCCGCGAGCTGTACCTGTCATGATTGAGTCCTTTATAGCGCCGCGAACGCCGTTTCGGCGATTGCGATAGTGGCTGCGATGTCTTCATCTGTGTGAGCACTGGACATGAACCCGGCTTCAAATGAGGCGGGAGCGAGATAGACGCCCGCATTTAACATCAGATGGAAAAAGCGATTAAAGGCCTCGGTGTTAGCACTGATCACTTGCTGATAGTTAATGACTTTTGCCTCGTCTGTGAAGAACCCCCCAAACATTGTCCCTGCATGGTTAGTTGTGAATGGCACGCCGGCTTTGTCTGCTGCGGCTTGCAAACCCTGGCAAAGCTCATTGGTATGGCGGAAGGGCTTATCATAAAAGCCCTCGCGACCGATCACCTTCATAGCGGTAAGGCCTGCTGCCATAGCAACGGGATTGCCTGAAAGAGTACCTGCTTGGTAAACAGGGCCGAGGGGCGAGATATGTTCCATAATGTCTCGCCGGCCACCAAACGCTCCGACGGGCATGCCGCCGCCGATGACTTTACCAAAGCACGTAATATCGGGCTGTATCCCCAGCCAGCCTTGGGCGCACTGCGTGCCAAAGCGGAAACCCGTCATCACCTCATCGAATATCAGGATGCTGCCGTTTTTAGTACACAGCGCACGCATTGTTTCCATAAAGCCTGGCTCGGGAAGAATGCAGTTCATATTGCCGGTCACAGGCTCGGTAATAACACAGGCTATCTCGCTGCCGAGCTCGGCAAACGCTTGTTCAAGGGCGCCAGCATCGTTAAAGGGCAGTGTGATGGTGTGTTGCGCCAGTACTTCCGGCACCCCCGGTGAGCTTGGCACGCCGAAGGTCAACGCGCCTGAGCCCGCCTTGATCAACAGTGAGTCTGAGTGCCCGTGATAACAGCCTTCAAACTTAATAATTTTGTCGCGACCCGTCGCGCCGCGGGCGAGTCGAATGGCGCTCATGGTAGCCTCGGTGCCCGAGCTGGTCATGCGAAGTAGCTCAACACTGGGAACGTATCGACAGATAGTTTCAGCGAGATCACATTCGATCTCTGTAGGGCAGCCAAAGCTCAACCCTGTTTCCGCCGCTTTGATGACAGCCTCGCGCACTTCCGGATGATTATGCCCCATAATCATGGGGCCCCATGACAAGACGTAATCGATGTAGCGATTGCCATCAACGTCCCAGATATAGGCACCGTCGCTGCGCTCCATAAAGCGCGGAGTGCCACCAACGGCTTTAAACGCGCGAACGGGTGAGTTAACCCCGCCAGGGATGCTTTGTTTGGCGCGCTCGAATAGTTCTTCTGATCGTGTCATGGCTGTTCTTCTAGTTCGAATAGTTGGGTGATTATCGCAGGTGGCAGCGTACGGTGCACCCTTGGTGTGAGTGAAGCCTATTATCGGACTGTCTCCTGAGGCTCTCGTTTTTTTTGGTTTTTGTTCTCACTGCCTAAAAAGGTCGTGTGTAAACTAAAATGATAATGGCAAAGAGGAATAGCACGGGTACTTCATTGAAGAACCGATAAAATACATGGGTCTTGTTATCTTCCCCGCGATTAATACGTCCCATATAGATGCCACACTGGACGTGGTATGCAATGAGAAACGCTACTCCCGCTAATTTCAGTTGCATCCAGCCCGCTGACAGGTAGTAGTCGAGTTGGTAGCTTAATCGCCACGCGCCAAATACAACGGTCAAAATCATAAAGGGCGTAACGAACTTGAAGAGCTTTCGTGCCATGATGGCAAGTGTTTCTTTAGTGTTGATATCGTCGGCTTGCGCGTAGTAAACAAAAATACGGGGCAGGTAAAAAAGCCCAGCAAACCAACTGACCATAAAAATTACGTGAAGGGCTTGTACCCAAAGCATGACGACCTCGGCTTAAAATGAGAAAGTGTTCGCCCTTGAAATATATCAGAACGTTGGGAGAAAGCATGATCAAGGTTGGAATAGTTGGAGGCACCGGCTACACAGGCGTTGAATTGTTACGGCTGCTGTTACGCCATGCATCCGTAGAATTGAAGGTTATCACCTCCCGCGGTGAGGCTGGCCGACGCCTTGATGATTTATTTCCTAATCTGCGAGGCCGCACCGATTTAGCCTTCACGGACCCTTCTGAAGCTGACTTGGAAAGCTGCGATGTTGTATTTTTTGCAACGCCGCATAACGTCGCCATGCAAAGCGTACCGTCACTGGTGCAAGCAGGTGTTCGCGTTGTTGACCTCTCGGCTGACTATCGTTTGCGCAATGTATCAATCTGGGAGGCTTGGTATGGCGAGCCGCACACAAGTCCGGAACTTTGCCAGACTGCCGTGTATGGCCTTCCTGAGCGCAATAGAGATGCGATTATTTCGGCACAGTTAGTGGCATGCCCGGGCTGCTACCCCACGTCGGTTCAGCTAGGTTTTATGCCCCTACTTGAGCAGGGGATCATCGATCCTTCCCAGCTCATCGCCAGCAGTGCCTCGGGAGCAAGTGGCGCTGGGCGGCAAGCGAAAATTCCCAGTTTACTGACCGAAGCCGGTGAGAGTTTTAAAGCCTACGGTGTTAGCGGCCATCGTCACTTGCCCGAGATAGAGCAAGGGTTGTCAGATATGACCACTGAGTCACCGATACTGACCTTCGTACCGCATTTGGTGCCAATGAGTCGCGGTATTCACTCGACGTTGTTTGCTAAATTGCGCGACACCGACGTCGATTTGCAGGCATTGTTTGAGGCGCGTTATGCCAATGAACCGTTTGTCGATGTTCTCCCCGCAGGCCAGTTTCCCGAAACACGCAGCGTCCGCGGAGCTAATACCTGCCAGCTTGCAGTGACAGTACCGCAAGGCCGCGATACGGTCGTCGTTACAGCAGTTATCGACAATTTGGTGAAGGGGGCAGCGGGCCAAGCGGTACAAGCAATGAACTTGATGTTCGGACTGCCAGAAACGGCTGGACTTGACGTTATTGCGTTGATGCCTTGAGCTAAGCACTAGTGTCACAGCATCATCGCAAAGCTATTGTCCGTCGTGAGTATCTTACGAATACGCCCCTTTGGCGGGGATTACTTGCGCTTTGTATTGTGGGTTGTTTGGGGCTCGCTTTTTATCTTGGGCGCGAGAGCCAAGACAGTGCGTTACTACCTTATGACGATGGCGCGGACCGTCTGCATGCTCAGTTGGTTGAGCTCGAAACGCGCCTGCTGGTCGACGGCCAAACGATTGCAGAGCTGCGTGACGAACTGATGCTTAGCCGAGGGGGTATTGATGAATTGCAGCGTGAGCTCGCTTTTTACCGTAGTGTTTTGGCGCCAGAGGAGCAGTCTGCGGGCGTGATTCTACGAACGCCTGTATTGCGGCCGCTGGGTGTCCCCGGGCTGTGGCGTTATCAGTTAGTGGCGCAGCAAGGAGGCCAAACGCGCAGCTCGGGTAAAACGGTGTATAAAGGAGAGCTGCAGGCTACTTTTGTGGGGGTAGAGCGGGGCATGCCGAAACGTTATACCTTGTCAGAGTTGGATTCACAGCTCGCCGCGGATACGTTAAATTTAAGTTTTCGTTATTTTCAGCGCAGAGAGGGCGAGTTAGCCTTACCGCCCGGATTTGAGCCTGAGCGAGTTGAGTTGCGGTTAGCCATGGCGAAACCCACGTCGCAGCTGATTGAAGCGAGCTTCGCTTGGGAAGAAATAAGGGTATTATTTGACAGTGACCGTGTTAATAGTGACCGTGCTAACAGTGAAAGAGATAGCAGTGAAAGAGCTAGCAGTGACCTAGATCCGAACACTGACCAATATTAATAATATGAAGAGTAGAGAGTAATTTATGCGTGGACTAAGAGATAAGCCGCTGGCCGCGGTACAGGGCGGCACTACATTAATAGCCAAGCAGGCCACTGTGACTGGCGATATTCAGTTCTCAAGCAACCTTGATATTGAGGGGCGTGTGGTCGGGGCGATTTCGGTTGAGCCCGGTAAAGAGGCCATGCTTCACGTGGTTGAAGGTGGTTCTGTCGAAGGTGAAATACGTGTGCCCTCCGCCGTGATCAATGGCAAAGTTGCAGGCGATATTCACGTGACGGGACGCCTAGTTCTTGCGGAGAAAGCTGAAGTCGATGGTGACGTGTATTACAACCTCATCGAAATGGCGGTAGGTTGTAAGGTCAATGGTGGTCTGAGGCATGTGGCGCCTAAAGCGGATGATCTAGCTGCAAAGCGCGAAGAGCGTGCCCAGGTCAGTGCGGTAGGTGACGGCGCTTAAAGCGGTCGCTGGGTTTGTGCATTTCGTACGCATCCCGGTCTAGGCTATGCTCGCGAGACTGGTATTTGCGGTACACTAAGCGCCTTAGTAGATGAGAACGTGACCCATGAGTGTCGTTGAAGCATTTGACCCCAATGAAATACGGTTGTCGGATAACGCCGTGCGGAAAGTCCGCGCGCTTGTCGATGACGAGGGCAATCCCGAGCTGAAACTGCGCGTGTACATCACCGGTGGAGGCTGCTCTGGCTTTCAATACGGGTTTAGCTTCGATGAAGCTTCGGCGGAGGATGACATGGTCATTGAAAAAGATGGCGTCACGGCAGTCATCGATTCGATGTCCTATCAATATCTGGTGGGTTCTGAAGTTGATTACACAGAGGGCCTTGAGGGTTCGCGCTTCGTTGTTAATAACCCTAATGCGGTCACAACCTGTGGCTGTGGCGCCTCATTCTCTATCTAAGCTGAATTGTTCGTGATCACAACAAGTGGAGCTTGGCTCAGGCGGGATAAATAGCGCCCAGTGTGCGATAACCATCGGCGCCCGTGGCTGCAGGTTCATTGCCCGCCATACCGTTAAGCGTTCTATGGGCCAGCCACGCAAAGGCGGCTGCTTCAACCCAATCTGGATGTATCCCAAACGTAGCGGTGGTCGTCACCGGTGTTGGCGCTGTTAGAGCACTCAGCCGTTCCATCAGTAGGCCGTTGTGAGCGCCGCCGCCGCAAACGGCAATGTGCGCTAACGGCTCATCAACCAGGACAGTTGCGATAGTTCGTGCAGTCAATTCCAGCAGTGTGCGCTGAACGGATTCTGGCGCACACGGTGGGAGACCAGCCAGATGAGATGTCAGCCAAGAGGGACTGAAGTACTCAGGCCCGGTGCTTTTGGGTGTCGCGGCCGAGAAATAAGGATCATCCAATAAACGTTCGAGAAGTGTTTCATTGACGATGCCTGAGCGTGCCCATTGGCCATCAGGGTCATAGCGCTTGCCATTATATTGATGAATCCAATAATCCATCAGCGTATTGCCCGGCCCGCTATCAAACCCCCGCACAGAATTCTCATCGCCAAGCACAGTGACGTTGGCGATACCACCGATGTTGACTACCCCTGTGGCACCGCCACTCACGTCGAATGCGGCGCGGTGAAAGGCCGGAACTAGCGGTGCGCCTTGGCCTCCCGCCGCCATATCGCGCCGACGAAAGTCAGCAATAGTTGTTATGCCGGTGAGCTCCGCGATACGGTTGGGATCGCCAATTTGCAAGGTGAAAGGGCGGGCACTGCTGGGGCGGTGACGAACGGTTTGCCCGTGGCTGCCAATAGCGTTGATATTACCGATGCCTAAGTCCGCGTGAGCCAGTACAGCTAAAGCCGCTTTAGCGAAATGATCGGCAATCGCCCGATCAACCTCGCCCAGCCGATCGATCTCATTCATGCCGGGCTGCGCGAGGCTAACTATTTCGTCTCGTAAAGCGCTGGGATAGGGTTCGGAGTGGTGGGCAACAATGTCGAGTCGCTCATCGCTAATACCAAGCACTACCGCGTCGATAGCATCAACGCTGGTGCCGGAGATGAGGCCGACGTAGTACTGAGTCTGTGTCACTCGGCGAGGGCTATGCGGGTCTGTTGCCGAAGCAATGCCAGTTCTTGAACGGGCGCTTTAATGGCGGAACTAAAGCGCGCCATCTCAGTGTTCGGCAACGACTTGGCTTTTGGAAGTATTTTGTGAACCGACCGTGGATTACGGTGGACACCATTGACAAGGAATTCGTAGTGTAAATGGGGTCCGGTGGCAGCACCTGTTGAGCCTACGGTGCCGATCACGCCCCCTTGCTGAACGCGCTCGCCCTTCTTCACACGGCGTTTATCGAGGTGCAGATAATGGGTTTTGTAGCTTTCGCCGTGCTGGATAAATACATAGTTTCCGTTGGCTCGACTGTAACCTGCCTCTACAACGCGTCCATCCCCGGCGGCATAAACGGGCGTGCCGCGCGGCGCTGCATAATCGGTGCCGCGATGAGGGCGCTTGGTTTTGTAAATGGGATGAAGTCGGTTGGGGTTAAAATTTGAGCTCACGCGAGTGAAATCAACGGGCGCCTTGAGGAAAGCTTTGCGCATGCTGACGCCTTGCTCGTCGTAGTAGCTGGTATCTCCAGCTGCGTCGGTGTAGCGGTAGGCTTCGTAGGTTTCACCCTTATTGGTAAATGCGGCGGCGATAATGTCGCCATCGGCGAATTTCTCACCGTCGAGGTATTGCTCTTCATAGACTAATTCAATGGTGTCGCCTTCTCGTGGATCGAGAGCGAAGTCGACTACGCCCCCAAAGACGCCAGCTAAATCCATAATCACTCGGCTCGACAGGCCGGCTTGCTGACCTGCGGTAAACAGCGATGATGCGATGCGCATAGTTGCACTGCGTTCGCGAGTCTCGGGGCTTCGTTCAACTGTTTGTGCCGAATATTGGCTGCCGCTGCGGCTAAAGGTGGTCCACTTCAAGCGCGATTGGACGTGTTTAACTTTGACCAATTCGTTACTTTCATCCTTCAAAAAGGCAATGGTTTCGCCCGGGAAAATCTTGCGGAGTGCGCGCCCACCGTCCGCGCTACTTACCTGATACACGTCGCGCTCTGAGAAGCCCGCGCGAGCAAAGATCAGCGATAAATTGTCGCCTGAGCCCACGGTTTCTTCATGCCATTGGGGAAGAAGGTCGCGGGCGTCAGGCAGACGTGTTGCCGTGACAACAATATCTTGCAGGCTTGTTTCTGCTGAGAGGTCATTACCATTGGCGACAATATGGCCGGTCGTGTCCGAGGACTGAAGAAATCCCACGCTCAGCAGCACGCTGCCCCCCAAAAGAACGCCGAGCGTTACATGGTGGCGCTGTAAACTGCGTGCCGGCACGCGTTCAATAGGTGTCGCACCGCGGGGGCTGGCACCTCGAGATGCCTCCCCGAAAGGTAGGCACTTTCGCAAAATGTGGGAAAGGGCTTTATTCACAGTCGTTAACCAATTGATTTAAAGCCACTATACGCGAATTCGTACTGGGCAAAAGTGCAGTTTAGCAGCATCCGTCCCCCTGTATTGCGGCCAAATGTGGAATAATGCAGGTTCCTTTACGTGACAAAGTTTTCAAATATGTCGAGTAGTGCGCTTTTAGATGACCTGCGTGCCCGCGGTCTTGTGTTTCAGATAGCGGGTGAAGATGCAATTGCCGAGTGGCTCGATGGTGGCTCGCGAACCTTGTATTGCGGTTTTGATCCTACCGCCGACAGTTTACACATAGGTTCTTTGGTGCCTTTACTCATGCTGCGTCGCTTCCAAGACGCCGGCCACCGCCCGCTAGCATTAGTCGGTGGCGCGACCGGCCTGATTGGCGACCCTAGCTTCAAAGCGGCAGAGCGACAGTTGAATACACCCGATATCGTCGCGGGGTGGACCGATAAGCTGCGCCAGCAGGTGGGTCGTTTTATTGATCTTGGGGGCGAGAACCCTGCACTGGTCGTCAATAATCTCGACTGGACGCAGAATCTAGACGTGCTCACGTTCTTGCGGGACATTGGGAAACATTTCTCAATCAACGCCATGATTCAGAAGGAGTCGGTCAAACAGCGGATTGAGCGTGAAGGCTCGGGTATCAGTTTTACTGAGTTCACCTACATGATCTTACAGTCCTTCGATTTCTCCGAGCTCTACAAATTGCATGACTGCGGCTTGCAAATTGGTGGTTCAGATCAGTGGGGCAATATAACGGGTGGCATTGATCTCACGCGCCGCATGCACGGCGGGCAAGTCTTCGGTTTGACGATGCCATTGATCACCAAGGCAGATGGCACCAAGTTTGGTAAAACTGAGTCGGGCACAATTTGGTTAGACGGCAGTAAAACCTCTCCCTATGCGTTTTATCAATTTTGGCTCAACACCTCCGACGCCGACGTTTATAAGTTTCTGCGCTACTTCACGTTCCTATCGGTCGCGGATATTGAACAAATAGAACAAGCTGATGCAGCTCGAGACGGTAGGCCTGAAGGTCAAGCGATATTGGCCCGCGAAGTCACTCGCCTCGTTCACGGTGAAGAAGGGCTGCTCGCAGCTCAACGAATCACCGAAGCGCTGTTCAACGGTGATGCAACGGCCCTGTCAGCTGATGATCTGGAGCAGCTTGCCCTCGATGGTTTGCCGTCAAGTACGCTCGATCACGAGGCGATGCCTGAGACGTTGACGCAGTTGCTTACCGAGGCGGGCATGGCGGCTTCCGGTAAACAGGTGAAAGATGCGCTCAGTCGAGGCGCTGTATTGATTAACGGGCAGCCGGTAGATACAGCGCTTAATGGCGATCCCGCGAGCTGCTTCCACAAGAACGCTGCGGTACACGGCCGTTTTTGGCTGGTGCGGTTAGGTAAGAAGAAATATCACTTGTTTACGCGTACTGCGACGTAAGCAGTTTTTGGTCCTTCACAGTCTGAGTTTATCTCGGCGAGGTGTGGTTTGAGCGATAGCGATCTTCCGGGACTTCCACCGTCATTCGTACCTGATGACTTTGCTACTTTTGCCCGAATTGAAGCGGAGTTAATGGCCGCCGCCAAAGTGCTCGATGGCCTTAGTCCTGCAGTGAGCGTTTTTGGTAGCGCGCGCTCAGCACCCGATAGCTGGGAATATATCACCGCGCATAAGGTCGGGAGGTTATTGGCTGCGGCTAATATTCCTGTGATCACCGGAGGTGGTCCCGGCGTCATGGGGGCCGCAAATAGAGGTGCAGCTGACCTTAAAGGGGATTCTGTGGGGCTTAATATCCAGCTACCCATGGAGCAGCATGCTAATCCTCACCTCACGCATCAGGTAGAGTTTCGCTATTTTTTAACACGGAAATATTTTCTTACTCGTTATAGCTTTGCCTTTGCCATTTTTCCCGGTGGCTTTGGCACCATGGACGAGCTCTTTGAGCTCTTGGTGTTGTACAACACCAACCGGACTGAGCGTCGTCCTATCGTTTTGGTGGGCAGCGAGTATTGGGCTGATTTACTGCGCTGGATTATGGATTTCCAAGGCGGTGCAGGTTACATAGATCCAGAAGATCTGGGCGCATTGCAGGTGCTAGACTCTCCTTTAGACATTGTCGCTGCGCTTATTGGGCGTGACCGGATGCACGCCGCCCGAGAGCGTGAGGCACAATTACCCGAATAAAGTGCAACGCCTGCAGTCCCACGCTCAGTTAATCGTTCACAAGGAGGTTCGGATGTTACCGGCAATTTTCGGTCTGCAGGGCTTGCAACTGACAGATAACGAGTGCGATTTCTTCCGCGCCAGCCAGCCCATGGGATTTATCCTGTTTGGGCGTAACATTGAATCTAAACGACAGGTCGCTGCGCTGACTGCTTCTTTACGGGAGACCTTAGGTCGCGATAACTTACCCATATTAATTGATCAAGAGGGTGGTCGTGTCGCGCGTTTAACGGCGCCAGAATGGCCATCCTTCCCGCCCGCAGCGTGCTTTGCTACCGCTTGGGAACAGGACCCCCAAGCGGCGATTCGTGCCACAGAACTCAACTACGAAGCCCTGGGTTTAGAACTTGCTGCCCTGGGTATTTCTGTCGATTGCGCGCCGGTCTTAGATATTCCTCAGCCCGGCGCTCACGATATTATTGGCGATAGAGCCTTTGGCAGTGATCCCGCTACGGTTGCCCGCTTGGGTCGTGCGGCGTTAGATGGATTAGCGAGAGCCGGAGTAGTCGGGGTTATCAAGCATATTCCCGGGCACGGTCGAGCGATGGCGGATAGCCATCATGATCTACCGAGGGTGACCGCGGACGACGCTGCGTTGGCATTGGATTTAGCACCGTTTACCGCGCTAGCGGATGCCCCCATGGCGATGACCGCGCATATCTTGTACGAGGCTTGGGATGCCGAGCATTGTGCCACACTGTCGAAAACGATTATCCGGTCGATTATTCGCGAACGTATTGGCTTCAGCGGACTATTGATGAGCGATGATCTCGATATGAAAGCATTACGTGGTAGCGTCCCTGAGCTCGCTCTCGCTGCTTTGAATGCGGGCTGCGATGTGGCACTCAATTGTTGGGGAAAGATGAGCGATATGCAGGGTATGGCCGAACTGTTACCCGAAGCGACGGTGAGTGCGCGTCACCGGCTCGCCGAGGCGATGGCTGCGGCGCAGCCTTTGGGAGAGTCTGTAGATATGAGCAAGCGCCAGGAAGCCCTCATGGCTGACCGCGATAGTTTATTGAAATCTGTTAACGATGGCGCTGTTTGAGTGACTGAGCGTCATTTGACAGCATTACGTCCGAGTCAAGCCACGCAAGATGGTGATGGTGTAGCCATTAGGCGTGTCGCGCTTGTTGGCGATCCGCTTACTGATCCACTGCTTTTGCTCGACGAGCTGCGCTCGCCCTATCGCCAAGATTTTAAAGGCGGCTTTCCACCGCACCCTCATCGGGGTATGCAAACCCTGACGTACATGAAAGAGGGTGGCATTATCCATGAAGACAGCATGGGTAACCGGGGCGAGATTCGCAGCGGCGGTGTGCAATGGATGTCAGCAGGTAGTGGCGTCATTCACTCTGAAATGCCCACGCTAGACACTGAGGGTTTGCACGGGTTTCAACTGTGGTTCAATTTGCCCGCCATCGAGAAGATGCAGCCCCCTCGCTACCGTGATATTCCCATGGCGGAGCTCGCAGTAATGGAGACAGCGAGCTATTGCGCGAGCGTTATTGCAGGTGATTGGCATATCAATCATAGGACGGTCAGTGGGCCGCTGGCGGAGCTCACGCCCCAGGCATCACTCGTGGACTTGTGGCTTGTGCCGAACGCACAGATAAGCCTGCCGATGCCCGAAGGTATGAGCGGGGTTGCTTATCTTTACAATGGCGAGCTCGACTATCACGGTCAAATGATTGCCTCAGGGCAGCTACTAATAACAAGCGACGGCGACACGTTGAGTGTGCAAGCTGGATCCAATGGCGCTGAGCTGTTGGTGATTTGTGGCCACCCGCTCGGTGAGCCAGTCGTGGGGTATGGGCCATTTGTAATGAGCAGCCGCGAGGAGATTGAGGTGGCACTGCGTGATTACCAGCGGGGTGAATTGATTAAGCACCCAGTACAAAGCTAAATCAGTGAGGAATAACGTGTGATGAAAAAAATAGTGATGGCAATAATGGCCGCCGGCCTTTCAGGATGTCTTGTGAGTGCACCCACGACAATTCCCAACGGTAAAGCGGCAGCGCAAGTGGACTGTTCAAATCCTCGGCCAATGGTGTGTACTATGGAGTATCGACCTGTGTGTGCGTCACTGCTCGCGGGTGGGGAAAAGACGTATGCCTCGGGGTGTAACGCGTGTGCTGATATTGCTGTCTCAGGCTATCTGCCCCAAGCGTGTGAAGATCAGCAATAACACAACAATAACCATGCTTTTGGTTCAATCGCGAAGAGAGATGCCATGTCCTTAACAAATCGTATTTTATTAGCTATGGCTGCGGGTGTTGCCATAGGCTCTGGGATGGAATGGTTTTTAGCGGGTATCGACCCCGCCGATCCCACGGCACAGTTTATTAACGATTGGTTTATCAATGGTTTCTTCCATGTGGTCGGGCGGATATTTATCGCGTCTCTTAAACTCTTGGTGGTACCGCTAGTACTTGTCTCACTCATTTGCGGAATGACGTCTTTGGGCAGCGGTAATCGCATGGGTGCAATTGCCGGTCGAACGGTATTTCTTTACCTGCTAACCACAGCGATTGCAGTATCGCTTGGCTTGATTGGTGCGTCAGTCATTGGTCCCGGCAATGGTTTATCGGTGACGCCTGATATGGCCTATTCTCCTAAAATAGCGCCACCACTGTCCGATGTTATCGTCAATATCTTCCCTTCCAATCCCTTCTCTGCAATGGTTAAAGGCGAGATGCTACAAATCATTGTTTTTGCGCTTTTGGTGGGCTTTGCTATTACTCGAGCCGGGGAGCCCGGTCAGCGCATCGCCTCATGGTTTAGAGATATGGAAGTCATCGTCATGAAGATGGTGGGCCTATTGATTGAGCTGGCGCCATGGGGTGTTTTTGCACTGCTCGTTCGGTTGTTTGCCACTATGGGCTTTGAGACCATATTTAATTTAGCGGCTTATTTTTTCACTCTGTCGGGGCTTCTAATCTTTCACGCCTTAGTGGTGTATCCCCTGATTCTTAAAGTGACAACTCGTCTAAACCCCTTAATTTTGCTGTCAAAAATGCGGCGTGTTTGGGCCTTTGCATTCAGCACCGCCTCGTCAGGCGCGACCTTGCCGGTGACTTTGCGTACTGTTGAAAAGCGTTTGGGCGTGCCAAAAAGTGTTGCGGGCTTCTCGGTGCCATTGGGCGCCACGATTAACATGGATGGCACCGCCATTATGCAAGGCGTAGCCACGGTATTTATTGCGCAGGTTTATGGCATTGATCTCGGTCCTGCCCAGCTGCTGATGGTCATTCTCACAGCGAGCTTGGCCTCTATTGGCACGGCAGCAGTGCCGGGTGTTGGATTGATAACGCTGTCGCTGGTCTTGCAGCAGGCTGGGCTTCCTGTCGAAGGTGTGGCACTTATCATTGGTGTTGACAGGCTGCTGGACATGATTCGCACCGCGGTGAATGTCACGGGCGACGCCATGGTGTCCACGGTCGTGGCTTATCGTGAAGGGCAGCTCGATGAAGCTATTTATAACGACCCTAATGCGGATCACGACGATCTTGAAACAGAGGCACAACCTGCCTGACTACCACTCGCTGACTTTTGAAAAGGAAAGCCATGACTATTGCCGTTACAATCGTACCCGTTACAGCCTACCAGCAGAACTGCTCGATCATTAAGTGTGAGGCAACGGGCAAAGCCGCAATTGTTGATCCCGGTGGTGACGGTGAGCGCATCTTGGCGGCGGTCGAGAAAATGGGCGCTACGGTTGAGAAAATTCTACTCACTCACGGACATATGGATCACTGTGCGGCGAGTGACGTGCTTCGAAAGCAGCTAGGTGTACCTATTGAAGGTCCGGAAGAGGGCGATCGTTTTTGGATCGATAAACTCCCTGAATGGTGCCAGATGGCGAACTTCCCTCATGCAGACGCCTTTGAGCCGGATCGCTGGCTGAATGAGGGCGACACGGTCACGGTTGGTGAAGCTACTCTGAAAGTTTTGCATTGCCCTGGGCATACGCCCGGGCACGTCGTGTTTATTTACGAGCCCCAAAAAGTCGCATGGGTTGGAGACGTCATTTTTGCAGGCTCGATTGGACGCACTGATTTCCCCATGGGCAATCATGACCAGCTTATAAGCTCCATACGAGATAAGTTATTCGCTGAGGGTGATGACATTACGTTTATTCCTGGCCACGGTCCCAACTCGACCTTGGGGCATGAGCGACAAACTAACCCCTTTGTCGCCGACTCTCGCTATGGATAAACAGTGACGGTTCATCAGGAAGCGGTCCGCGATTTCAAACTGGCTTACATGGCTATGTTTGATCAGGTTGCCCACCCCGATGGCCCTAACTACACGCGTTTGCGCGCCTATGTATGGGCAATAATCGAGCGGCATTTTTCCGGTGATGATAAGCAGCGCCAGACGCAAGCACTGTCAGCGCTAACCTATACTCTTATGGTGTCATCGTTGGCGTGCGCCGCAGCCGAAGCACTGAAAGAACCCGTCGATGATGACCAAGAGCATCATCGCTTCGACAAGGCCGGTTGGTGTCTTGGCTTGTGCTACGCCATCGCACTATCTCATCCCGAATCTGTGGAAGGCGAGCACGGGATGTCCGTACTGGGTACAGAGACCTTGCGCGAGTTATTTGCCGAAGCGGTTCCAGGTGCTGAGGACGCCAATTTTTGGGGCGAGTTCAGAGTCTTGGGTGAAGCGCTTTACCAGCGGATGTTTACCGTGACTGTTGTGACTGCGGATGATCCCTCAGCGCTCTTATATGCGATTGGCGTGGGTTTCGGTCTGTGCCCACGCACTGAAGTAGTGCTGCGTACCCGCCTGGTACGCGCACTGGTCAGCGTTTGTTTTGGCTTTCG
>DAIRTN010000025.1:0-12377 GCA_036803865.1 Luminiphilus sp.
GCGGTAGTTCAGCTTAGCGATACCCGGTGGCAAGCCGAATTGCACCGTGGCTGGCGGATTGGCTCAGTGCCTAATGGTGGTTATGTGCTATCGGTGATTGGACGCGCACTCCAAGCCGCCATGCCACACAATGACCCGCTCTCCATCAATGCTTTCTACATGTCGCCTTGCTCATTGGGTCCCTGTGAAATTGAAGTAGAGCCTCTGAAGTTTGGCCGCGGTACAAGCTTCGGTTCAGCCAGCCTGTACCAAAATGGCGAGCTAAAGGTGAGAGCCACTGCAGCCTATACCGATCTCGACAAGCTCGCGGGCGAAACGTGGATGGGCGCTGAACCTCCCACCGCTCCTGCTTTTGAAACGCTTGTTGGGCGCCGCGCCGAGCTACTTGAAATTCACGAGCGCGTAGACACGCGGTTGGTTACCGGTCATGAGGTATTTGAGCGGGGCGAAATACCGGGGACGGGTGAGTTTGTCGCCTACCTGCAGCATCTGGACCAGTCACCCATGGGCAGTGTCGATTTACTGATGTTTGCAGACATTATGCCGCCGACACCTTTTACGTTGTTTGGTCCGTTTGGCTGGGTACCGACAATAGAACTCACCGTGCAGTGTCGTGCTATCCCTGCGCCGGGGCCCTTGTTAGGGCGCATGAAGTCGCGACACCTTACCGCCAGCATCATTGAGGTGGACGGTGATTTTTGGGACAGCACAGGACAATTGGTCGCACTTGCTCGCCAGACCATGAAGGTGAGGCTGCCCAAATCGTCGTAATATGTACGCCAATCTCAGGCTGTTATCGGCGGTTGCGGACAGCGCGCTTCGCGGCAGTCCAAGTGAGTAAAATGCCGGATAGTACAAACAGTAAAGCAAGCGGGGTAAGTACGCGTAATAGCGTGTTGTTAAAATCGTCGCCGTCGCTATAGTCCATGATGTGCAGGCGCCACATGGCGTCGTAAAAAACCCACGCGTCATTTCTCACAGTCAGATATCGACCTGTCGCACCCTCGAAATACAGCCGCGTGTTGAGTGAGTCATCGAACTCGACCTGCCAAACGTCTCCCTGCCCATAGGTCTCGTCAACGAGTCCAAGGTATCGCCGCTCGGATGTGGCGAGATAGCGCGCACCTAAAAGCGCCGCATCGCCCCGGTAAAGGGTTAGAGCAAAGCGCGTAATATCCTCCGCCAGTGGCGGTATTACCAACTCGCCGTCGACGAGTCGCAGCCACTTTGTGCTCTGCATAGTACGAACTTCAGCGATTGCACCCTGGCTGCTGGAATGGACAGCGAAGTGATCGAGGGGTGTTTCGGACGGTAGCTGCATTCCGAGTTGCGTGAGCTCAGCGGGCATAATCGTGGGCGTGGGCGGACTGGCGATGACCGCTCCCCCCTTTATGATTGTGTCAAAGGGAATAACGGCAAACGTAAGGCCTCCCACCACCCAAACGGTAACTTGCAGGAATACCGCATAAGACAGCCAGCGGTGGAGCTTTCGCGTGAAGGGTACTAGTCTCGTCATAAATAATAGGTCCAGGACTTTAATAGGCCACATGACCGCCCGGACGGCGGAGGTCGGCGTAACCGTAACGCCAAGGTCCGTCGAGCTGTACGGAATTAACGCGACCGATGGTGCGTTTAGTAGGTTCAATCTTGTGGCCCATCGCCTCGAGAATTTTGATGGTGTCCGGGCTGACGCCTTGTTCAACCAGCACCCGATCAGGTTGCCACTGGTGATGCACTCTGGGGGCTGCGGTTGCTGATGCAACATCCATCTCGAAAACCGTTGCGTTCAAAATTGTCTGCAATACCGCTGTGATAATCAGTGAGCCGCCAGGGCTGCCGGTGACAAGTGTGGGCTCGCCGTCTTTGAACACAATGGTCGGTGTCATGGAGGACAGCGGGCGTCGACCCGGTGCTACGGCGTTGGCTTCGCCTTGCACAAGGCCGTAGGCATTGGCGAAACCCGGCCGAGCGGCAAAGTCATCCATTTCGTTATTGAGCAAAATGCCGGTTCCGGGCACGACGATATGCGAGCCAAAGCTGAAGTTCAGGGTGTAGGTATTACTGACTACGTTACCTGCTTTATCGGCGACGCTGAAGTGCGTGGTGTCTCGGCCTTCAGGTGTCAGGATGTCTCCTGGGTTAATCTCGCTGGAGGGCGTTGCACGATCGTCTTTGATTAGTTTGCGTCGGTTATCGGCATAGTCATCGGCAATGAGTTCAGCAACGGGTACTCGGGTACGATCAGGATCGCCTAAGTGCTTACTGCGGTCAGCGTAAGCGAGCTTCATGCTTTCGATAACCCGGTGCAAATAGCTCGCTGAGTTGTGGCCCATTGCCTCGAGCGAATAGGGCTCAAGTAGTTTGAGCATTTGAATAATGTGCACGCCGCCCGATGAGGGTGGTGGCGCAGAAACCACGTCGTAGCCGCGGAACGTCCCGGTGACGGGTTCGCGCTCAATGGGTTGGTAGCCGGCAAGATCATCCAGCGTAATCAATCCGTCGTTAGTCGCCATATCATTTGCGATGAGTTCCGCGGTTTTGCCTTTATAGAAACCATCACGACCCCTGTCACGGATGCGCTTTAGCGTTTCGGCCAGTTCAGGCTGTTTGAATTGAGTACCAAGCGCTAATGCGCTGTCTTTATTTGCTAAGAAAATGTCTCGTGCACCGGGATCTTGGGCCAGGCGATTAGCCCGTGCATTGATCGTCTCGCTTAGCGTCACGGTCATGGGGAACCCTTCTTCTGCTAAGCGAATGGCAGGGGTAATGACGGTAGCCAAAGGCAACGTGCCGTAGTTGTTTAGGGCGTGGATTAAGCCGGCAACCGTACCGGGGACCCCGGATGATGCACGGGTGAAGTAGGCTTTTCTCTTGTCAACCTTACCCTCACTATCGAGGAACATGTCGCGCGTCGCCGCCGCAGGCGCGGTTTCTCGGTAATCGATAAAGATATTTCGGTCTTCCTTGGCAAGGTGGATGAGCATGAATCCGCCGCCGCCTATATTACCTGCGCGAGGCAGTGTTACTGCGAGCGCAAAACCAGTCGCGACGGCGGCGTCAACAGCGTTGCCGCCTTGCTCAAGGATCGTAAGTCCTGCTTCCGAAGCCAGCTCCTCAGGTCCGACCACCATGTTCCCTTGGCTGATTTCAGGAACGAATCGCATACGGAAATCAATGAGTGGCGCCTGACTATTATCAGTCGCTTGCGCTTGCTGATGCGCTGTTATGCTTAAGCCTGCCCCTAAGCACAGCGCTAGGCCCCAACGGCGCAGCGATAGACCCCAGTCGGAGGAAGAAAGGTGATCTCTTGACTTCAATGCGTTCATGGTCGTTCTCTTAAGTGATGAAAGAGTGGCAACGCGCTTCGCTACCATTTCACCTCAAACGCGGATAGTCCTAGCTGCTACTCACGTTTGAAGCCTGTACACTTTTGCTATGGTAAGCGTTTGTGCCGCCAGCTAATACGGGATTGACTATGAATTACGAAGACTATCGTCGCAACTATGTTTTGGGTGGCTTGCGCAGCGACATGCTGACTGACACGCCTTTCGCGTTATTTGCCCAATGGCAGCAACAGGCGATCGATGCTGATCTAAAAGATCCGACGGCGGTATGCCTTGCGACTCTCGATATTACGGGGAATCTTTGGCAGCGCATTGTGCTCTTGAAGACGGTGAATCAAGGTGGGTTCGTGTTCTTCACTAATTATGAAAGTAACAAGGCGCGCGCCTTGGCGCTAGATTCCAGGGCGTCGATGTTATTCCCATGGAACGAACTCGATCGCCAAGTGACCGTCACTGGTACCGTTGAGAAAATTTCCGAGAAAGAGTCCGACGAGTATTTTGCGAGCCGTCCGAGGGCAAGTCAGATAGGCGCTTGGGCCTCGACCCAAAGTAACCCCATTGCGAGTCGCGGCTTGCTGGAGAGCAATTATCACAAAGTTGTAGAGCGCTTTGACAATGCTGATGTGCCGCGACCACCGCACTGGGGGGGTTACCGCCTAGTCGCCAGTGAAGTTGAGTTTTGGCAGGGCGGCGAACATCGATTGCACGACCGTTTTCGGTACGTGGTTGACGGCGATAGATGGCAAACAACCCGCTTACAGCCGTAGCTCCCGCAATAACAGCAGCGCTTTTGGTTATTGAGGGCGCTTTGGGTTATTCAGTACGTCGCGTGAAATAGTGCGGTTGTGGTGGTAGCGCCAGAAGCTGTCGTCGCATGAGGTCTAAGCCCGCAGCGGCGACTAAATTCTGAAAGAGATCTCGAGAGCCGGGGATAACAACACAGTGGCTTTGCATCGCATCTTGGCTGCCCCAGGCGAGCCACACAGTCCCGACAGGTTTGTCATCGGTACCCCCGCTCGGCCCCGCGATACCTGAGACGGCAATGCCTATGTCAGCGCCCGAGCGCTCAAGCGCCCCCGCCAACATTTGACGAACTACCGGTTCGCTGACGGCACCATGCTTGTCCAAGTCTTCTTGGGATACGCCCAAGGTGTCACGTTTACTGGCATTGGCATAGGTAACATAGCCCGCGTTGAATACCGCTGATGAGCCCGGTTCGCGCGTAATCATTGAGGCGATAAGGCCCCCTGTGCAGGACTCTGCGGCGGTTACTGTTTTACCTTGCGCGCGTAGGGTTTGTTGCAGTGCTGAAGCGAGCGTAGTGTCACCCTCTCCAAGAATATGATCCCCGAATAAGGCGCTAAGTTGCTCAAAGCAATGCTGCTGTTGAGGGAGATCGTCCTCATTATTAACCGTGAGTTTGAGTTCAAGCTGGGGCATGCCCGCACGAAAACCCAGATTGACTGAGGGTGGCCATGGCAGCTCGCTGTCATTGAGAAGCTGCTGAATCGTTGATTCCCCGATACCAAATGTTTGGAGCCGGCGAGTATGCGCGTTTTGAGTGGTGATCCGCTCGGAGGTTAGCGTCAACACGCTCGCCATCATGGCTTTGAGTTCCCGCGGTACACCGGGTGTTGTTATGACGCGACAGCGATAAATGTCCGTGCTAAAGCCCATTGCGCTGCCCGTAGGGTTATCAATTAGCGCCGCGCCAAAGGGCACTTTGGCCTGCTTTAAGTTCGATTCATTGGGAGTGACCCCGAGCCGCTGACACCAAGCTTCAACATGACTGCGAGCGTCAGGATGCTCCTTAAGCGGCGTGTTCGCGAGTTGCGCAACCACCTCGGCGGTCAGATCATCCGATGTGGGTCCTAATCCTCCATTGATAATTAATACATCGTGATCTTTGGCAAGCCGTGCGATGGTCTCCAAAAGCAAATCACGATCGTCGCCGACGGTCGTCTTCTCTCTCACTACCACCCCTCGCTCGGTGAGCGCTTGGGCAATGTGTGCCGAGTTGCTGTCGACGGTATCGCCGCGCATTAGTTCATCGCCGGTCATTAGTAAGGCGACGCCTGCAGGTCGAATCACGGTCATAGTGTTTGTTTGCTCCATGGTCAAGATGACGCGCAGGGATACCCCTCTCGCCGTATAGAGCATACGATAGCATTCCCTGAAGAAGGAGTAAGTTATGAGCGCTGCGATACTGATGCCCCGACGTATTCACATGGGTGCGGGAGCCATCGATAAATTGGCGGAGACGCTGACAGAATTCGGCTTTCGGCGCCCCTTAATTGTGACGGATCCATTTATCGCGAGCTGTGGTTATCTTACGCGCGTCGAAGAGTTGCTCGCGGCTGCAGGGTTTGAGGTTGCCGTATTTGACCAGTGTGTTCCCGATCCAACGACCGATTCCGTCGCGAGTGGACTAGAGTGTCTCCGCACATCAGGTGCGGACGTATTGGTTGGCCTCGGCGGCGGCAGCTCGATCGATACGGCGAAAACGATGGCAGTTTTGGCTGAGCGCGATGGACCTCTCCGCGACTATAAAGTGCCCAACCGCTTGGACTCCGGGTTACCCGTTATTGCCATTCCGACAACGGCCGGCACGGGTAGTGAGGCAACCAACGCCTCGGTGGTTACCGACGCAGACACGGATGAAAAGATGCTGTGCCTCGGTATGGGGCTAATGCCAATGGCCGCATTGGTTGACTATGAGTTGACCTTGAGTATGCCCCGGAGGCTTACCGCCGATACAGGTCTCGACACACTGTGTCACGCGCTTGAAGCGTTTGTGAGCAAAAAAGCCAATCCTTTTGCTGACGCATTGGCGCTAGATGTTGTCGCAGCTGTCGTAAAATGGCTGCCCATTGCCTGTGCATCGCCCGATAATCGAGAAGCGAGGGAAGCCATGATGATGGCCGCGATGAAGGGCGGCATGGCATTTTCTAATGCGTCGGTGACGCTTATTCATGGGATGTCGCGACCGGTAGGTGCGCACTTTCATGTTCCTCACGGCATGAGCAACGCCATGCTGTTGCCAGTTGTGACGGCCTGGTCAGTAAACGGTGCTCCTGAGCGCTATGCACAGGCGGCGAGGGCTATGGGTTTTGCCGACCCCTTGGATAGTCAGAGCAAAGCTCTAGAGGCCTTAGTCAAAGGCCTACACGGTCTCTGTCGCGACCTCGATGTACCATCTCCCGAAGCGTTTGGCGTCTCTGAGAGGGATTGGTTTGCCGCTGTGCCTCTTATGGCTCAGCAAGCCCTAGCGTCAGGCTCTCCGGCGAATAACCCGCGAGTGCCCGATGCGGCGACTATTGAGCAGTTGTACAGCGATATTTGGCACGGCGACGTCAATTTATCGCTCAATTGAGCACCGTTTTCAGCGTCGATGGAATAAACTAGTTTGGTGACGGATCTTAGCTGTCTTAGTCATCAATATTTTGAGTAAGCAAGGAGTCGGTAGCGTGCATCGGGTGGTTTTTAATCAAAAGGGCGGCGTTGGTAAAACATCAATCACCTGTAACTTGGCCGCTATCGGAGCGAGTCAGGGCCTTAAAACCTTGATTCTGGATCTCGACGTCCAAGGTAACACCACCCATTACTTGGTCGGTGCGGTCGATGCGGAGCAATTTCCAGCGGAAGCGCAGGGTGTTGCCGGCTTGTTTAAGCAGACGGTCGGTCCGCGAAGTATGCGTAAAAACCCAGACTCGTTTGTTTGGGAAACCCCCTTTGAAAATCTATTTATCATGCCCTCGAGTCCAGTGTTGGGCCAAATAGAGAAAGATCTGGAGTCGCGGTATAAAATTTATAAGCTGCGTGACGCTATCGCCAAGCTCGATAGTGAGTACGATCGTATCTATATCGATACGCCGCCTAACTTTAATTTCTATTCAAAATCGGCGCTTATTGCTGCCGACTCGGTATTAGTGCCTTTCGACTGCGACTCATTTGCCCGTCAGAGCTTGTATGAGCTGATGAATAACATCGAAGAGCTTCAGGAGGATCACAACCCACAGTTAGAAGTAGAGGGTATTGTGATCAATCAGTTTAATGCGCAGGCGAAGCTGCCAGGAGAATTGGTTGCGGAGTTAAAGGGCGAGG
The DNA here is from genome assembly GCA_036803865.1 of Luminiphilus sp. GTDB lineage: Bacteria > Pseudomonadota > Gammaproteobacteria > Pseudomonadales > Halieaceae > Luminiphilus. The sequence goes on from DAIRTN010000025.1 coordinate 7,449, forward strand.
GTTTCCCCGTCATTGAGAATTTCCTGACGAGCTCTGTAAAGATGCGCGAATCCCACCACGAGATGCGGCCCCTCATCTATCTAGCGCCAAGCCATAAGCTGACGCAAGCCTACGTCGATTTACACAACCAACTTGAGAAAAACGTTAAGAAAAGACGTCGGAGCAAGTAGCAGAGCGGGATGGCAAGCAGTACAAGGCCTGTACTGCTCCAGCGACTGCTGGCAGCTCAAGTCAGGCTCTTGTCAGTGCTCATATAACATAAAGAAATAAAAAATCGTTATTTAGAAACTTTATTTTCTGATGGTACCGTCTACACGAACAACAAAGTTCGTATAGGGAGTTTTACTGTGACCGCGGTGCCATCAATTAATCCCATAGGAGTAGACCTCAAGGTCGTTAACGCGCAGCTACGAGGCGCCAGCCCCGACACAATCGTTCGCTGGGCGCTGTCGTTGGGCCGGCGCGCTATGGTGACAACGAGTATGGGGATTAACTCTGCTGCTACCTTGCACTCGGTAATATCAGTCGACCCGCAGGTGCCGGTGGTCTGGATTGATACGGGGTACAACCTTAAAGATACCTATATAGCGGCGGAGCGCATCATCGAGCGTTTGATGCCTAATCTTTATGTGTATTCGCCTTGCCTGACTTCAGAGAGAATCAGTGCGCGGTTGGGAGGGATTCCCACTCTCGACGAGCGAGACAAGCACGATTGGTTTACGCGCACGATCAAGCTTGAGCCTTTTCAGCGGGCGCTGGAGGAGCATCGGCCGGATGTGTGGATCACCGGTATTCGTCGAGAGGAAACCCAGCAGCGTAAGCGTTTGGATATTGTCTCTCTCGATGCGCGAGGTATTGTAAAAGTCGCGCCATTTTTCGAGCGCAGCGAGGCAGAACTAGAGGATTATATTCGTGTGCACCAATTGCCCACTTGCACGCATTACTTTGATCCGACCAAGGTCGAGAGCGGAAGAGAGTGCGGTTTGCATCGCGCGGGTTAGCGATCCCCGTGACTGAAAACGGGCATCGCCCTCTACAAACCCCGTTTAAAAATGTGCATTACCGGGTGTTCTCGGAAATGGAATCACGTCGCGCACATTTTCCATGCCCGTGACATAGGCGAGTAAGCGCTCAAAGCCGAGACCAAAGCCTGCATGGGGGACCGTGCCATAGCGTCGTAGATCGCGATACCACCACAAATCGGCTTTGAGTTGTTCATCCATGCGGCTATCAAGAATGTCTAATCGCTCCTCACGCTGACTACCACCAATAATTTCACCGATACCGGGCGCTAACACGTCCATAGCAGCTACGGTTTTACCATCGTCGTTAAGCCGCATATAAAACGCTTTGATTTCCTTGGGATAGTCTGTGACGACAATCGGTCGTCCCACGTGCTTCTCTGCTAAGAAGCGCTCGTGCTCCGATGCCATGTCGATACCCCAGTTGACGGGGTATTCAAAGGTTTCGCCACAGTTTTCAAGAATATTGATGGCCTCGGAGTAAGTCATTCGCTCGAAGCTCGAGTCCACAATGCCCTGTAGGCGCTCCATAACGGTGTTGTCGATATGCTGCTGGAAGAACGCCATATCATCGTGGCAGTGCTCAAGAACCTCGGCGATAACGTGCCGTAACAAGCGTTCAGCTAAATCTGCATTGTCATTGAGGTCAGCGAAGGCAATTTCAGGTTCAACCATCCAGAATTCAGCCAAATGCCGAGAGGTGTGTGAGTTCTCGGCGCGGAAAGTTGGGCCAAATGTATAAACCTTGCCCATCGATAAGCAGTGTGACTCGACTGCGAGCTGGCCCGATACAGTGAGGAACGCCTCACTGCCGAAGAAGTCTTGGCTGTTATCGACCGTGCCATCCGGGTTCCGAGGCAGGTTAGCAAAGTCCAAAGTGCTTACGCGAAATAACTCTCCAGCGCCCTCACAGTCGCTGGCGGTTATGATCGGTGTGTTCACCCAATAAAAATTCTCTTTATGAAAGAACTCATGAATCGCCCGGGCCAAAACATGGCGCACACGGGTAATGGCGCCAAAGGTATTTGTTCGAGTACGAAGGTGTGCTTGGGTACGTAAATATTCAAACGTGTGGCGTTTTTTCGCAATGGGGTAACCCTCGGGATCATCGACGAGGCCCACAACGGTAACGCCTGTTGCTTGAATTTCAACGTTTTGTCCTTTGCCTTGGGACTCCACTAATTCACCGGTCACTTCGACCGAGCAGCCTGTGGTGAGGCCAAGAACCTCACTCTCGTAATTGTCGAGCGTATTGGGCACTACCGCTTGCAATGAATCGAAGCAGGTTCCGTCGTGGACGGCTAAAAATGAAATCCCTGCTTTGGAGTCGCGCTTGCTGCGTAGCCAACCTTTAATCGTGACTTGAGAGCCCACTAAGGCGGTGTCATTGGTAAGCGTTTTAATGGTGTTGGCAGTTGCCATAGTGACAGTTCCCTAGGTCTTTAGTGGCTTGATTCCGCATCCCTCTATGAGGGTGAATTGTGCTTGCCAGCCCTCTTTTTCCAATGCGCCGGCAAACTCTACGTCGACTTCCTGTTCCAGTTCAAAGCGCCGGGTCGTCGAGGTTAGGCTTGCGGTCCACTTATCGAAGCTGAACTTCTCAGGGTCCTTGCGAAGATCTACAAAGCCCTCGATGCCGGTATCGTGCAGCCGCACATTAAAGCCGCTGCTGGTGATGTAGCAGATCATGCCCGTAAAGCGCTTGCTGTTTTGCGCAGCCAGCTTAGTGAGATAGTTTGCCGCGAGCCATCGCTCCGCGGTCAGGGAAGCATCTCTGCTGCGAGCTATTGCCTGACCTGTTTTTTTCAATAAATCATCGGTTACGTGATTAGCTTCTTTCCCTTCAAGTAATGCTTTGATTTGACGATGAACCAAGAAGTCGAGATTTTTGCGTAACGGCGATGTGAAGTTGGTATAAGCCTCTAGTGACATACCCATGTGTTCTGCGGGTGTACGGCTGAACTCTGCGCGCGTTAAAAGCCGATTAACCATGGCTCGTAAGGGCAGGGGATGATCGCTACTGGCTAATGCTTTGATGACTTGTTGGTAGCCTGCGAGGGTTTCAATGGGCGCATCGACGAGCGATGGGTAATGCTTTTCGAGAAACTCTCGTGCTTCTTTAATCCGGTCTTTTCGGAACCCGCCGTGGACTACAAAAGGCCCCTGTGCATCGGCCATTGCCAAAAAGTGAGCTGCACATCGATTCGCGGCTACCATGCACTCCTCAACAAGGTGCTGAGAGGCCAGCTTTTCGCCGACTTCAATGTGATCAATTTGCTTGTCGTCGTTGAGGAGCCATCGGTACTCACGACGATCTTCCATAACGAGTTCATTGTCTTCGCGGGCACGGCGCAGGGCCCGATAGGCTTGGACGAGCGCTTCGAGAGGATTGGACCACGCGATTAATTCGTCACTGTTGCCCCTGACATAGCGGTCAACGGCTGCATACGAAAGCTTGGCCTTTGAGCGAATAATAGCCTTAAAGAACTCGTAGTCACCTACTTTGCCTTCATCGCTCACGGCAATCTTGCAGACCAAAGCGGGGCGTGTCTGTTCTTCGGCGAGTGCACATAGATCACGGCTGATAGCTTCGGGAAGCATGGGTATCATATCGCCATGAAAATACACCGAGGTCCCTCGTTGGGCTAATTCCTGCTCGATCCCGGCGAAGTCTCCGAGATATGCCGTTGGGTCCGCAACAGCGACAAACAAGGTCCAGCCTTCATTAGTGACTTCGGCGTACACAGCGTCATCGATATCTTGAGTGCGTGCAGCGTCGATGGATACGAAAGCAAGGTGTGTTAAATCGGTGCGGTCTGACTCGGTCAGTGGCGAGCTTTGCGTTGCATGCTCGACAAGGTTGGTCACAATGTTCTCTTGCCAGTGCGACTGCACGCCGGCGCGCAGAGCGCTGTAGCTGTTTTCAATGCCGGGAGTGCTGTCATCCCCAAGGCGCGTCAACACTTTTGCCGATGGCTTGCCGTCGGTGATGGGATGGCGCAATACCGCGCATTCGACCCGGTCGCCAGGTTTAACGCCATTGCGCGCGTGTGGCGGTATGAATAGCCAGCGGCTTAAATTGGGTACATCTGGATCGACAAATACGGCTTTGCCTTTGTTTACCACCTTGCCGACAAACCGGCCAAGGGGGCTGTCTATCAACTTTTCGATATCCGCAACAGTCTGGCCTTCTTTGTTGCCACCTTTGCCGCTATTTTTACCTTTAGGCGCGGTGGCTGGTCGGATGCAGATGCGCACACGATCCCCTGGCAAGACTTTGAGCATCTCATCGGGCGGGATGAAAATTTCGCGTCCATCATCAACCACAGCGAAGCCGTAGCGATTCTGGGTTCCTTTGACCGTGGCGTCGGTATGCTCTTTCTGTGCCTCAATCTGGTCTTTGAGGCCCTTTAACTGGGCCAGTGCATCATTGTTCAGCATGGCCGCTAGTAGCTCCTGACAACCGGTGTGGATGAACGTAGTCGAAACCTAAGCTTCGCATCTGAGGGGTTGAATCCTAGCGAAATTCCGCGCCGCTGTCAGCGAGATTTGATCCCAAGACTCACTTTTCTCTATCTTCGTTGACAGGGAGGGCAAACGCGAGCTTTACTGTGGTGAGTTCGAAAATTGGTGAGTAGAACGGAGTGTATTTGACGAATCTACCAAGTTTCCTCTGGGATTGTGTCAGGGCTGATCTAAGATCGGCCCCCGCGTCTGACGCAACGCTGATGTATCGCCGCTCGCTACGCCTATCGCTAAGTTCTTGCGCCACCGGCCACGGTATCCCTGGTTTCATGGACGCATCTCTCAAAAAAGCACTTCTCAATAACGAACTTCTCAATAAAGCACTTCTCAATACAGCACTTCGCAATAAAGCATTTCGCAATAAAGCATTTCGCAATAAAGC
>DAIRTN010000025.1:12477-17691 GCA_036803865.1 Luminiphilus sp.
TTCGCAATAAAGCATTTCGCAATAAAGCATTTCGCAATAAAGCCCCTCGTCATTTCTATCATCCCCTTAATTCCCTCGCCGAAGTCAAAGGATTTACTTATGGAAGCTAGCGCTGACAACTCTGTTGAATGCCTCGATAGCCCTAAAATCTACGTACTAGATACTAATGTGCTGCTGCATGATCCAACCGCGATCACAACGTTTGCAGAGCACACGGTGGTTATACCAATGACGGTGTTAGAGGAGTTGGACCACATAAAGGATCGACATGAAAAAACAGTCAGTCGGGAAGCGCGCATTGCCATTCAAATGATCGACAAGGTCATTGGTGCCGCGAGCCCTCATGAAATTCAAGAGGGCGTAAGTATTCCCAAGACCACAATGTCGGGGCCGCTCGGTAAGCTCGCAATCTATCCCGATCAGCTCATCAGAGAAGATAGCGACGTCCCTTTTTTGGACGTCACCCAAGATCACGCGAATGACAATCGCATTATCAATGTTGCCCTGCGGCTACAGAAAGAATCACCCAGCACCTTGGTTTGCTTGGTCACGAAAGACATCAATATGCGTATTAAGGCAAAGGGATCGGGCCTCGCGCACGTTGAAGACTATCGCCACGACCGCGTTTTGGACGATATCGATCTACTCTCGACCGGTTACAAGCATGTCGAAGGCGATTTTTGGTCGACGATCACAGATGTCGATACCGTGAGAGAGGGCGATATGACCCTGCACCGGTTGCCGCGAGAAGCTCTGCCGAAGATCTACCCCAACGAATTTCTTTACGATGACCACGATTTTTTAGCCTACGTCCAACGACTCGACGCGGAGCACGTTTACCTGCGGGTGGACAGTAGAGACAACCTCATGAATCAGCGTTTCTGGGGCTTGGCGCCACGCAATCTCGAGCAGGCTATGGCTATGCGCCTGCTTGACGATGACGATATTGATATGACGGTGCTGACGGGTCCCGCAGGGTCCGGAAAGACGTTGCTAGCGCTCGCTTACGGGCTGCACTCCATACTTGAGAAGAAGAAATACTCAAAGCTCATTGTGGCTCGCTCGACACCACCTATTGCGGAAGACATTGGGTTTTTGCCGGGAACCGAGGAGGAGAAAATGGCGCCTTGGCTTGCGGCCTTCGATGATAATTTAGAAATTCTGCACGGCTCTGATGAGCATGCGGGTGGCAGTATTGATTATGTGAAAGAGCGTGCGAACATTCAGTTTAAGTCGCTGAACTTCATGCGCGGCCGTTCCTTTAATAACGCCTATATTGTTATCGATGAGGCCCAAGGCTTGAGCCAGTTCCAGCTCAAATCGATTATCAGTCGAGTCGGTGCTGACTCGAAAATAGTTGTTCTCGGTAACTTGGCGCAAATTGATAACAAGTACATTTCTCCACTGACATCGGGATTAACGTACTTGGTTGAAAAAACCAAAGACTATCCGCACGCGGGAATCATGTTCATAGCGGGGATTGTTCGCTCGCGACTGGCGGCTTTCGCTGAAGAAAACCTCTGAGTCGCCAGCGATAAGCCCCGATCTAGTCGGCGAGAGCGGCGCGTACGAGAACCTTGTCGTCCTGCCCTGCACGCCATTCGAGGCCGTTTTTTTCTGTCAGTAGCACAACCGTAGAGCCTAAGAAAAAGCGTCCTAATTCTGCGCCTGCTTCTAAGGTAGGCGCCTCTTCGGGGCTGAACTTGTGCTCACGAATAGTGCCCGGATTGGGGGATTCGACGCCGCCCCATACGGTTTCGATGCCGGCCACAATAATGGCTCCAACCAGTACTACGGCTAATTGGCCATCTGCCGTGTCGAAAAAGCACACTAAGCGCTCGTTGCGGGCAAACAGCTGGTCCACTCCTGCCGTGGTGCTGTTGTTAACGGCAAACAGATCCCCTGGTACATAGCGCGTCATTCGCAGGGTGCCCGATATGGGCATGTGCACTCGGTGATAGTCCTTTGGCGACAAATAAACGGTGGCGAATGAGCCGTTATCAAAGCTTGCCGCTTCGTCTTCGCTACCTGCGAGGAGCCCTCGCGTGTCATACCAGCGGCCCTTTGCTTGAACCAATTGGCCTTCATCCACATCACCGCGCTGGCTCAGTATGCCGTCTGCGGGAGAGACATATCGTGTATCTGCGAGAGGGCGCGCCCCTTCCTCTAATGCGCGCGTGAAAAAATGATTGAAATTACGATACTGCTCCGCATTCGGGTGCTCGGCTTCATCGAGTGAGATGCCATAGGCTTGCATGAACAAGGTGATCAGTAAATTCTTAAGCCAAACGGGTCGCTCGAGTTCGGCAAGCCAGCCGATCATTCGGGAGAGTAGGTGTTGTGGCAAGATGGCTTGTAAGGCGATGAATAAATTTGTCATTGGGGATACAGTAGACCGCAGCAGTGGATTATTAGGAGCCGTCGACCATGGGCGACAGCGTGGGCAAAAAGTACAGGTTTTTGGTCTCGCTTGCAGCGTTGTGGAGCGTGATTATGCCTGCTTTTGGCCAGCAAGCGAGCGGTCCGGTGGGCGATATTTGGGATCTCACGGTCGTCGAACAGGACCCGTCTGAAATCGAGGCAGGCGAAACTACTGATAACGAGCGTCGCGAAGAGCAAAACCGCGATAACAGCCGCGATAATAGCCGAGATAATAAAGGAAGCGACGAAGGCAAGGACATAGCCCCCTCATTGGTAGATCGCGGGCACGGCTACTTTACGCAGCGCACCAATGACCTCACTCGCTGGGCGGATAATTACTTCGGCGGCACGGAAGTCGACCAAGAGACCGCCTCTTCTCGGTTGCGCCTACGGTTTATCACCGATTGGGATGAGCGTTATGGCACCGATTTTCGCGTGCGCCTAGGCGGTAAAGTCAATCTGCCTGCAATCTCGAAAAAATTAGATTTGGTTTTTCGCGGTGACGACTCTCAAGACGATATTAACGGGCAGGAAGATCCGTCCCAAAGCCGAGTCGGACTGCAGTATCAGCTGTCAGGACTGGAGTCCAAGCGGCATCGATTTGATGTGACCCTGGGAGTAAATTCTTCCGGTCCTCGGCCGGGCGTGAAATACCGATACCACAATCAGCTAACTGACAAAGATACCTTGCGCGTCACCCAGCGTATGCAATACGACCTCGATGAGGGAGCTCATGCGACGACGCGGCTGGATGTCGATCACGTGCTTAACGAGAACCAGCTATTGCGTAGCTATAGCCGGGTTTTCTACAGCGGTAAGAGTGACGGAGTGGAGTGGAGTACTTCGGGGTCGCACATTTTGCGTTGGCGCAATGAAACCGCGAAGCCAGGGCTTCAGGGCCGTGCGGCAATGGTCTTCGCGGAAATGTCAGGTGTTACCGAGCCTTGGAGTTATGTCTCTAACTATCGTTTAGGTGTTCGTTATCGACAGCAGGCTTACCGTGACTATCTATTTATTGAGCTCGAGCCTAGTTACAACTGGCGAATAGACGAGCCTGGGTTGTCCCGCGAAGGTGCCTGGCGCGTTGAGCTACGGCTTGAGTTTCTGCTTTTTGACGATTTACGCCATGACAGAAAAACCAAGGAAGGCGGGTAGGTGCTGGGTTTAATCTGGGCGCGGTGCGTCGACTATGCTGCGATAGCTGTTAAACCGCGCCTCGGTAATCTCCCCTTTCTCTAGTGCTTCAAGAATGGCGCAGCCAACTTCATGGTCGTGTTGGCAGTCTCTAAAGCGACAGTGTCCCAGGTACTCACTGAATTCCTTAAAGCCGTGAGCGACCTCGTCAGCGGGTAGATGATGAAGGTGGAACTCTCGAATGCCGGGCGAGTCGATGAGGTCCCCGCCGCTGGGTAAATGGTAAAGCTCGGCGGCTGTCGTTGTATGGCGTCCCTTGTCGATGGCCTCGGACAGTGCCCCAACGCGAATATCCAGGTCAGGTATTAGGCGGTTGATCAATGAGGATTTACCCACGCCCGACTGTCCTACCAATACTAAGGTGCGGTCTTGTGCTACTGGGCGGATAAGATCCGCGTGGGGGTCGGTTTCCTTGTCGGTTTTTATGAGCGTATAACCTAGCGCCGTGTAAGACTCTGCGAGCGCGAGCACTGGGTCGTTGTCAGTAAGCAAGTCGCGCTTATTGAGCACGAGCACCGCTTCCATACCCGCATGTTCTGCGGCGACTAAGTACCGGTCTATCAAATTACCGTGCGGCTCGGGCTTGGGTGCAAATACAACGAACATCAAATCGATATTGGCTGCTACCGGCCTTAAGTTGCCTCTACTGTCAGGGCGACTCAATTCCGAACGCCTTTCGTCTCGAGACTCAATAACGCCAGTTTCTTCACTGGGGCGCCATATAACAACATCGCCTGCAACGAGGCTGTCGATGTTTGCGCGCATCACGCATTGGCGGCGTTCGCCGTCACTGTCCTCAACGAGCGCTCGCTGGCCGAAGCGTGCGATAACCACGCCCATTCGTGATTCACCGAGCTCTCCTTCGGGGAGCTGATGCTTCCTTTCGCGAGCTGCTCTTATACGCCGCTGCTGTTGATGCGTTAATTTTCGTTTTGCCATGGATTGGAGTGTAACCCTTGGCGCTGCGTCAGTCGCGCTCGCTCTGCTAGACTGCTCTACCAAGAGGAGATGACTAATGGCACGTGACACTAATTTAATTTGGGTAGATATGGAGATGACCGGTTTGGTTCCAGAGGAACACCGGGTTATCGAGATCGCCACCATCGTCACCGATTCTGAACTTAATGAATTGGCGGTTGGGCCGGTCATCGCCATTAAACAAAGCGATGCAGAACTCGCAGCCATGGATGAGTGGAACACCACGCATCACACGCAATCGGGATTGGTAGACCGAGTGCGCGCCAGTAGTTACGACGAAGAGCGCGCTACTGAGGAGACCTTAGCATTTCTTGCCGAGTGGGTCGGGCGCGGTCAGTCGCCTATGTGCGGCAATACAATTTGCCAGGACCGACGGTTTATGGCGCGCCACATGCCAGCGCTTGAGACTTATTTCCACTATCGCAATCTCGATGTCAGTACCTTAAAAATATTAGCGAGTCGCTGGCGACCTGACTTGCCAGGGCTGAGAAAGAAGACCGCCCACTTGGCACTCGACGATATTCGCGAATCCGTAGAGGAGCTGCGCTATTACAGGGAGCATTTTTTACGCCTAACACCTTAATGTGGTCTTAGCGCTGAACTTTTTTAAGGTGCTCTTTT
>DAIRTN010000025.1:17791-34965 GCA_036803865.1 Luminiphilus sp.
CGGGATGTTGCTCAAGCGCCCAGTTGACATGTTCTCGAACGAGTTCGGAGGGGTGATCAGCGCGGGCTCTTAACGCGCCAATAATGGCGTCGGACGTGTCGGCATTACCGAGCGCAACGGCAATATTTCGTAGCCATCGCTCGTGACCAATTCGCCTGATCGGTGATCCTTGGGTGCGTTCTTCAAATTCACTTTCAGTCCACGCAAACAGGTCGATAAGTTGCACATCGTCAAGCCCATGACGTGGCGCAAAGTCAGTCTCCTGAGTGATTTGGGCAAACTTATTCCAGGGACACACCAGCTGGCAATCATCGCAGCCGTAAATTCGATTGCCCATAAGCGGCCTAAGCGCGGTATCGATACTGCCAGGATGCTCAATGGTCAAATAGGAAATACAGCGGCGCGCATCGAGTTGGAAGGGCCCTACAAATGCATTGGTCGGGCAAATATCAAGACAGGCCTGGCAACTGCCGCAATGTTTGTCTTCTTTCGGTGGGTCGGCAGGAAATGGGATGTCGGTATATATCTCTCCCAGAAAAAACCATGATCCCGCTTTGTCATTGATAAGCATCGTATTTTTGGCGATCCAGCCGAGGCCTGCCCGCTCAGCGATGGCGCGCTCTAACACTGGCGCACTGTCGACAAAGGCCCTGAACTGACCGTTGCCAAGCTCACTTTCAATGCGGCCTGCCAGCTTGGCCAGTCGGTTCCGCATCAGTTTGTGGTAATCGCGACCCAGCGCATAACGGGATATATAGGCTTTGTCGCTGGACGCCAGAATAGCGTCAGGAGGCGCCCCGGGAGGCAAGTAATCCATACGAAGGGATAGCACTGTACAGGTGCCGGGCACGAGAAGCTCAGGCTTAAAGCGCTTGTGGCCATGTCGGGCCATATAGGTCATTTCGCCGTGATAGCCGGCGTCGAGCCACTTCTGCAGATAGGCGCCGTGCTCGCCTAAATCGACGCCCGTAATGCCCAGCGCTTGAAAACCGAGTTCTCGAGCCCACTCGTGTACTGTGTCGATTAAGTTATCTGCCATAACCGCTATTGTGACAGAAGGGGCTGTGGCTTTGGGGCTTGCGAGGTAAACTCTTCGCTATGACAAATTTTCACGCTAAAACTATCGCTATGGACTTAGCTGACGAACACGCCACTCTCGAGTTGGGGCATGCAATCGGCCAATCCTTGGCGCCACCCGCGATTGTGTATTTGCGCGGTGATCTCGGTGCGGGTAAAACCACACTCAGCCGGGGGTTGCTGCACGGCTTGGGTCACAGCGGCAGTGTAAAAAGCCCGACCTATACGATTGTCGAGCCGTATTTATTGGACGCAATGTCGGTCTATCATTTTGATCTGTACCGACTCGGTGACCCCGAGGAGCTTGAGTATCTAGGCTTGCGGGATTATTTGGAGCAGAACGCACTGCTGCTCTTTGAGTGGCCTGATCGCGGTGGGGCGTACTTGCCACCTGCTGATCTGCTGATTGAGTTATCACCTATTGATGAGGGCCGTCACGCCGAGTTGACGGCCAATACACCCAGGGGGCTTGGCGTGCTTGCGCATCTGCGCCTTTAGCACTCGTGGGGATAACAGGCGGTTCAAAGAGCTTATGACACGCGACTGTTTGCACAGGGCTACACATAAAGGGCCACATATAAAGCGCCATGTACACAGGATCTATTACACAGGACGGGCGCGACCTGCCCCCTAACTTTTTGTTATCGTACCTAGCGACGTAATAAACAATTCATGACAGAGCGATTATATTTGTGGCTTTAGTGACTACACTGATATCCCCTAAAGTGGCGAGTCCCCCCTGGGCTGCGCGCTTTGGTCGCACTTGGGTGTCACTTGCACCGTTGTCTGCACTGTTGTCTGCGTTGTTGCTGAGCAGTGTCAGTCAGGCGGCCGAGGTCATGGATGTGCGCCTATGGCGAGCGCCCGACCACACCCGCGTGGTATTCGACTTGTCCGACACTGTCGCCCATTCACTCATTGAGCTGGACAATCCGCGGCGCTTGGTGGTCGATATTTCCGACGCTCGTTTACGGGACGCGTTGACCGATCTGCCATTGGAGAATACCCCTATTTCCCGCGTGCGTTCGGGTATTCGCCAAGGGGATGATTTGCGCATCGTCTTTGACCTAAGTGCCAAGGTGCGACCGAAAACGGATCTGCTCGAGGCGACGGATCGCACAGTGCCTCGCCTAGTGCTGGATTTGTTTGATACCGATGCTGAAGAAAAGCCAATCCAAGCCGTAAAAAGTGTTGAGCAACTATCAGATCGGCGCGACATTATCGTTGCCATCGATGCTGGGCATGGTGGAGAAGATCCCGGTGCATCGGGCCCCAACAAACTGCGTGAGAAGCACGTGGTACTCAGCATTGCAAAGAAACTGGAAGCGCGCCTGAAGAAAACGCCCGGTTTCAGGCCGGTAATGATTCGCTCGGGTGATTACTACGTGAGCCTTCGCGGCCGGCGCGACTTGGCGCGAAAATACCAAGCAGACTTTTTCGTATCCATTCATGCTGACGCCTTCCGCAAAGCGTCGGCAAATGGCGCTTCTGTCTACGCCCTTTCAACAAAGGGAGCGACGTCGACCGCGGCGAAATACTTGGCCGACAGAGAAAATGCGGCTGACTTGGTGGGTGGAGTACGCCTTGCGGATAAAGATGACGTGTTGGCTGGCGTGCTTACCGATCTTTCGATGACGGCAACCCTCGATACGAGCTTGAGTCTGGGTGCTGGGGTGCTGAAAGAAATCGATGGCATCGCGCGATTACACAAGCAGAAAGTTGAGCAAGCAGGATTCGCGGTATTGAAAAGCCCGGATATTCCGTCAATTTTAGTGGAGACAGGTTTTATCTCGAATCCAGGCGAGGCGCGCCAGTTAGCGACCACGTCGTATCAGGACAAAATGGCTCGCGCGATTCAGCGTGGTGTTGAAAATTGGTTCCGGCACCATCCCCCCGCTGGGACATTGCTTGCGTGGCAGCGTTCACAGAATGGCGAAGGCAGTCGTGAGTACATTATCGCCAAAGGAGACACGTTAAGCGGCATTGCCCAGCGTTTTAGTGTCAGTGTAACGACCTTGCGTCGCAGCAATAATCTTGCCAGTGATGCTATTCGAGTGGGTCAAAAAATAGTGATACCCGACGCCTGATGACACGACGAATCCGTAGTCTCGATGCCCGTCTTGCCAACCAAATCGCCGCCGGTGAAGTGGTAGAGCGACCTGCGTCAGTAGTAAAGGAGGCCTTAGAGAACAGCCTCGACGCCGAGGCCACTCGAATCGATATCGATATTGAGGCGGGAGGCAGTAAGTTAATCCGTATTCGTGATAATGGCTTCGGAATCGCCGCGGAAGATCTGTCGCTCGCGTTGGCACGTCATGCTACCTCTAAAATTGCATCGATAGATGATTTGGAAGCCGTTGCAACACTGGGTTTTCGTGGTGAGGCGCTGGCGTCCATTGCGTCAGTATCGCGTTTATCGCTGACCTCGAATGCTACCGAGCAGGTTAATGCCGGTATTTGTGCATCGAGCGAAGGGCGTGATATGACGGTCAACGTCCGTCCCGCACCTCACCCTCGCGGAACCTCGCTTGAGGTGCGCGACTTGTTTTACAACACGCCGGCGCGGCGAAAGTTTCTTCGAACTGAAAAAACCGAGTTTGGGCATCTTGAAGAGGTGGTGAAGCGTCAGGCCTTATCGCGTCCTGACGTAGCATTCAGTTTGACGCATAACGGTCGCGTCGTTCATGGCTTAGCGCCAGCGATAGATACCGCTACCCGAGAGCGCAGAGTTGCTAGTGTCGTGGGTCCTGCCTTCATGGAGCAGGCGGTGCCGATCGAGCGAATGGCTGGGGATTTGTCTCTGCGAGGCTGGGTAGGTTTGCCGACTTTTTCTCGCTCTCAGGCAGATTTACAGTACTTTTTTGTCAATGGTCGTGTGATCCGCGACAAGCTAATCGCCCATGCTATTAAGCAGGCGTATCGCGATGTGCTGTTTCATGGGCGCCACCCCGCCTATGTGCTTTTTCTGGAGCTCGAGCCCTCTCGGGTCGACGTGAACGTGCACCCCACTAAGCATGAGGTCCGCTTCAGGGATGGCCGTGAAATCCATGGTTTCATTTTCAGTACATTAAACCGCGCGCTAGCAGAGCTTCGCCCGGGCGATGGCTCACCGGCCATAACACCCAATGTAGACACGGCGTTAACCATGGCAGCGCCGACGCAAGGCCGCATGGGTTTAGTTATGCCTGATGCGCCGTCTGCTGCTCAGTTTGAGGTGCAGCGGGACGCGTTGGCGCATTTGTACAGTAGGCCACACGCTGTCGCTGGTGATCGAGGATTCGTTGCTGACGCCATGACTATGTCGTCTGAAGAACAGGATGTACCTCCTTTGGGGTTCGCGATCGCACAATTACACGGTGTTTATATTCTTGCTCAAAACGCCGAGGGCATGGTGTTGGTCGATATGCATGCTGCCCACGAGCGCATTACCTATGAGCGTTTAAAGGCGATGCGAGACGACGTGGGGATTCGCACTCAGCCGTTGCTCGTTCCGCAGAGTATCGCCGTTTCTGCTCGCGAAGCGGCGCTCGCAGTTGATGCAAACGAATCATTGCAGTCGCTAGGCTTGCTGGTTGAGCAAGTGGGTGAGGAACAGCTGTTGGTGCGCGAGGTACCCATTGCATTGGCTCACGCCAATGTCGAGCAGCTGCTTCGCGATGTGCTCTCGGACTTACTGGAATATGGTCGTTCAGATCGCATCACAGCCCACGCGGATGAGCTGTTGTCGACGATGGCTTGTCACGGCTCAGTGCGTGCCAACCGGCGATTAACACTTCCTGAAATGAACGCGCTGCTGAGGGATATGGAGCACACAGAACGATCGGGTCAATGTAACCACGGGCGACCCACTTGGGTGCAGCTAACAATGACTGAGCTCGATAAGTTGTTTTTGCGAGGTCGTTAGTGGCGCCACCCTTGCTGTGTATCATGGGGCCTACCGCCGCAGGTAAAACCGATTTGGCGATTGCGCTCGCCGAGCAATGCAACGCTGAATTGATTTCTGTCGACTCGGCACTGGTTTATCGGGGCTTGAATATTGGCGCTGCAAAGCCCGATTACCCTCACCATTTAATCGATATCAGAGATCCCAGTGAGCCGTACTCAGCTGCCGATTTTGCGCGGGATGCCCATGCTGCCATTATCGATATTCGATCTCGAGGCCGTCATCCAATTTTGATCGGCGGGACAATGCTCTACTACCGCGCATTGCTGTCGGGGCTAGATGATATTCCCGCAACGGATCTCGACGTTCGCAGCCGTATTGAGGCTCGTGCCGCCGTTGAGGGTTGGCCGGCGCTGCATGCTGAGCTTGCGCGGGTCGACCCGGTGCTCGCCTCAAGGCTCCACCCCAATCACAGTCAGCGCATTAGCCGAGGTCTAGAGATTTGGCAAATGACGGGCAGACCGTTGAGTGATTGGCAGCAAGGTGAAAAACACCCAGCAGTGATGGGCGATGTAATGGCGTTGGCTGTCTGCCCCTCCGACCGTCAAGTGTTGCATAAACGGATCGCCGATCGCTTTGATGTAATGGTGGACCAGGGATTGATCGACGAGGTACGGAAGCTGCACGAACGGAAAGATCTTAATGTGGGGCTACCTTCTATCCGTGCGGTGGGTTATCGCCAGTTGTGGGCCTGGCTTGACGGCGAGGTGACTTGGGAGGAGGCACAGTCGAATGCGCTGGCTGCGACTCGGCAGTTGGCTAAGCGACAGTTGACCTGGCTACGCAAGTGGCCACATTTAACGTGGTTGCTGACCGACGATGCGGGCGTGTTATCTAGCGTGGAGGGCGAGACGGGGGCTGGGAATATCAATTGGTCCAATGTGGTAACTGATAATGACAAAAAAATACCTCTGTCTTCGTCAAAAAGCCTGCTTATTGCTTTGAAACAATGGTTTGGGGAACTATCATGACGCCCGATCGTCATAGTAGAATAGCGCGCCGTAATTTAACGGACAGACTTTGGATCGCCTCACTTGTGTGATCCGCAATACTTTAAACAGGAGTCCCCATGTCAAAAGGGCACACGTTACAAGACCCTTACCTGAATGCGCTGCGTAAAGAGCGGATTCCGGTATCTATTTACCTCGTCAATGGCATCAAGCTGCAGGGCCAAGTTGAATCCTTCGATCAGTTTGTTGTGCTTTTGAAAAATACGGTATCGCAAATGGTATATAAGCACGCGATTTCTACAGTTGTGCCATCGCGCAACGTACGAATCCCACTGACTGCTGGTGCTGACGGCGAAGAAGGCTCCGAAAGCGAGTAATTGCGCCAGCCAATACGCCACAGCGTTCCTATGTTGATGACTAACCGTCGCGGGCAAACCGATGGCGACTGATCTTTTTGAACGTCATGAAGGTGGCGAACGCGTGGTTATGGTGCAGCTCACCATCGACGATGGTGAAGCGCCGGAAGATCCCCATGAGTTTGAAGAGCTAGTAAGGTCCGCGGGCGGTGACCCCGTTGCGCTGATCACTGGTCACCGGCGCTCTCCTTCAGCAAAGTTTTATGCCGGCACCGGCAAGGTTGAAGAAATTTTGGCCGTTAAGGAAGCCGAAGAGGCTGAGTTAGTGGTGTTCAACCACCCGCTGACGCCGAGCCAAGAGCGCAACCTTGAGCGAGAGCTCAAGTGTCGTGTCATTGCGCGTACGGGTCTCATCCTGGATATTTTCGCTCAACGTGCTCGAACCCATGAAGGGAAACTACAGGTCGAACTGGCTCAACTGAAGCATATGAGCACTCGTTTGATTCGCGGCTGGACTCACTTAGAGCGCCAAAAAGGTGGTATCGGATTACGCGGTCCCGGTGAAACACAGCTCGAGACGGACAGGCGCTTACTGCGAGCGCGGATTCGAGCGATTGAAGGCCGCCTCGATAAAGTGCGCTCTCAACGCGCGCAAAGCAGGCGTTCTCGACAGCGCGCAGAAATCCCGCTTGTTTCCCTGGTGGGCTACACTAATGCAGGGAAATCGACCCTGTTTAACCGATTTACGCACGCCACGGTCTATGCTGCAGATCAACTCTTTGCGACCCTCGATCCCACTGTGCGTCGAGTAGATATTGAGCATCTTGGTCCCGTTATGCTGGCAGATACGGTCGGATTCATTGCCCATTTGCCGCATACGTTAGTGGAAGCGTTTAAAGCGACGCTAGAAGAAACCTTAAATGCCACGCTGCTACTTCATGTGGTGGATGTTGCCGCCGACCATCGAGAGCATTTTGAATCCGAGGTGCAGTCGGTGCTCGAAGACATTGGCGCGTCGAAGATCCCGCAGCTCACTATCTATAACAAAGTCGATTTGCTTGATCAGCCGGCACGCATCGTTCGCAATGGCGACGGTTTACCTACGGCGGTATACCTTTCAGCGCGCGACGACCTTGGCATGGACTTGTTAGCAGAGGCGCTACGAGAGCGTTTGCAAGAGAATATTTTCAGAGGTGATGTGCCATTGACGCCTGCTGATGGCCGCCTGCGTGCATCGTTGTATGCGGCTGGTGCAGTCGAAGAAGAGTTATTTAACGAAGACGGTGGCTCGACTTTGTCGATATGTTTGCCCCAGAAGGATTGGGAACGGTTGCAACATCGACATTGAGTCCCCATTAGTTACAAACGGGCCCAAGCTTTTGCTAGACTGAGGCTGAAACCAAAAAAGGAATTCTCATGTCGTGGAACGAACCTGGTGGCGGTGGCAACAAACCCCGTGATCCCTGGAGCGGTAATGATCAAGGACCGCCCGATCTCGATGAAGCGTTAAAAAAGCTTCAACAACGTATTAACCGCATGTTTGGCGGCTCAGGTGGCTCAGGTGGCACCGGTGGATCCAGCGGCGGCGGCAAAGTTCCCGGTGCGCTGCTGGGCGTAATCGCTGCAGGTGCCATAACGGTGTGGGCGCTGTTGGGTTTTTATCAGCTCGATGAACAAGAGCGTGCCATCGTCCTGCGTTTCGGAAAATACACTGAGACACTTCAGCCCGGCTTACAGTGGAACCCACCGATTATTGATGAAGTGATCACTGTGAATACCACGAAGGTTCGTGCGGTAAGCTTTCGCGAGGTGATGTTAACCCAGGATGAAAACATCGTTGAGGTCAGCATGTCGGTGCAATACGTCATTGACGACCCAGAGAAGTTTGTTCTGCAGGTCCGTGATCCAGAGATTTCACTGCAACACGCGTCCCAAAGTGCGCTGCGACATGCGGTTGGTGACACCACAATGGATTTGGTGCTGACCGAAGGCCGTGCCTTGTTAGCTATTGAGGTGCGTGATCGTTTGCAGGGTTACCTGAATGATTACGGCACCGGCATTCGTGTTTCAAAAGTCAACATCGATGAAGGTAAACCACCTGCGCAAGTACAAGGTGCGTTCGATGACGTGATCAAGGCGCGTGAGGACGAAGAGCGGGTTAAAAACGAAGCCCAATCCTATGCTAATGGTATTGTTCCTGAGGCTCGTGGTCGCGCTCAGCGAATGATGGAAGAGGCCAATGCTTACCGTGAGCAAGTTGTTGCAACGGCAGATGGTGAAGCCGACCGTTTCAAGCGCTTATTGGCCGAATACGAGAAAGCGCCAGAAGTGACTCGTGAGCGACTTTATCTCGATGCTATTCAAACCGTTATGTCTAATACCAACAAAGTCTTGGTGGACGTTGAGGGCGGCAACAACGTGTTGTACTTGCCCCTCGATAAGCTGGCACCTGCGTCCGATGCCTCTCGACAGAGTGCGGGTGGTAGCAGTCGCTCCGGACTCAGTGAAAGCGCCTTGCGCCAAATTACCGAGCGCGTGACGGAAGAGCTGCGTCGAGAGATCAACAACAATGACGTTCGACGAGGAGGCCGATAATGAGCGCTAAGCAAATGTGGGTGGGCTTACTGGCTACCTTGCTACTAATCATCGGCAGCAACTCGATTTACGTTATTCGTGAAACCGAGCGTGGCGTGTTACTGAAGTTCGGTGAGGTTGTTAATCCCAACCTAATGCCAGGGTTACACGTCAAGGTGCCGTTTGTTAACAACGTACGTGTTTTCGATGGTCGGATCTTAACCGTCGACTCCAACCCTGAGCGTTTTTTCACGCAAGAGAAAAAAGCGCTGATTGTTGATTCTTATGCCAAGTTCCGTGTCAAAGATACTGCTAAGTTCTACACCGCGACTAACGGTGAAGAGGCGAGGGCGGCAGGCCTGCTTGCTCAGCGTATTAACGATGGTTTGCGTAACGAAGTGGCTGCTCGAACGGTGCAAGAAGTTGTATCCGGCGAGCGCGATGAGCTGATGGAAGCCATTACTGAGCGCTTGTCCCAAGTGGCCAATCAGGAGTTGGGTGTTGAGGTTATCGACGTTCGAGTGAAGAAAATTGATTTACCACCCGATGTATCGAACTCCGTTTACCGACGTATGAATGCTGAGCGAGAGAAAGAAGCTCGCGAGCTGCGATCGCAAGGTCAGGAATTAGCGGAGGGAATACGCGCCGCTGCGGACCGTGAAGTGACCGTTTTAGAGGCGAATGCCTTTCGTGATGCTGAGATTATTCGCGGTGATGGCGATGCTCTGGCGACCCAAGTGTACTCAGAGGCCTATAACCGTGATCCCGAGTTCTACTCTTTTGTCCGCAGTTTGCGGGCTTATCAAGAGACATTCTCGGGTGGCGGCGACATTATGCTGGTTGAGCCTGACAGTCAGTTCTTCCAGTACCTGAGAAATCCCAACGCGGGTAAGTAAATCTTAAGCATCTGAGCCGGCAGGGTATCCGTGCTGTGTGAAAACAAGACGGCGGGCAATTAGCCCGCCGTTTTACTGTTAAGCCATGGATTCATTAATACCCGTGCTCGGGGCATGCTCTAGGGGCATAATTTAAGGAAAAGCGACCGTTCTCCTGACTGCGCCGGCAGATTGGCTGTGCTAAGATCCGCCTTCCGCCCGCTGAAGCAATTATTACTGGTTCGAACGCACACTTATGACTTCCGATAAGCGCTGGTTACTACCCGATGGTATCGATGAATTATTGCCCGATCGCGCAGGCGCGGTAGAGCATATGCGTCGTGCGTTGCTCGATGAGTGCGCGCGCTGGGGCTTTCAATTTGTTATTCCGCCACTGGTAGAATTCACGGATTCTCTCTTAGTCGGCCTGGGAGCGGATCTTGATGTGCTCACCTGCAAGTTTTCCGACCGATTAAGCGGTCGCACACTGGGTGTTCGTGCTGACATGACACCGCAAACTGCGCGCATAGATGCCCACAGTTTGGGTGAAGAAGGCGTGACGCGACTTTGTTATGCGGGATCGACTTTACACAGTGCGCCACAGTCACTGATGGCGGGCCGTTCGCCTATTCAACTTGGTGCAGAGGTTTACGGCTGCGCCGACCCGAGTGCGGATCTTGAGATCATTGATCTGATGCTGGCGCTGGTTTCTCGTGCGGCCGGCCAAGATTGCGCAATCACCCTAGATATCGGCCACGTGGGTGTTTACGAGGCGTTACTGGCAGAACTCGATAGGGGTACTGATATTGGTGAGGCGGTGTTCGATGCGTTGCAACGAAAATCGTTGCCCGACCTTGAGGCTGTCATCGGTGATTTGCCCGCTGAGCTCGCCGCTTCACTGCTCGCACTGACTCAATTGCATGGTTCTACCGATGTATTATCCAAAGCGCGCGCGCTAGTCGCGGATTTGCCTAGCGCTAAGCGTGCGATTGAGGAAGTCGAAGCTGTAGTTAGCGCGATAGAGCGTGCCCACCCCAATGTTGCCATTTATATTGACCTCGCGGAGTTGCGCGGCTTTCAGTACCACACGGGTTTGGTGTTTGCCGCTTACATTGACGGCCATGGAGCTGCAATTGCTAAAGGTGGCCGTTATGACAATGTGGGTAGCGTCTTTGGCCGAGCACGTCCTGCTACCGGCTTCGCTTGCGATTTGAAGGCCCTAACTGCGGCTACTCAGCTCGAGATCAACTCGCGTCGAGTTATTTCGGCGCCGGTAGTGTTTGACCAAGATCTTGAATTGACGATAAACCACCTGCGCGAAGACGGCTGCGTTGTTATTCGCGCGCACAATGGCGAGCACGACCATCGCTGTAATGAACAATTGATTAAACACGGAACCGATTGGGTCTGTGAACCGCGAGCGTAACTGGAGTTGCAATGAGCAAGAACGTTGTCGTACTCGGAACCCAATGGGGTGACGAGGGCAAAGGAAAGATCGTCGACCTGCTAACGGAGCAGGCAGATGCTGTCGTGCGGTTTCAAGGCGGCCATAACGCGGGCCACACATTGGTCATCAATGGTGAGAAGACCGTACTGCACGTGATTCCGTCGGGCATCTTACGAGAAAACGTAGAGTGCCTTATTGGTAATGGCGTTGTGTTGTCTCCTTCGGCACTGCTTAAGGAAATTGCAGAGCTCGAGGCGCGTAATGTGCCTGTGCGTGATCGCTTGATTATTTCCTCTGCGTGTCCGCTAATCTTGCCTTATCACGTCGCCTTGGATAAGGCGCGCGAGCTGCGTCGCGGCGAGAATAAAATTGGTACAACCGGGCGTGGTATTGGGCCTGCATATGAGGACAAAGTAGCTCGACGCGGTTTGCGTTTGGGTGATTTACGCAACCCAGCGTATTTTGAATCGACGTTGCGTGAAGTACTCGATTATCACAACCATGCGCTCGTCCATTACTACGGAGTTGAGGCCCTTGATCCTGAGGAAGTCCTCGAAGAGGCACGCCGTGAAGGTGAGCAACTGCTACCTATGATGGGCGACGTGACCTCTATTCTGCATGAGCATCGACGTAATAATGCCTCTATTTTGTTTGAGGGTGCACAAGGTTCATTACTCGATATTGACCACGGCACGTACCCATTCGTAACCAGTTCAAATACCACCGCCGGCGGTACCGCAACGGGTTCGGGCTTTGGTCCCCTGTATCTCGATTACGTGCTAGGCATTACTAAAGCGTACACAACACGAGTGGGTTCGGGGCCGTTCCCGACCGAATTGTTTGACGCTGTTGGTCAGCGCTTGGCGGAACGTGGCCACGAGTTTGGCGCTACTACTGGCCGTCCTCGCCGCTGTGGCTGGTTCGATGCGGTAGCACTGCGAACGGCTGTCAATATCAACTCTGTATCGGGGATATGCCTGACTAAGCTAGATGTGCTTGACGGTTTAGAGACTATTTCTATCTGTACCGGTTATCAGAACGCACAGGGTGAAAGTATTTCTAATCCCATTGATGCGGGTGACTACGACGCCCTGGTGCCCGTTTATGAGATTGTACCCGGTTGGTCAGAATCAACGGTTGGTGTTAAGTCAGTTGATGGCTTGCCCGCCAATGCACGTGCTTATATCAACCGGATTGAAGAGCTCGTGGGCGCACCTATTGACATTATTTCCACAGGGCCGGATCGTGAAGAAACAATTGTTCTAAAGAGCCCATTTGGATAATTAATTATGCTGATGCTGACGAAGATCCTGTCACTGCTGGTTTACCCACTGTCACTGGGTCTCGTCTTGCTCTTCTTCTCGGTACTCGGTGGCATTACTGGGCGACGTGGCTTTTCTTGGTTAATGGCGCTGCTCGCTTTTATTGTTCTGTATGTTCCCTCTACCGAGTTTGGTTCAAGTTGGCTAGTCACGCCCCTAGAGGGCCGACACCCTGGTTTTTCACCAGAAGAATTACCCAGTGCGGATGTCATTGTCCTCCTTGGAGGTGCGACCGAAGGAGAATCACGTTTTGGCCATGGTGCCGATTTCAACAATGCCGCCGACCGAGTCTTCACAGCAGCTGAGCTCTACTATGCGGGTAAAGCGCCGACTATTTTGATCTCTGGGGGATCGCATCCGCCCAATAGGGCCGAAGCGGATCTCTTGGCCGAGAAGTTTGTCGCTCTGAAAATCCCGCGTTCCGCATTGATCCTCGAAACCGCGAGTCGTACCACCCATGAAAATGCTGTGAACGCCGGGAAAATACTCAAACAGGCGGGTTACCAGCACATATTACTGGTGACAAGTGGCTCGCATATGCGACGTGCGCTGGCGTTATTTGAAAAGCAGGGCCTACAAGTCACGGCCGCGGCGACTGATCATCAGCTTCCTAAGTTTGAGCCTCTCGTGCCGGGATGGTTGCCTACGTATTATCGCCTTGCTCGATCGAGCCGCGCCTTACATGAACACGTGGGCTATTGGGTCTACGACATGACGGGTAAGATTTAAGGTAACCGTTCACCCGCGTATGTAGGGCCTCGGCCGAGGCCCTACCAGTCCTCAGATATAGCTTAATTTAACGTCGCTATAGTTATTGCCAGTCCAGCGCTTGAAGGCCCGGTAAAAGCTATTAACCTCGGCGTAGCCTAAATCCCAAGCCAATGTTTTGCCCGGCACCCAAGCCCTACCCAACTGTTTCTCGCAGCGATACTGGCGCGCTAAGTCCAGAAGCTCTTGGTAATGCATACGATCTGCGCGTAGACGCCTACGCAGCGTGGTTGGGCTAACACCTAACTCGTCTGCCACAGTGTCTGATCGTAAGCGTGATAAGTCTCGTGTGAGCAGTAGGTGCAGTACTTTTGCCGTAGTCTTAGATAGCGACTCAGGGGGTAGATCGGTCGCTTCTGCTATTTGGGCATAGTCGACATCGGGTGGCGGTGGCGTAAACGCTAGAGCCCGTTTACGCAGGCGGTTACCCGCATTCATTAGATGTGGTTCCAGTTGATTGGTCATTATGCACCTCCATGTGCGATAACTCGGTTACTTTTTTCTTCCACAGATCAGCGCAATGTGTCGCGCAGCGAACCTTCGTGCCGACGACCTGTCAGCGTGCGTTGGCTTCTATCCTTGAAATCCAACACACATTCAGTGTACGCCTCCGGGACCGAAAAACCACCCTTAAGCGATGAGCTGCTCGTTTTTGACGACAAGTGTCATTTTATAATGCCTGCGATCAGCTGATTGGGTAGGGGACAGTCTATGACGGCGGCTATTGCTTTGATGAGGGTAAGCTCGCGCGTGCAAATGACACCATCTGTGCGTGCCACCTCGGCCATCGCTTTCAATACGGTCACTTTGAGCAACGGGTAACAATTGGCTAGGCGTTCAATGGCGCGGCTAAACTCGCGAATATCGGCATGCTCAAGTGGTGGCAGAGTCAGATTGAGTCCGGCGATTTCACAGCCTCGATTAAACGCCTGTTCAGTATTGCCCTGACCTAAATGGGCGAGCGTACCGAGCGCTGTAGTCAATGACGGGGCTACGTCGTGGAGGGTTTTATATCGAGGCTTCGCCGGTTTGACGCGCATAAACTCAGGGTCGAGATAGTGGCGCACCAGTTGAAAAAGACACCACTCAAATAAGTCGATGCGGCCATCGGCACGAATAAACGACAGCAATAAAACCTTGAATGCTTGGTACTGGCTTACCGATAAGGTTTTTAATGTGGGCAAGCACAGCTCTATTAAGGGTAATCGAAGGTCAGGTGTAAGATTGGCAAGTTCCTTCCCCCGCTGTGCAACCATGTCTTCGAGACCTCGAATATTGGCTGCTCGCACCGCATCAAGTTGCTTGGAGTTTTGGTCAGTGTGCCACAGTAAGGCGAGGATCAGGCTCATCGCGCCGAGGGGTTCGCGTGCGTCATCGATAACTACAGCGGCGAGCGCGGGCATTGCACGGTCCTCTAAGGAAACCTTTTGCTCGGTGTGCGGTGGCTGGTAAAGGTCAATGGTGGCGGCGAAGCCTGCCGCAGCCATTGCCCGTGAGGCTTGATGAACCCCCATCTCTTCTGCCAACTTGGGTTCGAGGTTGCGGTGATCTGTGCCGCGTTGAATAAACTGCCCATTCCAAGAGGGATCGATTCGTTCAATACGTTTTGCTAACGGTGGGTGAGTGGCGAACAGAGACCACAAACGGTGCTTCACCTGGCCGAAAAACAGATGTGATAACTCTTCCGCTCGTGCGGTGTGTACTAGCGTACCTGGTGTATAGCCTCCGATAACCTTGAGCGCATCGCCTATGCCCGCAGGATTACGCGTGAACTGTACGGCTGAGGCGTCTGCAAGATATTCTTTTTGCTTTGAAATCGCCGACTTGATGATCCCTGCCATTAAGCCGCCGAGAAGACCTATTAAATAAAGTCCCAAGCCAATCACAAGACCGGCAGCGGCATTATTGTTCTTGCTGTCGCTGCGGCGTCGATTGCCACTATAGGCAGCGCTTCGCATCAAAACGGTGCCCACGTCGCCAATAAAGGTGATACCGCGCAGCATCGCAGCTAAGCGAATACTTAAGCGCATATCACCGTTGAGGATATGACTGAACTCGTGCCCGATAACGCCCTGCAGTTCGTCGCGTGTCAGCTGTACCATCGCGCCGCGGGTTATGGCGACAACGGCATCCCCAGGACTCACGCCCGCAGCAAAGGCGTTAATGCCGCGCTCTTCATCGAGAATGTATAAAGGAGGGACGGGCATGTTCGCGGCGAGAGCGATTTCCTGCACAATGTTTTGGGCTCGACGTTCGAGTGTGTCGGAGGTGGAGGGCAGTGCTGGACGTCCGCCGAGGGCCTCAGCGACGGCCTTGCCGCCCTGAGCAAAGCGCAGCCAGTTAACTAGCACCACGATGCCGATCACAAACGCTATGCCGCCACCGATGGTGAAAAATAGGCGCCAGTCGACGCTATGGAACATGGCAATGACCGACTCATGCTCTCCAGGGGGCGTGCCGTCACGAAATAACAGTGCGCCCGCAACCAAAATATTGGTGAGGATAATTAACACAACGACCGAAAGCGCAAATAGCAGGGTGAGCAGGCGCGAGTTGCGCCGTGCAACATCCTGTTCGCGGAAGAAATCCACGGTCTACGCCTTAGCTAAAACTGACAGAGGGTGCTGCTTGAATGTGCTCTGAGTCTGCGAATTCAAGGAGGCTGGCATCTTCTCGGTGACCAAACCAACCTGCTATGACGACGTTCGGAAAGCTTTGTCGATAGGTGTTGTAGCCCATAACAGCATCGTTGAATCCTTGCCGAGCAAAGGCGACACGGTTCTCGGTCGACGTGAGCTCCTCCGAAAGCTGCTGCATGTTAGCGCTGGCTTTAAGATCGGGGTAGGCCTCCATAACGACATTGAGTTTGCCCATTGCAGACCCTAGCGCGGTCTCAGCGCCTCCCAGATTACGAATGGCCGTTGCATCAATGCCGCTTTCGGTAACGGCTTTTAGGGCGCTGGCGGCCTCGTTGCGCGCTGAAATAACGGCCTCCAGCGTCTCCCGCTCGTGGCTTAAATAGCCCTTTGCGGTCTCGACCAGGTTAGGTATGAGGTCATGTCGGCGTTTGAGCTGCACTTCGATTTGCGCGAAAGCGTTTTTATAGCGGTTTAATAGGGTGACTAACTGATTGTAGATCGCCACACCCCAGACGAGCAGGACGGCGAGAGTAGCGAGAATAACGAGGGTCGTAGTGCTCATGGCGATCTCCACAGGTGAACTGCACAAAGCATACCTTGCTTGGTTGGTGCAGGCACGCGCGGATTGTGCAGTGACCGCTATGGTGTTCTTGTCGAGAAAAATGGTATGAAAGACGTGGCTTTTTTGATTAGCCCCACTGACGACGAGAGAGGCGTTCTGATGAATGATTTGATCCTACAACCCGTTCTTTTTATGGGTGTGCTGAGTTTCGTAATGATGCTGCTTATGTATGCCACCCGTATTCCTGCCGCGAAGCGCCTGGAGGCTGAAGGCGTGGACCTGCAGAAGCTGGCGCATCCCTCACAGTTGGGAGGGGTATTTCCAAGCAACGTGGAGCGTGTTGCGGATAACTACAATCATTTATGGGAGCAGCCGACGTTATTTTATGCCGTCATAATGGTGATTTGGGCCCAAGGTCACACGGATACGGTGCATCTGTATGCAGCCTGGAGCTACTGCGGTTTACGATTGCTGCACTCTGTGATTCAGGTGTTGGTGAATCATGTTTGGATGCGCTTTAGCGTATTTATGTTGAGCTGGGCCGCGCTGGCGACCCTGTTATTTCGTGAGGTTGGCGCTGTGCTACGCTAGCGATGGCCGACAACAATAACGAGTAAAAAAAGTAGGGAGCATTGTAATGTGTCTTTTGACTGCGAAGCAT
>DAIRTN010000026.1:0-34579 GCA_036803865.1 Luminiphilus sp.
GGGTTTCGACAATGTGTGCGCCCCATGCGCTGAACCGTCAGGGTTTAAGGAAAGGTACTGGCCGCTGGGCAATAGCAGTACCTGTGCGCAGCGCCATTCGGCTGCCGCTGGCTTAACGGGTGTTTTAGCCGCTGTAATACTTGTCATGCGAGTGCAGCGTTCATTGTTTCGCGCGGTCCATTGCCCCCTCGCTTCACCTTTATGAGCCTTGCTCCACCAGCGCGTGTGAAAGGTTCCCGAGCTATCCCAGTGGGTTTCAGCGCGCGTTCCCGGCGCATCGATGACGTCGGCTTGATCCAGTGTGTCACTGAAGGTTGCAATGATTTCTTGAGTTGTCAGCGTTTCAGCGTCGGCGGGAGGAGTGGCAACGAGTTCAGCGCTCGAGCTAATAAATACGATCAATAGGGCGAGTGAAGGCATCCATTGATAGAACCTTCGGTGGTGTTTGTCATTCATTTGTTTGAGTCTCAACGGCACGTCTCTCGGTGGCTATTCGATCAACCCTAGTATAACTCGCAGCTTTGTTTTCAGGTCGATTCCTCGGCGTTCTCAAACCATCATTTTGTTTCCTCTTAGCGAGCTGTCTTGCCGTTAGACGAGGCGAAAAAAAAGCCCGCTGTGAGCGGGCTTTATCGAGATGACTGCGAAGCAGTCTTTTTTAGAATTTATACTGCACTTCCGCACCAAAATAGCGTGGACGATTCATCGTACCGAATGTCCACAAGCCTGGTGCATAGGTAGGCGTCGCATCGGTTGCCGATGTAGCAGAGAAGCCTGCGGCAACGTCAAGCACGTGGTAGAGGTAGCTCTCATCGGTCAGGTTTTTACCAAAGAGAGATATCCGCCAATTTTCAAGCTCCAAGTTAATTGACGCATCAAGTAACCCGTAGCCATCTTGCATCAGAGGGTCATCCGAATAATGCTTCGGACCGCCGTTTGCACTCGCATTGACTGCATAGTCATCGCGGTATCGATAGCTAACATTTGTTACGAGATACATCTCAGATGCGAGCTCTATTTCATAATTCGCGCCAAGAGAGTAGGTCAAGTCGGGTGCTTTACGAAGATCGAAACCAGATTTATCAACTAGGTTACCATCGGGTCCAGGCACGCTATAGTTGTCGTATTCAGCGTCCAAGAAGCCAACATTTGCGGTTAGCGTTAATCCAGCGGTTGGCACCCAAATCGTTTCAATTTCCGCGCCATTCATCGTTGCACCCGCCGCGTTTTGTACTAAGGTCAACGTCACCGCGCCATCGGTACCGGGGAGAACCACGTCCTCTTGCTTATCTTCATAATCCGTTGCAAATATCGCGCCGTTAATTTGTAGCGTGTTGTTTGCCCAAGAGGTCTTGAATCCAAACTCGGTGCTCTTTACGAGCTCTGGCTGATAGGGCCCGGCGTTACTAGCGGCTGTAGCGCGGCCGTTAAAGCCTCCAGATCTGAATCCCTCGGTATAGCTTAGGTATACGATGCCATTATCCAGGTTGTAGGTGATGCCGGCTTTTGGAGTGAACTCACTCCATGATTCGTTACCCGTGAAGGTTGAAGCTGCCCCCGTAACAGGATCGGTATACGCATTGTTAATGACTCCTCTGCCCCACGACGGACAGACGTCGTTGTTGCCCCATCCTTTGACCGCTTCCCTGGGCAAACCGTCAAAATCGATAACCGAGGGTGTGTCGCTGGCCGCGGTGAATACCTGGCAAAAATCTTTTTCTTCATCAATATAGCGGCCACCCAATGTAACGGTGACTTTGTCTGTGACGTCCCAGTCAACTTGCCCAAACACGGCAAAATTGCTGGTTTCTTGCTTTGTCCACGGGGAATCATTTAGACCACCAAAGAAATAGGTGTTCTGCCATGCGTTGTACTCGCTGTCCCAAAGATAGCCGCCCACGGTGGTCCTAAAGTTGTCAAACTCGGACTCTAACCGCAATTCATAGCTAACTTGCTCTTCGTACTGTGGGCGAGAGACTCCGAAAACATCGGCAGTTAAGCCGTCAGCTTCCCAATTAGACGTCTCTTCCATGTCTCTAGAGCCGATTAACAGCACCATTTTATGCGCATCGTTAATCTGCCACTCAGCATTAATAGTTAGAGACTCTAAATCGACACTCGCAGTTTGGTCAGTGGTCGTATAAGTGTTGCGGTGGAAGTCTTCATTGCTGACCGGTGCACAGTTGTCACCCAGCAATCCAAGAATAGCAAACAGCTCGGGGGACTCCGTTAAGCAAGTGACCGGGCGAGAGGGCGTATCATCGTCAATATCGTCATAAGTGATTTGCAGTGAGAAGTTATCGTTTGGCTGCCAAAGCGCCGATGCAGACCACATGGTGAGGTCCGACTCGCCCTCGGATTCGCCGCGAACCTGATTATCGAAGTAGCCGCCACCTGAAATATCCATGAAGGTGAGTTTAGTGGATATATTCGCGACCTCGGGAAAGTTTATGGTGCCCTTGAAATCTTCTTGGTCATCTTCTGCAACGGTTACTGCAAACTTTCCGCCAAGCTCACCGGTTGGCTTTGAGCGAATAACGTGAACAAGCCCTCCGATCGTATTTCGACCAAACATGGTGCCTTGGGGGCCTCGGAGCACTTCAATCCGCTCCGCATCCCACATATTAAGCAAGGCGCCTGTGGTCGTCGCTAGATAAATACCGTCTTGATAGACCGCAACCGCTGGGTCGAAGCTCTTTTCAACGTCGTTAAGCTGCATGCCTCGAATCGAAATGGAGGCGGTGCCGTTACTTAGTACGGGGTCGATACCCAAGTTAGGAACCATGCCCGCGATATCAGTGATGTCTCGCGCAAATGTTTTCTCGATCATCGCTGCATCCAGGGCAGAGACGCTAACCGGCACGTCTTGCAGGTTTTGTTCGCGCTTTTGTGCGGTAACAATGACTTCTTCAAGTTGCCCTGAGATCTTACGCTGTGCGCTGGCGTCACCAGAGCCAATAGTGAGCGATAAACTAGCCGCAAGGGTCGCCAAATAAATGCGATTATGTTTCATGAGATGCTCCCACCATGTAGGTTTATTTTTATCATTTAAGTGTATACATTTTGCTTTCCATTGCCATAGTATGGATTCATTGGGGGCAGGTCAACCAAGGAATAACAGACTAATAAACCTCATTGCTGGTGCTTCCACGACTGGTTTATAGTCAAGACAGTGAGTGGGTAAGTTGAGCACTGCTCATACACTACTTATTGGGTAAATGAACAACGTCTCGTAAACGTTTTCTCAGAGGGCTAACTATAATGAAAACATGCAACCCGCTATGTTTATCAGTGCATGGGACAAACCTTGGCTTCATCCTCGGATTGATGCTGCTGGCTTTAGCGCTGCTTGCGCTGTCTTCCGGAAGTCTCCACGCTGCGGTACCCGAAGCTAAGGCGCTTGAATCATTGGATGATATGCGGGCTGGGAGCGGAGCGCTGGGTGATCGATCTGCCATGCCGGGAGCCCCCTTATTTGCTCAGCACTGTGCGGGTTGTCACGAAGGACAAGTTTACAAGGCACCGCATACCAGCTGGCTAGAGATGATGTCTGTCCATACCCTCTATCGCTCGTTGACAGAAGGCGTCATGCAGACTCAGGCTTCGGCTTTGTCTGACGACAACAAACGAGACATTGCGGAATATATTGCCCAGGCGAGGCTCGATAGTGCTCCTGATGAGCCTGCAGTAGTGTGGTGCGCCGAGACAGTTGTCGAGAAGGCATTTAATGCTTCGGAGCTGACGGGTTGGGGTCGCGATACCAATCGGTTCGTACCGCACGATGTGGCGGGCCTGTCCAATGCGGATTTGACGAATCTTGAGCTTAAGTGGAGCTTTGGTTTCCCCGGCGCTACCCGCGCGAGGTCTCAGCCACTCATTGCAATGGATACAGTGTATGTGGGCAGCCAAGACGGTACGGTTTACGCTTTCGATTTAGAAACAGGCTGCGCACGTTGGACGTATGAGGCTCGTGCAGAGGTGCGAACTGGCGTGGTTCTCGGAGAATCACAGGACGGAAGTGGAACGCTTGCCTTTTTCGGAGATATCATCGGCACGGTTTACGCGGTTAATGCAAGAACCGGTGAGGAGATGTGGCAGCGCAGTGCCGACGATCATCACAGCGCCACCCTGACAGGTACGCCAGCGTTTTTGGATGGACGACTTTATGTTCCCGTCTCGTCGCTCGAGGTAATACCCGCGGCAAACCCTGAGTACGTGTGTTGTTCATTCCGAGGCCATGTTTTGGCACTAGAGGCCGACTCAGGGCAGACCGTTTGGGACAGTTACTCGATACCCGCGCCTGCGGTGTCTGTCGGTAAAACGTCAGCAGGGGTCGATGTTCTGGCGCCATCTGGCGCACCTGTTTGGACAAGTCCCACTATCGATAAAGAGAAAAACCTGCTGTTGTTTGGCACGGGTGAAAACTACTCATCGCCGGCCGACAATAACAGTGACTCGATTATTGCGGTGGACCTAGATACTGGCGCGCGACGCTGGGCGCGACAGACGTTTGAGGGCGATGCATGGAACGTGGCGTGCATGATGGCCAATAACCCCAACTGTCCCGAGGAAGATGGGCCGGATTATGATCAAGCGTCGAGCCCGCTACTAATTACTACGAAAGAAGGAAAGGCATTCGTTGTCGCCGGTCAAAAAGATGGGCGTGTATTTGCACTTGATTGGCAAACTGGCCAGGACAAATACTGGGAAGTCGATTTAGGCCGCGGCAGTATCCAGGGCGGCGTGCATTTCGGAATGGCGGCTGCCGAGCAGACCGTTTACGTTCCCATTAATGATATGAACGATACTCGCAATGGTGAATGGCTTGATCCGGCGCTTGCGAAGCCCGGATTGTCGGCTCTGAATGTAGAGACAGGTGAGGTTCTCTGGCAGCATGTTCAGGAGAACCTCTGTCCTGAAGATCGCCCACTGTGTGACCCAGGTATTTCAGCGCCGGTGACTGCGCTTGAAAATGCGGTTATAGCCGGTCATTTAGATGGCTATGTGCGCATTTACGACGCGAAGAATGGCGAGGTATTGTGGAGCTTCAATACCGTTCGGCCCTTCGACACGGTCAACGGTATTGCTGCAACGGGGGGCGGGATGAGTGGCTCCGGCCCCGCGGTAGGCGCTGGGCATGTGGTACTGAATTCGGGGTATGGTCTGTACTTTCATGAACCGGGTAACGCGCTGCTGGTATTTGCTCCGGCCGGAGACTGACCTTAACAGTCGTAGTCGAGCGCCTGCACCTCGCAATACTCTCTAAGGATCCCTCCTAGCGCTACGTGATCCGGGTGCTGCAAGTAAGGTTCGAGAAAGTCGAAGGATTCGAGTGTGATAATGGCGCCATAGGTGGCGCCGCCTGCGCGATCGGTTAAGTTTCGACCTGCGGAAATGCCCAGTACGCCGGGGATGTGAGTAAGGTTGCGGATGGCAACTACGATCTGTTCCATTTGCGTGTCAGGTGTGTCTGGTTTCGGCGTTAGCCAGACGATGTGTTCAAGTGCCATTGGTCATAACCTTTTAGACGAGATTGAATCCCTGAGTGGAAAGAGGGAAGCGCCGCACGCGCTTTCCTGTGGCGTTAAAGAGGGCGTTAGCAATCGCTGGAGCGATGGGCGTTGTGGCCTGTTCGCCAACCCCTGTTGGCGGCTCATCGCTGGGCAATATATGAACTTCAACGACCGGCATTTGGGCTAGGCGTAACACACTGTAGTCGTGGAAATTGCTTTGTTGTACTTCGCCCGCGACGATATCGACTTTGCCAAATGCCACTGCACCCAGGCCGAGAGCCATACCTCCCTCTACCTGGCCCTCGATGCCCAGCGGGTTCACCGCGAAGCCACAATCAACGACGCAGACGACGCGGTCAACGGTGAAGTCCCCATTTTCTTTCACTGTAATTTCAACGGCTTGTGCTATTGGCGATACAGAATAAATACGCGACGCCATGCCTCGCGCGCGACCCGCACCCAGGGGCGTATCCCATTGTGCTTTCTCTTTGAGCGTTTGCAGCACACGATGCATTCGAGGGTGCTCACGGGTTAGGTGGAGGCGTAGCTCCAGTGGGTCCATGCCGCCAGCGTGTGCAAGTTCATCAAGGAAGCACTCGTAAGCCACGCCCGTATGTGTGTGTGCTACTGAGCGCCATTCTTGGGGCACAAAGCCCACGCGTGGCGCATTGTGACTTTCCACTCGGTGGTTAGGTATCTGATAAGAAGTCCCGTAAGGGAAAACGCCAAAGGGTTCCTGCAGGCAGCCATCGAGGGAGTACAAGTCCATTCCCCTTACCATATAGGCGGGGTCGTGCTTTGAACCCTGCATCAGGGATTGGCCGACCACTGTTTGATGCCAAGCCTTAGGTAGGCCCTGCTCATCGAGACATGCTCTCAGTTTATGCACGAATAAGGGGCGATAGTGACCGCTTTTAATATCCTCTTCCCGTGACCAGATGATTTGAACCGGAACATCTTCTCCCAGTGCCGCTTCCACAGCTTCCACCGTGTAGTCAGCGGTCTTGCTTGATCGGCGACCGAAGCTGCCCCCCATAAGAGGGCGATGAATCACAACCTTTTCTTGCGCGATCCCTAAAAAACGTGAAATGACCTCCTGGTCATTACTCTGATACTGAGTCCCGCTCCAGATTTCGCAGCCGTCGTCAGTCACTCGAGCGACACAGTTTAGGGGCTCCATGGTTGCGTGGGCGAGAAGAGGGAGCTCGTAGGTCGATTCAATGACGCTGTCGCCGGCGCTCTGAATCGCCGAAAGGGCGTCGCCGATGTCCTCTGCTAACAGTCCAGGTTGATCCGCCAGCGCTCGGTAATCCGCATAAAACTGTTCGGTAGAGACGGTCGCGTTAGCACCTCTGTCCCATGTGATGGCCAGCTTGTCTCGCGCTTTTTTAGCCTGCCAGTAGGTTTTTGCGAGGACCACGACGCCCGCGCGAATTACCTTGACCTTGATCACTCCTGGCATGGCGAGGGCTTCAGCGGCGTCAAAATCCACCACTTTGCCGCCGTATACAGGGGGGCGAGCAATGGCGCCGTACACCATGTTAGGAAGCTTTACATCGATGCCATAAATCGCGGAACCATCGACTTTGGACTCACCCTCGAAGCGTCTTGCGGGTTTGCCCAAAATAGTAAATGCCGATGGATCCTTTAGCGTGACCGATTCTGGCGGTTCAATTGATTGGGCGGTGATCACCGCGAGCAGCTCCCCGTAGCTGGCACTTTTGCCTGACGCTTCGTGATGCACTTTGCCATCTCGGGTGGTTAGGGTGGTTGTATCAACTGCCCACAACGCTGCCGCCGCAGCGATTAGCATGGCGCGAGCCTTTGCTCCCGCGGTTCGCAGTGGCAGCCATGTGCTGCCGGTGGTGACGGAGCCCGCGGTGAGATACTCGCCAAATAAAGGGCTGTAATACTCAGGGCGTGTAGGTGCGTCTTCCAATTGAATCGATTGATAATCGACGTCGAGCTCTTCGGCGAGCATCATGCTCATAACCGTGTAAGCGCCGTTACCAAACTCTGAATGGTTAGCAATTAGCGTTATGCTGTTGTCCGGAGCGATTTTAACGAAGCTATTGAGCAGCGCAGTTTCCCCCCGTGCAGTTTGCGTGGCGAAAGTCGCTGGGCACTGTGCTGCGAACAATAGCGCACCTCCCGCTTTCATGAACGCGCGCCGATCTATTCCCACAGCACTCGGATTTTTGTCGTTCATGCTTTCACCTCCTGAGCTAGCCGCTCAGCGGCAAGGTGAATAGCTTTGCGTATTCTCGGATAGGTGCCGCAGCGGCAAACGTGTCCATTCATCGCCTGCGTGATTTCCTCATCGCTGGGGGAGGGGTTTTCTGCCAGCAGCGCGGTTGCGGACATAATCTGTCCACTTTGACAGTAGCCACATTGCGCGACGTCGGTTTCCAACCACGCCTGTTGAACCACGGAGAGTTGCTGGTTGTTACGCAATGATTCGATGGTATCAACTGAGCGGCCTTCTAATGCCGATAGTGGCACGCTGCAGGACCTTACCGGTTTGCCGTCTAAGTGGACGGTACAGGCGCCACACTGTGCAATACCACAACCGAACTTTGTGCCGGTAAGCTGCAGATGATCACGCAACACCCACAGTAGCGGGGTATCTTCCTCGGCACTGACAGAGCGCTGTTCTCCATTGATGGTAAATGTGACCATGATCACCTCCTACTCAATACACGTCCTGTAAGTTGCGCGAGTTTAACGCCGTTTTCAAGCACCACCGCGGATCTTAAAGCCAGGGTGACTGGTGCAGAGTCTACTCTGCGATCCTCTTGGAAAGTATATGCACTTGAAATAAAAATGTATACACTATGCATGTATAGGCAAGCAAAACGCCTTCGTATTTTAGTTGGAGAAGACCTTGCGCACGGCTGCCGCTCACTTAAGAGAGATGCAAGAATGACGAGTAAACCGAACACTACCCAGGCCGCGCTGGTGCGACGCGGTATTGAACAATCCATTTTCAATGGCGACTTAGCGCCCGGAACCGCGATTGAAGAGGGTCGGTTGGCGAGCGTTTACGGAGTCTCTAGAACGCCTGTTCGCGAGGCAATCGCTAATTTAGTGCAGGTGGGGTTACTGACTAAGCTCGCTCACCGACGTGCAGTGGTAAGCCAGCTGGATCCCGGCAACTTACTTGAGTTGTTTGAAGCGCTGGCTGAGATGGAGGGGTTGGCGGCGAAGCTTGCGACGATTCGCATGAGCCCGAGTGAGAAAACAGCATTACTTGATATTCATAATCAAGCGGCAGACATCCTCAACACTGACGGTGATATCAACGACTATGCCGTGCTGGGCGAGCGGTTTCATCAATCCGTTTTAGAGGGGTGCCGAAATCGCGTGTTGATCGAGGCTACTGCGGCGCTTTCGATTCGAGTTTACCCTTATCGACGTTATCAAATTGCGGTCCCTGAGCGGCTGCAAGGAAATCAACGTGACCACCAAGTCATTGTGGATGCGATTACGTCAGGAGACAGTGGCGCGGCGTACGACGCTATGCGGGGGCACACCGCCGAGCAGGGCGATGCTTTAGTTAGGTTCATCTTACTTAACAAGGCATCGTATAAAGAGTTACATCGGAGCCCCGGTGTAATCGGGGCAGCTGAGCCGAGGATCGCAGTATGAGCTCTCAAGAGACGGGTTTTTTAATTACCAACGGCAATGTAATCGATGGCACGGGCGCCGACCCGTTCCGAGGCGATGTGTTAATAGTGGGCGATCGGATCGTGTCTGTAGGGCCCGATATCGGTACAGAGATGCCGAGGGGCGTGCAGGTTATTGATGCGGCAGGTCAAACTGTAATGCCGGGGATGATCGATAGCCACTGTCATATCAGTTTCGACGAGCCATCGAGCAACGACGAGCTCTTTTTCCACCGGCGTCACGGGCTAGCGACAGTGGTTGCATCGGTCAACGCGCAAAAAGTACTGCGAGCAGGCTTTACCAGTTTTTTCGATGCCGACTGTGTATTCGATGTGGGTGTTGATTTGCGCGATGCGATTGAGGGCGGCGTGGTCGTTGGCCCGCGCATGACGACGGGTGGCAATGTTCTTATTAATTGCGTGGGTGGAACTGCTTCCAGATTGCTGCCCGATGTCGGCACTCGTGGCTATGCGAGAATCGTGCATACCCCCGGTGAAATTGTGACGGAAATTCACCGTCAAATTAAGCTGGGTGTCGACTGGATCAAGGTTCACGTGAGTGGCTTACCTATTCGACCTGGGCGAACAACTGGCGAGATACAAACCTGGTCTCTCGACGAGCTGAAGCTAGTGTGCGATACCGCGCATAACCTCGGTGTGCCGGTAGTGGGTCATTGTCGCACCGCTTCAAGTACACGTGATGCGGCCCTTGCTGGCTTTGACATGATTCTGCATGCTACTTATATGGACGATGAGGCAGTGTCTGCTGTGATAGACAAACGTGTGCCCCTGGTTCCGACATTTACCTTTCAAGCAAATCTTGCCGATTACGGTGACATGATTGGTTCCGACGCGCGTTTAAAGGAGGTTTTTCGCGCAGAAATCGTCGAAAGCGTATCAACCATTCGCGCGGCGTACGACGCGGGTGTGCCTCTATTAACCGGTAGTGAGAGCGGCTTTTCTCTGACGCCTTATGGTGACTGGCATTACCGTGAGTTGGAGGTATTTGTCGATTACTTGGGGCTCTCGCCTTTGCAGGCAATTAATTGCGCTACCGAGCAGGGCGCGCGGGCACTTAGGCTAGACGGCGAATTAGGTTGCTTGAAGCCAGGGTACTTGGCCGATCTATTGATATTTGATGGGAATCCTCTGGACGATATAACGTTGCTCGGTGAGCAATCGAGATTTTCGCACATCTTTAAGGATGGTAAGCGCGTTGATTGCGCTGCGCCGCTCGCAACAAGTTGGAAGCTGCCCGGTTGGCGAGTCAGTGAATTTTCAGAGCGCGTACTCACTAAGGAATTAGTACAAAGCCTGAAGGAGACGAAATAATGACCGTACACCGCGTGGACAGATTTATAGATGTAGAGCATGCGCTCCGTCAGAATGATTTGAAGCAATCGCTTTACGACTCCGGCGGAATTTTAATGGATAAAGTGCTGGTCACACTGCATGGTGATGAGCACCGCGTGCGTCGGACAGTTGAAAGTCAGTTATTCAAGCGGAATTTCTTCCGTTTTTATGAAAGCGATGTTTTCCCTGTTCTACTCAAGGAAACGCTCGATCAATTTTTTAATGACGAGGAGCTGGATTTAAAGGAGTTGGGGTATCGCATCATGGTGCACCTTTCCCTGTCGTTCGCGGGCATTGACCGTATCGACGGCAGTGTCGAAGAGGCGGATGCTCAACATCGACTTTTGATCCAGCTTGGACAGGCGGCAACTATCGGACAATTCAAGGGCGATCGACAGCCGATTTTGGATGAGATAGCAGCCGCATTAGAGGAGTTTGAGACGCGTTTCTTCAAGCCATCGCGGGCTCGGCGTGAAGGTTTAATTGCAGCGTTTCATCGTGGTGAAATCGATGAAACCGCTTTGCCCCGCGACATCTTAACTATATTGCTTATGAACGAAGAAAAGCTGGCGATGGCGGATGAATTGCTGGTGCGTGAAGTGGCTTTTTTCTACCTTGCAGCGTCACACACGTCAGTGCATACCTTAGTGCACGCAGTGAACGAGATATTCCAATGGTGTAAAACCCACGATAAAGATGCACACGCTTTAGGTGCGGATCTTTTCACGCTGCAGCGTTTCGTGCACGAAAGTTTGCGGCTGCATCCGTCGAGTCCCGAGGCGTGGCGAAAGGCCGAGACGTCAATAGATTTGAATGCTGAACTTTCTGTGAAGGCGGGAGAGAAAGTAGTTATCGATCTTCAAACGGCTAACCGTGATATCAGTGTCTTTGGTCACGATGCGGCCGAGTTCAACCCTTTCCGAGATCGACCGTCTCGAGTGAGCGCAGCGGGTTTATCCTTTGGTGGCGGTATGCACGTTTGCTTAGGTATGAATCTTGTGACCGGCACAATGTTAAAGCCGGATCAAGCGCCTGATCCCGATAATCATCAGTTCGGCACTATTACGTTGATTATTGCGGACCTGTTGGGGCGTGGAATGCGGCCCCACCCAAAGAAAATAGCTGAGAAAATTGAAGCGTCAGAGCGAGATGTTTGGCGGGTGTTCCCCGTGGTCTTCAGTGACCGAGACAACACTGCATGACAGACACTGCTCTTGTTAGTGGGTATCAACAGGCCTTCGAAGCCTTGTGTGATAAACGACTTGTTCAATCGATGTACAGTGAATGCGATGAGCTCATGGAGCGTGTGCTTCTGACGCTCCACGGCGAGGCTCATGCGCGTCGTCGTGCTGTCGAGCTGAAATTGTTCCGTCGGGATTTCACGCGTTACTACGAAAAAGAGGTCTACCCTACGACGTTGTCTGCAACGCTTGCACCCTATCTAGAGCGTGGGCACATGGATCTGCCCGAATTTGGGTTTCGTGTGAATATTAATTTAAGTGCAGATATTGCGGGTATTGATCGCGATCCACACTCACATGAAGAAACCGATTGTCTGATTGAAATCGTGCGCAAGTTCAGCGAGGGAGCAACCTTGTTTCACTCTACGCGTGACAAAGCCGAGGTTAGACGTGAAGTGGCCGATGCGTTGGCAATCCTCGAGGCGCGATTTTTGAAGCCGTCTCGCGATCGAAGAGAGGCCATACTGCGGGCTATTGCCGAGGGTCATCTTCCTGAAGACGCAGCGCCTCGCGACATTCTCACCGTTTTACTCGCCAATCAGCAGGAGCAGGGTTTAGATGAGGCGATGATTCGCCGTGAAGTTGCCTTTTTTATGCAGGCGGCTTCACATTCATCCGCTAATGCGATGGTCCATGCGTTTCATGAGATCACGATGTGGTGCGCAGAGCGTCCGGAGGATCGCAGGCGCATCAATGAAGACCCGTTTTTCTTGCAGCGATGCGTGCACGAAAGTTTGCGGTTACATCCTGCGAGTCCCGTTGCCTGGCGAGCCGCTCAGTGTCCATTTCATCTGCCGGACGGCAAGGTCGTTGAGTCAGGCGATAGTGTCGTTATCGATTTGGAATCAGCAAATCGTCAGCAAGACCTTTTTGGTGAAGATGCTGAGCAGTTTAACCCTCATAGGCGTCTTGCGGATCGTATTCCCCCTTATGGACTTACCTTTGGCGTGGGCATTCACACTTGTTTTGGACGCGACCTCGCTGGCGGAGCATTGCCAAAAGAAGACAGCGATCGTGATTCCCATCACTACGGAACCTTAACCAGTTTGCTACGAAGTCTGTTTAGCCGTGGGTGTAGGCCAGACCCGCACATAGCTCCTACATTAGACCCTGTTACTCAGCGCAATAATTGGGGCACTTACCCCGTACTTATTAATAAGGATTGAAGATAATGAAGACAGCAATTATTACCGGTGGTGCTGAGGGTTTGGGTGCTGATATTGCAACGTTGCTCAGTGACAAAGGTTATCGTGTGGGTTTATTGGATATTCGAGCTGATTTGGTGCATGAGACCGCAAAGGCGATACCCAATTCAGTGGCGTTGGTTGCGGATGTTACTCAAGCCGATCAAGTAGCCGACGCCTTTGCTGCGTTCGGAGACGCGCCCGACTTACTGGTAAACAATGCGGGCATTGTTCGCTTTGGACCTATGGAAGAGCAGAGCATTGAAGACTTCCAAACGGTTATTAACGTCAATATTTTAGGGAGCTGCATTTGTGCACGGCAGGCTGCGCTGGGCATGCTGGTTCGCGGGTCAGGCCATATCATTAACTTCACGTCGATTAACGCCGTTCACCCCTCGCCCAATATCGGAATGTACAGCGGTACGAAAGCCGCCATGGCTAATTTAACCGAGGCGATGGCCATCGAATGGGGACCACGTGGTTTAAGGGTAAATTCAATAGCGCCGGGGTTTATTAACGCAGGAATGTCCAGGCCGATTTACGCAGATCCCAAGGTTCGTGAAAAGCGCGGTTCCGGCGTTCCCAGCCGTCGTCTGGGTGAGGCGAGAGATATAGCGGAAGCCGTACTATTTCTTGACTCAGAGGGAGCGAGCTACATCAATGGCCATCAGTTGGTTGTCGATGGCGGGGTCAGTATTAGCGTCATGGCTCATTTGCCACGCGATTAGATTTGAGCATGAAGAACCTTATTTTATCGGGCGGGATATTCCACGACTTTGCAGCCAGTAGTGGTGCGCTGGACGAGATCCTGGCGCCTCTGGGTATCACGTCCCGGATTGAGTCTGACATCGAGCGAGGTCTTGCCAGCCTTGCAGATGAACCAGTGGAGCTGCTCACTATCAACGCCCTTCGTTGGGAGATGGTGGGAGAGAAATACGATGCCTATCGAGATGAGTGGGCTATGTCCCTATCTCCTGCAGGGCGACAAGCAATTGTGAATCATCTGGGACAAGGTGGCGCGCTACTTGGGCTCCACACTGCCAGCATTTGCTTCTCTGATTGGCCCCTCTGGGGGAATATTTTAGGTGGGTCATGGCAATGGGGGACCTCCTGGCACCCTGCACCCGAGACAATAAAACTCACTCCGACAGCACACCCGCTGATGCAGGGTATTTCAGTGTTTGAGGTTTTCGATGAGCTCTACACAGAACTCAGCGTCTTGCCTGAAGTGGACACCCTGATTACCGGCAGCAGCACATCGCTAACGAGTAATAATCCTTTGTTGTGGATTCACGAGTACGGCGGTGGCCGAGTCGTCTACGATGCAATGGGCCACGATGCGCAGGCAATTAAGCAAGCTGATCATGCAAAAGTACTTCGTCAGTCGGTGGCATGGGCTACGGGAAGAGAGCGGGCAGCGTAATGAAAACATTAGTAGGCATGTCAATACTTATTACGGGCGGCGCATCAGGCCTCGGCCTTGGAGCGGCCCGTTATTTTATTAATGCGGGTAGCCGAGTCACCATTTGTGGGCGGCGACCTGAAAAAATAGCAGCGGCACAGCGACTGCTTGGTGATGCTTGCCGCGGTGTCGTTGGTGATATCACTAACAGTGATGACAGACAAAATATAATGGCGACAGCTGTAGAGCATGGTGGTGGGGTATTACACGCTCTGGTTAATAACGCGGGCAATATGTACCGTGGTGCTATTACCGATCTCAATGAAAAAGCATTATTGGATGTCTTCAATACCAACGTTGTGGCAGGGATGTTGTTATCGGGTTTGGCAGTACCGCACTTAGCAGATACTGAAGGCGCTATTATTTTTATTGGCTCGGTTCATACCCGTCGAGCATTTCCGGGCGCGTCGCCCTACGCGGCAACCAAAGCTGCAGTGGAGTCACTAACGCGAGTTTTGGCCGCGGAGCTCGGTGAGAAGAAAATCCGGGTTAACTGCGTGGTGCCCGGCGGTGTGTACACGGAGATCAATCAGCGGGCAGGGCTGTTCGACGATGAAACCGCATTGGCGCGCTTGCAAGGAATGGCCTCGCTTCATGCTTTAGGTCGAATCGGCACCGAGACGGAGATTGCTGAAGCAATGGCTTACCTTATTTGTGCCGAGTGGACGACCGGTGCAATAGTCGATGTCGATGGTGGCCTAGGTCTTGGCCTTAGTCAGGGTTAATGAAGTGGCAGCTACGTTTTTGGGAGAATGAGTAATGACGAGTAGTACCGAAATTAAAATTCATGTAACGCAGCGAGACGGTAGCCGTCATGTCTTGCAGTCACGGCCGACCCAGGTGACTTTAATGCAAGTGCTTTACGACGAGGATCAGGGCATTGAAGCGGTTTGTGGTGGCTGCGCATCTTGCGCGACCTGCCACGTCTTGATCGATGAGGAGTGGATTCCACATTTGCCTGAGAGAGACGAAATTGAGGGCATGTTGCTCGAATATCAAGAGCACTTTGACGTCCGCCGTTCGCGATTGAGTTGTCAGGTAGCGCTCTCTCCTGAGCTCGATGGGCTGGCGGTGGTGATTGCGCCCGAAGAGTAAAGTGCCGTAGGCACAGTGTATGCGTTGTTAATAAATAGAAAGATCGAGAGATGGTACTCAGGTTTGAGGAACACGAATGAATGTTAAAGAAGCGCTTCGACGCGCGACGTCCATCGATATTCATGCCCACGTTGTGTTGGCCGACAGTATGCATAAGGCCGGCCCCCATGGGCCTGAAATTGGTTACACCGATGCGGGCCAGCCATTTTTTCGTGTCGGCGACTATCGACTCGATGGGGTTCGATATGAAAATAGCCCCTTTATGGATGTCGATCTTCGTCTTGCCGCGATGGACAAAGCGGGCATAGATTTTCAGGTGCTGTCGCCCAATCCATTAACGTACTTTCATTTCATTGAGGCGGGTCACGCGATACGTTTCTGTCGGGAGCATAACAACGCATTAGCGTCACTTATTGCCAATAAAACAAGCCGATTAGCTGGATTTTGTGCCTTACCGATGCAGGACATTCCTGCGGCGTGCGATGAGCTAGAGCGTGCAGTCAGCGATTTAGGATTGCTCGGCGCCTACATTGGAACTGATTTCGGAGTGCCGCTAAACAGCCCAGAGCTGGATCCTCTCTATGAGAAATGTGTGGCGCTCGACGTGCCCTTGTTTATTCACCCGGCGCCCGCTGGCATTGACGGTCCATCTGGAGACGCCAACCTCAAGCAATTCGATTTAGATTTACTGACGGGGTTTGCTGGGCAGGAATCTATTGCGGTTGCAACGCTCATTTACGGTGGTGTGCTCGAGCGGCATCCGGCGCTCGATATCTGTTTGAGTCACGCCGGTGGAGCTGTCATAGCGTTAATAGGTCGGCTTAATATGGCGTGCGTGAAGCGCGCCTGGGTGCCTGAGCATTTACGCTACGAGGGTGCATTTGAGGAAAAACTTAGTAGCATTTGGTTTGATACTCATGTTCATGACCCGCGCATCCTAAGGTTGGTAATCGAAATTATGGGGACCGATCGCTTGGTAATGGGCACCAATTTCTCTGGTTGGGACCAACATGCGATTGGCGCAAGAGACGATAATCAAACGTTGTTCACCGACAACGCTAAGCGTCTTCTGAGGGCTTTATGACAACGCCCGAGCAGACGGTAAGGCGGTTTATAGCGGCGTGGAATGCAATGGATTTTGACGCAATTATCGACGGTCTAGCTCAGGATATTTACTACCACAACATGCCGATGGAACCGGTTGTTGGCATTGACGGCGTCAGGGAATATCTGCGTTCGGCGTGGA
Source organism: Luminiphilus sp. (assembly GCA_036803865.1). Taxonomy (GTDB): domain Bacteria; phylum Pseudomonadota; class Gammaproteobacteria; order Pseudomonadales; family Halieaceae; genus Luminiphilus. Next base: position 16,760 of record DAIRTN010000026.1, read on the forward strand.
CTTTCAGTGAATGCCATTGGGAGTTGGTCAATATAGCGGTGGCAAATGAGACCGTTTTGACCGAGCGAGTCGATGCATTCGTCATTAACGGGCGCTCGGTAGTGTTGCCTTTGATGGGGGTTTTTGAGGTTCATAACGGCAAGATTACTGTCTGGCGAGATTATTTCGATCTCGCAGACTACCGAACACAGCTGCAAGCAGCCGTAGCTCAGTGAGTCGGTATTATCGGGAGAAATAATGTGAATCAACCCTCGGACGGTCAGAATGAAATCAGTCAGCGCTGGCCGCTGATTCTCGCCACCTGCATAGGCATTGTTAGCAGTTCGTTTGTCTTGCCGTATTACACCATTGGTGCATTGGTGGTTCCGGTGACTGAAGAATTCGGCTGGACACGTGCAGAATTTCAAACGGCAATTCTATTTAGCTCGGGGCTGGGTGCTCTGACCTCGCCAATCGTGGGCTGGTTGATTGATCGATTCGGTGCAAGACGCATCGCACTTCCTTCGATGATTGGTTTGAGTATTGGTTTCTTTCTGGCGGCCTCCATGCAGGGCCAGGTGTGGATGCTGTTTGTCGCTTATGGAGCAATGGCTTTGTTGGGCGCAGGGACAATCCCCGTCAATTGGACGCGCGCTATTGCGACCAGTTTTTCTAAAAATCGCGGCCTTGCTCTAGGCCTAAGTCTGACCGGTACTGGTATTTGTGCATCGATCGCCCCGCATTACACGGTGTGGTTAACCGAAACATTTGATTGGCGCGGTGCATATATTGGCTTGGGGCTAATTCCGCTGTTAATAGCTTTACCCGTGCTTTATTTCTTTTTTCACCCGATAGAAATATCGAGTGCTAGCGCTTCTCACGAAGCACAGTTGCAACAGACGGGTAAAACCCTGAGCGAAGCATTGCAGGACTATCGTTTTTGGGTGCTGTTATTTTCTATTTTGTTTGCCTATATGGGCTTCTCTGGTATTGGTCCTAACTTATTTCCCTCACTGACGGATGATGGGTTTTCTAGAGAGCAGGCAGCTTCTGTTCAGAGTGTCTTTGGCGTATCGATCATCATTGGGCGTGTGGTTGTTGGCTTTTTGATCGATCGCTTTTGGGCACCCGGCATTGCAATGATTTGTCTCTTACTTCCGGCCATTGGCGCGATGATATTTTACGGTGATCAGACACTGGTGGCGGCGGGTGTGGCGAGCTTCTTTATTGGTTTTGCAGCGGGCGCTGAGCTCGATCTCATGGCTTTTTTTGCGGCGCGTTATTTTGGGTTAAAGCATTACGCCAAAATTTATTCGATTCTCTACGCTACTCTCGCAGTGTGTTCGGGCACCGCGCCAATGCTTTTTGCGACTGTTTACGATCGCACGGCTAGTTACGATTTGGGTTTTTCCGTGGCTATGGTGCTGTTTGTCGTATCAGCCCTGATGATTCTCACCTTGGGACGCTACCCGAAAGATTATGCGGGCGCCCATTGATCGAGGCGCAGCTTACTTCGCATCGATAATGAATTTAATGCTATTGCCTAGAGCCAGCGATTGACCCGAAATGCTATTAGCAGTGCGGCGCCCAAGCCAACGCATGTGCCCACAACCCACCAAAAAGCACTGGCATCGTCGACGCCGGGCATGCCGCCGACATTGATACCTAAAAGGCCTGTTAAAAAGCCCAAGGGTAAAAAAAGCGTTGCGACCACGGTGAATACATAAGAGCGCCGGCTAGTGTCTTCAGATAAGCGCGCTAACAATTCCTCTTGGGCGAGTGATGCGCGCTCGCGAATTTCATCCAGTTGCTCGATGAGGCGCGATAGTCGGTCATTAGTTTCACGCAGAGCTACGCGGTGATTGTCATCGATCCAGGGTAGCGTGCTTGCAATAAGTCTATCGAGCGCCTCTCTCTGAGGAGGCAGGTAACGCCTTATGGCAACAATATCTTTGCGCAACGCGCTCAATTCTGCCCGCCAGTCCTGCTGTGTTGACTCGAGCAGAGCTTCTTCAAACCCTATGATGTGATCCTCGAGATGTGCAATCGGGTCGTGAAGGGTATCGATAACGGCTTCGATAAGCGCTATCAGAAGAGAGGGGACGTCCTTTGCACCTTCGCCCTGCTCGAGTAATTGGCATTGCTCTTCGGTACAGTCGAGGGCTCTTAAATAACTGGTAACTAGTTGCTCGCCGTCACTCCAGCAGCGCAGCGAAATAAGGTCCGCAACCCCCGTGGTGATATTGGTATTTACCCCTCTGAGGGTGATCAACAATCGGGTGCCGCGGCACAAAGTCCTCGGTCGCGTTTCCTCTGAGAGTAGCGCTTGCACCGCAACAGGGTGCAGCAGGCTCTCATTTTCCAGCCATTCACGACAGGCTTCGTTATCGGCGCGCAGGTGAACCCAGTTCGGCGCGTCGCGGCCCACAAATGATGCGGCGTCATTATTATTTAAGGTGGCAAGACCGCCCTTGCCATCAAGTGTCAGTGCTCGAAACACAGTCGCTTCCAAAAAGAGATCACTCGTCTAAAAAGTAGTGGCCAGCATACCATCGTGTGGCGGGGAGCAAATACGGTTAATGTCGGATATCGTTGAACGGGGCTAGCGCACCTTCTTCTGTGATTTCCCAGGTTTCAGTGTCGTTGGCATCAATCATAATAACGGTAGGTGGAAGGAATAATGGTCGTCGGATAAATTGCAGCACCCAACCGAAATTTTTGCACGCATCCACTCTATGACGTTGCTCATCAGTTAAGAGCGTCTCGTAGTTGTGCGGTATGCGGGGCTGTTGGCCGCGCTTCTCCCGTGATGGGTTCACGGCGTCCCTAATGTGAGCCATATCCCTCTTCCTATTAGCAGTGCTTGTCTATAATCTATCGGAGTTTAAACCGCATTTGGAGCCCGTTCTAGCAAAATGATAATTAATAATTGCAAAATGAGAAATAATGGGCCGGCGCCGGCGGTTTGGCTGTTGGCATTGCTTGTGAGCTTAAGTGGCTGCGGTGGTGGTGGCGGTGGCAGTTCGACGCCCAGCCCGAATCCCACACCTGTTCAAGAGGTAGCGAGTTGTGACGTTGCGTCACAAAAGCGTTTTGTCGACGACGTCATCGATGATTGGTATCTCTGGTACGGCGAGTTGGCTGATGTCAACGCCGCAGACTATGACGACCCGAACAGTTATCTTCAGGCTCTCACTGCACCTTTAGCGGTTGATGGCCGCGATCCCGGCTTTTCGTACCTTACGACAGCCGCCGCTGATGAGGCCGCGCTAAGTTCCGGCGCATATATCGGTTTTGGATTCCGATACGGTTTTGATACCAGTAATGCCTTCCGCTTTTCTGATGTGCTTGAGGGGAGCCCAGCGGGTGATGCCGATTTGCGTCGCGGCGATAAAGTATTGGCCATAGCCATAGGCGGTGAGTTTGAAACCATTGCGGAGCTAGGCGCACGCGATGCGACGACGCTGGAGGTGTTTGGGGACAGTGAGGTGGGCGTTGAGCGTGGCTTCAGAGTTGAACGGGCGGGCGACGTCTTTGAAGTGACGTTATTAAAGCGTGAGCTGGCTACGCCTCCGTTTGCTGGTCAGCCGTTGCTATTGAGTCGAGCTGGCATGGACCCCATTGGCTATCTTCATTTTAGGTCGTTTATTACTGACGCTGAGCCCTTGTTAGTGGAAATGGCGCGTACGTTTCGCGATGCTAACGTGACCGATCTCATTATTGATCTGCGCTACAACGGTGGGGGCTTGTTATCTGTGGCAGAGCAACTTCTCAATATTTTTGCAGGCGAGTTGGGGCAAGGTGACGATAGTTATCGGATCTCCCACAACGATAAGCGAACTTCTGAGAACGTTGCAGTGAGTTTTGAGGTCCCTGATGTCGCCCTGAGTCCGCGTCGGATGGCCTTTATTGTTACTGAGGGCACGGCGTCGGCGAGCGAGCTGGTCATTAATGCGGTGTCACCCTACGTTGAGACTGTGTTAGTGGGCAGTGACACGTTTGGCAAGGCCGTCGGGCAATATGCGTTCGATCAGAGGGGCTGCGAAAATCGACTGCGCTTAGTTGCGTTTGAGACCCTTAACGGCGAAGGGCAGGGTGGCTACTACACGGGACTTGTTGATACGGGCCGTTTCACACTTTGCCCCGCAGCGGATGACATAACGAGAGAGTTTCACGATCCAGAAGAGGCGTCCCTCAAAACTGCTGTTAACTGGCTCAACTCGGGTAGTTGTGCTGTAACGTCGTCTGCGCAGAAAGGTGTCTCCACCCGGCAGCTAAGTTCGGACTGGTCGCTTCGACACCAGTCTCAGCTTATTCAGGGTCGAAGTCCTTGGCTGCAATGATCGATATTTTGATCAGCGCACAGTCTGTACGGCGTAGAAAGAGCACTGCGCGTTGACTAGTGTAACTGCGTCGAGTTTTGAAGAAAAACGCATAGTATTTTTTTCTGGCGGTTCGGCCGCCAATGATGTGGCTCGCGAAATCGCTACTGCAAACCGTCGCTGTCTACACTTCATGTCGCCATTTGACAGTGGGGGTAGTAGCGCTGCGCTGCGTCTTGCGTTTGGCATGCCAGCTATCGGCGATCTACGTAATCGGCTAATGGCGATAGCTGACAACTCGGTTCCTGGTTATACCGCGATTACGCGTTTGCTAGAGCATAGACTGTCTCCCGAGAGATCTGCTTCTGCTCTGCGGTTGGAGCTAGAGCAGATGTCGCGGCTCGATCATGCGCTTACCCGAGAGATACCCCACGCAATCGCGCTTGTGATTAGCGAGCAGTTACGACACCTTTTGAAACAGTTGCCCGATTCGATTGATCTACAGGGTGCTTCAATAGGAAATTTGGTCATTGCAGGTAGTTACTTAGACAATGGCCGCAATCTCGATAGCGCGCTTTCGTTGTTTGCGACAATAGTCGCTGCGAGAGGCGAGGTTCGAGCGATTGTTAATGAGAGCGCGCACCTTTTTGCGTACCTCAATGATGGTCAGCTGGTAGCCGAGCAGCATCGATTAACAGGTAAAGAAGCGCCTCCTATTGCGTCGCCAGTACATTCGATTTTTCTCAGTGCCAGCCCGTCGAGAGCAGAGCCCGTAGATCTGGCTTTGGATGAGAGAAATGCTCACGAGATTCGTGCAGCGGACCTCCTTTGCTTCGCTCCTGGTAGCTTCTACTCAAGCTTGCTGGCCACTCTCATTCCATCGGGCGTGGGAGATGCTATTTCGTCGAGCAAAGCGAACAAGATTTTTATTCCTAACTTAGGCCAAGATCCTGAGCAGCTCGGTATGAACTTCGAGGCATTAGTGCTCACCTTGATTAAGGCGTTGCGGCGCGATGATATCGCCGTCAAGGTAGAATCTCTCATAAACTACATCGTGGTCGATAGCTCGAGAGGGTGCTACCCTTCGCCGGTTCCGGCAGCCGCGCTAGCAAAGCTGGGTATTGAGCTGGTGGACGTCGCGCTGATAAGCGACGACAGTGCGCCATACTATGATCCCCACAAGCTGTCACAAGTTCTGCAGTTGCTAGTCTAGGCCTGTAGGCTTCAAAGACATTGCATCATTAAAACCATTAAGGAGTGTATTTTGTCGAATTCGTTGTCGCTAGGAGAGGCGTTTACTCAAATTGCTGAGGGGCGTCGATCTATTCGTGCATTCAAGGCGGATCCTGTATCCCGATCCCAGATCGAGCAAATCTTTCAAAGCGCTGCACGCGCGCCAAGTAATTGTAATACTCAGCCTTGGTTGGCTCATATTGTGACAGGCGAAAAGCTCGAGGAGTTACGCGCGGAGTTGCCCGAGAAGTTTATAGCTGGCGATGTGGCGCCTGATTATCCCTACGACGGTGTGTACGAAGGGGTTTATAGGGATCGTCAGTACGCCTCGGCAGCGGCACTGTACGATGCTCTTGGTATCCCTCGAGAAGAGAAGGCTAAGCGACAGGCTTGGTTTTTGAATAACTTCCGGTTTTTTGGCGCTCCCGCCGTTTGCTTTTTTAGTCTGCCAGCTAATTTTTCGTTGCGCGAAGCCTGTGATTTAGGCATGTTCGCGCAAAATGTCATGCTGGGTTTGGCCGCCAATGGTTTAGGGTCCTGTCCGCAGACTGCGCTGGGTTTTATGGCGAACACCATTAAACCAAAATTAGGTATTGGTGAGGATCAAATACTGCTGTGGGGTCTGTCGTTTGGCTACCCCGATTGGGATGATCCTGCTAATGGTGCGATTACCGAACGCGCAGCGTTAAGCAGCATCCTGACTTGGCACTCTTAATAAAGGCTTGATACCAGGGTTGTGAGCGCTGGACTCTCAGTTCTCAAAACCTTGATCCTTTAAGGGTGGGGTTCAGTTATGAATTCTGAAACCTCTAGATTGAAGCCAGATAGCGCGTTGAATCGCAGCGGCGCTGATAATAACTGCATCTGTCCTACACCTAAATGCCGCAGTATTTGCGCGCCCGTCCCTATGAGCCGGTAATTCTGTGGCTGGGGGGGTGGGCTGCTGGTCTGAAGGAATTGGTGGACTTCGTCTAGCAACTGCGGCGCCGCCTGGTGCTGGCCTACGAGTACTAAGACGCCTCGATCTATGCTGGCAATGTGCGCCATGGCCGATCGATAGGACCAGCCGATCCGGCCGGATTCAAGCTGTGTTCCCAGCACATCTCTCAGCATGTTTATTGGCTGAACCCTAACGGGTAGCGGTTTGTCACTATCGATCTCACCACGTTGCAGTGCGAAGTGCGCAGTCTCGTCAATTAAGTCACGGAAAGTATGGAGGGTGAATGGCCCCCATTCGGTGTGTACCGTATGACTTTGTTCGAATTGAATTGATTGCTCGTGGATAGAGCGGTATTCAATGAGATCGGCAATGGTGCCCATCTTCAAGCCATGCGTCTCGGCGAACACTTCGAGCTCGGGTCGGCGTGCCATCGTGCCGTCGGTATTCATGATCTCAATAATCACTGCCGCAGGCTCGAGCCCCGCCATGCGCGCTAAATCTACGCCGGCCTCTGTGTGGCCTGCGCGCTTTAGCACACCGCCTGCTTTAGCGACTAGCGGGAAAATATGTCCGGGTTGGCGGATATCGCTTGGTTTTGCATCACGCTCGACCGCCTTAAGAATGGTGTGTGCTCGTTGCGAGGCGCTGATGCCAGGGCCCACTTGATCGGCTGCATCGATGGACACGGTAAAGTTTGTTTCGTGTTGTGAGCGGTTGTCGCGGACCATGAGTGGGATTCGCAATTGCCGAGCGCGTTCCTCGGTAATGGGCATGCAAATCAAGCCACAGGCTTCCGTCGCCATAAAATTAATAATTTCAGGCGTGACTTTTTCAGCCGCAATGATCAGGTCACCTTCATTTTCACGATCTTCATCGTCCATGAGGATGACCATACGTCCAGCGCGAATGTCATCGAGTATTTCGGGTACAGAAGCCAGGCTCACAGTATTTTCCTCAGCTGATCATTTCAATGGCAACCGCGGTTGCTTCGCCGCCACCGATACATAGTGCAGCCACGCCACGCTGCTTACCGTATTGCTTCAGCGCGTGCATTAGGGTCACGATGATACGTGAGCCTGTTGAGCCAATGGGGTGGCCTTGGGCACAAGCACCGCCATGGACGTTGACCTTTGCATGGTCAAGGTCGAACGCGCGCATCGACAGCATGGTCACCATAGCGAATGCTTCGTTGATTTCCCACAGGTCTACGTCTTCTGCGCTCCATCCCGTTTTCGCGAGGAGCGCTTCAATCGCACCAACGGGTGCGAGAGTAAATTCTTCAGGCGCTCTGCTGAATCGGCTATGCGCCACGATGCGCGCCATTGGGGTTAGGTTGTGTTGGGCGATCGCCGCTTCGCCGGCGATGATTAACGCGCTGGCTCCGTCGGAGATAGAGCTAGAATTTGCGGCGGTAATCGTTCCGTCTTTAGCAAAGGCGGGGCGGAGGCTTGGAATTTTTTCTGCGTTGCCTTTGTGTGGCTGCTCATCATCGGTTACCTGATGTTCGCCTTTGCGCGTCTTAACCGTGACAGGCGCGATTTCAGCATGCAGTTTGCCTGTGTCGATGGCAGCCTTGGCTCGGGTAAGGCTTTCAATGGCAAACGCGTCCATTTCCTCTCGAGTAATGCCGTGCTCGTCGGCGGTGCTTTGAGCAAATCCACCCATTGGCCCGCCTGTGTAAGCATCCTCAAGACCATCGAGAAACATATGGTCGTATATTTTTGCGTGGCCTAAACGTACCCCTTTGCGCCCGCTAGGGAGGATTTGAGGCGCATTAGTCATGCTTTCGAGACCACCGGCGATCACGACTTGATTCGTTCCCGCCTTAATACTGTCGATCGCATAAATTGCGGCCTGCATGCCACTGCCACACGCTTTGTTAACGGTTACTGCGCCCGCGCTGCTGGGGATGCCTGCGCCGAGCATAGCCTGTCTCGCAGGGCACTGCTTGAGACCCGCCGGTAATACGCAGCCCATGAAGACTTCGTCCACAGAGCCAGCGGCTAGGCCTGTGCGATCAAGTGCAGCCTCAATGGCTATTGAGCCAAGTTCAGTGGCGGCTACATCAGCTAGATCGCCAAGCAGTCCACCCATGGGCGTGCGAGTGCCGCCAACAATATAGATCGAGTCATTCATTCTTAGTCTCCGTGCGTGTTCGAACAATTTAAGGTGACGCATTTAGCCACAGGCCGTCCAGCGGCTCAATGTTCGTAAGGGCTATATGGAAAAAGATTTTCCCCGAACGGCTTCGCGGAATTGCCGTGGGCTGACCCCCGCATGAAGGCGAAAGCACTGCGCAAAGTGTGATGAGTCTTGAACACCCACTGCCCACCCAATTTCCGCAATTGGCAAATTGCTATGGTGCAGTAGCCCCTTCGCTTCTTCCATTCTGAGATTGTTGATGTAGCTACTTGGGGTCACACCTAGTGCGGCCTTAAATCGCCGATTAAAAGTGCGCGGATTCAGTTCGACGAGTCGAGAGAGTGCGTTTAAATCGAGGCGATCTTTGAAGTTATTTTGCAGGTAGATTTGAGCATCAAGAATCTTTTCATCGTCATGACTCTCACCCAGTTCGCCGAGTTCATGCGGCGTAAATCGGCGTCGAATTTCGGGCGAGAACTGATTTTCGATGGCGGTTGCACTGTTTAATGAGAAGAGCGAGGTGGCGAGGTACACCATCAGGTCGGCGATCGAATTCACTGAGCCGACGCAAAAGAGTCCGTTGCTTTGTGTAATGAGTCGATCTCGTCGCAGTTTAACGAGTGGAAATTTGCAAGAGAAATCGTCGAACCAATGCCAGTGGGTGGTAGCGACCCGGTTGTCGAGGAGACCGGTTTCTGCGAGTAAATAACTACCGGTCCCGACACTGCAAATCGTAGTTCCACGTGCCGCTGCAGTCGTGATCAGGTCGAGTTGCCACCGTTCTTCTTTCAATACCCGATGAGGATTGCGCCAGATCGCCGGTATCAGCAGCACGTCGGCGCTAACGTCGGCATCAAAACCTTGACTTGCTATCGACAGACCATCGGCGAGCTCAATGTTACCCGGCTCTTTCGCCATTACGTGCAGAGAAACTGACTGCCTAGGTCGAGTGTGATTCGCCTGTGCGGCCGCACGCAGTATTTCTACTGGGAGAGTCATTGAGGTGGCGAGCATCCTCGGGTGCGCTAAGGTCACAATATTGAGGTGTTGTTTTTTGATTGGCCCGGGCATTGTGACTAAATACTCATAAAAGTTGTCTATATAGGCATAATATAGATTTTTCGTAGCCATACAATGCCGCGAATCAAATTTCAAAGCGTTGGAGAAGTTATTGATGTTGGGCTTGCCTATTATTGTTGCCGCCGGAGGGATTAACAGCGCCGGACGCAGCTCGCATCGACACAACTTTAAGCGGCTTGTTGTCGACGGACTGTCCGCGCAGCAGCGCGATGAGACCCACTCATCGCTTGCGCAATTAATGGCTACTGCCGACCGGCAGGAGCAACTGAATGGCACCTTGATCCGAGGTATTGAGTCCTCGCATTTTGATCCCACCGCAGTGCCGTTTGCTCGCAGAGTTACCTTAGGCGGCGACGTCAGCGCAACTGTATCGGCAACGCAATACGTCGACGGTATCAATCCTCAGCATCGCCCCGTGCAAGGTGATGGACGGCGTGTGCAGATAGGGATTAATACAGACACTGAGATTCTGCTTCCAGGGAGTCGATCATTTGAGGTGAGTGCAGCGGGGCAGTTGCCGACAGGATTTGATCCGGGAGCTATTTACCCCTCACGAAATCATCCTCGTGGTTTACAAATGAGTGTTTTTGCTGCGTCCGACGCGCTGGCCGATCTTGGTATCGACTGGTCAGACGTTATGGATCGGGTAGCGCCTGATGCGGTGAGCGTCTACATGAGTAGCTCCATGGGACAACTTGATGACGCGGGTACCGGCGGCATGCTCCAAGCGCGAGCGCTGGGGAAAAAAGCAACCTCCAAGCAATGCCCGTTGGGTTTTGCCGAAATGCCAGGCGACTTTCTAAACGCTTATGTATTGCGGTCAATGGGTCAAACGGGACCCACGGTAGGCGCATGCGCAACGTTTCTTTACAACCTGCAGCGTGGTGTTCATGACATTCGCTCTGGGCGTGCTCGGGTTGCCATTATTGGCGCGGCAGAAGCCCCGATCTTGCCCGAAATCATGGAGGGCTATATTGCAATGGGAGCGCTGGCGACTGACAAGGCCTTGCGCCAGTTAGATGGGTTGTCCTCCGAACAAGCTATCGATGCACGTCGCGCCTGCCGTCCATTTGGAGAAAATTGCGGTTTCACCATGGCTGAGTCTGCGCAGACAGTTGTGTTAATGGATGACGCGCTTGCGCTTGAATTGGGGGCGCCGCTACTTGCAGCCGTGCCTGATGTTTTTGTTCATGCTGATGGCGCCAAGAAATCGATTACTGGGCCGGGAGCGGGGAATTTTATTACCGTCGCTAGGGCTGCTGCAGCGGCTCAAGCGATCATGGGCGAGCAACGCATGCGAGCCGGCGGTATGATACAGGCGCATGGTACAGGCACTCCGCAGAACCGTGTGACTGAATCTGAGATTTTCAGTCGGGTAGCACAGGCTTTTGGTGTCAATGAGTGGTCTGTGGTCGCGATAAAGAGCCATATTGGACATTCACTGGGCGCGGCGGCAGGTGATCAATTGTCGGCAGCGCTCGGTATTTGGGAGACAGGTTTGCTCCCTGCAATTAACACTATCGATGGCATCGCAGACGACGTGTTTGACGAGCGATTAAAGTTTGTTCTGGAGACCACGGCCGCTGACGCGCCCGATTACTCGCTGGTAAACAGCAAGGGGTTTGGTGGTAACAACGCGACGGCAGTGCTGCTCAGCCCGTCGGCGACCCTTGAGCTTCTCAATGCGCACCATGGCAACACCGCCATGACAAAGTGGCGAGCGAGTGCTGAAGCTGTTCAGAGCGAACGTCAAGCAATTGAATCTGAACGCTTGGCCGGGACTTGGGCTCCTACCTACGTGTTTAACGAGGGCGTTGTTGAGGCAGACGCGGTGAGCCTCACCGAAAAAACCTTAACGTTGGGGGAGCAAACAATCGAACTCGCGACTCAAATGCCCCAAGGTTGGTCGCTTAATTGAACCCATAAGGCTTCGGACTTGCTATCCTTCGGATCTTGATACATTGCCCGAAGGGTTTATTCATGTCGATTATCGATGCGCTGACAACGCGTAATGCTCATCCTCGCGTGCAGTCTCCAGGGCCGAGTGCCAGTGAACTGGATAAAATTCTCAGTGCTGGCCTGCGCGCCCCAGACCATGGCCACCTGCGTCCCTGGCGTTTCGTAACGGTAACAAATGGTGCCCGGCAACGGCTGGGAGATCTGTTTGCAGAGACTTTGCTGCTCAGTAATCCGGAGACGCCAGACGCGCAAATCGACAAGGCGCGCGCCGCGCCACTTCGTGCTCCACTCATTATTGCCGGCTTGCTCAACTATCAAGTTCATCCGAAAATACCGCGCGTCGAGCAGGTAGCCGCTGTGTCAGCCGCACTCTATGGCATGTCGTTAGCGGCTGATGCCCTGGGCTATGGATGTGTATGGCGCACCGGTACTTATGCGCGTGACCCGTTAGTGATTTCGGCGCTTGGCGGTGCACCCGCAGATGAAGTTATTGGGTTTTTGTATATTGGTACTCGAACAGGGGATGCGAAACCATTGCCTGAAGTGTCGAGTGAAAAATACGTCAGCCAGTTTTAGTTTTATTCGATGCACTGTGAAGCCTCGTGCTTTTAAAAAGTGCAACGCTGCTAGATGTTAAAATAAGGAATGCCTTGCTTTGCCGGCACGGTGTGTTCAAAAACGAGAGGAATTATTGATGAGCGAAGTGCCTGCATTTTCCACATTAAATCTGATGTTGTCCGATAACATTTTGGACGTTCAACTAAATCGCCCTGAGAGCGCGAATGCGATGAACGCTGAGATGTGGGTGGAAATCCAGCAAGCATTTGAGTGGGCGGACAGTTGTCCTAATGTGCGCGTCGTTATTTTATCCGGCGCCGGCAAACATTTTTGCGCAGGCATTGACCTGAGCATGTTTCAGGACATCTTGTTTGAGCACAAGGATCCTGCGCGCGCGAGTGAAATGTTTGTGACACACGTGCGGCAGCTACAGCAAAACATTAAAGCATTAAGAGATTGCCGTAAGCCCGTTCTGGCAGCCATGCACGGCGCTGTTGTCGGCGGCGCCATCGACATGACGTGCTATGCAGATATGCGTTACGTGGACGCCACTGCAAAATTTTGCGTAAAGGAAATCGACATCGGCATTGTTGCTGATGTAGGCACCTTGCAGAATCTCCCCAGCTTAATAAGCGAGGGATTGGTGCGCGAGTTAGCGTACACGGGGCGATTGATGATGCCGGATGAGGCGCTTGCGGCTGGGCTGGTGAATCGGGTGTTTGAGGACAGAGATTCGCTTGTTGCTGGCGTACGAGAAATTGCAAAGACTATCGCCGAGAAGTCACCGCTTGCTATACGCGGCACAAAGCAGGTGATTAACTATACCCGCGATCATTCAATTGAAGATGGCCTTGAGTATGTTGCTCTTTGGAATGCGGCAATGATGAGCAAGTTCGATGTGCAGGAAGCGATGGCAGCGACGCTTGAAAAGCGAGTGGGTAACTTTGAAGATTGACGCATGACGACTAAATTTCTGACCCAGCGGATACTGCCCGGTCCTACGTGGCTACACTTTTTACTGCTAGGCGCGGCACTGCATTTTTTAGTAGTGTCATTCTTTCCACCGCCGCCGCCTGTGATTGGCCCGCCCAATATTGGACGATTGCAGCTGCTTTATGACGGCTATGCGCGTATGGCAGGTGAGCAGCCTAATGCTGCGCAGATCGAACGTTTCATTGATAAAGAGCTACGCGAAGAGATGCTTTTTCGTGAGGCGATTGAAGCGGAGCTATTTCTCGATGACCCCGCAGTTGTCCAACGTTTAATTCGCAACATTCTGTTTCTTTTCCCCGATAACTCATGGTCAGATACAGAGCGTGTAGAGCGAGGCTTGGCGCTTAATATGCATTTGACCGATGAAGTGGTTCGTCGGCGCCTCGTCCAAATGATGGAGCAGCTACTCATCGCTGCACAGAATTTGGAACCCCCCACACACGCGGAGCTTTTAGCGTTTTTTGAAACGAATCGCGATGAGTTTCTCGCGCCTGCACGAGTCTCATTTGAGCATGTGTTTTTGGGTAACATTGGGCCCCGCGAGGTAGAGACTATTTATGCGCAAGTGGTCAATGAAAAGCTCTCACCCAAGCAAGCCCTGTCATTGGGCACTGCGTTTTTGGAGGGCTATCGGTTTGACGATTTTCGATGGCGGGACATCGAAGGGCGTTTCGGCAGTGCGTTCAGTGCGGCTCTTGAAGAAAGAGTAGGTATCGACCACTCGGGATGGGTGGGTATTGTCCCCTCGGTGTTCGGAACCCACTTAGTGTTCGTTAGTGACTATCGCCCTGCCTATCCTCAACCTTTTGAGGAAGTGCGCGGTGACATTCGGTGGCAGGTTACGAATGAGCGGGACCAGGCTGCGCTCGATACGGCGATTGAAGCGATGATGAATAAATATGAGGTGCGTCGCTCATGAGGCGCGCGTTGATTTTACTGTTGCTCGTTATTCCCGCGTTGTCGTGGGCGCACCGATTTGCACCTTCCTCGCTAAATATCGAAGAATTGCCATCGGGCGAGCTGGCCGTCCGCTGGAAAACACCCATTCAGTTAGTGAGTGATATTCCGCTTGTGCCCGTACTTCCTGAGAGTTGCGAGGAGATTGAAGCATCGCCTTTTGTACCCGAGGGAACGGGCAAGCTTAGGCAAAGTATTTACCGGTGCGCGCAAGGCTTGGTGGGTCAGTCGATCGAAATCTCGGGGCTAGGGGTTAATCAGTCTTCAGCGTTGGTAACCGTTGTTTTACAGGATGGCGTGTCTCATCAGGCGGTACTTACTGACCAAGACTCTAGCTTTCTTGTACCCGAAACGCCTGATCACTTGTCGGTCGTTGGTCGCTACAGCGTACTGGGTGCCGAGCATATCTGGGCCGGACTCGATCACTTGTTATTTGTATTGGGCTTATTACTACTGGTGAGTGGTGGTAGACGGTTAATCTACACCATTACTGCGTTTACCGTTGGTCACAGCGTTACGCTAGCAATGGTGACGTTGGGCTTATTTGATTACCCAGTCGCGTTTGTCGAGTTTTTGATTGCGGTATCAATCTTTGCGCTGGCGATTGAGCTGACGCGTTCCTCGGGACACTCTCGACTGTGGCGACGCCCCTGGCTGTTGGCTGGAGGCTTTGGTTTGCTGCATGGGATGGGGTTTGCCGGTGCGCTTGCGGAGACGGGTTTGCCGCAGACGAATATCCCGCTGGCATTGCTCTTTTTCAATATTGGCATTGAGTTGGGCCAATTGGCATTCATAGCTGTCTTGCTATTGTTTGCTCGCGTAGCTGCCCGATGGTCTATTAGTAGCAACCCGGTGGTTGTTCAATCACCGGTATTGCTCCTCGGCGTGCTCAGCGCCATGTGGTGCTTCGAGCGCGGACTGGCGGTTATCGCCGGCTGAGCTTATTGCTCTTCCGGCATTTGGCCGGGCCAGTTTTCCATTTTGATGAAGGGGTGCAGTGCGAGCTGTATACCCTCGTCGATGAAATCTTCATTGTCGAGCATGTCTTTACGGCGGACAAAGCCACGACCTGAGCGAGTATCAATTGCGTCTGACAAATCTATGCCGCCAATGCCTGTAAAGACTTGCTCCAAATCAAAATTGTAAACGCTGATCTGAATGGATATCGCCGCAATGGGCGCTCCCCAGTCGAATTCTGCGGTAACACCATCGCCGGCGCCTCTTAGCGAGGGTTTTCGAGTGATACCATCGTATCTGACGACTCGATTGACGCCTGATGCGATGTTAACTTCGCGTTCGATGATGTCTGTGAACACCAAGCCGTCTATGTCGGTCTGCTCGCGCATTTGGTCGCGCACTGCCGTCACTAACTGCGCGAAGGTTTTTCTGTTTACGCGGCCTGTCGTTGGGTCTACCGGGTCGCCATAGACCAACTTGGCATTTTCCCAGCGTTGGCTAAATTCACGCTGGGGAGCAACCGCATAGCCGTTGGCTTTGAGATACGCGGCGACGCGACCATCAATCATGGGTTCAGCACGCTCAACGTAGTTACGAGAGGGCGCTCCCAAGTTTATATGGGTGATGACGAGCTTACGCATATCGCTTGTAGCGAGGAGCTCTGCTTTGAGGTCATTGATCCGTGTTGTCTCGTTAAACCCGCTGCTCGACGCGCAGCTTAGTAACGTTGTTGTAAGAGCAAGTGTGGCGGCGCGTCGCCAGTTTGTAAGTAGCCATAGACTTAATGATTGTGACATAGCAAGATTCCCTATTATTTCTGATGCCGCATGCTAACAAAGGAGAGGGGGGGATGAACAATCGATTACACGACAGTGTGCTCGGTGAAGGGCCAGATGTTGTTTTATTGCACGGACTTTTCGGTCAGGGGAGTAATTTAGGCAGTATTGCGAGGGCGTTGCAGGATGATTTTAGAGTCCACAGTCCAGATTTGCCCGATCACGGCCATTCTCCCTGGACTGATCGGCCGTGCATACAAAGTTATGCGGAGGCTATTGCTGGATGGATGAAAGAACGGAAAATCCCAATGGCGCATTTTGTTGGCCACTCGCTGGGTGGCAAAGTGGCTATGCAATTGGCCCTGAGCGAGCCCGCGCTAGTTGATCGTCTCGTTGTGGCCGATATTGCGCCTGTCGCGTACGAGCCGAGCCACCATGGCGTGTTGGAAGGGCTCGACAATGTCGCCAAAGCAAATTGTTCGTCGCGACGAGAGGCGGGGGACATCCTCCGACAGACTATCAGCGAGGAGGGCGTTGTTCAGTTTCTTCTTTTGAGTTTAAAGCGCGAGAACGCTGATTTTTGCGAATGGAGGCTCAACAGAGAAGGTATCGCAGAGGCCTACCATAGGTTTCGTGAGGCATTGGTTGAAAATTATCCATTCGATGGCGATGCTCTGTTTATTCGTGGCGAGAACTCTAACTATGTCCTCCCTGAGCATGAGGCGGCAATTGCCGCGCTATTTCCTCGCTATCGCTTGGAGACAATTGCGAATACCGGTCATTGGCTGCACGCCGAGCAGCCCAAGCTGTTTAACGCATTGGTACTAGAATTTTTGCGCTGAGGCGGTCTGGGCAAACGTGTGGCTCGATTTCATGCGGTCGGATTTGATGGAAACGCTCCACAGGAGCTGTGGATAATTTAGTGGATAATTTGTTTAACTGGCTCTCAACTGCGCTAAATAAGTCACAGCCGTTAGATTGGTCAATTTTTAACCAATACGGTAAAAATCAATTAAAACAATGACTTAAAGGCATTGTCTTGAGTGATTTAATGGGTTTTGGGTGTAAGCTCGCATACCAGGTCGCTGAGCGGGGTGGTGTGCATAAAGTTTTATGGGCGTCAAGCAAATGACAAAAAAAATGCCCCTAATATTTTGGGGCGCTATTTTTCGTGGAGGGTGCTCGTTCTGTCGCTAATCGCCTGTGTAGACGCAGCCAACGGTGCAGGTTTCTCGAATCTCAACGGCGGACAGCTCCGGCAAAGCGGGCTTCAAATGAGACCAAATCCATTTCGCGAGGATTTCACTGGTGGGATTCTCGAGCCCTTCGATGTCATTGAGGTAGTGGTGGTCGAGCTGATCTAGCAGCGGGCCGAAGGCTTGTTTGATGTCATCGAAATCCATTAGCCAGCCGGTCGCGGGGTCTATTTCACCGGTAACGGTCAGTCGGACAAAAAACGAGTGCCCGTGGAGGCGCGCACATTTGTGTCCCTCGGGTACATTTGGCAGTCGGTGTGCTGCCTCGAATCTAAAATCTTTGTAGAGCTCCACTTCAACATTCCCCGTTTTTGTTTAATTGCGCAGTGCATAGTGAGTGAGCGCGGGAGTGTACACCCTGTTATTGCTTGGGGCTAAAAAAAATCACTACTTAACCGTTGACAGGGAAGACTTCCTCTTTATAATGCGCGGCTCTGGTTTGGGGTGATTAGCTCAGCTGGGAGAGCATCTGCCTTACAAGCAGAGGGTCGGCGGTTCGATCCCGTCATCACCCACCATCCACTCTCAGTAGTTGATGGACACAAAGCAGCAACCGATGCATTGCGCATTGTCTACCTGGAGCGGTAGTTCAGTTGGTTAGAATACCGGCCTGTCACGCCGGGGGTCGCGGGTTCGAGTCCCGTCCGCTCCGCCATTATCCTTAAAGC
>DAIRTN010000027.1:0-4800 GCA_036803865.1 Luminiphilus sp.
AAGTGAAACAGGCGCTTAGCGCTTAACTCCGAGCTCTAGACCCTGAACTCAAAGCAGGCTAATTACACCCAAAGCGAGCTAGGCGTAGCCCCCGTGAACGCGCTCGCCACAGCCGCTACCCGCCGCGATGTTTTGCATCGCGATTGCGCCCAACTCATAGCTTTTAAGTCTTTTCGCGGGGTCAAAAATAGACGACACCAACATCAGCTCATCGGCACCTGTTTGCTCGAGGAATGCTTCGAGCTGAGCCTGAACTGTCGCAAGGTCTCCGACCGCTGAGCATTGACCAATGGCTTGAATCATCTGTCGCTCAGGGATTGGAAGACTGGCTTCGAAATCGCCAATGGGTGCGGGCATCGGACCGGGCGTACCGCGTCTAAGATTCACAAATGATTGCAGGGAGGAAGAGCGCAGAAAATGCGCTTCCTCATCGGAGTCGGCAGCACACAAATTCATACCTAACATGACATAGGGCGTTTTCAATGTCTCAGAAGGCTGAAAATGCTCTCGATACGCTTGAATCGCGGACATTAAATACGTGGGTGCAAAATGAGAGGCGAAGGCAAAAGGCAGACCTAGCATGGCCGCAAGTTGCGCTCCATACATGCTTGAACCCAAAATCCAAATGGGCACCTCGGTTCCCGCGCCAGGGGTCGCACATACGCGCTGACCCGGTTGTTTGTGCCCAAGATAGCGCTGCAGCTCGAGTACATCTTGCGGAAAATCC
Source organism: Luminiphilus sp. (assembly GCA_036803865.1). Lineage (GTDB taxonomy): Bacteria > Pseudomonadota > Gammaproteobacteria > Pseudomonadales > Halieaceae > Luminiphilus. The sequence goes on from DAIRTN010000027.1 coordinate 728, forward strand.
TCGACGTCTACCGACATGTTTTTACGCAGTGCTTGCATCGTCAGCCCGTCAGTTCCCGGAGCACGACCAATACCAAGATCGATTCGATCGGGATGAAGCGTAGCAAGGGTGCCAAACTGCTCTGCAATAATCAGTGGCGCGTGGTTCGGCAGCATAATACCGCCCGACCCAACGCGAATCGTTTTAGTCGCTGCTGCAAGGTGGGCAATCACTACCGCTGTCGCCGAACTCGCGATCCCTGGCATATTATGATGCTCAGCAACCCAATACCGGTTGTAACCCCAACCCTCGGCAGCCATCGCGAGTTGCCGGCTGCGCTCGAGTGCGCATGCAGCATCACTGCCTGCGGTAATAGGAACAAGATCAAGAATACTGTAGTGCGCCATAGGTCAATGACTTCAATTCGTTAGTGCACAGAGTATGCCAGATAATCATTAGCGCACTGCACCAAAGCGCAGCTTACTGCAGCCGTCCGTATCGGTCTCTCGGGACACGAGCAACGTTAAGTAATGTCGGCCAAGGCCTGCTCGTCTTCATTCATTTCTGCAGGGATAGACTCAAACAGCGGCGTCGAAAGATAACGCTCACCTGTATCCGGTAGCATCACCAACATTGTGGAGCCCTTTGGCGCTGTTGCCGCCACCTCCATGGCGGTGGCGAGCGTAGAACCACCAGACACACCGGTAAGAATGCCTTCTTCTGCCGCCAACCGAGCGGCCCACTTCATACCTATCGCGCCGTCAACGGGCAACACCTGATCAAAACACTGATTGTCGATACCTTCCTGTAAAACCCCTGGGATAAAGTCCGGCGTCCAGCCTTGAATAACGTGAGGCTCCCACGCAGGATGACTGCTCGCAGGGGAGCCATCAGCGTTGCGCTCCTGGGACTCGCCCGAACCCACCAGGCGTGCATTGTGAGGTTCCGAAAGAATGATTTTGCAGTCGGGTAATGCCTTTCGCAGCACTCGTGCCACGCCGGTAACAGTACCGCCAGTACCGTAGCCTGTTACCCAATAATCAAGACGGGTGTCGGCGAAGTCCGCAACAATTTCTCGACCCGTTGTACTTTCGTGAATATCTGCGTTGTCTCTCGACTCAAACTGTCGAGCGAAAAACCAGCCGTATTTTTCAGCAAGGGCAGCGGCTTTGCGGTACATCCCAATGCCCTTCTCTTCTTTTGGCGTGAGTACAACTTTCGCGCCCAAGAAACGCATCAGGCGTCGCCGCTCGATCGAGAAACTCTCAGCCATAGTAATGACGAGCGGGTAGCCTTTAGCAGCGCACACCATAGCGAGACCAATACCGGTGTTCCCCGACGTTGCTTCAACAACCGTCTGTCCGGGCTTTAATCGCCCCTCTCTTTCAGCCGCTTCGATCATATTGAGGGCGAGACGATCTTTAACCGAACTCAACGGGTTAAAGGACTCTACCTTCACATAGACTGCGACATGTTCGGGCGCAATATGATTCAAGCGCACACACGGCGTGTCACCGACCGTCTCCGTAATAGCGTTGTATAAGCGGCCTCGGCCGTTGGTAGTGTAGCGCTCAGTCATTGGTCATTACTCCCGTGAGTGGTAGAGCAGTCTAACAAACACTCGCCCGACTGCTCACCTCAGTTTATTGAGCGCCGAAATCCGCGGGACAACAATAGTTTGCTTAAAAAAAAGCCCGCGGCTGCGGGCTTTCAGGCAAATCGAGATACGCTGATATTCAGTGATGGTGACCGTCAGGGCCGTGCACATGGCCGTGATCGAGTTCCTCTTCAGACGCCTCACGAACGTCTTTAATAGTGACCTCAAAATGCAGCGTTTCCCCTGCTAGCGCGTGATTGGCATCGATAGTCACCGTTTCATCATCGACGTCTTTCACCGTGACGATCTGGACGCCTTGACCCATTTGCGTCTGAAACTGCATGCCTACTTCAACTTTGTCGACACCTTGAAACATTGCACGCGGCACTGCCTCAACAAGTGTCGCATCGTATTCGCCATAGGCTTCGGCAGGCGCAATGCTCGCCGTCAACTGATCGCCGCAAGCCTTATCGAGGAGCGCGCTCTCCAAACCTTCTATCAAATTACCGTGACCGTGCAGATAAGCCAGGGGCGCGTCAGGGCTGGACTGATCCAGAATATCGCCGTCGTCGTTACGCAGGGTGTAATCAATACTTACTACTTTATCCGATTCAACTTTCATGTCGTACTCACGTTCTCTCATTGGGAAGGGCACCACCCTACGCACTTTCGCTTTAGAGTTCCACGCCAGCGGGTGCGTTTTTCAGTGCATGCGCTCACATTACGCCGCGTTGAGATTAGCCTCGATAGCATCGAGAAAGCCGGCCATATCAACCACGGTTTCCGACGCTGGGTCGAGTGTCTTGCCTTTTAAGTCACCGGTTATGGTTCCCTGTGCCACAGTTTCAATAAGCGCGGCCTTGAGATTTTTAGCGTAGTTCGCGAGCGCCGCATTACCCTCTCGATCAGCGAGTGTTTCTAATGCATTGGCCACCGCAAAGATCAGCGCTGATGAATTGAAATTGGCTTCTTTACCATCGGTCTCCAAGTAACGAAGATAAAGATCGTGAGCGGTGCCATGGGGTGCCTCGAACAGCAGCGTTCCATCTTTGCTCTTAATAATCGAGCTTGCGGTAGCAAGACTACCTCCAAGCGCGGCTGAGATATCAGAGAAAATATCGCCGTCGAGATTTTGCGCGGGGTAGAGACCCCAACGAGGCGGGTCACAGATCATCTTGCTCAGCTGTCGTGAGGGTCGCATGATCATGAACGATGGCGGAGGCGTGTCGAGTGCAGCAAGCTCTTGCCGAAGCTCTAAAATAATTGAGCTATAAACTTCGTCGTACTGTACAAACTCGCGCTTCAACCCAAAATAAACTTCTTTTTTATTGGCAGCGGCATCCTTGAAGACCTGCTTCACCCAGTCTTTGATCGCCTCGCGATCGTTCGACATAAACAAGATGGGATCACTCGCCGAGACGAAGCGCGCGTGCTTCTCTTGTCCGTCGACCAACACCTTAATGATGCCGTCTTCAGGCGCAGGGGTGTTGTAACTCCCGTATTGGTCACCACCGCCGGCACTCATACGCGAAATAGAGACATGTGCTTTGCGCTCAGGCAAACCGTAGCGCTTTAGCTGCTGCACCAGCTTATAAAGCTTCATGCCACTGACATTGTCGGGGACACCCCACAGAGCGCGCTCGGGCGGATTTGAGACTATGCGAGCTGCCTGGGCGTCAATCAGCTCGTAGTGATACGCAAGACCTGCTGCCTCAACCTTTGCTTTGTAGTCTCGCTCATAAATAGCTTCGATCGCCGCACGCATAACGCCGTCGTAGCCAGGAACAACCGTATCTTTTAAACCAAGATAGATGTCGCGCTGCTCATCGAGTGCGCGCTGAAAGAATCGGTGGGCCCACGCTTCAACTTCTTCGATACTGTTAGTCGCCAGCATCCAGGGGTCACCCTTAAGGAGCGTTCGACGATGCAATTCAACAGGCTCTCCATTGCTTCCCACGAAGACTACTTTTGCAACCCCCGTGGCGTTGGAGAGCTCGCTATAACTGAAATCGAGACCACCGCTGTCCATGGTATCGACTTCAATATCGCGATCGACCCAATCGGGGCGCACGCTCGTTAAGTTACGAAACTCTATGTCCTCTCGAGTAATGTTCCCGCCAATGCCTTTTCGAATCGCTCCATTAGGAGATTTTGTTGCGAGCTTATCGAGCGCTTCCTCTTTGATATCAGGGTTTTTGGCGAGCAGCGCATCGAGCTGACTCCGGTTTACGGTCATACCCGCGTTTTTGATCCCAACCCCGTGTGTTTTTAGTGCTTCAATCGCCTCAATCACAACTTGGCCGTTACTGGTTAATCGCTTCTCGGCCGATAAGTCGACTTCAACCAAATCGATCGCCAATTTTGATGTCACAAATTGCTCAAGAATTCGCTCGAAAGCGATTTGCGCCATTTCATCGCCGTGCAAAACAACAAGAGGGTTTTCGACGTTAATCTTGCTCACGTAGCATCCTTTATTACAGTTAAACCGGTGCGCGAC
>DAIRTN010000027.1:4900-22951 GCA_036803865.1 Luminiphilus sp.
ACAGTTAAACCGGTGCGCGACCTAAGCGCTCTCTGCGAGTGCTTACATGCAGTGGCTTTATCAAGGGGTACATCAAGCGGTTCGCGCTTGCGCGCCTATTGTAAGTTAAGCGGTGACAAGTTTTCTGCCTTTGACGCTAGTATTGCTCTATAACTGTGAGAATTAACAAGATGAATACCGCGAGGTCGAACCTTTTTTACTCCGCACACGTATACCGTTGTTAACCGTTCCTCGACTGGCAACTTTAATGCGCAATTTCAAATCTTTCCGCTACCGCTTTATGGTCGCAAACCTTGCACTGGCGGCGATCGTAACAGGGTGTGTGCAGCAGGGCGCCACTGAATTCCCGCTCTCTGAGCACTACGATGGCCAACATTTTCGTAACCGCAACGGGACAGATAAAAGCCTATTCGACGTGTTCAACATGCTGCTGGGAAGCTTAAGTGAAGCCGAAGACTGGCCTGAGTCGGTGCCGAACCCTGAACACGGCGCCATAGTTGACGCCGTCGAAAGCGGTATCCGCGCCACATACATCAGCCACTCCACGGTTCTTCTGCAGGTTGATGGGTTAAACATACTCACCGACCCCGTGTACAGCGACCGTGCGAGTCCCGTGTCTTTTGCGGGACCACGGCGAGTACGCGCGCCGGGCATTACGCTTGGCGAGCTGCCGCCCATCGATCTAATTTTAATAAGCCACAATCACTACGATCACTTAGATACTGACACCCTCCAAGCCATTCTCCGTCAGCAGCCAAGCCAGCCGGTGGTCATTACAGGGCTTGGTAATGGCGCGCTAATCAAAACGTTAGGATTTTCTGACGTGCGTGAATTGGACTGGGATACTGGTGCCGATATCGGGGGCGTCAGCATTCATTTTGTCGAGTGCCAACACCGGTCCGGCCGAGGCTTATTTGACCAAATGGCCAGCTTGTGGGGCTCATTTGTGCTTGAAACTAGCGCAGGTCGAATCTATTTCGCCGGCGATAGCGGCTATTCGCCGCATTTCAAGGAGCAAGGCGACAAATGGGGCCCATTCACGTTAGCGCTGCTACCTATTGGCGCCTATGAGCCCCGCTGGTTCATGGCCGACATCCACCTCAATCCAGAAGAAGCGGTGAAGGCGCATAAAGAATTGCGCAGCGAGCAATCGCTCGCCATTCACTACGGCATCTTCCAGCTGACTTATGAAGGTATCGACGCACCCCTTGAAGACCTGCGCGCGGCACTGAATCAACAGGGTTTAGACAGCGCCGCGTTTTGGACGCTTGAACCCGGCCAATACCGCACTATTGACCCCAACTAGGCGTCGACAAAACCCAACGCCATGGGTGCCTCGGCAACGCTCCCAACCGAGGGACTTTCCGCAGCACTATCAAACGCTTTGGCCACCCTGGCGCTGCGCTCATCCGTAACAAAGCGGTACTTCGGATGCGTAAATATATAGGTTTCTTTTGCCGCCAACGCTTCAAGCACTCGCTCTACAAGTAGCGCCGGGTCAATCCCATTTTCTACCGCCTGGGCAGCACCCTTCGCCATTTTCATAACCTCGGGTCCGGGAGCAGTCGTCGGTACATAGCGCGCCTGGCGATTACGATGTGACTGATGAATGCGGGTTTTAACAAACGCAGGGGCTAGCACCGATACGTGAATTGCCGAGTCAGCGAGCTCTATCGACCACGCTTCGGTTAACGCAACGACCGCAGCCTTCGTCGCGGTGTAAGAGCCGGCCAAGGGTGCACCCGCCATGCCTGCCATTGAGGCAACATTGATCAGCCATGCGTCCTCGCCATGGTCCTTCATTAACGGCACAAAGGTGTCTGCACCGTAAACGACGCCCATTAAATTCACGTCAATCGCCCAGCGCCAGCCCGACTCGTCCAAGTTACCGAGCGCACCCATACCACCACCCACACCCGCGTTGTTAACCAGCATATGAATGCTACCAAAGCGCTCCTGTGCCGCCCGCGCAGTACGCTGCCAGTCATCTCTTAAGGCGACGTCCATTTCTACCGTTAAATGGGGAATACTCAGGTCGGTCATTATCTCTTGGGCGCGAACTAACGCCTTCGCTTCGATGTCCCCCAGGACAATGTTCATCCCCAAAGCACCAAGGCGCTTGGCCAGCGCCAAACCAATACCTTCAGCACCGCCCGAGATCACTGCGGTCTTTCCAGACAACGACTGCATATTCACTTCCTCTCACTTTTTAAACATTTAAGTGGCTAAGGGTTTTACAGGGTCTTAGCGGCATCGGCAACACGTGCACTTTGCATTGAAACATGACGCACTTTTACTGCTAACCGGTCCTTCAATAGGATGTTAACTGGATCTGTGGCGGGTTTTGGGGCTGGCCTCATTATTTAGTCGACCTCTAGTCGACCCCACAACGCACAGCTTGCGTAACCAGCCGCACACGTAGCTATAGCTCATACGAAATATGAAAACCATAGCGGTATTACGAATAATAATATTACTTTTGTTTATGTTTAAAAGTTTATTTTGGTATATATGGGAATAATAACTGAAAAATTCGCTTAGAAAACCACTTTATTAGCCCTAAAAGGCTTATATTTAGTCCCCGTTGTGACACTTATGGATAAAAAGTTATGAGCCAGACAAACAAAGACCTGCTAACAGTTATAATCGCTGCTTGCGCCCTTGTTGCACCTTTCTTAGTCGCTGCATTTTGATCAGTGACTGCAGAAACCCCTCCAAAGGGGCAAGAACCAACCATTAAAAAGCCGGGATATCCCGGCTTTTTAATGGTCCGCGTTTACGAATCTCCATGCCTAAACCCCTTGTCAGCAGACTCATGAGCGCACTGTGCTATTCGTGATCACGGAAACATGGCGTTTGGTTGAGACTTAATTGATGCTGAGGGCATAGCCTGCTCATCGGCCAGTACGGGATAAGCAAGCTGAATAAACCCTGTTGCTTTGTTGGGTACGACCATCAATAGATAGATATTATCGTAGTCGTCGTGCGCTAAATCATCCAAGGTCGGACCACCAAACGCTGCGACAAGATCATCTACCGTATTGCTATGCCCCACAATAAGTACGGTTTCACCCCCATGCATGTCACGTACTTCAGCTGCAAGGGCTCGCGCATGATCACCGAGGCTTGCAGAGCTTATAGGGCGGACATTGACTCGCAGCCCGACCTTATCTGCGATTGGCGTAACCGTTTGAATATTGCGCTTGAACTGCGTACTGAAGATTGCGCCAACACCGGCGTCAGAAAGGATATCGGCTAGCGCAGCGGCGCGACGCTGCCCGAGTACCGTCAACCCTGGATCATCCCCATCGCCTGAGACTTTCTCCGCATGACGCACGATAATGACCTGCGTGGCAGCCTGCATAGAGAGTTGCGCGCGCGGCTGCGCATTAACTTGCGCAAACACCCCTGTAGTCCCGATTCCGACCACTCCCACCGTGCCCGCGATACCCAACATGCAGCCGACACTGAGAACGCCCATAAAGCCCTTGAATAGCTTCACTTTGCCTCCCTTAAAAACTTGCGGCGTCTTGCACCCCGCTGTTTGCAATTCACTGTCTGCACGCCGCGTTTTGCGCGCTGCGTTTCGCGGCCGCTCCATACTGTCCATACCCGCGTATTAAGAGGCGTCGGCCAACAGATCTAAGATGCTTCGCACGTTAATGTCTATCGGATAAGCGCCGCTAGTCCAACCTAAGCGAACAATCACTGCGTCCTCAGACGGTATGACCATGACAGTTTGCTGACGGTTACCGTTTGCAAAATAGGCGTCCTCAGGTAGGAGAGGAAAACGCAGCTCTTCATTGCCACGGTTGAGCCACCATTGATAGCCGTAGGCTTTGTTGTTGGTCGACGTATTGGGCGTCGTCGCACGCAACACCCAATCCTCGCTGACAACCCGGCGGCCCATTAACTCACCGCCATTGAGCATTAATTGCCCCATACGCGCCCAATCCCTTGCGGACGCATAGAAGTAGGAACTACCTACAAAGGTGCCCGAGGGGTCAACCTCTAACACGGCATTCTGCATGCCCAAGGGCTCGTAGATAGATTGAAAAAACGCATCGTAGGCTGCTTGGGGCGAACCCAGCAGGTCTTGGTAGTGTCTCGCGAGTAAATTAGCTGTTCCCGAGCTGTAATTGTAGCGCTCACCGGGTGTCGATGACGCAGGGGCTCGCATCGCGTAATCCGAGGCCGAGGGGGTGTCGAACAACATAATCGTTGCATTATCCCCTGGCTCATACGTCTCTAAAAAATCGAGACCATCGGTCATTGTTAAAAGATGTGACGTCGTAATGGTCCGACGAGCATCTTGATCCCAACCTGGGAATCCTGGAGACAGAGACAGATCGACCATGCCTTTAAGCTCTAAATTACCCAGCATAATGGCCGTTAAGCTTTTCGCCATTGACCAACCTAACAGCGGCGTAGCGGGACCCGCACCCTGATCGTAAGCCTCAGCCACGATACGGCCCTTGTGAACGACGAGCAACGCACGTGTATTTAAACCGAGGGCATTATCCTCCCGGACGATATCGGCCACGTGCACCTGCAGTGAAGGGTCAATAGTGTCTGCCCGACTCCCGAGTGGCCAAGGAGCATCAGATTTAGTCGTGGCGACGGTCGTTATTTGATTGCGCGCGTCAGTATCAGAGAATGTTATCGCGCAGCCCAAACCCTCAATGTAGCGAGCAGTCTTCTCGGAAATACCCCAAAATGATGCGGTCACTGCATCGTGCTCTTGATCGTAAGTTACCGTGAGCTCATTTAGAATCGGTGAGTACTGCCTCACATCCTCAAACGCCTGCTCTCGACTCATTCCCGAGACGTGTTCGGCACTGCACAAAAGCTTCGCACCAATACCCGCAGCAATCGACGGACCGTGGGTGATATAGCCGGCACTAATCCCCAGACTGCGCCAACCAACAACGCTCAGCACACCCACCAGCCCTATGAGCAACCACCAGCGTTTAGTCATTCATTACTCCCACAGGATTCGAAGCACCACTCTCGCGCGCTCACTCGTTGTTGCTCGTCAACTGTCACGCTGAGCCATTAGCCGCGCATGCTCAAGAACGCAGCCATTTGAGCCTGCTTTTCTTCTGCGATTCGTGCGGCAATGGGGTCTTCATTTAAACGATCCAGTAACGCCTTACTGCCTTTGATGTCGGCCAACATATCCCAGTCATAGGTTTTTCTTGCTACCGCAGTAGCTAGATCTAAGGAGTACATCAGCATGAAGTCGGCGGCAGTGGGCTCGGCGCCCATTAGGTAAGGGTCAAAGCGACCTAAGACATTTAACGCACGAACACCCTTTTCTAGGACAGGCTTAACCTCCTCTACCACGGCATCTGAATTCTTACCGCCAAAAAACACGCCGGGATAAAGTCGTCGCGCGGGCAGCTCGATGTAAAGCTTGATCATTTGCATCAGCTGTCGCGTCAGGCCTTTCTCAAAAGGCGTTCCTGGAATCAATGGTTTATCGGGAAAGCTATCATCAAGGTACTCGAGAATCACAATAGTCTCGGCGAGGGTTCCTTCAGGAGTCTCAAGACAGGGAACTTTGCCAATCGGGCTTAAAGAAAGCCAGTCCTCGTCCTGACTCGGAAAGCGCTGCACTACCTCATAAGGAATGCCTTTGGTTTCGAGTGCGATTCGTACCATATTGAAATAATTGCTGACGGCAAACCCGTGTAATTTAAGCATCGTAAGTTGTTCCTATATCAGTAAAGTGAAACGGTAAAGATACATCCTGCTAGTCGTGCACCACTCGGCGCGCGCTAACCTAACCACTGCCGTGGCGCTGTGCCAACGTCAAAAACTGATCAATCTCTGCGTCGTCAGTGCTCCAGCTTGTTATCAATCTGTACGCCTTTGCACTCGCCGGGAGGCCGGGACATACCCAAGGGTAAAAGCTCGCACCCGCATTGTGTAATGCCGATACCAAATCGTCAGGCATGGTCACGAAAACCTCATTGATCTCTGTTGGGTAGATCAAGTCAACGCCCGGAAGCAACGTGAGCCCTGACGACAGACGACGGGCCATAGCGTTAGCATGCGCGGCCAACGTCAGCCAATAGCCATCGGTTAAATAGCCGTTAAACTGCGCACCTAAATAACGGCCCTTCGACCAAAGATGACCTGCCCGCTTACGAAGAAATTCCACGTCATCCACAAGACTCTTATTGAAGACCACCAACGCCTCGGCCGCCAAACAGCCATTTTTGGTACCACCAAACGACAGCATATCAACACCTGCGCGCCAGCTAAGCTCAGCGGGAGAGACACCCAGCGCCGCAACGGCATTCGCGAAACGGGCACCATCCATTTGCACCACTAAGTCATGATTACGCGCAATCGCACTCAGGGCCTCAAGCTCTGACACGGAGTAAACAGTCCCCGCCTCAGTGCCTTGGGTTAGCGACAGCACTTTATAGGGTGAGCGATGAGGGCCCAGCATAGGCCGCTCATCGAAATGCGTACGCAACACATCGGGACTTAGCTTGCCAGCCGATGACGTCAGTGTTTGAAGCTTCGCGCCGCCGGTGAAGAACTCAGGCGCACCACACTCGTCCAAATGAATATGCGCGACGTCGGAGCAGAGCATAGCGCCATGGGGAGGGGTCGCCGCCGCTAAGCCAACGCTATTGGTCGCCGTGCCTGAGGCAAGAAAATAAACCGAGCAGTCCGTCTCAAACAGCTCACAAAACAGTGCTCGCGCATGCTCGCTTTCACTGTCGACGCCGTATGATGGTCGGGTCCCTTGATTAGCCGCCATCAACGCGTCCATAACATTCGGGGCGACAGGCGCTGTATTGTCAGAAGCAAAATTCATTTATGACCCTTTAACTTGGCTGTTATTCAGCGACTTTCCGCGCAGCGCCCATTAAATGCCGTCCTACCATCACGTCATCGCGCAGCTTCCCGTTATCGACGACTACCTCGCCATTGATAAGCACCCAATCGATACCCACGGGTTGCGCATAAGGGTCTCCATAGGTGGCTTGCGCCGTAACGGTTTGAGGGTTGAAGACGACAAGATCGGCATCTTTACCTAACTGCACTCGCCCTTTCCGCTGAAACACAGGTGCCACGCTTTCTAGCCATTGCGCCTGCTTTAAACTCATACGTGATAACGCATCTGAAAGCGATAGATAAGCTTTCTCTCGGACATACTCTCCGAGCACCTTACTAAAGGTGCCAGCAATATTCGGATTGCTCAGTTGCTGCGTGCTAAAAGCGGGCATGGCGTCAGTGGATATCATCATGTCCGGCCACTCGAGTGCGGTCTTGAGCCATGCTTCTTTGAGATAGTGATGGTTCACAGCCCCATGGGGTTCATGTTGCGCGTAGTAGTCCCATGACTCTTTAGTCAGCCATTCGCCCGTCGCGGTCCACTGAACATCTTCGTAGCTTATGTCAAAGACACTTTGCCAATCACGCTTTCGAAAGACGTCGGCAGAGATACTCGTACCACCTGCCAAATAGCTCAGCGTCTCGGTAGTCACTTTCGCGCCTTGTGCTCGCGCTGCATCAATCTTCGCCAGCCACTGGGCAATACCACCCATCGCATTGTGAGTAATGTGACACACAAAAAGCGGGGCGCCTGTTTTTATGGCCAGCGCCAGAGCCTCATCGAGACCTGAGGGATCACCCGGCATCCCTCGCCGCACATGGACGAATACCGGTGCGTTGTAGTGAGCTGCCACGTCAAAAATCATAGCCAGTTCGCGGTTATCGACGCCATCTTTCATGTAGTCGAGCAGAACCCCGATGCCAAGCCCCCCCGCTGTAAGACCTTCTTCTAACGTCACTCTAATCGCTGCAAGCTGCTCGTCGGTCGCGCGTAGCTCCCATGCGGGCGTCCCCATAGTGATTACGCGACTGCCCTCAAAAAAATAGGGCAAATCGCCCCCTTCAATCACTTGAATACGTGCAGCAAAGTGGCCAACGGATGCCCCGTAGTTAATCAGCGGCTGATCGCGCACCGCACTGCCGAATTGTTTGACTGGATAAGCACCCGCCTCTGTATCGAGCTGAGTTGTCACCCCATCAAGAACATTAAGACGCTGGCCTAAAGGCGTTGGGGTATGGCTATGAATATCAATAAACCCAGGCGCAACAACGTAATCACTCGCATCAATGACGGTGTTAGCGTCAAGGGGCTGCTCGCTAACAGCGGCAATTTTTCCGTCCCTAACACCAACATGGCGAATGGCATCGAGTTGGGTTTCGGGATCAATGACGCGTCCGTTGTTAATCGCAATGTCATAGGGTTCAGCGTGCGCAGCCGCCGACAGCAAACTGGCTAAAAAACTTGCGCCACAAAACTTAAACAGATCTTTCATCACGATTGCCTTGTCGTTCAATCAGAGCACAGGAATAGCCGTTGAGTGCATACGTTTTATCGCGCTGCGGCTATTCGCCAGATGATGTTACCAACGTCATCGGCCACGAGAATCGCACCCTGACCATTGACGGCCACGCCTACTGGGCGACCCTGTGCTTCACCTTCACTGTTCAGAAAACCACTTAAAAGATCCATGGGAGCGCCCATAGGCTTGCCGTCATCAAAGTTAACTGCGATCACTTTATAACCTGACGGCTGGGCTCTATTCCACGAGCCGTGCTGACCAATAACGGCTGAGCCTGCCAACGCGGGAATCGCGCTGTGCGTATAAAATGCAAGGCCTAAAGACGCGGTATGCGCGCCAAGCGCATAGTCCGGCGTGCGTGCCTGTGCCACTAACTCTGGCTTTTGTGGCGCTACGCGCTGATCCACATTATTACCCCAGTAACTGTACGGCCAACCGTAAAAAGCGCCCTGTTCTACTTCTGTGAGGTAGTCAGGTACCAGCTGATCGCCAAGCTCATCGCGCTCATTAACCACCGTCCACAGTGCGCCAGACACTGGCTCCCATGCCATGCCTACCGGGTTTCGTAACCCACTGGCAAACACCGAGGTATCACCGCTTGCTGTATCAATGGCCAAAATAGCTGCGCGGTGATGCTCGGCGTCGAAGCCGTTTTCAGCAATGTTGCTGTTTGAACCAACGGCCACATAAAGCGTTTGGCCATCCACGCTGGGAAGTAAATTCTTGGTCCAATGGTGATTGAGTTCTTTGCCGGGCAAAGGCGCTATCGGCTCCGCCTGTGCATCAATTCGGGTGTCACCCACTTGATAAGGAAAACGAACTAATTCGGCCGCATTCGCGACGTAGAGAAAACCGCCAACAACCGCCATACCGAATGGGGAATTGAGACCCTCGACCAAGGTGGAACGAATTTCTGCATGACCGTCACCATCAGCATCACGTAGCAGCGTAATGCGGTCTGGACTAGCCACCCCGGCACCCGCATAGGACATCATTTTGCTCGCAATCCAACCTTTGATGCCACTCACCCCCGCACCCCCTTGAGGCGCGTTAGTTTCAGCGACCAAAACATCGCCGTTTGGGAGCACCAACAGCCAGCGGGGATGCTCGAGATCACGCGCAAACGCATTGACCTGCAATCCCGGAGCGGGCTCAGGCGCAGTACCCTCAGCCCAGCCAATGGCCTTCGCAGGATTCACCGTCGGCAAAAGCGCACCCGAAGGCTCAACCAGTTGCGGTGCTGTGCCAAACTCATTGCCTGTGTCTTCGGGCGCGGAATCGCTGGCGCAAGCTGAGAGCACCGCAGTTAGGACTGCCACGCCCATTAGGCGGTGCTTTAGCAAATGCGCTTTCGCAGCGTTCGGACTGTCTGAGATGACCATGGCGAGTTCCTTTTTAACGATTACCGTTAACTACCTATTACCTTACATTATGACCGTTTAGTCACTATCGCTAACTGCGTGTCGAGAGTATCCGTTAGCCACTAAACCGACAGCTGATCTTTCATCGGCAAGTCACGAATACGCACACCGGTTGCCGCGTAAATCGCATTAAGTACGGCAGGAGCGCCAACCGCAATGGTGGGTTCACCCACGCCACCCCAGAAACCACCTGACGGCATGACGTCGGTCTCCACCTCTGGCATTTGTGCGATCTTCATTGACGGATAACTATTGAAGTTCTCTTGCTCAACACGACCATCCTTGACCGTTAGCTCAGCATACAGCGCAGCGGACAGCCCATACACAAAGGAACCCGAAACCTGTGCTGCAATTTGCTGTGGGTTAACGGCATAACCTGGGTCTGTGGCCGCCCATATTTTTTTCATGTGTAACTTGCCATCGACAACAGAGACTTCCGCACAGGCTGCAACATAGCTGCCAAAGGCTTTACACAGCGCTAGCCCCAACCCTGTTCCGGGAGGCAGCGTGCGCCCCCAGCCCGCATTGCTTGCCACGCGCTCTAAGACAGCGAGGGCTTCGGGGCTATCGCGGAGTAATTTACGCCGATAATCGAGAGGGTCAGTGCCCGTTTTCATTGCGAGCTCATCGAGGAATGATTCGACGTAGAAAACATTCTGATTGATATTCACACCGCGCCAAAACCACGGTCTTAGATGCGTATTCCGCATGGCGTGATCGGCCAGAAAATGGTCGATGCCATAAATAAAAGCGTGGTCGCCTTCGGGCGCCAATGCTTGAAACACTGCTTCGTCAATTTTCGGCTCACCCAAAGGGGGGCGCAGCGCATGGAGAATAGATTGCCCAGAAATACGAATGTGCAACGCTTCTGGCAGGCCTTCATCATTTAGCTTGGCGGTCAGACGACTGCGTGTAATGGGGTGGTAAACGCCACGAAGCTGATCTTCCTCGCGACTCCACAATAACTTGATAGGCGTGCCGGGGATCTGCTTGGCTATTTGTGCTGCTTGAACCAAGAAGTCGTGGTTACCTCGCCGCCCAAAACCACCACCCAGGATTAATTTGTGCACCTCACAATTATCACGGAACAGCCCTGCGGCGTCAGCGAGGGTCTCCAACGCTGCCTCACCGTTTTGAGTGGGCACCCACGCCTCGCAGTACTTTTCAGTCCAGATCACCGTGGCATTCATGGGCTCCATTGGCGCGTGATTCTGGAACGGATAGCTGTACTCAGACGAGACAACAGTGTCTGCATCCTTTAATACATCCAAGGTTTCTCCACGACTATTACCGACGAATGTGTCGTTAGCATCGAGGCCCTTTTTCAAGATAGCGGTAATGCTGTCGCTGTCGACCTTGCCGTTCTCGCCGGTATCCCAATCGATTTTTACGGTCGCGAGCGCTTGTTTGGCCTGCCACCAGCTATCGGCGACGACCGCTACTGCATCATCGCTGACAGCTAAAACATGTCGCACACCTGACATTGAACGGGCGACATCAGCGTCGAAGCCGGCGCGTTTTCCACCGTGAACTGGGCAGGCATGAATGGCGGCATGCAGCATGCCCGGCAACTTAAGGTCTGCCCCGTAGCGCAGAGCTCCCGTAACCTTGTCGGCGGTATCAAGTCGCGGCATTGGTTTGCCGACAATAGTCCAATCGGCGGGATCTTTGAGAGTGACTTCAGTCGGCGCCTCGAGCGTTGCCGCGAGCCTTGCGACCGATCCAAAGGTAGTACTCCTACCGCTGGGCAGGTGCGTAATAAGGCTATTTTCAGCGGAGCACTCCGCCGGAGGTACATTCCACGTCTGCGCCGCTGCGGCTATTAAAAGCTCACGGGCAACAGCACCGCCCTCGCGCACATATTGATGACTATCGCGGATGCCGCGACTACCGCCGGTAGAGAAGCTACCCCAAGGTCGCTTACGCGCAAGACTCTGTCCCGGCGAGGGGAACTCCCAGCTAACGTTGCTCCAGTCACAGGCCAGTTCTTCTGCCACTAACTGCACCAAGCCCGTCAGGGTCCCCTGCCCCATTTCACTACGGGCAACCCGGACAATGACGGTGTCGTCTTCATTAACAACCACCCAGGCGTTGATTTCCTCGGAGGCATCTTGGGTGCTGGCCGCCTGTATCGCGCCTAGCGGCAGGGATATCCCTACGGCAAAACCCGCGGCGGCAGTCGCACTACCAATAACGAAGCGGCGTCGGCTGACGTCCACACTCACAGTATTTTTCTTTATATTGGCAGTCACGCTTTTACCTCCGTCGCCAGCTCTGCGGCGCGGTGAATACCTTGGCGTACACGAGCAAACGTGCCGCAACGACAAATATTGGTAATGCGCTGATCGATATCCTTATCCGTCGGCTGAGGTGTCTCACTGAGAAGCGCCGCCGCTGCCATAATCATGCCCGGCTGACAGTACCCGCACTGAGGTGTATCCAGTTCGACCCACGCGCGCTGCACGGGGTGATCACCATTGGCAGATAGCCCCTCGATCGTGGTGATTTTTTTGCCCGTCGCAGCACTCACAGGTAAGACGCAACAGCGTGTTGCAACACCATCCATATGAATAGTGCAGGCACCACACTGGGCAATGCCACAACCGTACTTGGTACCCGTCATATCTAGATGGTCTCGCAACACCCAAAGTAGGGGCGTTGAAGGATCAACATCAACGTCTACTGTCTCACCGTTAATCGAGAGCATTGGCATAAGTGTGACCTCCAGTACATAGGTTAAAAGCGCTAAGCCTCGAGTGTAGCGCCTCACAACAGCTGGTGCAGTTAATTCGTCGAACCACAGCCATTGGTCGAACCACAGCAAAAGGTGCCCCGAGGGCGACGTTACGTCTTACGAGGTGAATAGTGTACGCTTACCCAAGAAAAATATAGCCGATTACCTCCTTGTTCAACGCACTATGAGAACTTTCCCGTGAAACAAACGATTAGCGATGCCTTAGCCTGGATAGCCTTCAACGCGCTCATACTATGGCTGATGAGTCTTGTGGTCGGCATCAGCGGCTATTGGGAAATCTATGAGCAGCTCGCCGCATTTATTGACACTATTCGAGGCTGCGCATCGGAGCATTGTTCAGTGCAAATGTCGCTTGAGGGAACGTCTACCGATCCAATTTGGCTGGGCGTTGATCTTTCCTTCATGCGCGAACTCCGATTCCCTGCATTTTTGACGTGGTTTGTTATCGTTATTTTCCAGTCATTTTTCGTCGGGCACTTTCGACTCAAGCCGTGGAAGACATTAGTCCCCATCGATGACGCCAGCCAAGCGTAACCCCGATGCAAACACCCTTATTCGATAATGGCTTTGAGGCCCCTCAACAATTGATCGAGCCCAATGACGGCGGCGACGTTCGCCTGTATCCACACATCATCGATCAAGGCTCTGCCGACCATTTCTTAGCCGAGCTTACAGATACTATTAAATGGGAACAGCGAGCAATTACGGTTTACGGTAAACGCCACCTTCAACCGCGTCTTATCGCCTGGCATGGCGATCCCGGCATACGTTATCGGTACTCCGGAGATACCTTGATCGCGGAGCAATGGACGCCGGCTTTGCTGGCCCTGCGTGCGCTATGCGAGCGCGAGTGTGGAGTGAGATTTAACAGCGTATTACTAAACCGTTATCGAGACGGGCAAGATGCCATGGGCTGGCACGCCGACAATGAGATAGAGCTTGGCGATAAACCTGTTATCGCATCGATCAGTCTCGGAGAAATGCGTCGCTTCGACTTGCGACACAGGAAAAGTCGAGAGAAGCGCTCTGCGCGACTGCCACATGGCTCTTTGTTAGTTATGGCCGGCGAGACGCAGGTTTACTGGGAGCATCAGATTGCGCGCAGCAGAAAAGTTGTGGACGAGCGGATCAATCTCACGTTCCGTCATATCGCGCAGTGATTCTAACTATAACGATCATACAGCGGCGCCCGTGATATCGATTTACGCGCGACATGAGCAGAAATATAAGGCTCGATCTAATTGGATTTAAGACTACTGGGGCAAGGGGTTAGTCATTATGGGTGGGTTACTTCGACAAACAACCGCGTACGCAGTGAGCGTATTGTTCACTGCGCTCGCGCACTCGGCACCAAGTCTTGAAACCATCATGCAGGATCCCGATTGGATCGGTCCACCCGTAGAAGCTGCCTGGTGGCAGTTTGGCGATGACAGTTATGTTTACCAAACTAAGGCGCAGGGCAATGACATGCGCGAGCTTTATCGCTGGCGCGCAGGCCAAGCAGCGGCAGAACAACTCGCCGACGAAAGTTACCTCATTGACGGTCCTAGACCCCAGTTAAGTGCCAACGGGCAATGGCTTATAAGTCTTCACGAGGGTGTGCTCATGCTGCGCTCGCTGACAACCGGTGTGTTGAAACCGCTCTATGTTGGGCGTGAAGCAGTAACGCGCGCTCACTTTGGTAGCGACAGCGCGGCCATTTTTTTCCTCACACAAGGCCAATGGTGGCGGACTAACGTTACTGGGGAAACTGCGCACCCAATCACTGATTTGCGTTTTGAGGCACCGCCATTTACACCTGCCGACGATCTGGAAGCTGAGCAGCTGGCGCTTTTCTCCACCTTGGAAAAGCAGCGCAAGGAACAAGAGTTGGCCCACGAAAAAGCGATTAAACGTTCGCAAGCTAGCGCGCATTTAGGGGCAGCACCCTGGTATCTCGGTGCTGACTATCAAGCCAACTCATCACAGCTATCAGTCGATGGCCGGTGGCTCGCAGTGGCCGTGCAAACTAGCAGTGATACCGGTGGCAAAGACGACAAAATGCCCCACTACGTTACCCGTTCGGGCTATGTCGAAGTAGAGGACGTGCGTCGGTTGGTCGGGAAGAATCCTCCGTCGCCCGAGCAAGTGTGGTTATTAGACCTGCATACACGAGAACGCTACACGCTGGATCTTTCCTTTTTATCGGGTCGCGACGACGATCCACTGACCGAGCTCAAAGAAGCGCAAGGCTTAAGTGTTCATAACGCCGAGTCGTTACGCCCGCTATCAATCGATAATCTTGTTTGGCACCCCGAAAAGCCAGAACTCATCATCCAGGCGATCGCACTCGATCACAAAGATCGCTGGACCGTCCGGGTTAGGGCAGAAGATCTGGATTTGAAAGAGATAGACCGCTATCAAAACCCTGCGTGGGTAAGCTGGGACCTCAATGACGTAGGTTGGGTACCCGGCACTGACACCATCTGGCTAATCAGTGAGAAAAGTGGTTATGCCCACGTCTACACAGCGGAGACTACTGGCGAAATCCACCCCGTAACCGAAGGAGAATTCGAAGTTCGCGACGTTGCGTTTAGCCCCGACGGCACAGCACTCTATGCGCTCAGCAATCGTGAGCATCCCAGCGAATGGGACGTTTACCGTCTCGCAATGGACTCCGGAAGCTACACCCAAATAACTGCATTAAAAGGCGTGGAAAGTTTTCAGCTACACCCTACACAGCCAAAACTTTTAGTCCGCCATTCGAGCAGCTACATACCGGCGCAAGCGACCGTGGTTGATGTCGTGAGTGGTGATTTATCGCGCAGTACCGACACACGTACGGATACCTACCGTGAACTAGATTGGCAAATGCCGACCTACGTGGGCGTACCGTCTACCCATGGCGCCGAGCAGCCTATCTGGTCAAAGTTTTACCCCGCCAACCCGAAATTCGAAGGACCTCGTCCGGCAGTGATGTTCGTGCATGGCGCAGGCTATACCCAAAACACCCACCACAAATTTCCCTATTACTTTCGCGAGCAAATGTTCCACAACTTACTGACTGAGCGAGGCTACCATGTTCTCGATATGGATTATCGTGCCAGTAAAGGGTACGGACGCGACTGGCGCACAGCGATCTACCGGCACATGGGCAAGCCCGAGCTCGAAGATTACATCGACGGCGTCAGGTACTTGGTAGATCAGCACAATGCCGACCCTAAGCGTATCGGTATCTATGGCGGCTCCTACGGCGGATTTATGGCTTTCATGGCCATGTTTAATGCCCCCGACGTGTTCACAGCGGGTGCGGCTCTACGCCCCGTCACCGATTGGCGGCACTATAACCATGGCTACACGTCGCGCATATTAAACACGCCCGAGGTCGATCCCGAAGCACACCGGCGCAGCTCGCCCATCGAGTTTGTTGAGGGTTTGTCTGGGCATTTGCTAATCAGTCATGGGATGTTAGATGACAATGTTTTCTACAAAGACTCTGTTCGCTTGGCCCAGCGTCTTATCGAGCACCGCAAAACCAATTGGGAGCTCGCTTCATACCCGCTCGAGCCTCATGGTTATATTTATGAGGAAAGTTGGCTCGATCAGTATCGCCGCATACTGAAATTATTTGAGACGGTTATCGGCGACTCCGACCACTAAGTGGCCAGACGTTAAGGGCGATCTGATGGAGTGAACCAAATGGGACTGGTGTACGCACGGTCT
The DNA here is from genome assembly GCA_036803865.1 of Luminiphilus sp. Classification (GTDB taxonomy): domain Bacteria; phylum Pseudomonadota; class Gammaproteobacteria; order Pseudomonadales; family Halieaceae; genus Luminiphilus. The sequence continues at coordinate 21,154 of DAIRTN010000027.1, forward strand.
TGAACTGTGAGCTGCGTTCCTTCTGGTGCTTCGTTACCAAACCACGCCATGTCGTATGCGGGCCAGCGGGGCTGGGGGATCTCAATGACGCGCACATAGTAGAAGGCCGTGAGAGACTCATCAAAATCAGGATCTCGCCATACCGTAGCCAATTGAGGAGCGCCAATCGTGTTGCTATAACGCGCGCGCTCTAAATCGACGGTGCTTCCCACAGGGGTATCGCAGCGCCCGTCTGCATCAATGGTCCGACCATCGGATACAGCGACGTCGTAAATACGCTCTTTTAGCTTGCCATCGCTGGTAACCCAGCCTTTAACCACTTGGATACGATCGAGATTGGCGCCACGCGCATCGCGATTAGCCATGATCATAAGCGTCGGTGCTATATCATCACGGTCACCAAGGTTAGCGCCTTCCGTGGACGTACTGTTTAAGCGTGGGGTCAAGTCAGCGCCCATAGGAACGCCTCGGTCTTGCCCTAACTGAACCCAATCTGGGCTCAATAAATCTGCCTCGGTAAAGTCCCAGCCGGCAAACAGGCGAACCGAGAGTCGGCTACCCGTTGTCGCAAACACTTCACGTCGTGCAAACGCATCCCATATGGCTTCACGGGTGTTGTCTGTGGCCCATACACCGGCCAAACCTGAGGCGCCCAGATCCTTAACCATCAACGAAAGCTCCGCATGAGGAGCCTCGATAAGTGCCGCCTCTAAACGCTCAGCGGATGGCTCCACGCTTGGTGCTTTGTTGAAGTTATTCTCCTCTCTCGACGAGGGCAAGCCGGTGTGCGCATCGGTACTACCAATCATTCCAAACTTAAATGGATTTACCCCGAGCGCTTGCCCCTGACGCAACCCTTCTTGCAAGGCATAGCGGGCATACTCTGCTGGGAGCATCGCCTCAGTCTTCGCCGTCTTACCACTTAAATTACCGGCATCCATAATTTCAAAATCGGCAAAGGCGTCGTCGGGGGACAGTAACGGATGAGACTCACTGGTGCCTTTCATCTGAGTCACTTCAACAACGGGCTCATAGTAAGCACGAGTCTCCGCGTAGGACCGATCAATCGGGCGGCGGTCATCAACCGTTTCAGTCGCGAACATTGTGCCGTTGGATAAATTAGCGTTATGGGGAATGGCCAGCACTCGACCACCGGTAGTCTGCTCGTACGCCGTTAAATACGCCCACAGGTCTTCAGGATTGATTGAATCATATTGCGAGTAAGGCAGGACTTGCTGGGTTCGCTCGGCACCGTCGCGAAACATCACCACGCGATGCATGTTGTTGCCTCCCGGGTGCGAGGTCCATTCAAAGCCGTGCAACGTCGTGAAAACGCCAGGTTGATAGTATTGGTCAGCCATATTGGTCACGTATTGCCAAGCAGTTTGGGCCATCGTGGGCTCGTTGATCAAGTCAGTATTATCGGCCCGCAACCATTCAATAAAGGCCTGATACCCATCACCACCTTTTACCATGTCATGCCATTTTCGCCCCTGTGGATTCGCCAATAACACGGGGTCAGATCGACGAATAAAATCTGCCAACCCTAGGTTCTCTGCGTGATCTGCAACGACAACAAAATCGAGGGGGGTCTGAAGTTTAAACGCCAACCCCGAGTGGCTAGTCACTGCATCGCCTCGCGCTGCTTGGTACGCTTTATCGGGGCCAACTGACGCGCCACCCATGCCCACATCGGTAGACCACGACGAATGCAGGTGGGTATCGCCGAACAGTACTCGCTTGTGCGCGGCGGCATCGACATACGGGGAATAATGCTCCCCCCGAGATTCGGCGTTAC
>DAIRTN010000027.1:23051-28713 GCA_036803865.1 Luminiphilus sp.
TGATGAGTGGCGCTCACTACATGCTACTCAGCGCCTTCGGATTCGCCGTTATGGGCGCGCTCGTTAAAATAGCGGGAACCGCCGACATACCGCTCCTGCAAATCATCGTCGTTCGTGCCGCAGTGTCGATCGCGCTGTCACTGGCAGCCATTCGCCGAGCCGGCAGGCATCCCCTCGGCGAGCGTCGAGGCTGGTTGCTCGCACGGGGCGTTGTAGGCTTTTTGTCATTAACCTGTGTTTACTACGCGGTTTTGCATCTTCCCTACGCACAAGCCACATTACTTCAGTACCTGCACCCGGTTTTCACATCGGCTCTCGCTTTTCTCATTCTTCGTGAGATACCCGGCTTCCCTACCGTCGCGTGCGTAGCACTTAGTTTACTAGGCTTGCTTGCCATGGTCGCACCTGCCTTTACGGTCGACGCGATTACGTTGAATTGGCTAGCCGTGTTAGCGGGTCTTGCAGGCGCCTTTGGTAGCGGCCTCGCTTATACCATTGTGCGTAAGCTAGCGGTGACGGAACACCCATCTGTCATCGTTTTATACTTCCCCCTGGTGTGCTTGCCCGCCGCAGCGCTGCTTGGCTGGGACGACTTTGTCTGGCCCGCATGGGACCTTTGGATAGTGCTGTTGGGGGTGGGCATTTTTACGCAAGTGGGCCAAATAGGCCTAACTAAGGCCATGCAAACCGATTCGGCAAGTCGTGCGACAAGCTTAAGCTACGTGCAGATTATTTTTGCTGCCCTGCTGGGACTCGTGTTTTTCAGTGAAATCCCTGATCTCGGAACCATTGTGGGAGGCTGCTTAATCATGATGGGGGCCCTCGCCAACCTGCTATTGCATCGTCGGGACTCAACGAGCAAAGAAAAGCAGGTTTAAACAACACCCATGTCCAACTGTGCAGAGTCACTAAATGAGACTTGACCGTTTTTTCGGTGTAAGTTCAGTGAGTGTCTCAAAAAATTGTGTGAGTTGATGTATGCACGTAATCGAAAAGCGTCGCCATATTCGCGTTGATGATCGGCTTGTTCTCAGCTGGCGAGACGTCGATGCCGACGATCTCAGCGGTGATGAAACCCGCGAGATCATGCGCGCATCGGTGAATCAAGAAATTCATCGGCTCATCACAGCGCTATCGGACACATCTCCCGACGTCGTTAAGGTTCTCCAGCAACTCAATCTCAAACTGGACCTGATTGCTGATCAGAACAATGAGAATCAGTACGGACCGAGTCTAACCGCCCTCAATCTGAGTCAATCAGGCATCGCTTTTGAATGGCGTGATGCACTACCTGCAAACAAGTCGATTCAACTCACCTTAACGCTGCCACCGGACAATATACGCCTTAAGCTGAATGTCGATATCCTAGAGTGCCTTGATCGGGACGACGGGCAGCGGGCAATCGTCCGATGCATATTTCGTCAAGATCAATCGCGCGCTCTGCAAATACTCGCACAGTACCTAGCGTATTCCGAGAAGATGCAAGCGCGGAAAAATAAGCTTGTGGCGCCATCTGCTAGTGAAACGGGCGCGGGTAATATTGGGGATTATCGGTAGCACACGTGAGAATCAATGGACAACCCCATGTGTAAAAGGGCGACCCTAGGCCTTAGACATGAGCCAAATCCCGCAGCCAATCATAGCGCCACCGAATACCTGAGACGCTGAGAATGACGCCCCCAAGATAGGGATCGACAACAACGCCGTAAACAATGGCACTAAGAAAAGGTAACCCGACGTTACTCCCGCCCCACCTAATCGCAGTGCCGCAAACCAGAGCCCAAAGGAAACAATCGAAGCGGGAACGACCAGCCAGCTAAGTGCTAACCATTCGCTTAAACTTATGACTGCCAAAGCAGGCCTTGCAAGCAACAGTTGGAGCAGTAAGACCTCACAACCGCCGATCAACATTTGCCAACCATTTAAGCTCCAGCCTGAAATCCCAAAGTCGACCCTCTTGGCGTAGAGGGTAGCAAGTGCCCAGGCAATTGCCCCTAAAATAACGAGTGCAGCCCATAAAGGCTGATCGGCTTCTGGTGAAGAGAGGCCGTCTCCAACGACCATGGCTACGCCAAAGACACCCAAAAACAACCCTGCTAACTGCGCACGCGCAGGCATTTTGCGATCCAACGTTGCGCCAATACCCACTACCCACAAAGGCATCGTCATGGTGATAAGAGAGACAACAGCGGCGCTTAGGTAGCCCATTGCGGAAAAGCCAATAGCGAACAAAGCTGCGGTTTGTAGAGAACCTACGATAACTATGCCTAAAAGTGCTTGCCACGAGCTCGGCATCTGGAGCTTCCCCAGCAGTTTTAGCCACAGTAGAGCGATAAAGCCTGCGGCAATAAAGCGACTAGCAACGAGCGCAATCGGGTCGGCGCCGGCCACAATAAGCACTTTTCCGGCGACAAAGGCTGACGCCATGAGCATAGTCGCGATGATCAGCAATAGGTAATAGCGCATCCGTTATTCTCGGTATTCAACACGTGTGAGACAGAGCAAGGGTTTCGTGAGGTCGTCGTCTGAGGCACTATAACCCAGCAGGAATAACACGATAATAAAACGTGAGGTGCTTTTGCCTATGGCAGATCTTCTGGAGCTTTCAGCAAACGTCATCGACGGACGCGTTGATCTTGAGGAATCAGGGCCGCTAAATCGGATCAATCACCAGCTGTCTGAATTGAGCGATGGGCTCGCAGTCGTAGAAGCGTTTTCGCACTGTATCGCTTTTAAAACCGACGAAGGACTCGTGGCGTTTGACACGTCCAACGAGCAAGGCGGCCAACGCTGTGTTCAAGCTATCCGCCAGTGGTCTGACCAACCGTTTCACTCAGTGGTGTTTACTCACGGCCATATTGACCATGTCGGTGGCTGCGGCGCATTTTGTAGCGAACGCCATCGGCCGAGTATCGTGGCTCATGAGAATGTCTTGAAACGCTTTGAACGCTATCGCATGACCAACGGCTACAACCATGTCATCAATGAGCGTCAATTCGGACAGTTCAAACGCCGAGGTTATGACCTAGCGGGCGAGGCGCAGTTTTTACCGACCACTACGCCCGACCCCGACGTGATCTACCAACAACAACACAGCCTGCATGTCGGCGGTCTCGATTTCGATTTACACCATGCTCGCGGTGAAACTGATGACCATACTTGGGCATGGATTCCATCGCAAAAAGCGATCTGTGCGGGCGACTTTTTTATCTGGGCGTTCCCCAATGCAGGCAACCCACAAAAGGCGCAGCGCTATCCTCGAGAGTGGGCACAGGCGCTGCGTGACATGGCAGCGATGGAGCCAGAGCTATTTCTCCCTGCCCATGGCTTACCGATTCACGGAAAAGAACGCATTGCCCGTGTTCTAGACAGCGTAGCAACAGCACTCGAATTTTTAGTCGAACAAACTCTGACGCTTATGAACCAAGGTGCAAGACTGAGCGATATTATTCACTCTATCCCCATGCCTCACTCGCTCACCGATAAGCCCTGGCTTGCGCCTGTTTACGATGAGCCAGAATTTGTTGTTCGGAATCTATGGCGACTGTACGGCGGCTGGTATGACGGCAACCCGGCGAACCTCAAACCAGCGCACGATACGCAGCTTGCTACCGAAGTGGCGCGTTTAGCAGGTGGCGCCGCGCTGCTCGCGCGTCGCGCGAGTGAGCTCGCCGACACTGATATTCGAAGTAGCTGCCACCTCATCGAGATGGCTAGCCTCGCCGAGCCCAAGAATACTGACATTCATCGGTTACGATCCGATATTTACCAACGCCGACGAGCCAGTGAGACATCGCTCATGGCCAAGGGCATCTTTGGCTCCGCAGCTAACGAGTCGAAAGCGAAAATAGAGCCCGATGGTTAGGTGAAGTCAGCGGGCAAGTCACTCATACTCAATAACCGCCATCAGGCACTCTAAGGACCGATAAATACCATGTTCGAGCTCGATCCGCGCCTCAAAGCGGACACCCACTTCATTCTGCAATGGCCGTTAAGCCAGGTATTACTTATGGATGACAGGCGCTATCCATGGCTCATTCTTGTGCCAACGCGCCTCAATGTTTCGGAGCCTTTTGATCTCACCTATGAAGAGCAAGCACTCTTATCGCGCGAAACGATGGCTTTGGGAGAGCTCATGAAAGAACATTTTGCCGCCGACAAAGTCAATATCGCCGCGCTAGGGAACGTTGTGCCCCAGCTCCACGTGCATGTGATTGCGCGATTTGAAGATGACGATACCTTTCCTAGTCCAGTGTGGGGGTTAGGGCACGCTGAGCGTTATGAGCTAAGCGCCCGCGAGTCGCTAATCGACACACTGCATGCGCGCTTACGAGACATTGAACCTTAACGAGGCCTTGTTTATCGTACAGCGGTTTATGCCATAAGGTTTTATCGCGAAACGGTTTATCGCAAGACGGCCCGCTTCATTATGATATAGCCCTACAATTGCTTAGCCGCCCAACCCAGCGGGCATCACCCTTGGTATTCCATGACAACCATGACTTTGCTCTCGAACCGAATGGTGTACTTACTGGCCTTTGCATCGGCGGTAGTCACTGCTAATGCCTACTACATACATCCCATTATCAGTCGAGTCGCGACGTCACTCGACGTATCTACCGCGCTCGTAGGTATCGTGCCCGCCTTAAACCAGATCGCGCTCGCTCTAGGCGTGCTGCTACTCCTTCCTTTGGGTGATCGAGTGAACAATCGATCGTTGGTCGCTGTTTGCCTATCGATTCAAGTCATCATGCTCGCAATCATGGCCACGGTGAGCGATTTTTGGACGTTTACCGTGGCGTCGACCGTACTCGGCTTTTTTACCATTACGCCCTATTTGCTCCCCGCGTATGCGTCAAAACGGGTCGAGCCGCAGCGCTTAGGCTTTGTAACCGCCTTGCTAGCATCGGGTGTTATTGCAGGCGTACAACTGTCTCGCTTGACCTCAGGCGTGCTCGCAGAAACGATTAGCTGGCAAGCCGTCTACTGGCTTGCGGCCGGCATGATGAGTATCTCTGCCGTAGCCCTACCCATGCTGATGACCGAAACCGGGCGCAGCGCCCCCTCAATGGAGAAGCTTCCCTACCCCGCGCTTCTGGTGTCGCAGTTCAAGTTGCTTGCGGCAGTACCCAACGTATTCATTTCAGGAATTATTCAAGGCTGTAACTTCGGTATTTTCCTCGTGATTTGGATGGGGATTAGCCTGCATCTCACAAGTGACGCCATGGGTTACGGTACAGATTTAGTCGGCTATTTAACGGCCTTTTCGGCAGTTGGCTTGTTAACTACCGCGGGACTCGGTAAATGGGCCGATAGACTAGGTGCGGAGCGTGCAAGAATGATCATGGCCGCAATCCAGTTCGGCGGGATTGCACTGTTTTCCCTAGCGGGTACGCATTGGCAATGGCTCATTCCGCCGCTGCTGATCACCAGTGCTGTCGGACCGATGATAGATGTAACCGGTCGAATGACAGGCCTTAAACATCAAGCAGAAAACCGCTCGCGCCTAATGAGTGTTTATGTCGCGCTCATGTTCGTCGGCGGCGGTGCGGGCAGCTGGTCGGGTACAGCAAGTTACGCTGCATTTGGCTGGACGGGGATCGTTACCCTCGCGCTCAGTCTCTCATTGGTGGTGATGGGGCTCTCGTATCGACAATATCGC
>DAIRTN010000027.1:28813-34390 GCA_036803865.1 Luminiphilus sp.
TTGTAGGGTCTGAAAATATTATTCACCATGCATGAACGTCGCGCTTGCGCTAGAGTGTCGACCTTTAATTCAACGGCCGTTGCACACCCGCATGCGCACCCGACACACTGACGAGATCACCGGACAAGCCAGTCGCGAGCTGTTACCTAAGCTATGGCGGAGACTTGCGCCTATTTTTCATGAAAATCGGCGACGGGTGTTGCTAGCGCTGACCTTCCTGCTCGCCGCCAAAGGCGGTCTTATCGCCATTCCGTTCTTATTAAAGGCGCTCGTCGACGGGCTCGACAGCACATCACAGTCGCCCATGACGCTAATACTGCTGCTAGTGCTTGCTTATGGCGGCGCCCGACTAGCCAATACGCTATTTGCAGAGCTCCGGGATACCCTGTTCGGCCAGGTCACTGAACGCGCAATGCACAAAATTGGCTTACAAGTGTTTCAGCATGTTCACAGCCTAGACCTCGATTACCACCTCAATCGCCGCACCGGTGGCTTAGCACGCGATATCGAAAGAGGCACCTCAGGCATCAGCTTTTTAATGCGCTTTTTCATTTTTAATATTGCGCCCACGCTGTTTGAGATCAGTATGGTGGCCGGTATTTTGTGGTTCAGTTACGGCGCTCAGTACGCCGCAGTCATTGTCGTATCGGTTCTCGGTTACGCCCTGTTTTCATTTCGCGCGACTCACTGGCGAACGCGTTTCGTGCGCGAAGTGAATGATGCCGACTCTAAAAGTAATACTCGTGCGGTCGATAGCCTACTGAACTACGAGACGGTCAAGTATTTCACCAATGAAGACTATGAGGCCCGACGCTACGACGAGTCGCTAGATGTATGGGAGAACGCACGACGCCGAAATCGGCTATCGCTCTTTGCGCTTAACAGTGGACAAGCATTGATTATTGCCCTGTCTCAGACAGCCATGCTGGCGATGGCTGCCTGGGGTGTGCAGCGGGGTGAGCACACGCTAGGTGACTTTGTGCTGATCAATCAATTTATGTTGCAGCTCTTTTTACCTTTGGGCTTTCTGGGTTTTGTTTATCGAGAGATAAAGGCATCGCTTGCAAGTATCGAGAGAATGTTTGGCCTTCTCGATCAGTCCTCTGCTGTGGTCGACCTACCACAGGCCGCTGCACTGCAGGTTCAGCGAGGCGCTATACGCTTTGATGCCGTTAATTTTCGTTACGACAATGGTCGAGAGGTGCTTAAAAATGTGTCTTTCGAGATTGCCGGCGGTGAGACCGTAGCCGTTGTAGGTGCAAGCGGGGCCGGAAAATCGACGCTGGTAAAACTACTCTTTCGTTTCTATGACCCAGTACAGGGCACGGTCAGCATTGATGGACAAGCGATTAACGCCGTGAGCCAACATTCATTGCGTCAAAACGTTGCAATCGTTCCGCAAGATTGCGTGCTATTTAATGACTCACTGAGAGAAAATATCCGCTACGGCCGCCCGCAAGCAAGTGATGACGACGTCGCGTCAGCGGTTAGCGCAGCCCACCTCGATACCTTCGTCAGTCGCCTACCTGAAGGACTCGACACCGTGGTCGGCGAGCGTGGGCTAAAGCTTTCGGGTGGAGAGCGACAGCGGGTCGCGATCGCTAGAGCCGTGCTAAAAGCTGCGCCTATTTTAGTGTTCGATGAGGCCACGTCGAGCCTCGATAGTCAGTCCGAGCAAGCCGTACTGAGTGCATTCCGCGAGCTAGCGGGGCATCACACAGCGCTGGTTATCGCACACCGGCTTTCGACCATCATAGATGCCGACAAGATTGTCGTACTCGCCGATGGCGACATTGTAGAACAAGGCAGCCATAGCGAACTGCTCAACAAAGGGGGCCATTATGCGGCTCTCTGGCGAGCACAGCAGGGGGCTCTAGCGTGATAATTTTTGAAGACATTGCCTTACGCCGGGGCGCTAAATTACTTTTTGAAGGCGCTAGCGCCACGTTACAACCCGGTCAAAAAATTGCACTGATCGGGGCAAATGGTTGTGGCAAATCAACGCTGTTCGCGATGCTTTTAGGCGAGCTACTCCCCGATAGCGGTGATATTCGTGGCATGGGTTCGCTGCGTATTGCCCACATGGCACAAGAGGTCGAGCTTGGTGACTACAATGCGCGCGACTATGTGACCGCAGGCGATAAGTACGTTTATGAGCTGCTGACTGCTGCGCATGCGGCGGAGCAGGCGCAGGACTTCGACAAGGCCGCTGTTTTTCACCAAGATCTCGAAGCGGTTGACGGCTACAGCGCTCCGCGGCGTGCTGAGCAGCTGTTACTGGGCCTGGGCTTCACTGCAGATCAAGTGAGTAATCCGATCACGCAGTTCTCTGGCGGCTGGCGCATTCGGCTTAATCTGGCGCGCGCGCTGATGACACCCTCAGATCTATTGCTACTTGATGAACCCACTAACCACCTCGACTTAGACGCGACACTGTGGCTGCAGGGGTGGCTTCAGAGCTACCGAGGCACGCTGCTGATGATCTCTCACGACCGAGACTTCATCGATGCTACCTGCGAGCGAGTCATGAAAATCTCCCACCAGCAGTTAGATCTCTATAAGGGTGGCTATTCAGATTATGAGCGCCAACGCGCCGAGCACATGAGCCAGCAGCAGGCGTCCTTTGAAAAGCAGCAGCGGCGGGTGAAGGAAATCGAAGATTTTGTGCGCCGCTTCCGCTACAAAGCAACAAAAGCACGGCAAGCGCAAAGCCGCATTAAAGAGCTTGAGCGCATGCAGACCCTTGCACCTGCCCATCTCGATTCTCCCTTTGAATTTCAGTTTCCCGAGCCAGGTAAAAGTAGTGACCCCCTGCTAACGCTCGATGAAGCGGACTTGGGCTACGGCAACACCACCATCCTATCTAACATCTCGCTGACACTGCGGCCGGGCGATCGGCTGGGGTTACTCGGGAAAAATGGCGCTGGTAAGACGACCTTGCTTAAAAGCCTGACGGGGGATGTTGCATTGCTTGATGGCCAGCGCATGCCAGGAACTCACCTGCGCATCGGCTATTTCGACCAGCAACAATTAAATGTCTTAGATCTCGATGCCAGCCCTCTTCTTCACCTACAGCGGCTGACGCCCGATAAGCGCGAACAGCAGTTGCTGAACTTTCTCGGGGGATTTAATTTTCGCGGCGATATGGCGACCGGCGTTATTCGATCGTTCTCAGGCGGAGAAAAGGCTCGTCTCGCGCTGGCCATGGTAGTGTGGCAAGACCCGAACCTGCTGGTACTCGACGAACCTACTAACCACTTAGATCTTGATATGCGTCACGCGCTCGAAGTGGCGCTGCAAGGTTTCGAAGGCGCGTTATTGCTAGTCAGCCACGATCGTCATTTGATGCGCAACAGCGTCGAGCGGCTGCTACTGGTGCATGACGGCAGTGTGCATGAATATGACGATGACCTTGCGGCTTACGAAAAATGGGTGCTCAGCAAATCGGGAAGTGCCCCTAGCGCTATCGTGACAACCGCGGACAGCGGATTATCAAAAAAACAGCTCCGACAGGCTGCGGCAGAGCGACGCGAGAAGATACGGCCGCTAAAAAGAGCGTTAGAAAAGACAGAGAAGCACATCGACGCTTTAAACACTCAACTCGATGACCTGCAAGTGACTCTCGCCGATACCGGCCTGTATGACGACAGCCGCAAGGTCGAGCTGGCTGAACTTCTCAAAACAGAGGGTGAGCTCAAATTGCAGCGCGAGACATTAGAGGCAACATGGCTCGAGCAGCAAGAGAGTATTGATGCCTTGGAAGGCGATTAGCCTAGCGTCGAATTTTTCGGCATCATGTATGAGCGTGCGGATCTTAAATCCGCATGCCATGAAATTACCACAACACAGTATGGACCACACAATGAGCCGAAGCTTTTACCCACCCGTTCGCACCTTAATGGGCCCAGGCCCCTCTGATGTTTCACCACGAGTGCTCAGCGCCCTATCCCGACCCACAATAGGACATTTAGATCCGCTGTTCGTTGAGCTGATGGATGACGTAAAGCAATTACTGCAGTATGCGTTCCAGACCAGCAATGAGCTAACCATACCCATTTCAGCACCCGGATCCGCGGGCATGGAAGCCGCATTCGTTAACCTCGTCTCACCAGGCGACACCGTTATTGTGTGCCAAAACGGCGTCTTTGGCGGTCGCATGAAAGAGAACGTAGAGCGTATCGGCGCGACGGCGATTATGGTGCATGATCGCTGGGGTGATCCTGTCGATCCGCACAAAGTGGCTGAAGCCTTCGAGGCACATCCTGAAACTAGTGTGCTCGCTTTTGTGCACTCAGAGACATCCACTGGCGTCCGAAGCGACGCACAAACACTCTGCGCATTGGCCAAGGACCATGGCGCACTGGCAATTGTCGACGCAGTCACAACCCTAGGCGGTATTGAGCTTAACGTCGATGCTTGGGGTGCCGATGCCGTGTACTCGGGCACGCAAAAATGCCTTTCTTGTGTGCCAGGTATATCGCCCATCACATTTAGCCCGCAAGCCATTGAGCGCATTCAAAGCCGCGCAACTAAAGTACAGAGCTGGTTCCTCGATATGCAGTTAGTCATGGGGTATTGGGGTGGCAATGCGAAACGTGCTTATCATCACACTGCACCCGTCAACGCCATGTATGCACTGCATGAGTCACTGCTGATGCTCGAAGAAGAAGGCCTAGCCGCAAGCTTCGCGCGCCACCGAAAGAATCACGAGCAACTTGTTGCGGGCCTCGAAAGCATCGGTCTATCTATGGCCGTCGACGCCGAGTGGCGCTTACCACAGCTAAATTCCGTCCTTATCCCCGAAGGTGTCGATGACGCCGCCGTTCGAGGTCAGCTTTTACAGGACTTTAACTTAGAAATAGGTGCGGGCCTTGGCGAGCTTGCGGGCAAGCAATGGCGTATTGGTTTGATGGGCTATGGTAACAATCCCGTCAACGTGAATCATTGCGTAACGGCGCTCGCGTCGGTACTTAAGCGCTAGAGCTATTGGCCGTTACAGTCGGGTCAGCAGGTAGCCCCTCTCATGGACACCTAAGGGGTGCTCGGCCCTAAATGACTGAACGCCCCACCGCCATCGCGCTGAAGGGAACAGCGTTTGCATAGCACCGATACCACAGTGAAACGGCGGCCCACCGTCGCCGTCGGTTTGCATAAATAATGCGGCCAGCTGGCCGCCGGGCTTCAACCAGCGATGAATTTGCTGCTCATACGCCACCCATTGATCGGGGTGCAGCGCGCACAGGCAGGTCTGTTCATAAACGAGGTCGACGGGGGTTTGGGGCTGCCAAAGAAACATATTCGACTCAATGACATCTCCTTGAAAACCGGCTTTCTGCAGCGCATCGCGCTGGTAGGTAATGGCGGTTTCCGCAAGGTCAATGGCCGTAACCTGCCAACCGAGTTCGGCGAAAGCGAGCACTTCTGCGGATCGACCACAGCCCGGCAAGATTACGTGACCCGGCGATTGTGAAAACTGAGGACGCCATTCATTGAACCCAGGATTCAGATGATCGCGTTCCCAAGCAGTGGTCGCATTTTTATAGCGCTGTTCCCAATCTAAAATTGGCTCCATTGTCA
>DAIRTN010000028.1:0-2051 GCA_036803865.1 Luminiphilus sp.
CATCAGAGGTCTTGACGAATGGCTAAGCAGTTCTCGGGTCGCTATCTACTGTTAATACTCACAACAGCCGCATTGGTAGTTGCGTGTCAGGGGGAGGATGTTTCGCCGTCGGCAGAGGGTCTTGTAGAGGGTCTTGCAGATGACCTTGCAGAGGGTCTTACAGGACGTCAGGGCAATTCAGCGGCGTCTGAGCTCACTGCGCGGCTTAATAGGGCGGTTGGCACGCAATTACCTATTGAGGACCCGAAGGATTTTGAGGACGCGCGCCGAGGGCTTATTGCGCAAGCTCAATCGTTAGTCGTGCGCTCGCCCGATGGCCAACCCATTTGGAATATGCCGGCCTATGATTTTCTTGAAGCTGACGCTCCAGCGAGTGTTAATCCTAGTCTCTGGCGTCAAGCACGATTAAACAACGTCGCCGGGTTGTTCAAGGTTACGGACGGGTTGTATCAGTTGCGCGGCTTCGACCTTTCCAATATGAGCCTTATTGCGGGCAAAAAGGGGTGGATTGTCGTTGACCCGTTAACCACGAAAGAAACAGCCGCTGCGGCACTCGCATTCGCACAAAAGCATCTCGGCGTCAGACCCATCAGCGCCGTTATTTTAACGCACTCGCACGTTGACCACTTTGGCGGTGTCGCCTCGGTACTAGAACAGGATGGCAGTACTGAAGTTATTGCGCCTGTCGGATTTACAGCGGCGGCGGCTAGCGAAAATATCCTCGCCGGCCTAACAATGGCTCGGCGCTCCATGTTTATGTATGGCAGTCAGCTCGACCGATCGCCAAAGGGACACATTGATTCGGGCTTAGGTAAAGCGCCAGCGCTCGGGAGCGTGGGAATCGCCAAACCCACTCGTAGTATTCGGGAAACCGGCGAGCAGATAACCATCGACGGGGTCGAGTTTATTTTTCAGAACGCGGAAAACTCAGAGGCGCCGGCCGAGCTCACGTTTTATTTGCCCGAGCACGGGGCTTTTTGCGGCGCTGAGCTCGTGTCTCGAACGATGCATAACCTGTACACATTGCGTGGCGCTCAAGTACGCGATGCGCTGAGCTGGAGTCAGCATATCGACGATGCGTTACATCTTTTTGGGAACGCTGACGTGTACTTTGCCAGCCATCATTGGCCCCTCTGGGGTAATGCGGAGATAGTCGACTTTCTAAAAAAGCAGCGCGATGGGTATCGTTACATCCATGATCAAACCCTCCGCTTGGCCTCTCAAGGATATACTCCCAACGAAATCGCGGAAGAGCTAGAACTCCCTGAATCTCTGAAAAACAGCTTCTCAAATCGTGGTTATTACGGCACGTTGAAGCACAATGCTAAGGCGGTTTATCAGCGTTATTTTGGCTGGTATGACGCGAATCCCGCCAATCTTGACCCACTACCCGCCACCGAAGCCGCCGAGCGCTACGTGTCCGCCATGGGCGGCGCCGAATCGGTGATGGCAATTGCGCAGGAAGCCTATGAGGAGGGTGAGTATCGGTGGGTTGCACAACTGCTGAATCACTTGGTATTTGCAGCGCCTGACGACGTCTCAGCTAAAGCGCTGCTGGCAAAAGCCTACGATCAATTAGGTTATCAGGCGGAGTCAGGCCCCTGGCGCGATGTGTACCTTACGGCTGCACTTGAGCTTCGCAGAGGACCACCGGCGGAAGGTATTAGTCCAACGAATGCAGTCGATTTACTGCGTGCGGCGCCGATAAGCGAGTTCATGCAACTAATTGCCACAATGCTCGACGGTCCCCGTGCGGATGGTGAGCGTTTCACTTTCAATTTTGTCTTCACCGATGTGGATGAGACTTACGTACTCGATTTAGAGAATTCAGTACTGCACAGCCGTCTTGGCGCTCCCGCGGCGAACGCTAACGCGACCCTCCGGTTGACGCATGAATTATTTATTCAGCTGATCACTGGTAGAGCAGGCGTTAAAGACACGGTGTTTTCCGATGCAGTAGGTCTTGATGGTTCTGCCATTGACCTTCTCCGGTTTTTTGCGCTGCTCGAGCCAGCAGATGAAGTGTTCAATATTGTTACGCCATAAAAGCC
>DAIRTN010000028.1:2151-12981 GCA_036803865.1 Luminiphilus sp.
GCGGCACAGCATGTGAAGGGGAAATCGGCCCGTTGCGCAATTTGGTTCTTATCCTCGTACCAATTAGGCGTAAAAAAATTAACTTTGGCAGCGAATAGAAAAAAAGGGCGACCCTTACGGATCACCCTTTGTTCATTTGGTGGAGGCGGCAGCAGTTTGAGTCTTCGCTATCGCTCGACAGACCTCTGCTTCGCTTCGGTCACCCCCAGTACTTTGTAGTTATTAAGATTTTGATGTACCTGCATATGCCAGGAAGATATATTCTCGCGTAAAAAGGACGAATGTATTGTGCTGAGTATAAAAGAAATACGTCATTTATACCTGCTCTCTGAAGCGAGCTCCGTCGTCGAGGCTGCGGCAAAAGGCGGAGTTTCGGCTTCCGCCATTAGTCAGTCGCTCAGTAGCATCGAAAGTAAACTGGGCGCGCAGCTGTTCATCCGTCGCCGGGGAGGGTTGGTTCCCACCGGGGCAGGCTTTGCTGCTATTCGGCGGGTGTCGACATTGCTTAACGAGTTGCAGGCGCTGACGGTGGATATCGACGCGCTCGTCCAGGGTGCGAAGGGGGTGCTGCAGTTCGGCATTGGCCCTGCTGTTGCCAGCTTATTTCTCAATGACACCGTCGCCGAGCTATGCGCTAAATACGGCCGTTATGTACCCCGTTTTGAGGTGGCTTTCTGGACTTCCTGTGAGGACAAGCTCATAAATCGGGAAATCGATCTATTTATTGGTGGATTTGCCAGTCCACCCAAGGACGATCGTTTCGAGTTCATACCGTTTTATACCGACACCATGGTCGCAATCACGCACAAAGCGCACCCGATATTGGAGCTTCCCGCAATCACACTGGAAGACCTTATCCGCTATCCGGTGATGGGCTTTAATTCGTCCATAGAGACATGGAAGTCATTGAGCTCCACTGACGCACTTGAAATGTTTGAACGCAATGTGCCCGCATCAATGATGCCTGAGCCCTTGCAATTTCTGCCGGTAATTGGACATACCCACCATATCGTGGTGGTCCCGGAGCTCAATTGGCGCGCAGTGCAGGAGCAGCACCCCGATATTGTTGAGTTGCAGGTTGAGCGGCTGCGAGGCACCGCGCAGATGTACTTCGTGAAGCTTGCCGGCGCTGAATTACCGGAGTGTTATGAGCACTTACTGGCGGTCTTTAAAAGCCAGTTGGCCACTAAGCGCCAAGCAAAAGCGATTTAGAGCGCCAGTGTCCTCGCGCAACGAGGTTCGCAGAAAAGCAACCGTACAAAAGCAAAATTTATCTAGATACGCATAGCTTAAGAATCCCTTATTCGCAAACAGTTAGGATTGTTTTTTATTTAGCGTTCGCCGATTCTCTTGTGCACAGTAGTCCCTCAGATTAATAACAAGAGAATGACAAACCATGTCTAATTACCTTCAAATATGCACACTCCCTAAAGTACGCACCACCCTGGCAGCAGCCGTAGCAATGGCGGTTTCCATGCAGGCTAGCGCGCAGCTTGAGGAAGTCGTGGTCACTGCGCAGAAAAGAGAGCAGTCGCTGCTCGCCGTCGCCATCGATATCACCGCCTATTCCGGTGACCAGTTAGCCGCGTACGGGATCGACGACGTTTTTGGTATTGCCAAGGCGGTGCCCGGAATCACCATTCAGAACACCGGTGACCAATCGCAGATATTTATGCGGGGAGTGGGCACCCGGATCAATGGCGCGGGTCTAGACAGTGGTGTCGCCACTTATATTGACGACCGGTTTGTTTCCAGACAGCAATCGCAGGTTTTCGATCTTTTCGACGTAGAGCGGGTTGAAGTCCTTAAGGGTCCGCAGGGCGTTCTTTTTGGTCGTAACGCGACAGGCGGAGCGGTCAGGATTATCACGAATGGCGTGTCCGACGAACTCGAGGGTAAGATTAGTGTCGGCGCTGGTAACTACAACTATAGGGAAGCCAGGGGATTCATCAACGTTCCTGTAAGTGATAGCTTTGGTTTAAGAATATCAGGCCAGACACGGCGCCGGGATGGTACTAAGGAAAATATTGTTCCTGGTGCGTTAGATTTCAACGACTTGGATGCGCAATCACTGCGCGTCAAAGCGCGATGGGACGTGACGGATACGTCTACCTTGAAAGCTTCTTATACCAAAATGCGAAGCGATGATTTGGCCAATGCCGGCGCTGTGAGCTTGGACCAAGGAAACAACAGGGGTGTCGCGCTCGGCGGAATTACGACAACGAATAGAGATAAAATAGCTTCTGCATTGGGCACTGACCCACTTTATGACACTACTAAAACGGACAGTGATGACGTTCAACTGCGCTTCGATACCAGCTTAACTGACAGCGTTGACCTCGCAGCTTACGTCAACTATTTGGACTATACCGGCGGAAAGCCAGGGGATTATGACGGCACTTCTACGCCAGATGTGGAGGTTCAGCGTGTCATCTTCGAAGCACAGGATCTTGGAGCCGGGCTCGAGCTTACCTCTACTTCCGACGGCCCGCTAACCTGGGTGGTAGGCGCGAACTACTTTGACGGCGACAATGACTTCGATTTTGACCTGAGGGTTGGTCCGGCCGGACTCGGAACCGTCCCATTATCCGTGGGATACGCGAAGTACGAAAACGTCGCTTACGGGGTATTTGGTTCAGCGGATTACGCGTTTAATGATACGTGGACGCTTACCGTTGGCGGCCGGTATACCTATGAGAAAAAAGAGAATGAACTACTGCGATCGGAAATAGCGGTAGCGACTGTGAGCCCTGTGCCGGCAAGTGATTCAGGTAGTTGGAACGAGTTCACGCCCAAATTGACCCTGACTTACAACATGGAAAACGGCATTGCCTACGCGACTTATGCCAGCGGTTTCAAGAGTGGGGGCTTTAACCATCCACTGATCGAGGGCGCAGTGATCGAACCTGAGACGCTCGACATGATTGAGCTTGGTTATAAAGTCGAGATGACAGAGTCTTTAAGACTTACAAGTACATTCTTTATTTACGATTACAAAGATCTCCAGGTTACCAAAGCGGCAGATAGCGGTGGCACAGTCAGCACCGAAAACGCTACCGACAGTGATATTATGGGAGTGGATGTCGATCTGGAATGGGCTGTCACAGACGGCCTAACCCTAAGGTTCGGTGCTGAGTACCTGGATACCGAATATGCAGATTATGAGACGGCCGGCAGAGTCGCGGAAACTGTGCTGCAAGGAGACCCAAATGCTGTGGGCTACGGACTTGTGTTCTTCAATGCCAAGGGTCAAGATATGCTCCGAGCCCCCGAACTCTCGTTTTTCGGTGTTGTGCAGTACGACAGGCCACTTGACATCGGAAGCGCCGGCGGCGACCTATCCCTTAACCTGAACTACGCGTGGAAAGACGATTATTTATTCGACTTCCAACTTGATCCCACCACCGACGTGGTTCAGGAAGCACATGGTATATTGAATGGCAGAGCTACTCTGACCATAGATCAATTTGCTGTGTCTATTTGGGGTAAGAACCTCACCGATGAAGAATATTTCAATGATAAAGTCGTAGCCGCTACGAATAACCGGGGTAACTACGCTACTCAGAGAACCTATGGCATCGATGTGTCTTACAGTTTCTAAGCACAAAGTTAGACTAGGTTAGACCCTCGATATCCCCTCGGAAACGTGGGGTATCGTTGTTTTAGGCGATCACTGGTTGGATTCGATTTTCCAACCAACGTCGACGAATCTTGCAAAACAAATGATCGAGTTGATGTGCCATATCGACGGCGACCCTTTCCTTCGGGCGTGGTTTCACCGATCACAGCCGCGTACACACAAAAAAGCCACCGCAAGGGTGGCTTTTTTGTAGGTTTGGCGGAGGCGCCGGCAGTTTGAGTCTTCGCTTCCCTCGACAGACCTCCGCTTCGCTCCGGCCACCCGCGCCTTACAGGCGCGTGTTCAGCTGTCACAGCCATTAAAACTAAAAAAAAGGGCCACCTGGCGGCGACCCTTTTCTAGTTTTGGTGGAGGCGGCGGGAGTTGAACCCGCGTCCGCCAGTACTCTGCCATTGGCTCTACATGCTTAGTTTCCGTTTATTGATTTAGCGTTCTACAGCCCAACGGGCAGGACGTAGATTGCGATTCCCTAATGTTTTAGCAGTTGATTACGGGAAGGAACCCCCTGCGATCCAGTTCTATATGACAGTCGCAAGCTCGGTACTGGCACCTTGCTATAGACCGCCAGGGCCGAAGCACCTGGATGGTGTTACAAAGGGCTACTTACGCAGCCAGTTGTGCACCGTAGTTGTCGTCATTGGCAACTAATAGTTTGCAGCTTTGGATTTACGTGATTGGCTACCATCACGACATGCACCGCAGGTTTCGTTACCGTCGTCGAATCCATAACGCCCCCAGTCGGTGTAGTATAGCGCACAGCTGCTGTGTTCACCCAGCGCCATTTTTACGACTTATGGCAATGCATAACGACCATGACAACACTTTTTAATGTCTAATCAGCGCCCATTGCCCGTTTGGTAGAGGAATTACGATGGAGTTACGTCAGGAAGAGCAGTTATTCCGCAGCGGTATTGCCGCCTTACAGGCGGGTAATGCCAGCGAAGCTCGCGCAAATTTTCAGGCGGCGGTTGATGCGAACGTTGCAACAGCGCGAAGCTGGCTGGGAATGGCGCTCGCGTGTTTGTCGCAAAGCGATATTCCAGGCGCTGAGGAGGCGCTTGATCAAGTGCTCAAAGCAGAGCCTCATAATTTGCGTGCTCTCATCATGAAAGGCGACATTTTACAGGGGCGCTCCGAAAACCAGGCCGCGTCGGCACACTTTGGGCTCGCGTTGCGTCTGTCGGCGGCGTTGACCGATATGCCCGCTCCGTTAAAAGCCGATATCGATCGTATTGCCGCACGCCAGCAGGAATTGATGCATTTATTTAAAGAGCATTTGTACGAAAGCCTGGCGGCTGCACATTATAAAAGAGCAGGGGCAAGCCAGCGTTTTAACGACTCCCTCGATATGCTTTTGGGACGGCTAGAGCGACCAGACCCCGGCTTAACGTTTCCTCAGGCTCCCCACATATACTTTCTACCCAATGTCCCGTACCACACGTTTTACCCTGAGCACGAGCTGCCTTGGTTAAAGGAGCTCGAAGCTCATACCGATGTCATTGAGGCGGAATTACAGGCGTTATTGCTTAATGAGGCAGAGAAATTCTCCCCCTATATCCACAGTGGTATCGATCGACCGCAGCAAGGTGTAACTGAGCTGCTCGACAGCCGTGACTGGACGTCGGCATACCTCTGGGAAGATGGACGGCCAAACGCGGATAATATGGCCATGTGCCCACAAACCACTGAACTGCTCAGTGCGTTGCCGCTGACCTTGATCGAGGGATTTGCGCCGTCGGTGCTCTTTTCTAAGTTAGACGCTGGCGCTCGCATTGAGCCCCATACCGGCATGCTGAACACCCGTTTAATTTGCCATTTGCCACTCGTGGTTCCACCCGACTGTGCGCTTCGTGTCGGTGATGAAACACGGCAAACGCAGCGAGGAGTCGCTTGGGCTTTCGATGACAGCGTCAATCACGAGGCGTGGAACAACAGCGATGCCGATCGCGTAATTCTGTTATTCGATGTCTGGCGTCCCGATGTCAATGCGCAAGAGCAACACTTTATTAAAGCGCTGCTCGAGGGTGTGTCCACCTATCGTTGACGCCCACGCCCTCGATGGCGTTGCCCACAAGAAATGCTCATACTACGGCCCCCATTAAACGAGTAACAACATAGGTATCTTATGCGTGTTTTAACGACGGCCATGATAGGCGCTCTGGTTGCCATCGCTGGCTGCGAAAAGGCCTCGAACGAAACGGCGGATCACGAACAGGTTACGCCCGCGTCAACGCCAGCTGATGCCTTAGTTGACGCCAATCCACTGCGTAACGCCTATTTTGGTGATCTTCACGTTCACACACAAAACTCATTCGATGCTTACGTGTTTGGCGTTCGACGAACGCCTGACGATGCTTATCGGTTCGCAAAAGGAGAGTCGATACCGCACGATGGCGGGGGTACGGTTCAGCTCGACAATGCCCGCCCTCTCGATTTCTATGCGGTAACCGATCACGGCGAATATTTAGGTGTTACGCCTGCCATGGCAGACCCAAATCACCCCCTGTCGCAGACCGCCACCGCGAAGTCCGCTTTTGGTGCTGGTGGGGCAGAACAAGGGCAGACGTTTTTCAAGATTGGTTTATCGTTCGTAACGCAAAATCCAATTGCTGAAATTTATGACCGAGACTGGGTTCGTAAGACTTGGCAGGACACGACGGCAGCAGCAGATGCGCACTATATTCCCGGTCAGTTCACGACGTTTTCAGGTTATGAGTTTACCGCGATGCGCGTCGTCGATTCCGAGGGGGGTGGTGCTGCTAATTTGCATCGCAACGTGATCTTTGAAGATAAAGCACCCGAAGACATTTTCACTACGCTAACCTCAGGTAAACCCGCCGATCTATGGGCGTGGATGGACAAACAGCGCGCAGATGGCCTCGACGTACTTGCCATCCCTCATAACTCAAACAGCTCAAATGGGATGATGTTCTCCCTGTTTGACGACGAAGGTAATCCGGTGTCTCAAGAGGCACTAGCGAGCCGTCAACGCAATGAGCCCTTAGTAGAGATCACTCAGATAAAAGGCACATCGGATACTCGCCCTGTGTTTTCGCCCAATGACGAGTGGGCAGATTTTGAGCATTATCCTTACCTGATTGGATCAACGCTGCAGGCGGCGGTTGCAGAGGGCGGATATGTGCGTCCGACACTCGGTTTAGGCGTCGCGACTGACAGCGCTCGAGGCGTGAATCCTTTCGATTTCGGCCTTATCGGCTCCAGTGATAGCCATATTGGCGCAGGCAATTACACAGAAGCTAACTACTCGGGTAAATTCCCAGCCGATGGATCGGGTCCAGAAAAGCGCGGATCCGTTCCGAAAGGTGACTCTTGGAGCGATGTTAGCGAGCCCAGCGAGAATGGCGAGCGGCGACATGTCGGTGCTACCGCCGCGTCTTATAGCGCGAGTGGTCTCGCGGGTGTATGGGCTGAAAGTAACACGCGAGAAGCTATATTCGCGGCGCTTCAACGCAAGGAAACGTTTGGTACCACCGGGCCCCGAATGCGGGTTCGATTTTTTGCGGGAGATTATGCTGACGACATCATCGAGCAAGCGAATCTGGTAGAGACGGCCTACGCAAATGGCGTGGCAATGGGCGGTAAGTTAATGGGTCAATCGACTGCGCCAACGCTGTTGGTCTGGGCGGTACAAGATCCTCAATCGGCTCCCCTTGACCGAGCGCAAGTGATTAAGGTGTGGCGTAATGAAGAGGGTGGGCACGAAGAAAAGATATTTGATGCCGTTTGTTCTAGCGGCGCCCAACCCGACCCGGCTACGTACCGTTGCCCAGCTAATGGTTCGTCAGTCGATATCTCGACCTGTGCCACGGATAGCGGCTTGGGCAAGCCGGAATTAAAAGCCGCATGGGTCGATCCAGAATTCGAGAGCGAGCAATCAGCGGTTTATTATCTTCGGGTATTAGAAAACCCCACGTGCCGCTGGAGTACCTGGGACGCGGTCCGAAATGGCACGCCGCCAAACCCCGCTCTGCCGACGACCTTGCAAGAGCGAGCTTGGTCATCACCGATTTGGATTAACTAATGCATCGTGTTTTTACGAGCAGTCTTGTGATGGGAGAGAAAGAGCAATGGTAGATCGTTCAGTAACGAGAATCGCGTGCGCAGCAGCGCTAGGGCTTACTTTGTCGTTCGCTTCTCTGTGCGCGCTTACGGCAGATCAGGCTTTGCCGGCACTCACCAAAGAAGTGATTGCTGAGCAAATACAGTCGGGTGAGGCGGAGGCCAGCCCCCTCTTTCAAACACAAGCGCAACGGCGCATAGTTTTTGCTAACACGGGCTATTTTGCGCCGGTTAATCGGATTGAGCGAAGTACAAACCCGCTGACGCTTAACAATAACTTTCGAGATTTCTCGACGCTGAGTTATGAGGTAAACGGGGAGCGCTTTTCGCTCGAGAATTTCCTGTCCTCTAATGCACTGATGGGCATGGCTGTGTTGCAAGAACGCGATGTGTTGTTTGAGCACTATGCTCCGGATCATGGTCCGGCCAGTCGGTGGATTTCCTTCTCGGTAACAAAATCGATCTCATCAATGCTGATAGGTGTGGCGTTACACGATGGCTACATCAGAAGCTTGGACGATCGCGTTGCAGACTATTTGCCGCGCCTCGCAGGCACTGCTTACGGTGAAGCGTCCATAGAAGATTTGCTGCACATGGGCTCTGGCGTCGAATGGAATGAAGATTATGAAGACCCCGCGTCGGATGTATCCATAGCGGGTGCCTTGAATGGCATCGCACTCACAAGACACCTAGGCAGGCTGCCGCGCATGAGTGCACCTGGCGAAGTATTCAATTACAACACCGGCGAAGCTAACCTTGTCGGAGAGGTCCTTCGTTCGGCCATTGGTATGAACGCGGCACCTTATTTGGCGGCAAAAATCTGGCAGCCCTTTGGGATGGAGCACAATGCGAGTTGGCTGCTCGATGCACCTAATGGTCGTGAGACTGGCGGTTGTTGTATCAGCGCTTCAGTCAAGGACTACGCGCGTTTAGGGTTATTTGCTATGAATGACGGTGTGCTGCCTGATGGCACTCGAGTGCTGCCCGAGGGCTGGATGCGCGCAAGCACGACGCCATTTAAGGGCGAGCCAGCCTATGGATACATGTGGTGGTTGCTGGGCGATGATCGGTATCAGGCCAGCGGAATTTTTGGACAGAAGATTTTTATAAACCCTAGCAAGAAGGTCGTTATTGCTGTGCACAGTAATGCAGCATCAGCGACAGGTAGTGACTACGCCAGCCACTTGAGTGCCGTTTTAGAGGCGATTGATAACGCGATTTAAGGTAGGTGTCGACCATGACTAAGCGACCGAACCCGCTCGATAAATATGCTCGATTTGTGAACCCTGGCGTCGTGCAGTGGATAGGCGTCCGACCCAAGCGCAAGCAGCCGCTCCAGTCCTTAGAGACCGTTGATGCCGTCGCCGACTACGGTTTAGCGGGCGATCATCGGATGATCAAGACCCCGGGTTCAGGTCGACAAGTGACATTGATATCTCAAGAGTTTATCGATCAAATTCAGCATTTCACCGGTTACGAGGTGATTGATCCAGCGATCTTGAGGCGGAACATTGTGGTCTCTGGCTTGAATTTGAACTGCCTGCGTAGGCAGCGTTTCAGGGTTGGCTCGGCACTTTTTGAGGCTACCCAGCTATGCCATCCGTGTGCTCGTATGGAAGAGGCCTTGGGTACGGGTGGCGTTGCGGCCATGATCGGGCACGGTGGGATTTGTGCGCGTATTCTTGAAAGCGGCGTTATTAAATTGGGTGACACCATCACCGTTGTAGACAGTACGGAGAACTGATCAATGGATGCACAAGGAATTCACATCATCGAATTTAAAGGTGCGGGAGTATTTAATCCCGAAACGTTAGAGGCTGTGCATAAGGAGCTCGATGCTGTTGTTGCCGATGAGTCGATTACCGCAGTTTTTTTACGTGGAGAGGGTAAGAACTTTTCACAGGGTCTCGATTTAGAGTATCTGATGGCCCATCAGGAAATCTTTAGCGAATTCGTGACCGCGACAATGGATTTGGCGGCAAGACTAATGGCGTTTCCTGTACCGGTTGTGAGTATTGTGAACGGGCATGCGTTTGGGCTCGGCGCGATGCTTGTACTTGCCTCCGATTATGCGGTGATGCGTGAAGATAGGGGCTTTTTCTGTTTGCCCGAGATTAATATCGGTATGACGCTGACCGTCAGAATGAATGCGTTGGTGCACTCAAGAATGTCTCCGATAGCTGTTCGAGACTGTCTGCTAACCGGCGCTCACATTCCGGCAAATCAAGCGCTGCAGTTAGGCATAGTCGATGCAATCGCACCCGATGAAGATCTGTATGCACGAGCCATGCAGCTGTCAGAGCCTATGCGCGGTAAGCCCAGGCACTTGTTGAGTGGTTTGAAGTACGGGCAGAGTAAGACGCTGGTGGACCTGATTAAATCGGATGCGGCAGATGATCCCATTACTGCGCCGACTTTTTGGTCATCAAGGGCAATGTAACAACGTTAAGAGCTCGAATTACTGGGTAACATTGGCGCGGACTATGCGCGCCTTTTGGCGCTGCCAATCCCTGTCTTTCTCGCTGTCACGCTTGTCGTGTTGCTTCTTACCTGCGGCGAGACCCACTTTGGCTTTGACAAGGTGGCCTTTCCAATACAGCGCTGTGCATACACATGTTTGACCTTTCTGTGCGACCGCTGCGCTAATTTGAGCAAGCTCCTTTTTATTCAACAGCAGCTTGCGTGTCCGCGTAGGTTCCGTGACATAGTGCGTAGAGACCGTTTCTAGCGGGGTTATATTCGCACCATAAAGGTAAGCTTCTCCCTGATGCATTTGTACGAATGAGTCTGTGAGCTGCACTTTTCCGGCGCGTAACGCTTTAACCTCCCAGCCAGCAAGCGAAACGCCTGCTTCGAAGGTGTCGAGTATTTGGTAGTCAAACCGAGCACGGCGATTTTGCGCAATGGTGTTGTCGGATGCCTTTTTCTTGGATTTAGATTTTGCCATCTACGTATTATACGCCGCGATAGTAAAAGAAGCGTTAGAAAAGTGACTCTTTGGCTGCGTTAAGTGCCCGCTGAGGGGTAAACTTCAAACTAGCTGATGGTGGCGCCGTGTAGCGTTTTGCAACCGTCTGTTTGTTCATGTGCTCATGTGTGTACATGTCTTT
>DAIRTN010000028.1:13081-15218 GCA_036803865.1 Luminiphilus sp.
TACATGTCTTTGCATATGTCTGTGTATAGGTACCGGGAGAAAGCGTTAATGCTTGACGACAACGTTCCAAGGCCATGGCAGGGGCAGACGACACTTGTGTTTGCGCTTGCGGCCGTTGCTGTCGGACTGGGTAACTTTTTCCGGCTTCCCTACCTAATGGGCGAGCATGGCGGTGCGCCTTTCTTCATTGCATACATGCTGACTGTTGCCAGCGTATCAGCGCCTCTTTTGGCCGCGGAAGTGATGCTAGGCAGCAGCGGTAGGGGCTCGCCTGTGGGTGCCCTACGCTGGGCGGCAGACCAATCAGGGCGATCGAGCTATTGGAGCTGGTTGGGTGGTCTGCAAAGTGGTGTGGCGCTATTGCTGGCCGCGAAGCTATTGATTCTGGCCTTGTGGGCTATGGATAGAGCACAGCTGATCAATACAGGCGGCCTCGCTTCGGCGAGTGGTGTTGACGTTGCAGAGAGCTTTGTTGAGCTCGCGGCGGATCATAACCGGTTTATCATGTTCGCCCTTTGGCTTATGCCGCTCGCCGCATTGCTCGTTGCGCTAGGACCTGCTTACGCGATGGGCCTTATCGCATGGCTCGGTTTACCTGCTATGGCGGTTTCATGTGTTGGTTTGATGGGTTACGCATTGGACTACGGCAATCTCCAAGAGGCGGGTGAATTTTTGTTTGCTCGAAATTATGATCAATTCGATCTTGAATCTGCTATGGCGGGTGTCATAAGCGGTATGTATACCCTTGGGGCAGGCTTGGGCATTGGTTTGTGTTTTGGCGGGCGTGCCCCCACAAATTTGCCACTGTTGCGCGCGGTTGCCGCAGCTGCAGTTATTGATACGGCTTTCGTGCTGGCTATTGCGATTGCCGTCGTACCGCTGCTCTTTGAAACAAATATCGCGCCTAGCGAAGGTGTCGCGTTCGTTTTTGTCAGCATTCCTTATGCTTACGCGAACCTGCCCTCAGGCGACATCTACGGCACCATTTTTTTCGGTTTGCTCGCCAGTGCAATGGTCTTCGCTATGGTGGCGTTGATGGAGCCTGCAGTAATGGTCATGCGTAAAGAATGGCGATGGAATCGTGGTGCGGCCGCCATCGCGGTATCCTCGTTCGTGTTTGGCCTGGCTTTGATAATGCGCGACATGAACGCGCCTTGGGGCGGCGTGGTCTCAGAGCTTATCGATATTGGTGTGCCTATTTCTTTATTAGCTCTCGCGCTTTTTGTCGGTTGGCGAATGCCACGACCTATTGTGCGTGGCGAGTTTTTTAGGGAGCCTCGCTGGCTGTTCTTACTGTGGTGGGAGTTGGTGCGAATCGTGACGCCAGCCACTGTTGTTGCGGCTATGGCATGGCTGCTATTTTTTCAGTCTGTCGAGACCTGAGGTAGACTAGCGCCATGACCACTATCGATCGCAGCGCCCTCTTAATGCATCCAGCTACTCATATCTATGAGTTAGTTGCCGATATCGAGCGCTACCCAGAGTTTTTGAGTGGTTGTGTAGATGCTCAAATTTTAGAGCGCGATGTAACTACCGTGCAGGCGAGGCTCGGGCTTTCACGAGCGGGCATCAGTCATAGTTTTGTCACTCGAAATACCATGCAGCCGCATGACTTAATTACGCTTACATTGGTCGATGGTCCTTTTGATCAGTTTGCTGGGGAGTGGCGCTTTAAAGCATTGGGGGCTGATGCCTGCAAAGTATCGCTGACGCTCGATTTTCGTTTGCGCAGTGGCTTAATCAATGCGGCGGCAGGGCGGCTATTTGACAAGGTGGCGCTTGATCTCGTCGATGCTATTGTTAAACGCGCAGGCGTTATTTATGGAAAACAGCCAGTATGAGTGAAAAAATTTCAGTTGAAGTCGCTTACGCGTTACCCGATGCGCAGCGCATTGAACGCTTAGATGTAGAGGCAGGCACTACTGCAATGGAGGCGGTGCAGCTCTCGGGTATTGACCAGCACTTTGAAGATCTTGTTTTAGGGGACGCGCTCACGCTCGGCGTGTTCGGTAAAGCTGTGCAAGCCAGTCATGTGCTGAGCTCTGGGGAGCGCGTTGAAATTTACCGTCCCCTGCTAATAGACCCTAAAGAGGTTCGAAAACAGCGCGCGGCGAAGGCAAAAGCAGAGCGCGCTGAC
>DAIRTN010000028.1:15318-19065 GCA_036803865.1 Luminiphilus sp.
ACTCCTGAGTAAACCGCTTGCAACAGGCTTGTTGGGACCTTAGTTTTGAACCTCTGAGCTCTCGTCGATGCCCTTGGCTTCTTGTGGCGATGCCCATTCGGGCAGCAAGTCACCCGTGACATTCACAAGCTTGTCGTCCTCGAAGTACACGGTAAGCATGTTCTCTTCTCGTGTATCCGTGCCGTTACGCAGTGTGTAGCGATAGTCCCAGCGATCTTTATGGAACGTATCTTCAATCAGCGGTGTCCCCAAAATGAACCGCACCTGCCGGCGCGTCATGCCTTGCTGTAACTGCTCGACCATCTCGGGGGTAATAATGTTGCCTTGCTCTACATCGATACGATAAACGCCTGGAAAACCAATATTGGATCCACAACCGGCGAGAAATAGAGAAAAACAGATGAAAAAGAGGCTCAGAGGGCGTTTTATACGAGTAATTGACATCACACTTGGGTTCCACAGGTTTACGATCGCTGGCATCATACCTTGGTTTATTGCCTGACGAGAAATACTCAATGCCCAGCGAAAATGTAGAACTACGCAAGGCCGGCTTAAAGGTCACCCTACCGCGCATTAAAATCCTGCAAATGTTGGAGAGCACGTCTGAAACCTCTGAGCATTTAAGTGCTGAGGACGTGTACCAGCGCCTTCGAGATTCTGGTGAAGATGTGGGTTTGGCGACGGTTTATCGCGTCTTAACTCAGTTTGAAACGGCGGGACTTGTGGTGCGCCATAATTTCGAAACAGGCCACTCTGTTTTTGAGCTCGCGCCGGAAGATCACCATGATCATATGGTTGATGTTGAGAATAATGAAGTGATTGAGTTTCTCGACCCCATTATAGAACAGCGCCAGCATCAAATTGCCGATGAGCATGGTTTCGAAATTATCGACCATTCCCTCGTACTGTACGTACGCAAAAAGCCTTAAGTTATCCGTGTCCTTTAGCTCGCGACAGCATGTCTTGCGCATGGGCGCGTGAGCTTTCAGTCATGTCGACACCACCTACCATACGTGCGATTTCATCAATACGCGCCTCTGCGCTGAGCAGCTCTAGATCTGTTTGAGTTGCTTGGTCACTGGACCCTTTGCTGACCTTGAAGTGATGCTGCCCCTGCGAGGCTACTTGGCCGAGGTGCGTCACGCAAATCACTTGAACAGACTGAGATAGACGCCGCAGTAGCGTGCCAACGACCTCGGCGACACCGCCGCCAATTCCGACGTCGACTTCATCGAATATCATCGTCGGCGCGGTAACGTTCTCCGAGGCTGCAACTTGGAGGGCAAGACTAATTCTCGACAGTTCACCCCCAGACGCAATCTTGGGAAGGGGGCCCGCTTTGCTTCCTGGGTTGGTGCTGACCAAGAACTCCACCTCTTCAGCACCTCTCGGACTCAATTCGCCGCTGGGCACCGGAGTGAGCTCCACCACAAACTGGCATCGCTCCATGCCAAGCTGTGACAAGGTCATGACCACGCTTTGCGCCAGTTTTTTTGCGGCTTTTGTGCGTGCTTTCGACAATTTTTTTGCCGCTTTTTGGTAGTCGGCACGGAGTATGTCGAGTCGACCAGCGAGCTCTGCGAGATGCTCGTCGCCGCCTGCAAGGTTGGCAAGCTCTTCGGTCATAGCCAAATGATGAGCGGGGAGCGCTTCTGGGAGAACGCGATGCTTGCGAGCGAGTGCATTAATGGTATCGAGGCGCGACTCTACTTCGCTCAATCGCTGGGGATCTAACTCGAGCCCGTCACCATAATGGCGTAACTCTTGTCGCGCTTCCTCTATCTGAATGTCCGCCGACGCCAACAGTTCGCGAATGTTGGAAACGAGCTTCTCATCATGGCGATCGTCATCGATTAGGGCTTTGAGCCGGGTAATCTGTTCTTGCGCTAACTCGCAGCCATCATTTGCTTGGTTCGTGCTATCCCGAAGAAAGTCAGCATTGCTAAGTAGCTTATGCTCGCTTTCAAGCTCATTGAACTCACCGGCGCGCACGGCAATGTCGTCGAGTTCCGATACTTGGTAGGCCAGTAAGTCACGGCGGGCATTGTCCGCGTCGGATTGGCCTGCGATCCGTGCATAGTCATCCGCGAGCGTTTTATAGTTCTTAGCAATGTTTGCGACCGCGTCAGCGGAGGCTTGGGCGCCCGCGTAGGCATCGAGCAGCTCTCTTTGTGTGCTGCCTCGCAAAAGAGACTGATGTTCATGCTGGCTGTGGATATCGACCAGCAGTTGTCCGATATCGCTACAGTCAGCCAGTGTTGCTGGTGTGCCGTTAATAAACGCTTTCGATCTCCCTTCAGCGCTTACTATCCGTCGGAGTATGCACTCATCATCATCGGTCGCTAATTCTCGAGAAGAAAGCCATAGGCGGGCGGCTGGAACATGAGCTAAATCAAATCGTGCTGAAATGTCGGCTTTCTTCGCGCCGGGCCTAACCGTTCGTGCGTCTGCTCGATCGCCTACGCACAAGCTAAGCGCATCGAGCATAATGGACTTGCCGGCACCTGTTTCTCCGGTGATAACAGTCATTCCTGACGTTAGCTCGACCGTGATGTTGTCCACGATGGCGAAGTCTTTTATGGCAATTTCTCTGAGCATTGATGGCCTTCCTGCAAGAGCCTCACCTTATATCTTAATGTACGGGCTTAGGAAACGTCGAATGACGTGCTTTGCCCTCATGGCAGGCTATGCTACAACCTGTACACGGAAACCTCTTTGAGTATTTATGGGCAAAGAACTGACACATCGAGCTACTGAATTACTGCGAACCCTGGTTGAAATGCATATTCGCGATGGCCAGCCAGTAGGGTCAAAGTCTTTGCATGCCGCTAGTGGGATGCCGGTTAGCCCCGCGACTATTCGCAATATCATGGCCGATTTGGAAGATCGTGGTTACCTTGTGTCTCCTCACACGTCGGCAGGGAGAATCCCCACGCCACAAGGCTACAGGCTGTTTGTCGATACGCTCTTACAGGTGCAGCCCATCGATGCGAGAGCTTTCGAAGTCTTAAAAGGTGAGTTAAACCCTAATAGGTCAACGAAAGAGCTTGTGCAGAGCGCCTCGAACCTCCTCGCACAGATTACCACCCAGACTGGCATCGTAACGGTTCCACGTCCGGACGTTCAGCATTTGCGGCAAGTCGAGTTTCTACCTTTGGCGGAGAATCGTGTCTTGGTGATTTTGGTTCTCAATGAACGCGAGGTACAAAATCGTATTATTGAATTGCCAAGGTCGATGACTGAGCGGCAGTTAAAGGCGGCCGCTGAGCTTATTAACCAGCGCTATGCTGGGCGCGATCTCATCGAGTTAAAGGCCGGAATCATTCATGAGATGAAAATTGCCCGAGGGCAAATAGACGAGTACATGGCTGCCGCCCTCGATCTTGCCAATCAAGCCCTTGATGCCGAGGAGGGCAACGATGACTATGTTGTCGCAGGCGAGAACCACTTGCTCGGTCAGACGCGGCCAGAAGATTTCGGTAAATTGAGGGAGCTATTTGACGCCTTCGAGAGCAAGCGTGATATTTTGGACCTTCTTGATCGCAGTTCTCGGGCAGACGGGGTGCAAATTTTCATTGGCGACGAGTCGGGCTTCGATGTTTTTGGCGATTACTCTGTGGTCACCGCGCCGTACACTCAGGGCGCTAGGACGCTTGGTGTACTGGGAGTCATTGGCCCTACCCGAATGGCTTACGAACGCGTAATTCCTATGGTCGATGTGACTGCGAAGCTCTTGAGCGTCGCACT
>DAIRTN010000028.1:19165-33709 GCA_036803865.1 Luminiphilus sp.
TCGAGGTAAGAGTCGAGGTAAGAGTCGAGGTGAGTGCACGACAAGCGGCGGCGTGAAAATCACACAACATCGTCGATTAGCCTCAAATTCAGCGTCTTTAGCCCTTAGATAGCGACCAACCCCTTGAAAGCGAGCCAAGGCGTCCCCATGTCCCGCCTGACGGCTTTTTCACGTCTTGAGCAAGGCGCCATTATCAGAGGAAATCCCATGTCAGACGACAAGCATGATTATGTCGAGGAGGACGATGAGTCCACTGTCGGCGAAAATATTGAAAGCACCGGTGACACTGTAGAAGGGGAAGAGGAAGAAGCTTCCCTCGAGCAGCTTGTCGAGAAGCTAGAAGTTGACTTGTCGGAGGCGCGCGAAGCTGCTCTTCGCGCACAGGCAGATGCGGTCAACGTTCAGCGTCGCGCAGAAGCTGAAGTGGATAAGGCCAGGAAATTTGCATTGGAGCGTTTCGTCGGTGAGATGTTGCCCGTGGTCGATAACCTTGAGCGTGCGCTCATTGCGGCAGGTGAAAGTGATACTGCAAAGCCGATCATTGAAGGCGTTGAGCTGACGTTGAAAAGCTTCGTCGATGCTCTCAAAAAGAACGGTGTCGAACACGTTGACCCTATGGGAGAACCCTTCGATCCGCAGACAGCGCAAGCGATGAGTATGGTTGAGAATCCCGATGTTGAGCCCAATACGGTCATCGCTGTGATGCAAAAAGGTTACACCTTAAACGGTCGTCTCGTTCGGCCTGCGATGGTCATGGTTAGCAAGGCACCACAATAAATCCCCACGGTAGGCCTTGAAATAGTGCCACGAGCACCCATTTAAAGGTACAAGCAAGCATGCTGGGTGCGATCCGGCTGAAAGGAGAAAGTAATGGGTAAAATTATTGGTATTGACTTGGGGACCACTAACTCTTGTGTCT
Source organism: Luminiphilus sp. (assembly GCA_036803865.1). Classification (GTDB taxonomy): domain Bacteria; phylum Pseudomonadota; class Gammaproteobacteria; order Pseudomonadales; family Halieaceae; genus Luminiphilus. The sequence continues at coordinate 20,085 of DAIRTN010000028.1, forward strand.
CTATTTTAGAAGGCGGTAAGCCGCGCGTTATTGAAAATGCCGAGGGCGGCCGCACCACTCCATCTGTTGTTGCATACACAGATGACGGTGAAATTCTGGTTGGCCAGTCAGCGAAGCGACAGGCGGTGACTAACCCAGTGAACACGCTGTTTGCCGTCAAGCGTCTAATCGGCCGTCGATTTGACGACGATGTTGTACAAAAAGACATCAAGATGGTGCCTTACAATATTGTAAAAGCTGACAGTGGCGACGCCTGGGTCAAAGTTAAAGACAACGCGATGGCGCCACCTCAGGTATCCGCGGAAGTTCTGCGCAAGATGAAGAAAACGGCTGAGGAATTTCTTGGTGAGCCTGTTACCGAAGCGGTAATTACGGTTCCAGCGTACTTCAATGACTCCCAGCGTCAAGCCACAAAAGACGCGGGCAAAATTGCCGGTCTAGAAGTAAAGCGCATCATTAACGAGCCAACGGCGGCGGCCCTGGCATACGGTATGGACAAGGCTAAGGGTGACCGCACTGTTGCGGTATACGACTTGGGTGGTGGTACCTTCGATATTTCCATTATTGAAATTGCTGAAGTCGACGGTGAGCATCAGTTTGAAGTGCTGGCAACCAACGGTGACACGTTCTTGGGCGGTGAGGACTTCGATCTACGGTTGATTGAATACCTCGCGAGCGAGTTCAAAAGTGACAGCGGCATTGATCTGCACAATGACCCTCTAGCGCTTCAGCGCTTGAAAGAAGCCGCTGAGAAAGCCAAGATCGAGCTTTCGAGTGCGCAACAGACGGAAGTCAACTTACCTTACATTACCGCTGACGCGACGGGTCCTAAGCACTTGGTGGTTAAGTTGTCGCGTAATAAATTGGAGTCGCTCGTTGAGGACTTGGTCAAGCGTTCACTCGAACCTCTTAAGACGGCTTTGCAGGATTCAGGTCTGTCAAAGAGTGAAATTGACGATATTATCTTGGTCGGCGGCCAGACACGTATGCCCATGGTTCAAGCGGCGGTAGCGGATTTCTTTGGCAAGGAACCTCGCAAAGACGTGAACCCTGACGAAGCAGTAGCGATGGGCGCATCCATCCAGGGTGCGGTATTGTCTGGCGACGTCAAAGACGTGCTTCTTTTAGACGTGACGCCTCTGACCCTGGGTATTGAAACAATGGGTGGTGTAGCAACACCGTTAATCGAGAAGAACACGACGATTCCTACCAAGAAATCGCAAGTGTTCTCGACAGCCGAAGACAACCAAACTGCAGTAACGATTCACGTTGTCCAAGGTGAGCGTAAGCAGGCGACAGAAAACAAATCGCTAGGACGTTTTGATCTTGCTGATATCCCACCTTCACCTCGTGGTGTTCCGCAAGTTGAAGTGACCTTCGATTTGGACGCGAATGGCATCTTGAATGTATCGGCTAAGGACAAAGCGACGGGCAAAGAGCAGTCAATCCGGATTACCGCGTCAGGCGGTCTATCGGAAGAAGAAGTCGAAAAGATGGTTCAGGATGCTGAAGCCAATGCCGAAGCTGACAAGAAGTTTGAAGAGCTCATTACAGTGCGTAACAGCTGTGACGGCATGGTACATGCTGCTCGTAAAACCTTGGAAGACGCAGGTGAGCATGCAAGTGATGACGAGCGTGCAGCGATTGAGTCGGCTATTGCTGAAGCGGAGGCGGCACTTAAGAGCGATGACAAGGACGCGATAGAAGCCGCGACCACTAAGATAACTGAGGCTACGGGTGCGGTTGCTCAGAAGATGTACGCGGCTCAGCAGGCAGCTGAAGGTGCGCAGGCAGATTCAGCGGGTGCTGACGCTAACGAGGCTGACATGGGTGACGACGTTGTCGATGCTGAGTTTGAGGAAGTGAAAGACGACGACAAGAAGTGATGACTCGATAGGCGGCATTGAATGCTGCCTACTGAGCACACAAGACCCAAGTCCTGGGTTAAAATGTTGATATGACGCGGGCCCTGGTTGCCCGCGTGTTTTTTGTGGCGAGCGTGCTTTTGCGCGCATTGAATGGCACAGGCAGGCTGGAAAAATATGTCCAAGCGTGACTATTACGAAATTTTAGGGGTTGATCGTTCAGCAACGGATCCGGAGGTTAAAAAAGCCTACCGTCGAATTGCGATGAAATTCCACCCCGATCGCAATCCTGACGATCAGGATGCTGATCATAAGTTTAAAGAAGCGACTGAAGCTTACGATGTTCTCATGAATAAAGAGAAACGTGCGGCCTATGACCAATTTGGCCATGCCGGCGTTGATCAGTCCATGGGCGGTGGAGGTGGTTTCCAGGGCGGTGGGTTCAGCGATATCTTTGGAGATGTGTTTGGTGACATCTTTGGTGGTGGCGGAGGTGGTGGCCGACGGGGTCCTCAGCGTGGCTCAGATTTACGATATACCCTAGAAATTAGCCTCGAAGAGGCCGTACGTGGTACCACCACAGAAATCAAAGTACCTTCGCTGCAGCATTGCTCCACGTGTGATGGCAGCGGCGCGAAACCGGGTACTAGCCCTATTAGCTGTGGCGGTTGTGGAGGGTCTGGCCAAGTCCGAATGCAGCAGGGCTTTTTCCAAGTCCAACAGACATGTCCTCAATGCCGTGGTCGCGGAAAAACCATCTCTGACCCTTGCGTTGACTGTCGTGGTCAGGGTTTGGTGGAGAAAACTAAGACTCTCTCTGTCAAAGTGCCTCCGGGTGTCGATACCGGTGATCGGATACGGCTGAGTGGCGAAGGCGAGGCTGGGCCTGCTGGCGGGCCGGCTGGCGATCTGTTTGTGCAGATGTCAGTTAGGCAGCATTCGCTGTTTGAGCGTGATGGACGCCATTTATTCTGCGAAGTCCCCATTAATTTTGTTGATGCCGCGTTGGGAGGGGAGCTTGAAGTGCCCACCCTTGATGGCAAAGTGAAGTTAAAGATTCCGTCGGAAACGCAGACAGGGAAAATGTTCCGATTACGTGGCAAAGGTGTTCAACCGGTCCGCGGTGGCCCTATTGGGGATTTGATGTGCCGCGCTGTCGTGGAGACGCCGGTTAATTTGAGTGCGAAGCAGAAGCAGTTACTAGAGGAGCTTCGTTCCACACTGACAGAAGGTGGTAATGAGCAGTCGCCACGTCAGCATGGCTGGTTCGAGGGCGTTAAATCCTTCTTTGACGGGATGACTAAGTAATGACGGTGCGAGTCGGCGTAACAGGTGCTGCAGGTCGTATGGGCCGTATGCTCATTGAAGCCATTGGTGAAAGTCAGCAGGGCATCGATCTGAGCGCCACGATCGAGCGTCCTGAAAGTGCGCTTGCTGGTATAGATTCGGGCGAGCTGGTTGGTGGGGAAGCTAACGCCGTTGTTATCGTGAACGATCTCGCTACGGTCATTGGTGACATTGATGTACTGATCGACTTCACAGTGCCAGCGGCGACCCTCGCGAATGCAGAACTTTGCGCCGCGCATGGCGTTGCCATGGTGATCGGTACGACGGGATTTACGGTTGAGCAGGAACGAATGCTCTTCGCTCATGGTGCCAAAATAGCCCTATGTAAGGCATCTAACTTTTCCACCGGCGTGAACCTTGCTTTTAAATTACTCGAGCAGGCGGCGGCGGTGCTCGGTGATGATGTTGATATTGAAATTGTCGAGGCACACCATCGTCATAAAATTGATGCGCCATCAGGTACGGCACTCAGTATGGGCCAAGTGATCGCCGATACGTTGGGGAGAGATCTCAGTAAAGTCGCAGTCTATGGTCGTGAAGGCCAGACGGGTGCTCGTGAGCGAGACACCATAGGTTTTGCAACAATCCGCGCGGGTGATGTTGTTGGTGATCATACGGTTATTTTTGCCGCGGACGGTGAGCGGTTAGAGATTACACACAAAGCTAGCTCTCGGATGGCATTCGCACGAGGCGCTGTTAGAGCGGCAGCTTGGTTGGCGAGCCAACAACCCGGCAAGTACGACATGCAGGACGTCTTGGGTTTTAAATAATCAACGAGAAATAAGTCATGAATACGAGCCCCCATATTGTAGACATAGACGAGAGTAATGCTCAGCAGTTACTCATTGAAGAATCTAATCATCGACCCGTAGTTGTCGACTTTTGGGCAGATTGGTGCGAGCCGTGCAAGCAACTGATGCCGCTTTTGGAAAACTTAGCCAATGAGTACGCGGGTGCTTTCCTGCTAGCCAAGGTTAATGCTGACGATCAGCAAATGCTTGCCAGTCAGCTAGGCGTTCGCAATTTACCCACGGTGATGGTTATCAAAGATGGGCAGCCCGTCGACGGTTTTACTGGCGCTCAGCCCGAATCGGTCGTCCGCGAACTTTTGCAAAAATATTTGCCGTCACCCTGGGACGCAAAAATCAGCGAAGCAGCAGCGTTGCTTCAACAAGATGATGTCGCGGGCGCGGTTGGTTTACTCCGAGCAGCATGGGAGGAGTCAGGGAAGCTATTGGACGTCGCGCTGGCCTATGCGGGGGCCTTGGTTGAGGCAAACCGCTTAGATGATGCAGAGGCGGTCTTGAGCGATATTCGCATGGTGGATCAAAACGCTCATTATGAGCAGCTGATGGCTCAAATTGAGCTTAAGCGAGAAGCAGCGGATTCACCCGAGCTAAAAGCGCTCGAGGGATTGCTCGCCGATGACGAAAACGATCATGGCTCTCGCGTTAAGCTGGCTGTTCAGCTCACCACTACAGGCCGCTATCGCGAGGCATTGGAGCATTTACTCATTGTCTTACGCGCGGACCGCGACTGGAATAACGGTGAAGCAAAGCGTTTGTACTTGGATGCGATTACCACTATCGGTAAAGGTGACCCTCTCGCAGCGGAATACCAAAGGAAGCTGTTCTCCCTGCTTTATTAAGCAAAACCCGGACAGGAGTATTGACGCCGACCTCATTCCGTATGATCGTCGGCGTTTTTGTTTTTGTAAGCCATTGATATTAAAGCCAATTAAAGGCTCGCCGTGCGGTGAGTCCGCGGGCGCAGATTTCTCGCTGAGAAGGGCTTGCAAAGCGCGCCCAACTACCCTACATTCTCTAACGTAGAAAAACATACTCAAGGTTCAAAACCGCATTTATTGGGTCACACCCCACGTTTCAACCAACGATTGAGGTCGCTATGGATATTGCATTTTCAGCTGAAGACTTAGCGTTCCGCGAAGAAGTACGATCATTCTTTGCTGAACATTTCACGCCGGAACTCCAAGGACGCCTGCGTAGTAACGGGTTTAAAAACACGATTGTCGAGTGGCAGAAGAAGTTGCACGAGAAGGGTTGGATTGCACCTAACTGGCCCGTCGAATTCGGTGGCACCGGCTGGACACCTACTCAGAAATACATTTACGAGACTGAGCGTTCGGAAGCCGGTATTCCCGGCACTGTGCCTTTTGGTTTGAGTATGGTCGGTCCTGTGATTTACCAGTTTGGTAATCAAGAGCAGAAAGATTATTTCTTGCCTCGTATTTTGAGCAGCGACGATTGGTGGTGTCAGGGCTACTCTGAGCCAGGTGCGGGTTCGGACCTAGCTGCGTTGAAAACTAAGGCTGAGCTTGACGGCGATGATTACATTATCAACGGCGCAAAAATTTGGACGACCTACGCGCAGTACGCGGACTGGATCTTTGTTCTCGTTCGCACGAGTAATGAAGGCAAGAAGCAAGAGGGTATTACCTTCTTATTGTGCGATATGAAGTCAGAAGGGATAAAAGTTAATCCGATCATTTCTATCGATAACGAGCACAGTTTGAATGAAGTTGAATTCAATAATGTACGTGTTCCCGCCAAGAACGTTGTTGGCGAAGTTAACGGCGGTTGGACTGTTGCAAAAGCACTGTTGGCCCACGAGCGCACGTCTATTGCTGACGTGGCTCAAAGCAAGCGAACGATTCGTCAGATTAAAGACGCTGCTGCCAAGGAAATTAACGGTGGTAAAGCATTGCTTGATGATCCCGGGTTCCAAGGTCGTTTGGCTGACATCGAAATTGAATTGATGGCCCTCGAGTTTACAGAGCTTCGCACCCTTGCTGCGATGGCTGCTGGTGGTTTCCCAGGACCCGAGTCTTCGCTACTGAAGATTAAGGGCACTGAGCTTCAGCAGGCGACACAAGAGCTGCGTATGGAAGTCGCAGCGCACTACCAGGGCGTTCTTCCTACGGATCTGGATTCAGAGCAGTTGGGACATGACTTTGGTTCTGAGGCTCGACGAAACTTCATGTACGGGCGCGCGTCAACCATTTACGGTGGCTCAAACGAAGTTCAGAAAAATATCATTGCCAAGTTTGTTCTTGGTCTTGAGTAATAGAAGGGAACACAGCAATGAATTTTGATTTTACTGAAGAGCAACAGATGATCCGCGATTCCATCGCGCGTTTTGTTCAAGATGACTACGACTGGGATACGCGGAAAGCGATTGTTGAGTCTGATAAAGGTATGAGTGACGCCGCGTGGCAGCAATTTGCTGAACTTGGTTGGTTATCGATTCCTTTTGCTGAGGAAGATGGCGGTTTTGGTGGCAGCATTGTTGATACCAGCGTCATTATGGAAGAAATTGGTAAAGGTTTGATTGTAGAGCCCTATCTGGCAACGGTTGTGTTGTACGGCAACCTGATCGCCAAGGCGGGTAACGAAGCTCAACGAGCGGCCTTGCTGCCTGAAGTTATCGACGGCTCAGCGCTGGGTACGTTTGCTTATGTAGAGCGTCAGAGTCGTTTTGAAATCACCGATTGTAAAACCACAGCGCAGAACAACGGCGGTGCGTACACGTTATCGGGCGAGAAAGTTGTCGTGTCTAACGGCACGAATGCCGATAAAGCGGTGGTCTTGGCACGAACCTCCGGTGAGCAATTCGATCGCGACGGTCTGTCACTGTTTGTGGTCGATCTTAACGGTGCGGGTGTTGAGCGTTTTGGTTATCCCATGATGGATGGTCAGCGTTGTGCAAACTTGACCTTCAACAATGCGCCTGCAGAGCTGATAGGTGAAGAGGGCAGCGCTATGGGCGTTGTTGACGCCGTTGTCCGGGAGGCGACTATTGCGGTTGCCGCTGAGGCCGTGGGTTGCATGGGTACCCTGAATGCTAAGACATTGGAGTACACAAAGCAGCGCGAGCAGTTCGGTGTGCGTATCTCAACATTCCAGGCCCTCAAGCACCGTATGGTTGATACCATGATGGCCTTCGAGCAGGCGAAGTCTCTGCTCTTCAAGGCTATGTGTGAGTTTAATGAGGCGCCTGAAAAAGCGGATCTGACTATTCATGCGTTGAAGGTGCTTATCGATCGCAATGCTAAGTTAGTCTACGGCGAGGCGATTCAGCTTCACGGTGGCATGGGGATTACCGACGAGCTTGATATTGGCCACTATGCCAAGCGCTTGATGATGATCAATTCGACGTTTGGCGACGCGACCTACCACCGTAATCACTATGCCAGCAAAACCTATTCGGCATAAGCTCGACTGGTAAGGGCTTCCAGCGTGTAAAACGCTTGGCCAGTCCGACCCAAAGAACCCGCCGCATTCCGGCGGGTTTTTTTTAGCGTATGAAATTGCGCCATACTGTCAGCCTCAATACACTGTGCACTGCCAAACATAGGACACTGTTGTGGATAAGCAAACTCGCTTAGCTCGAACTATCTTGAACGGTTTTTATTCTTATTTCGCAGACTTCGAGAATATCACCTTGGCTGCGCGCACTCGATTTGAGAAGGCCGAATGGGCAGCGATGCACCACGCATCGACTCGCCGGATCGATTTATATAAGGCCAAGGTCGTGGAAACCCTCGAGTTCGTTGAGTTTATAGCCGGTGACCGCCTAAAGGAATTCGATTTCTGGTCCGAGACGCGAGGTATTTATTCGGACTTGGTACGTGGCATGACCAACTTTGAAATCGCGGAGACTTTTTATAATTCAATTTATAACGCAGTCTTCGAGCACCGTCGTATTCGCGATAAACACGCATTCGTGTTTTCGCCGCAGGGCGATATGCCGCCCGTAGATGTCAGTCGGGTCGTTAAGCGCTTTCGTTGTGATCAGGGTATCGATGCTGCCGTGCGCGCCTTGCTCGATCATTACGCGTTATATATCCCCTACGAGGACCTCGATCGCGATGTGAAAAACATTGTGGGCGCTATGCGTGGGTCCCTGCCGGACACCTTCGACGTCGATAACCCCGCTTTAGAGCTACAGATGCTGGAGCATCATTTTTATCGTAACAAAGCGGTGTACATCGTCGGTCGCTTGGTGATCAATGGATTGGAAATGCCTCTCGTGTTCCCCATGCTCCACAACGAGAGTGCTGAGAGCCCGTCGGTTTATATTGATGCAGCGCTTTTTGGCTCTGATCGCGTGAGCTTGCTCTTCAGCTTTACCCGGACCTATTTCATGGTCGACGCTTCGATCCCATCGCAGTACGTTCTGTTTCTACAACAACTTATGCCTAAGAAAGCCGTCTCTGAAATTTACAGTTCCATTGGGCATCACCGTCATGGCAAAACCTATTATTACCGTTGTGCGTACCGCCATATGCGTTCAGCCCAAGATCAATTCATTGTTGCGCCGGGAATTAAAGGCATGGTCATGGCGGTGTTTACGCTGCCGTCCTACGAGTTTGTTTTTAAAATTATTAAAGATAAATTTACGCCGCCTAAAGAAGTGACTCACGAGTTGGTGAAGGAAAAGTATCAACTGGTAAAACGCTGGGATCGCGCCGGACGCATGGCGGACACTCAGGAATTCACTAATCTGGTATTTGAAAAGGCACGCTTCTCTGACGAGCTGATAGAAGAATTGTATGCAACATGTCCCTCGCAAGTGGAAATCAGTGGGCCTGCGTTGATTATTAAACACTGCTACGTCGAGCGCCGTATGACGCCCCTTAACTTGTATTTACAAGATGCCACCGACGAAGAAGTCGACGAGGTCATGAATGACTACGGAAAGTCGATTAAAGAACTGGCGGCTGCCAATATCTTCCCAGGCGATATGTTGCTTAAGAATTTTGGCGTGACGCGACATGGACGGGTTGTATTTTATGACTACGATGAGATTCAGCCACTGTTGGAGTGTAATTTTCGACGTATTCCACCACCGCGAGACGACTTCGATGAGATGTCGAGCCAGCCCTGGTATTCAGTCGGCCCCAACGATATTTTCCCCGAGGAGTTTCGCCTCTTCTTCTCGGGTAATCAACGTGCGCGTAAGGCGTTCGACGCGCGACACAGCGATCTCTACGATGCGAGCTTTTGGACCGACCTACAGGATAGACTGCGGGAAGGGGTCGTAAAGGACTTTTACCCGTATCCTAGAAATCTTCGCTTTATCAATCAACATCAAGGAGCAGCCTGATGGCCTCTATTTATCTAGTTCGCCACGGGCAAGCTTCTTTCGGCGCCGCTAACTATGATCAGCTCTCAACCCTGGGGCAGCGACAAGCTGATCTCACGGGTGAGTTTTTTGCTCGCGTGGGACTCAGTTTCGATGCCGCTTACGCGGGCTCATTATCTCGACAGCAAGAGACTGGGCAGCGCGTCCTCGCGTCGCAAAGTCGTGCGTGTGATCTCAGGTTGGATGAGCGATTTGACGAGGTTAATAATCAAGAGCAGATTGATGCGTTGCTTCCCGGTTTATGCGCCACTGATGGCGTGCTCGCTGACATCGTGCAGCGCGACAGTAAGTCCAGCAAGGACTACCAAAAGATCATTGCCGCAGTATTCAACGCCTGGGTCAATCCTGAATGTAATGCTGCTGGCATTATGCCGTGGTCACTCTATCGCGATGGCGTAGAGGCGGCGCTGAAAGACATTATGACTGATGTCGGATCGGGAAAGACGACGGCCGTATTCACCTCGGGCGGTACTATCGCTACAGCGGTTGGACTCGCGTTGGGTGTGACCGCCGATGGCTTCTATCAGTTTTATGAGCCCGTCATGAACTGCTCGATCACCCGTTTGATTTATAGTTCGAGCCGGGTATCGCTATCAAACTTTAATGACGTGGCTCACCTGCAACTTATTGGCGCTGATCGTAACGAATCATTGGTCACCTATCGATGAGCCATCCAATATGGCTAGTGCGTCACGGTGAGGCCAGTGCGACTTGGGGGGAGCATCCTGATCCAGGTTTGAGTGCTTTGGGGCAGCAGCAGGCGGTGGCCGCCGCCGAGTCATTAATAGCGACCCTTCCTAGCGACGTTCAGCTAATCAGTAGCCCTAAACAGCGTGCCCAGGAGACTGCTATACCGCTTGCTGAGCGCCTGCAGCGTCCGGTTCGCATTGATGCAGCATTTACCGAGGTGGTGTCTCCAGCGCCTTTGGCTGAGCGCCAGGACTGGCTGAAATCCTTCATGCGCCAAACATGGCATGAGCAAACACGCCCGATATTGAGCTGGCGTGAGGGTATTATTGAGGGCTTGCTCTCACTCGAACAACCGACGGTGATATTTAGCCATTTCTTGGTGATTAATACGGTGGTGGCTTACGTACGCGAACATCAGGACACATTGCAATTTTGGCCAGACAACGGCTCGGTCCATGAATTCGGATTGGATTTGCAGGGAAATTTAAGGCTTGTTGAGTTGGGCGACGAAATGGCCACCCGCATCAATTAGTGCGTTTTTCTTCGCATCAACCCTTCTTGAGTGGTTGATGCCAGTAGAACGCCATCTGGACTCCAGAATTGACCTCGGTTAAAACCACGTGCATTACCGGACCATGGACTGTCGCAGTGATAAAGCACTGTGTCATTCAGATTAATGGGGGCATGAAACCAAATTGCGTGGTCGAGACTCGCAAGAATGTAGTCCCGCTCCCAATCCACGACGTCATGTGCGCCTAAAGCGGTGCCAAGCAGTGAAAAATCCGAAATGAGTGCGAGTGCCGCTTGATGCACCCGAGGATCATCCCGTAAAACGCCTTTGCCGCGATACCAGTTATTTTGGACAACCTTCCCGCCGGTAGCACGGTCTGCGGCACCACGCATACGCTCAACGGCAAAGCGGTCAAGCAGTGGAAAGCGTAGCTTACCGTTCTTATCCATTTCAGGCTGATTATTGAATTCGGGGATCTCCACGCTTGGCATGTCGATACTGTGGCCAACACCGTCCTCGATTACTTGATAACTGATCGACGTGTTGAATATCGCTTGATCGTGCTGTCGCGCAACAACCCGTCGAGTAGCGAAAGATCGACCATTGCGAATGGGATCAACCTCAAACTCAATTGGCGCATTAGGATCGCCAGCGCGAAGGAAGTAAGCATGCATAGAGTGCGCATTCATTTCTTCGGCTATCGTTTGGTTAGCGGCCATTAAGCATTGCGCGAGCACCTGACCCCCAAAAATTCGCATTTGAGGTCTAATACTGTTGCCTCGAAACCAGAATCGCCCAACCCGTTCGGGTTGGATGAAGTCCAATACTTCCTGAAATGTTTCCACCGATACCTCCTGTAGCAGTGTCAGCGGCGTTCAACCGCTAGGCCAAATTGAAAGACATCGAAGTACTCGATGGCAGTTGCATCTAAATCGTCGACTTGTCGCCATTGCCCTATATTCATCGATGCGTTGATCGCGCCTTGAAGCATATTCTGTGCAACTAATGTATTGGCAGGCCGGTATTCTCCCTTAGCCTGTCCATCGCGAATAATATCGCCAATGTGATCGTTAATTTCTTCTGTCCGCGCGAGTACTCTGCGGCGTATGGGTGGTGGTAGAGCCGTAATAGTGTTGTAGCGAATGAGTGGGCCGAGGTCAGAGTTTTGAACGGTGAAGATGCGACGGCAAATTTCATCTAACTTGGCGGTCGCAGGTTGCTCCTTGACGATGACTTCGTTGTAAATCGCCTGTAGCTGATCGAGAGAGTAGTCATAGCATTGTGTTAACAGCGACTCTTTATTGGCGAAATGATAGTAAAAAGCGCCCTTAGACACCTGTAGATATTCGGCTATCTCGTCGAGGGAGGTGCCGGTGAATCCCTTGCGATTGAAGAAGCGTGTACCGGCTTTAAAGAACGCCTCTTGTTTTAAGCGATTCTGCGCTTCCCGGTCAAAACCGCCAGCGGGCGGTACGGCTTCAGGTCGTATCCGGTGGGCGCTAGATACGAAGTCAGTAGTAAGAGACAGCAAGCCATTGGCACAAATATCTGCCACGGCATCGGACGCTTTCTCGGCCTCTTCTCTAGGGATTTCATAAAGCCAATAGAATGACCAATCGAGGGCACCTATAAGCGCACGCGTTGTGGTAGTGGAGTGACGGGGCCTGATCGAGCCTGCCTCTATGCCTTCGCGAATATACGATCTGACACGCTTAAACATTTCGAGGTATTCGGCAGTCAGAGCGTCTCTGTGTTGTGGTTTGAGTGACGCGAGTTCAAGCGGTGCCGCATAGTAGTCGGCGTTACCCTGGAGGGCTTGTAATATTGAGTCGATGCGAGACCGCATAAAACGCAGGGTGCGCTCGAGCGGATCGTCCGTTTCCTGCTCAATTTGGTCGAGAGACCTCAGCGCATGCTTTATGGACGCGTCATAGCACTGGAAAATCAGGTCTTCCTTGGTTTTTACGTAGTAGTAAAGACTCGTTTTTGTGAGGCCAAGTTTATTGGCGACATCGCTCAAAGTGGTCGCACGGGCGCCTTTCGTATTAAAAAGTTTTGCCGCTCTTGAGAGTATCGCGCTCTGTTTTGCCTCGTGCTGGATGCCTCGGTTAAAAGGCGATCCGCCGTCATTTGAATTCGTTGCCACAGGGTTACCTTGTTATTGATTTAGCGCTACTTTATGACTGGATGCCTATCTTAGTTTGTCGGTTAGGCATGCTAGCTCTGTGTTGTGCATCAAAATTCTTAAGATTCGAATTTTTGAACTTTAAGTATTTTTTTTGTCCGTGTCCAATGTTGATGTGGCTTTGGCGGAAAAAAAATCTATACCTGTGCGAAACTAGAACGTTGATCATCTGGGAGAAGCGTATGACACCGACCATTGTTTTTGAAGAATTTGATGGCATAGCTCGTCTTGGCTTCAATAGAGCAGCGCAACATAATGCGTTGGGAAAAATTGAGCTTGCTGGCATCGAAAGGGCGCTGAAAAATCTCAGCGCGGATACGCGAGTGCTGATGATCTGCTCTGAGGGTGGGCGCACTTTTTGCGCGGGCGCAGACTTAGGGCAAATCAGTAGCGGTGAGCTGACAGGTGACCAGTTTCAGGCGGTGACTAATCAAATTGCAGACTTATCTATTCCCACAATTTGCGTTGCTAACGGGAATATATTTGGCGGTGGGGTAGAGCTTGCGATGTCGTGCGATTTCCGCATGGCGGCCGATGATATTCTCATGCGAGTGCCCGCCGCGGCTATTGGCCTGTGTTACCCAACGGATGGTATCGAGCGTTTTGTGAGTCGTTTGGGTGTTACGGTCGCGAAGCGCATTCTCGTTGGTGCGGAGGAACTTTCCGCAGACGAAATGAAAGCCTTGAGAATTGTTGATTGGACAGCATCGGCATCGGAGATCATGGATGCGGCATTAAACGCGGCGAACGCGCTGGCTCGCCTGGCGCCGTTGGCGGTTTCCGCCATGATTGAAATTATTAAGCAAGCCGAGGCGGGGAGCATTGACCGTGTCAGAGCTGCGCAGTTAAGCGAGATGTGCGG
>DAIRTN010000029.1:0-12782 GCA_036803865.1 Luminiphilus sp.
CATCGCAATCGCACGCAGCATCGCGCGCGCTTTATTTAAAGTTTCTTCCCACTCAGACGCAGGCACCGAATCGGCCACAACACCGGCACCCGCTTGAACATGAACCTGTCCATTCTTAACTACCGCTGTTCGGATCGCGATTGCTGTATCCATATCTCCTGCCCAGGATAAGTAGCCAATGGCGCCGCCATATATTCCGCGCTTCAAGGGTTCGAGTTCATCAATAATTTCCATGGCCCGCACTTTGGGAGCACCGCTTAAGGTTCCAGCGGGCAGTGTGGCTCGCAGTGCGTCCATTGCCGACAAGCCCTCGCGCGCCTCTCCTGTCACGTTAGACACAATATGCATAACGTGTGAATAGCGCTCTATCACCATGTTTTCGGTAAGCGCTAACGTACCCGGCTTAGCAATACGGCCGATATCATTACGACCCAAGTCAATAAGCATCAGATGCTCTGCTATCTCCTTGGCATCGGCGAGCAAGTCGGCGGCCAGTGCGTCATCTTCCTGCTCGGTTTTCCCGCGCTTTCTCGTGCCCGCAATAGGACGAACGGTCACTTGCCCCTGCTCTGATCGAACAAGAATCTCCGGCGATGAACCCACAATCTGAAAATCCCCCATATCCAAAAAATACATGTAAGGAGACGGGTTTAGATTACGCAGCGCACGGTAAAGCGAAATAGGTTGCCGATCAAAGTCGATCGACATTCGCTGCGAAGGTACTACCTGCATTACGTCGCCATCTAAGATGTATTCACGGATACGCTCAACCCAGCCTTCAAACTCCGCCTGCTGGGTCGTGAAATGTGCGGACGCCTCTATACTCTGAGTATCAAGCTCACCGATGGCGATCGCTTGGAGCGCGGGACCAGGCTTCGGAAGCGTTTGTTCGAGCTCGTCAAGGCGGGCTATAGCGCGCGCGTAAGATTCAGGCTCATCCACCGCTGCGTTGACCACCATGGTGAGCGTGCCTGCCAAATTATCAAAGACGAGGACTTCTTCAGCGACTAACAACAAAATGTCTGGACAACCTAAAACATCTTTTGGACAGCTATGTTGCAGCTTTGGCTCGACATAGCGGACGGTGTCATAACCAAAGTAGCCCACTAGCCCGCCATGGAACACCGGGAGTCCCTCTAAAGGTGCGCTCTGAAATTTCTGATGGGTTGTCTCGATGAAGTCGAGCGGATCGTCGCAGGTAATTTTCTGGTGGACTTCTCCGTTTTCAAACAGTGTTACGTCATTACCGGACACTGTTAGCCAGCGACGAGCAGGCAACCCAATGATGGAGTAACGCCCCCATTTTTCGCCACCTTGAACCGACTCAAACAAAAATGAATAAGGTCCTGACGCAAGCTTTCTGTAGGCCGACAGCGGTGTTTCCATATCGGCCAAAATAGTGCGCGTAATGGGGATTTGCTGGTATCCCTCACCTTGCAGACGCTTGAACTCTAATGGGTCAACCATCATCAAACGCCAGCTAACTCCGAGCGCATCTGATCGATAACCGTCTTATAGTCGGGTTGGTTAAAAATCGCCGAACCCGCGACAAACGTATCGGCGCCAGCCGCTGCCACTGCCGCGATGTTGTTCGGCCCCACCCCACCATCAACTTCCAAACGGATATCGAGACCACTCGCATCAATAAGCTCACGGGCCTCTCTGAGCTTATCGAGGGTTGCAGGTATAAATGCCTGACCACCAAACCCTGGGTTTACCGACATGAGAAGGATCATATCGACTTTATCCATCACATACTTCAGCGCATCTAGGGATGTCGCGGGATTAAACACGAGCCCCGCTTTACAGCCTGCACTGCGAATTAGTTGGAGGGAGCGGTCAACGTGGGTAGAGGCATCGGGATGGAACGTGATATAGCTCGCGCCCGCATCGGCGAACATGCCGATGAGCGCATCGACCGGCTGCACCATAAGGTGAACATCGATGGGGGCGGTAACGCCGTGGTCGCGCAAAGCCTTGCACACCATGGGCCCTATCGTGAGATTTGGCACGTAATGATTATCCATAACATCAAAGTGGACAATATCGGCACCAGCGGCCAGCACATCATCAACCTCCTGACCTAGACACGCGAAATTGGCAGACAGAATGGAGGGGGCTATTAGATAATCGGACATGGGTAAGCTTCGTCAATGATGGAGCGCATAGTTTACCCCGACCGACCGCGCTTCGCTAACTCCAAGCCCATCAGAGGGTCGTTAAAAAGCGTTCGAGAGTTCTCGATCGAGTAACGTTAGGCGCTCAGGCGTACCCACATCGGTCCATAGCCCCTTCCACACTTGGCCTGACAAGCGATCTTCGTCAATTGCTGCATCAAGAAGTGGTTTAAGTGGCCGCGTTCCCGGAGCACAATCTGCAAAAAATTTAGGGGTATAAAGGCCCAAGCCACTAAAAGTCCATGCCTTGTCCGATCGGTGAGTGACCTTCCTATCCAAAAGGCTGAAATCGCCCTCTGAGTTGTGTGCAGGGTTTGGCACCAAAACAATATGAGCGCAGCCTTCTGGGAGCGAGGTACTGGCAAGTTCACCAAATCTATAAGGACAATAGACGTCGCCGTTAACGACCAAAAATGGGGCGTCACCGAGCAAGGGCAAGGCATTAATAATGCCACCTGCAGTCTCTAAGGGCTTAGACTCCATAGAAAATGCAATGTTGACCCCCCAGCGACTGCCATCCCCGCAAAAACGCTTTACTTGCTCACCCAAATAAGCGCCATTCACCACCAGGTCAGTGATGCCTGCATCCCGCAAGTTAATAATGTGGTGCTCAAGGAGCGTGCGTCCGGCCACCTTTAATAGCGGCTTGGGCGTATGGTCGGTGAGGGGGCGCATGCGCCGGCCTTCTCCGGCGGCCAAAATCATGGCCTTCACAGAGCTGTTCCTGTCGTGGCCGTTTGTAGACTTATGGAAGCGCTAACACTAGACTCCACGCTCCGGAGAAGATTCGTCATCAAAAAATCCTATGAATTTACGGGCGGCTCTGCGCCGATATTCAGAACTCGTGGTCTATAAGACCTATGCCGAGCTAAAAGCCGAGGCTTCCACCTATTTCCTTGGCATGGCTTGGTGGATTCTAGAACCCGCACTGTACCTGCTTGCCTTCTACGGCATCTTCCAATGGGGTACTCGCCAGGGAGAGGACGACTTTATTCCATTCTTGCTGGTTGGGCTTATTCATTGGAAATGGACGGCCTCGTGTTTGTCAAACGGCTCCGTGAGTATTCTTCATGCTCGAGGCATTATTGCTCAAGTGTACCTACCAAAAATCGTTTTCCCAGTGTTTTCACTAGCCATTAGCACCACTAAATTCCTGATCATTTTAGTGCTCATGCTATCGGTTATTGCGTACCTTAAGGGGCTGAGTATCACAGCCTTACTCTGGTTGTTGCCGGTATACATGACACACTTATTATTGCTATTTGGCTTGGCCAGCACACTTGCCATTTTGGTGCCAGTAATACCTGATCTGCAACCCATAATCGATAACGGCATTATCGTTTTAATGCTTGTCTCAGGTATCTTTTTTAATATCGACAGCTTTCCCGAGGACGCGCAGTTTTGGTTTTACTCAAACCCGTTTGCTGTCCTGTTCTCTGAATATCGCAATATTTTGCTGGCCGGACTCCCGCCTAAACTGTCGTCACTCGCTTATGTCACAGTCATTGGCGTATTTATGTCAGCGGTGGCCACGTGGCTACACGTTCGACTTAACCGACGAATACCTAGAGTATTATTCTAATGGCAAGGGGCGATCAGCATATTCTTACGGTGACCGACCTTGGCATTCGCTACAAAGACTACACCCAAAGAGATGGCTGGGTTCTCTCAAACCTCAATTTTGAGCTCCAGCACGGCGAGACACTCGGCGTCATCGGTCGCAACGGGGCCGGAAAAAGCTCTCTTCTCAGCGTGCTTGCGGGCATAACCCTGCCAGATGCCGGTCGCGTGGTGCGTCAGCCTAAGACACGAGCGTCCTTGTTAACGATTAACGTGGGCTTCATGCCTGACCTGCCGGCGAGAGAAAATATTTTCGTCATAGGTATGCTGCTCGGGCTATCCCACAGAGAGATTACCAACAGGCATGATGAGATAATGGCTTTTGCTGATTTAGAGATTGACCCGAAGCAAAAGTTAGGGACCTTTTCATCAGGTATGCGCGCTCGATTAGCCTTGGCTATAGCACTTGCAGCGGCACCAGAAATCATTCTCATCGATGAAATGCTGGGCGTTGGCGATGGTGAGTTTCGAACCAAATCCAGTCAGGCCATTCACGATGTTATCAAGGCAGACAGGAGTGTCGTGCTCGTAGCCCACGATCTCACTACAGTACAACAGCTTTGTGACCGAGTGATGTGGATAGAAGAGGGGACCATACGCTGTATTGGTGAAACTGAGAGCGTGCTCGAAGCCTACAATACGTTCCTGAATAACAAGCTTGCTTAATCCATAATGACTACTGAAATTTTACTGATTTGTGGCATGCATCGCAGTGGCACAAGCCTTACTGCCAAGCTCTTTGAACTCTTTGGGTTCAGCTTGGGCGATCACCTCATGCAGGCAAATATTGATAACCCAAAAGGGTTCTTCGAAGATCTCGATGTTGTGGCGCTAAATGATCACCTAATCGCGCACAATGACGCCGCTTGGGACGTTCCTCCACAATCCGTTGATCGGCAACTGACGTGGACCGACGCCCAGCTCAACCAAGCGTGCGATTTGCTGAGAGACAAAACCTCAGGAGTCACGCGGTTTGCTATTAAAGACCCGCGACTTTGCCTGTTGCTGCCGTTTTGGGAGCAGGCCATCTCCGAGATAGATGCCACCTGTAGAACCTGCATTGTTTACCGCAATCCTCTCGATATCTCGGGTTCTCTCGAGAGTCGAAATCAGCTATCCCAGCCAACGGGATTGATACTGACGCATTATTATTGGTCTGCGCTACTCGCTACGGCGCCATCCAATGCGATTTATCTTGATTACGACCTGCTGCTAAACGACTTCGATACGCAAGTTGAGCGGCTCGGACTGTGGATGGGTGAGAAAGCTGATGCCAATAGCATTGAGGCATTCAAGCGCGACTTCATTGATAGCTCTCTCAGGCATCATCAGCACTCCTTGGCAGATCTTCGAGAGAACAAGGATGTGCCATCGGAGCTCGCAGCTATTGCTGAAGAGCTGTCCGCAAAAGCGGCATCCACCGACCACCCGAGCTCCGGGTCACCGGGGCATGACGAACCATCTCTTAAGTCACAAAAAATATTACTTGCGGAACAACTTCGACGCACACTGTCAGTACTCAGAGACTCGCAACAGCACGTTGAGGCGCTTGA
Source organism: Luminiphilus sp. (assembly GCA_036803865.1). Classification (GTDB taxonomy): domain Bacteria; phylum Pseudomonadota; class Gammaproteobacteria; order Pseudomonadales; family Halieaceae; genus Luminiphilus. The sequence continues at coordinate 5,351 of DAIRTN010000029.1, forward strand.
GCTTAAAAACAAACACCAAACATTTGAGATTAACGATTTGGCTTCTCAGAAAAATGAGCGGGAACGCCATATCGAGATCCAAACGGGCGAAATTACGAGCTTACAGAACAGCGTTCGAGACAAAGAAACTGCGGTCCAGGCTGCTCGAACTGACAACCACACTCTGACTCAAAAACTCGAGCAGACAATTACGCAGAACAGCGCAGAACTCGAGCGAATTAGCGCGCAGAACAAAGCAGAACTCGAGCGAATTAGCGCGCAGAACAAAGCGGAGCAGGAAGAATACCAACGCCACTTAGATGACTATGATCGAATTCATCGAGATGTGTTGCATTCTGTATCGTTCCGCATTGGGCGTGCGCTGACTTTCCCCATAAGGAAGCCAATTACCGCCTGGATGCTACCTAGAATCCAATCCAACCCCCGCTTATTGAAGTTGACATCTTTTGCCAGGCTCTCGCTCTCTCACCCCATCAAACTGCTGAGGCTTGCTTCACCTCGACGAGCACTGAACCTGATCCGCCTCATTTTTCAACGTCCCGATTTGACGGAGCAGGTGGTAGGCAACTACGAAGATTTACTGACACAGAGCGATCAACGTCGGGAGGAACATATCGCTCCGCTGAGTGAGGATCAGATTGAGAATCCGGGATTTGCATTCCCAGCCTCGCGGGATCCTATTCTTTCAATTTTAGTCCCTGTCTATAATCAGGTCCATTACACACTGGCTTGTTTGCGTTCCATTGCCGAGCACCCTCCAAAGGTGCCGTTCGAGGTTGTTGTTGCCGACGACTGTTCCACGGATGAGACTGAAAGAGTGCTAGCAGCGATACCCGGACTGCGTGTTGTGCGACATACCAGTAACCTCCGATTTCTACGATCGTGTAATCGCGCGGTAGATATCTGCAGAGGGGACTTCATTTTCTTCCTCAACAACGACACGCTTGTTCAAGCTGGCACGTTTGACAGCTTGCTCGATACGTTTGAGCAACATACAGACATCGGCATTGCGGGATCTCGCTTGCTGTACCCGGATGGACGCCTTCAAGAAGCAGGTGGCATCGTTTGGAACGACGCAAGCGCGTGGAATTTCGGGCGCCTTCAAGATCCCGATGCGCCGGCATACTCCTACTTAAAAGACTGCGATTATGTGTCGGGCGCGGCCCTCATGATTCGCAAAAAAGTCTTCATTGAGTTAGGGAAGTTCGATGAACGGTATGCCCCCTCCTACTACGAAGATACGGATCTATGCTTTAAAGTTCGCCAGGCTGATTTAAGGGTTGTGCTGCAGCCTGCATCAAACGTCATCCATTTCGAAGGTGTTAGCAATGGCACCGATGAGTCCGAGGGTCTAAAGGCGTTTCAAGTAACCAACCGTGCACAATTTTTTGACAAGTGGGAGAGTGAGCTCACGACGTCTCATTTCCCTAATGCGGAGTCTGTCTTCCTTGCGAGAGATAGGTCTCGGGACAAGCCCCATATTCTAGTCATCGATCATTATGTGCCCCATTACGACAAAGATGCAGGGTCACGCTCCACGTTTCAATATCTACAGTTACTCGTAAGCAACAATTTTCAAGTGACTTTTATTGGCGATAATTTTTATCCACACGAGCCCTACACAACGACGCTTCAGCAAATGGGCATCGAAGTACTCATTGGCGATGCCTCAAGAAAAGCTATGACTACATGGCTTAGCGAGAATGCGGCGTATATTGACGTCGCGTATCTTATGCGGCCTCACATTGCGAGCGACTGGATAGATCGTATTGATGCCATGACGCCGCGACCGTGGAAAGTCTATTTTGGTCATGATTTGCACTACCTGCGACTCGAGCGAGAAGCAGCGCTTACGGGCAGCAGCGACACTCGCAAGGATGCAAACACGTGGAAGAAGAAAGAATTCGACCTTTTCCATCGCTTTGATGTTGTTTTATATCCATCGCAAGTCGAAGTCGATGCTATAAACAGCATTGATCCTGTAGTCCCCGCACATACGCTCCCCTTAAATGTCTTTCCATCGTGTTCTTCAGAGGTAACAAACTTCGCAGAGCGCTCGGATCTGCTATTTGTCGGCGGCTTTAACCACCCGCCAAATGCCGATGGATTGCGCTGGTTCTGTCAAGAAATATTCCCCGAGTTAAAAATACATTGCCCGGGCATCCAACTTCATATTGTCGGATCAAATATGCCCGATGAGATCAAATCCCTCGACGGTGACGGTATAAAGGTGCACGGCTTCCTCAGTGACGAGGCGCTCATAGAACTTTACCAACAAGTGCGTGCAAGCATCGTGCCCTTGCGCTTTGGCGCAGGCGTAAAAGGCAAAGTCCTAGAAGCAATGTTCCATGGCATTCCTGTTTTCACAACGACGATAGGAGCGGAGGGCGTTCCATGCGCCGATGCAGCGCTTTTCATTGCCGATGATGCGGCAAGTTTCGCTCACAATTTAGCCACTTATTATTCTGACCTACAGGCACTGCAGAACAAGTCAAAACTGGCCTCAAAAGTAATCAATGAGCACTTCACCTACGAGGCTGTTAGCCGAGTATTGGCGCAGCACTTTATCCCTCCACGGGAGAGCGAATCGCTCTGAACATGCGAGACCCCAGCAACAGTAGACTTACTGTCGTCGCCCCCAATGCAGCGCACCCGCGATACTACTCACTGACTGCCGCCTCGCAACCGAAGAGCGGCGACGCCAAAAAGAGCCAGCGAGGCGGAGTGCGTCCCACTTAGCGCTTAAGAGCACTTTTAACTGTCCCCTTCTCGCCATTAATAAGCACAGCAGCAACGTTATAGCGATATGAGATAGCAGGGCGAAGGGCAGCAACACAAGAGGCATTGTTTTTATAACGAGCAATAACGCATTGCGGTGCCCCCAATAAACTGAGAAATCACTTCGATAACCGGTAGTTTCTGAGCCAACATGTGCCACTAAAGCCTTTGGTTGGAACTCACATTTGTATCCTGCAAGCTGCAGACGAAACCCAAGTTCGAGATCCTCGGCATACATAAAGAACTGCTCATCGAATCCACCGACCTCAGTGATTGCCCTCAGGCGATACAGGCAGGCACCGGCGCATGCACTAAAAACTGACGTGGGTACAAGATCACAATCACGGACAGGTCGACCGTGAAATCGGCGCCACCCGTAACCGCTAATCGACAAAACATCGCCTGCGCCGTCGATAACAGTCGGTTGCGCAGCATTCAGCATTAAGGGCGCGATACTTCCGATAGAAGCATCGTGATTAATCGCCGCGTGTAATGTCTCTAAAAAAGTGGGCTCGGGAAACGCATCTGGATTGAGACAGCACAAGAATTCACAGTTTGACAAGGATGCCGCAGCTTTATTGATGGCTGCGCCATATCCAACGTTGACGTCCAATAATAGTTGCTCGACACGCGCGGGCAATGCACTGAGTACGTCCTGCGTGGCGCTATCGGTCGATGCATTATCAACGACAATAATTCGAGTAGCTTGCAGCGTTTGACTAATAACTGAGGTCACGCAGCGTGTGAGGCTCTCCCCGCTATTGAAGCATACAATAACAACGGCAATCGACACGCTTATTGAGCTGCCATCGATGGCTCTAATACAACTGGTCTATACCAACTTTGCTGCTCGCAAAGTGGCATAACCACCGCATCAAACCAGTGGGCGAAGTCGCTGATAGCGGCATCGCCATCTTTGTAAAGTGATAGCGTGTCTCCGACGTAAGCCAATACCAGCGGCAAGTCGCCTAGATAAGCATGTTTGCCATCACGAATAGAAAGCCTCGCAAAAATACCCAAACACTTGATGTGCCGCTGCAAACCCATCAAATCAAACCATCGCACGAACTGCTCGGAGTCTGTCGCCGGCATTACGCCGCAAGCTTCCAACCCTGCGCGATGTTGATCTAACAGTCGTAGCTGCATTGCTCGCGGCCATGCGACATAGCAGTCTTTTAAAAGTGACGCGGGATCGTAAGTTACAGGTCCAATCACCGCGTCTTGAAAATCTATTGTCGCTATCGCGTTGTTTTCCAGAAGCATCAAATTGCGGCTATGGAAGTCGCGATGCACCACGACCTGCGGCTGGCCGGTCGCGCTCGCGATTAAATAGTCAGAAAAGGTATCAAATACCTTTCGCGACTCCTTTAGAAGCGGCCCACTCAACAGTTGCGCCATAAACCACTCTGGAAATAGGTCGAGCTCCTGCTTAAGTAGACTAACGTCGTAAACAGGTAACTGCGCCTGTTCGATTGGAATACCCGCTGTGTTAACTAACATTGCTAACGACTGCGCATACAAAGATGCCACTGTCGAATCCGTCAGCACTGCCAAGAGCTGTGTATCACCGAGGTCCTCGAGGAGCATAAAACCCCGCTCCAAATCAGCGGCCAATAATGCTGGCACGCGCAACCCGGCTCTAGCAAGCAGTCCTTGCACATGGATGAACTCAGCAAATTTCTCCGAGGGCGGTGACAAAACGGCTATCCAACTAACAGTAGAATCGGAACTGAGATTTACAACGCTATTTACACCGTTATCTGCACCGGTTTTTACAGCGCTATCTACACCACCGTCACTGGTATCGGCTTTAACACGGTAGTAACGGCGAGGGCTCGCGTCCCCTGCAATTAGTGCAATAGACAATCCTTGAGCGTTGCTGGGAAACTGCTGTCTAACCCATGCGTAGAGCTCTTCATCGTGGCCCATGCAATAACTCAACTCCAACATTAGACATAGATTATTTATCTGCCGACACTATCAAACTCATCAACACTTATTCTGATCCTCGATTGCTAACCAGCTCGCAGCAGAATGGATAAACACCAGCGCTCCAATAGCCTAAGAGCCGCAATTCACCACGGACTCACAGCGCTAATCTGCAGGTAATACGGCCGTTATCATACCCGAAAAGAACTAGCGCCTTAACCCAAGCGACAGCCAATACTAGCTCAACCCGCAATAAGGTATGATCAACATCCTTCAGCCGTGACTTTGCTTACATCAGCGACCCTACCAGTGCCCGACTTTACTCAACAGCGCCCACCCCACTTGCCACTTAAGCCACTCGTCGTGGTCATCGGGTTGCTGGCATCCTGTTGCGCTTATGCTGATGAAGACTTAGTGCTAGAAGAGACCAGCGTTGGCGCCCTACTCGACTGGCAGCCCATTGAAGTTATCCCCAGTACCGACCGAGACTTGCGTTGCAGGCAATGCCAAGGTGCTTTTATCGATCCCTTAGCTGGCAGTCCGAACGTTGACCCTTTAAGCGCCAATATGGAAGTAAGCGCAGAAGACTCGGACGTCACCGAAGAAGAGCTGGTGTTCGAGGGAGATGTCTCAGTCAAGCAAGGCAGTCGCTATATCCGTGCCGATAAAGTGCGCTTAGATCGTGCACAGCAAACGGGTATCGCAGAAGGTCATGTCACGCTGCGAGAACCGGGGCTCGTGCTTATCGGTGATAGAGCAACGTATGACAACGCCAAACAACAGGCCACCGTCTCAAACGCTCACTTTGCACTGCATGAAAATCAGCTAAGCGGCTCTGCAATGCAATTGGAGCGCAATGCGCAAGGGCACGTCACGATAGATAAAGGCAGTATGACCTATTGTGCCCCTGACGACCCTAGCTGGCACCTCACAAGTGACAACATCGTGCTCGAGCCCGATAGTGGCATTGGCGAAGCGCGTCATGCCAAACTTTATATTGGCGATATCCCAGTATTTTACGTGCCTTGGATTCAGTTCCCCATCGACGATAGGCGAAAGACAGGCGTACTGTTTCCGGACATTGGCTCCGATACTCGTGGCGGACTCGACGTCACGGTACCTATTTATCTCAATTTAGCGCCCAACTATGACGCTACTTACTCGCCCCGCTACATTGGTGAGCGCGGCCTTAATCACCAGCTAAACGGCCGCTATTTAGGCAATAAAGTCGGCTTTTGGGATGTTACCGGTGCGTACCTCAGCGGTGACAAAAAGTACCGAGATGAGATCGATAGTACCGATGGAGAGCGCTGGCTGATCGGCGTTACTCAGCGCGGTTCGTTGGGTGACAGCTGGCGCACTCGCATTGACTATACGCGGGTAAGTGACCCCGATTACATTCGTGATCTAGATAACCAAAGTCTAAGCACCCAGCGTCAAACAGCACTAATGCAACTGGGCCAAGTCGACTACTTAGGTGAAGATTGGGTCGTGAGTGTTCAGGCACAAGAATTCCAGAGCCTCGCTGACGATATTCGTAACGACTACAAAAAACTGCCCCAAATCACAGCGCAATGGCGCGGAGACGCAGATTGGGCGGGGCTTCAGCCCATCGCATTGGCGCAGTACTCCAACTTTGATGCAGACGGTGAACGCGTCACCGGTCAACGACTCTATAGTGAGATTGGGCTCGCATACCCAATGAATTGGATTTATGGCTTTGTGAAGCCCACCGTAAAATACCGGCAGCTCGATTACGATTTGAAGGATTCACCCGCACTTCAAGACCAAAAGCCTAGCGCAGGCTCTGGTGTGGCGAGTGTTGACGCGGGCTTGGTGTTTGAACGTTCTTTGACCATTGCTGGTGAAGGAATGACACAAACTTTAGAGCCGCGATTGTTTTATTTGTATAGCCAATATGATGAGCAGACAGGCCAACCCGATTTTGACAGTGCCGAGTTAACCTTCAGCTACAACCAGCTGTATCGCGATACGCGCTTTTCAGGCAATGACCGGCTCGATGATGCGAATCAGATCTCCTTAGGTGTTACCACACGCTTCTTTGCGGACAGTGATGGTCGCGAGCGCCTAAACGCAAGTATTGGCCAAATCTATTATCTTAAGGATCGTCGGGTGCGTCTCAAAGGCGTCGACCCATCGCTCACAGAGAATAGCTCCCCGATCGCCGCAGAAATCAATTGGTTACCCAGTGAGCATTGGGATGTCCGTTCAAGCCTACTCTACGACACCGAAGACAGCAGCTTTGACGCCGCGAGTATCCAAGTGGGCTACCGTTCCGACGAGGGCAGTTTCTTCAATGTGGGCTACACGTTGAGAGAACCGCCACCGTCATTAGCTAATCGACCTGTGACCGAGCAGGCCAACATCTCTGCTTACTACCCTATCAATGATAACTGGCGAGTGTTTGGTGCACTCGAATACTCGCTAGAGGCATCCCAAGCCGTAGAGGATATGGTTGGACTGGAGTACGACGATTGTTGCTGGCAATTCCGGGTGCTCTACATGCGCTACGTAGACACCGACGGGAATGTAACAGCCTCTGATTTATTCGACCCCAATCTCGACCGAGAAAACGCCCTGCAATTCCAATTCGTGCTGAAAGGCATGGGCGGGTTCGGCGGCCGTGTAGACAACCTCCTCAACGACATGATCCGCGGCTTTCGCGATCGTTATTGACCACATGCCCCAGAAGCTCCATTTATCA
>DAIRTN010000029.1:12882-31111 GCA_036803865.1 Luminiphilus sp.
GGCGCTAGGTCAAATCGGCGAACCCGGCGGCACCGCCATCGTCGAGCTTGCAAACGGCTCATCAGCGGTCATCAGAGCATCAATGCGCGCAGCGCTGTAGCGATAATGTGCTTGCCAACTGTCAATTTTCCGTCCACTCGACAAGCGATCAGATAGCCAGCCATGCAGCGAGCTCAAGGCTTCAAACGCCTGGCTGCGCACCGCTGTACTCGCGTTAGGGTTTGCCATGAGCGCCGCTAATTTCTCTACCACCAACTGCTGCACCTTTTGCTGCAGCTGCGCGGTATAAGCGTCACGCGCGGGTTTAGATTCCCACGTCGCTCGTAGCAACGTGTCTAGAACATGTGAAAAATCAGGAAGATCGTTATCTAAAATACCTTGCCGATTAAGTCGCGCCGCACGTGTTGGGTCCAACAGCACCTGTAAGGTCAACTCTGCCGCACTGCCTGCTGTGGCCACTGGGTCAAACACGTAACCGGTATCGCGGGGGAACTGCTCGCGCCGATTACCCGTGAGTGGTGGCGACGGTGGAATAAGAGCAATAAGCTCATGGGACAGCCGCAAGGCATCGGATTGTAGCGTCGCCAGCAGTGCGTCTAGCGCGTTCTGCTGCTTACCGTCGTCGACAATAGCTGTCGGTACTTGCCCATCGCCCTTCAAAGCATAAACAAAGTCCCGACCGCCTAAGACCGTACCCGCCGCTTTGAGTTGATACCGATGCATTAGATAGGCGGGCACCAAGACTTCTTCAATCCGCGCCATGGGCTCACCATGTTGAATCACAGCCGCTGAAAATTGATCAAGCACAACCCGACGCAGTGCCATAAGCCGCTTAAGCTCCTCGACGGGGTCTTCGCCGTTATCCCAAAGCGCTCCGCGGCTATGGCACGCCCCACCACTGCTGGCAAAGCTATCGGCACGGGCGTGCTTTCCTTCTACGTAGCTCAAACCCATAGCAATGGTTTCCGCCATAACGGCTTTACGCGCAGCCGCGTCATCAGTCCCTTCAGGAAAATCTGAATAGCCCCAAGTAATGGCGCGCTTATCCCATGCCCCAATACCCACCGCATAGGCGTTAGACACATCAACGCGGTTATCGTCACTGAGCGTCACAAACGGATACGGATAATCCATCACCGAAGCGCGATCGTTGGTGCTCGCAGCGAAATTATGTGCCAAACCAATAGTGTGGCCGACTTCGTGAGCCGATAACTGGCGAATACGTGCTAGTACAAAAGCTTCCAATTGCGCCTTGCCGGCGTCAGCGTCGGCATCTTCACCATAAGGGGCTAACAGGCCCTCGGCAATCATGTAATCCTGACGGGCTCGCAATGATCCTAAGGTCACATGGCCTTTCAAAATTTCTTGGGTTCGCGGATCTCGAATACTAGAACCATAAGACCAGCCCCGCGTTGAGCGATGCACCCACTGAATAACGTTGTAGCGCACGTCCATTGGGTCTGCACCATCAGGCAATAATTTCACCTGAAAGGCATCAATATAACCCGCGGCTTCAAAGGCTTGATTCCACCACGATGCACCCTCAATGAGGGCACTGCGAATGGGTTCAGGCGTGCCAGGATCGACGTAATAGACAATGGGCGCTATCGGCTTGCTCATGGCCGCATTGGGGTCTTGCTTCTCCAGTCGATGCCGCCACGCATAGCTGCGCTCCACGGGCTCTCCGAGTGGCGCCGCGTAGTCCATGAAACGCTGCCCACCGTCAATGAACCCCGCTCGCGGGTCATACGGTAGCGGTGTGTATCCCTCATCTGGCAAGCGCACGAAAGAATGATGTAAATTAACAGTCACACTGGCGTTACTCGGCGAGACCGTCGGTAAGTACTTGCCTTTAGCCTGGCCAGTAAAGGTAACCAAGGCATCGATTTCTGAGTTATCTGGGAATCCCTTAGTGCGCGCTAAGTTAATGGCCGAACGCGTGATATCAGGGCTGTACTTTCCCTCATCTAACGACTCAAGCTGCTCACTGATTCCAAAGTTATCTTGCAAAGCAAACGTCGTGATATCAATGAGCACGCCCTCTGCCGTGTCTGCAGAATCCGCTGCGACCTCGAAGCCCCAAAGTATCGAACGAGCAAAAGCCTCATCGACCGCGCGGCGCTCAGCCACACTGTCAGATGTCGCGGTGTAGCGGGTATTAAGCGCTATTAGCAACACTTTGGGACCGACACGTTCAAATTGTACGAGATGGGTCTCACCTAATCGCCCTCGGTCTAACCCTAGGTCGTTGGAACCCACGCCCTGCGATAAGCTGTTGTAGTAGATAAAGGGCTGCTCGAAATCGATGATTCGCGCGTAAAGCTTGCCCGACACCTCATGCCAGTACAGAGGCAAGAAACCCTCTCGAGCGTCGCTCTCCTTTAAGATGTCAGCATAAGAAGTATGAACTTCCTCTTTCTCTTCCTCTCCCCAACTTGACACCGCTACCAGAACGCTCAGTGCGAGCAATACAGACAGTAAACGCGACATAATCATCACCCTTTTAACGACCTCTTTTGATAGTATTCTGATCAACACTACGACCGTTGAACGAGCAGTCATAGTAATCAGCTCTTGATCATCCTGCGAGCGCCTATGTAACTACTCATACAGTTTCATGGAGCAGATCGCTGACTTAGAGTAATCTTACGGTTCTACAGAGCGCAACACGCAACCCCGACCAGTGAACAGATGAGTTTTTTAATGAAGCACACGCCATTTCTAACGTTCTATCGAACCGCCCTTTTAACGCTGATATCAGCGTTGCTGGTGGCAACTGGTGCCACCGCACAAGTCGAAACTCTCGACTCAGTGGTCGCTATTGTCGATGACGATGTTGTTCTCTCGAGTGAATTGCGCGAGCGACTCGCTATGATCACGCAGAACCTCGAAGCCCGCGGTGTCGAAATGCCCGACCAAGAGACGCTAGTGCGTGAAACCTTAGATCGATTAGTCCTAGAAAGCATTCAGTTACAGCTGGCCGATCGCTACGGCATTCGCATACCCGACGCCCAACTTGATGATGCCATGCAGCGAATGGCTTCACAAAACGGTCTGACACTCCAACAGTTTCGCGGTGAAGTAGAAGCGCAAGGTGAGAGCTTTATTAACATGCGCGAGCAAGTGCGGAAGGAGATCACACTGCAACGCGTGCAGCAGGGTAACGTTAATCGAAGCATCCAAATCTCCGAACAGGAAGTTGATAACTTTATGAGCACCGAGGAAGGTGAAGCCATGACCCAGCCCGAGTTTCGGGTCGTGCAGGCGCTCGTTGAAGTATCAAAAAATGACTCTGCTGCAGAACGAGCAAGAAAAGAGGCGTTCGTTGACGGCATCCTCGCATCGATTCTCGCGGGCACTCCCTTTCAAGAAGCCGTTGCCGTGATTGAACCTTACGTATTCAAAGGCGGCGATCTGGGCTGGCGTAAAATCGGCGATATCCCAAGCATGTTCGCCGATTTAGTGCCTGAACTTAGCGCCGGTGAAACCGCCAAGGTCGCGAGTGGCGCGGGCTTTCACCTGGTCTACTTAGTGGATGAACGCGGCCGAACTCGAATGATTGATCAAACCGAAGTGCGGCATATTTTGGTCAAGCCCACCGAGATATTAAGCGATGAAGCGGCCAAAGAACTCGTCTTGTCATTGCGCCAGCGCGTCATCGACGGCGAAGAGTTCGCGGCTCTCGCTAAAGAGTACTCCGACGATATTGGCTCAGCACAAGAAGGCGGCGAGCTTGGCTGGACTACCCCTGGTCAAATGGTGCCTGAGTTTGATGCCGCGATGGCGATAACAGAAGTGGGTGAACTCTCTGATGCCATTCAAACCCAGTTCGGCTGGCATGTGCTCGAGGTCACCGGCCGACGAGAGCAGAATATCGCCGAAGATATGCGCCGCCGACAGGTGATGAACTATCTTCACGACCAAAAATACGAAGAAGAGCTGGACGCATGGTTGCGCAAAATCCGTGAAGAGGCGTTCGTCGATATCAAGTGAGTACCCACTCGCACGCGATTACTATCCCTCGCCTTGTTATTACCGCTGGGGAACCTGCGGGCATTGGCCCTGATATAGTCATTAAAGCGGCCCAGCAAGATTGGCCCGCCGAGCTCATCTGTATTGCCGACAAAGAACTCCTCGAAAGCCGCGCACGCGCACTGAAACTGCCGCTACGTCTTATACCCGCCAATACCAGTGGCACGCCCGCCCCCACCGAGGCCGGTACCCTGCGCTACATTCATGTACCACTCAGCACACATGCCATTCCGGGTACTCTCGACACGGAAAACGCCAGTTATGTACTCGCCACACTCAACGTGGCTGCCACACTGTGCGAGACCGGCGAGGCCGGTGCCATGATCACGGCGCCGGTGCAAAAATCTGTCATTAACGATGCGGGTATACCGTTCAGCGGGCATACCGAATTTCTCGCCGAACTGACTGACACTGAGCAGGTAGTCATGCTGCTCGCAGCCGGTGATTTGCGGGTGGCTCTCGCTACCACCCATATCCCTCTGCGCGATGTTGCCGATGCCATTACGGCCATGGGTCTCGAGCGAACGCTTACGATTTTGCACACAGATCTCATTGACAAATGGGGTATTGAGTCGCCGCGTATTACGGTCTTAGGCCTAAACCCTCATGCGGGCGAAGGCGGGCATTTAGGCCACGAAGAGCAAGCGGTAATCGAGCCTGTCATCGCAAAACTGCAGGCCCAAGGTATGCGGCTATCTGGGCCATTGCCGGCTGATACCGCTTTTAGTCAATTGCAGCGCCAGAAAACCGATGCGTATTTAGCGATGTATCACGATCAGGGCCTACCTGTGCTTAAATACGCGGGGTTTGGCGAAGCGGTGAATATCACGCTGGGGCTACCCATTTTGAGAACGTCTGTGGATCACGGCACTGCCCTCGATTTAGCGGGCACGGGAGAAGCGCATGCAAGCAGCCTAATCGCCGCCATTCAACAAGCTATCCACTGTATTTCTCGTACAACCCACTGAGAATATTATGTCCGAGTTCAATTTTTCTTATTCACTGGGTACCACGCAGGCGCCCTCGCCCAGTCAACCAACGACCAGCCAGCCTCAGGTACCTGAAGATCCAGCTTTGTGGAGCTTTACCGGGGTAGAGCTCGTGAATTTGAATGATGGCATGACCTTGTTGGTCGATCGAGTGGGCGGTCAGCGGCTACTCGTTAGTCCAGAGGTGGGCATAGTGCTGACTCACTGCGAAACCTTTCGCACGCTGCGTGGTCACGCTGAGTACTTAGTGCGCGTTCTACCTGAATTAGGCGGGCAAGTTGAGCCGGTGATCCCTACTTTGGCGCAGATCCGTGATGCGGGCCTTATGCGCAGCGCCGATAGCATGGTTAAAACGCTCAGCGAAGACAGCACTGCATCATCACAAACGCCCTTTAAGGTCTTCATCATTACGTGTGACCGCCCCGAGGCTCTGGAGCGACTTATCGCAAGCCTTGAAAGCGCACCAGGGCTCAGCGCTGCAGAGAGCTACTGTGTCATTGACGACTCCCGCCAAGAGACCAACACAGCGAAGAACGCCGCACTCGTAAACGCATGTAACGCACGCGGTACTGTCACATTTAATTACTTCGGTATGGCGGAGCGAGAGCAATTCATCGACCGGTTGATTGCCGTCACGCCACACCATGCCGACTCAGTACACTTTTTGCTTAGCCGAGGCGAGTGGGGTTCCGCGCCCACCTATGGCATTTCACGGAGCCTGGCATTGCTGCTCAGTGCGGGCAAACGCGCAGTCATACTCGACGACGATGTCATCTGTGAAGCAATTCGCTCGCCTCTGCCCAATTCAGGCTTACACTTTGGCAGCATACAGTCGAGGGAAGCCGTCTTTTATGAAAGCCGGGATGAGCTGCTAGCCAATTCTCGACGACTATCTGATAACCCCATCAATCTCGCAGCGCGCCAACTCGGCATGCCGCTCAGCAAAGGTATTTCATCGCTGTTACATGGCGAATTACCTGCCGGTGCTCTAGCGGGTGCAAACGGTGCTTTCATGCGCACGCTTAACCCAAGCTCTAAGATTTTAAAAACCCAGTGCAGCACCTGGGGCGATCCTGGCACCGGTAGTGGCCACTGGATTGTCGGCTTGAATCCAGAAAGCATCGGACGGCTGCTCGACTCACCCGCCGGCGTATCCGCCACTGTGGATGCGCGAGCTTGCTGGCTCGGCTATACGGGGCCCACGCTCACCAAACACGGCGTGATGTCCCAGCTAACAGGCTATGACGCCACGGAACTATTACCGCCCTTCTTCCCTGCTTTTCGAGGTGAAGACAGCCTATTTGCTTTCATGCTGACCACTCTCCACCCCGACTCGCTGGTACTCAGTAACGACTGGGCAATTACTCACCTTCCGTTGGAAGAGCGAGGCCAAAGGAGTTTGCGGGGTGAAATAGCCGCTCAAGGGGGCATGTCGCTACTCACCCGCTGGCTGGGTGACAATGTCGATCTCAGTGAGGGTATTGCACCTGCAACGCGTCTTGCGCGGATAGCACAGTCGATCGCAGAGTTAGCAGAGCTTGGACAAAAAGATCTCATTAACTTTGGTCGAGTGGAGCTCGCAAAGGCTCAAGCAGGGCAACTCGCCGAATTCGAAATGCATCTCCAAATGGCTGAGCACTACGAATCGGACACATGGTTTCAGTATTTGCAGCGCGGCCATCAGGAGATTCTCGATGCTCTCAAAAGCGAGCCGTCGCTCAATGACATGCTTGGCGCTAACGCAGAAGATACGACGGCATTGCTCACCAGTGTGCGCCAAGCCGGTGGCCGCTTTGCGCAAGCGCTCCGTGCGTGGCCTGACATTTGGCAAACCGCCAGAGATCTTAACTAAGTCGCAAAGATCCAATGATCGAGCGAAGAAACGCCTTTGCGTTATTCTCCACCGGATCGACACCAGCGATTGCACATTTGCAGGGGCAATTAGGAACCCGAAGAACTAGCGGCCTGTAAAAAACGTAAGGCGGCTGACAATGGCCGCCTTATCCTGTACAAACTGTCCTGATCCAGTCACCCGACTTAGAGAACCCACATGAAACAGCCGCGGGCGGGACACCTCCCTAGAAAGCGCTTTGGGCAAAATTTCCTTCAAGACGACGGTGTCATTGAGGCCATCGCACGGGCTATTAGGCCGCACGCAGACGACCATCTGGTAGAGATTGGTCCCGGACAAGGCGCTCTTACGGAATCACTCATCGGTAGTGGCTGCCGATTAGATGCCATTGAGCTCGATCGCGACCTTATTACCGTGCTCTTGGCGTCGTTTAGCGTATACCCGACCTTTAAGCTCCACAGCGCCGATGCACTTAAGTTTGACTTTTCGAGCCTCGCTGACGATGGGAAAAAGCTACGTATCGTTGGCAACTTACCCTATAACATTTCCACACCCATTATTTTCAAACTGCTCGAGTCCGCCGATAGCATTTTAGACATGCACTTTATGCTGCAATTAGAGGTGGTCCAACGGCTAGCGGCTAAACCTGGTTCAAAGCACTGGGGGCGCCTAGGCATCATGAGCCAGTATCAATGCGATGTGAGCCACTTATTCGATGTGCCACCCGAGGCGTTTTTCCCACCGCCCAAAGTGCAATCGGCCATCGTCCGACTGTCACCCAAAGCGCCGGCAGACCGCCCAAAGTGCGACCGGAAAAAGCTCGCTAAAGTGGTACAACTCGCCTTTGGGCAACGTAGAAAAACGCTACGTAACAATTTCAAAGGGGTATTTGACGACAGTGCTCTTAAGAGCCTGGGGATTGATCCTAGCTGCCGTGCTGAAACCCTGGAACTCGCAACCTTTGTTGCACTCGCAAACACACTAATGGACTGAGCGAGAATACCGTGACCACTTACGTTGTTGGCGATATTCAAGGGTGTTTTAAGGCCTTTAAAGGCTTGCTGAAACACGTCAACTTTGACCCGAATCATGATGTTATTTGGTCGGTGGGTGACTTAATTAACCGCGGTCCCGATAATTTAAGTACGTTGCGGTGGTTTTACGAGCACAAGACCTGCGTCAAAGTCGTTCTGGGTAATCATGACCTGCATCTTTTAGCGACCTATGCCGGCGCTGGCATCATGAGTAACTCTGATAATTTCAGCGATATTCTCGAAGCATCCGACGCACCAGAATTACTCGCCTGGCTTCGACAACAACCCCTTTTATATCGAGAAGCCGATAATATTTTAGTTCATGCCGGTATCCCGCCGATTTGGAGCGCCAAGGAGGCAGAAACCTACGCAGGCGAAGTAACAGAATTTCTTAAAGGCCCCAATGCCAACTATTTCTTTCATGCCATGTACGGTAACGAGCCCGCAAAATGGTCGCCCCACATTATGGGACTTTCGCGATTACGCGTAATAACCAATTATTTAACGCGTATGCGCTTTTGCACGACCAGTGGCATTCTTGATTTAAAAAGCAAAGCGACAGAGCCAAGAAAAGTGCAAATACAGGGAGAGCACGTGGCCCCATGGTTTAGCCATGCAAATCGACTAAAAAAACGCGAGCGCGTGTTTTTTGGCCATTGGGCCGCCCTCGAAGGAAAAACCATTAGCAAACAGTGTATCGGCCTCGATACGGGCTGCGTGTGGGGAGGCTCATTGACATTTCTCGCTCTGGAGACGGGCAAGCGCTATCAATGCGATATTGATGGGCGTAGCCTGCCATTATGAAAATATTTAAAGTGGGCGGCGCTGTTCGCGACACACTACTCGGCTACCCCCATGTCGAGACCGACTGGGTCGTCGTCGGCGCAACACCCAGCGATCTGCTCGACCAAGGTTTTGCGCAGGTGGGTAAGGACTTCCCGGTTTTTTTACACCCCAAGACCAAAGAAGAATACGCACTGGCGCGTACCGAACGAAAGTCTGGTCGCGGGTATCATGGCTTTGAGATTCACGCCCATCCGTCGGTGACGCTCGAGGAGGACCTTGAGCGACGCGATCTCACGATTAACGCGATGGCAATGGATGATGACGGTCGGATCATTGACCCCTATGGAGGTCAGGCAGACCTTGAAAGGCGACTACTGCGACACGTATCGCCTCACTTCGTTGAAGACCCTCTGCGTATTTTACGTGTCGCGCGATTCGCCGCGCGCTACAAGCACCTGGGGTTTAACGTGGCGCCCGAAACCCTGTCACTGATGAAAGACATTGTCGCCCAGGGAGAGCTTGCTCATTTATCGATGGAGCGGATTTGGGTCGAAACGGAGCGTGCGCTCGCTGAGCAAGGTGCAGACGTGTATTTCGCAATATTAAAAGCCTGTGGCGCACTCGCGGCGTTAATGCCCGCACTTACGCTGACCAACGGCATCGACAGTCTTGCCATAGCCTGTTGTCACACCGAAAGAGCCGATTGCCGATGGGCGGCGCTTCTATCGGCGTTAACCTCTGAAAAAGCCGACAAAACCTGCGACGCCATAAAAGCGCCCAAGCTTTTCAAGGCGTTGGCGCACAGCGTGTGCGAATACCGCCCCCAAACCAAAAATGCGCTTAGAGATCCAGCCCGCTGCTTCGATTTACTCAAGGGCCTTGACGCGATGCGCAGAGACGAGCCTTTCGAGGGTTTTGTGAACACGTTAGCTGCGTTAGAAGGTATCGCTACTGACGTTCATCCGAGCGTCAGTATGCTCCGTGCGGCACGTGAGGCCGCCAAAGGCGTCAGCGCCGCCGATATCGGTGAGGAGGGTGTAACTGGCCCCGCTCTCGGCGCGGCGATTAAAGAGCGACAAATAACGGCGATTGCTGCAGCGCTGTGAGACGCGATGACTCGGTCTCGCCTAAACGTTACTCGAGTGTTGCTGACACAGCAGTGGGAGAGCCTCGCTCGATAATAACGCCCACGCCCTCTGCATTGGATACCGCGGTGGGCTTAGTAATACGCAGCCGCAGCCATGACACGCCAAACTCATTGCGAATCATTGTGGCTAAGCGCTCCGCCAAGGTTTCGATCAGCTGGTGGGACGACGCTTCAACCTCTTGTACCACGCGATTCGAAATCGTCGCGTAATCAAGCGCATGTTCAATGCTATCGGTCTCGGCGGCCTTTGCGACATCGGTAGCGAGCTCCAGATCGACCAACAGTGGCTGGCGAATCTTACGCTCCCAGTCATAAACGCCAATGACTGTCTCGGCTCGTAAACCGTTAATGAATACTTTATCGCTCACGCCACCTCCGGCGCTGAAAGTTCAGTCATAGGCCAACGAGCACGAACTTCAGCGTCAGCGCAGTCTCGCTCACCAGCAGCGAGTCTAAGAGCCCCAGCGTAGGCAATCATTGCGCCGTTGTCCGTACACAGCCGCAGTGATGGATAATGCACTGCGATACCCTCAGGCCCCAACTTAGCGGCCAGTGATTCACGCAAGCGCTTATTGGCGCTCACGCCCCCCGCCATGACGAGGGTCTTCAACCCTTCCTGTTTCAGCGCTCGCCGGCACTTAATCACTAGCGTGTCCACGACTGCACGCTCAAATGCACAGGCGATATCGGCTTTGTCTTGCTCAGTAAGGCCCGTTTCCGCCACGCATTGTCGAACCGTTGTTAACGTATGTGTTTTGAGCCCGCTAAAACTCAAATCCAACCCAGGGTGCTTCACCATGGGCCGAGGAAAAATAAAACGTTCAGGGTCGCCACTTTCAGCAAGTTTGGCCACATGAGGGCCACCGGGATAAGGCAAATCTAGCAGCTTTGCAGTCTTGTCAAAGGCCTCACCTGCGGCATCATCGAGAGACTCCCCCAACAAGGTGTACATACCCAAGCCATCGACACGGACTAACTGACTATGACCACCGCTAACCAACAGCGCCACAAAGGGGTATGCAGGTGGATCATTAGCCAGCATGGGCGCGAGTAAATGTCCTTCCATGTGGTGCACACCCAAGCTCGGTACGCCAAGCCCTTTCGCCAAAGATCGACCGAGTGTCGCGCCGACCATGAGCGCGCCAACGAGCCCGGGGCCCGCGGTATAGGCCACGGCATCGATGTCACGCTTAGTGCACTGAGCATCAGCCAGTACCTTGTCTATGAGCGGCAATGTCTTGCGAATATGATCCCGAGAGGCAAGCTCTGGCACCACCCCACCGTATTCAGCATGCACCGCCACTTGGCTATACAATGCATCCGCGAGTAGCCCATGCTGGGTGTCGTACAGGGCGATTCCTGTCTCATCACAGCTTGTTTCTATGCCCAAAACGCGCAAAAGGTCACCTTCATTCACAGTTCGCTAAATTGGCGGCAAAACTAACACGTTGAACCGCTTTGCAAAATGGTCAATTGCCGCCTATACTGCGCGCCCCTTTACCAGGGCACCCCGCTATTGGTGTGTCCGAGAATCGAAAACAGGAAGTGAACTGAATGCCTGAAGTTAAGGTTAAAGAAAACGAGCCCTTCGACGTCGCACTGCGTCGTTTCAAGCGCTCATGTGAAAAAGCGGGTCTTCTTGCTGAAGTACGCAAGCGTGAGCATTACGAAAAGCCCACCACAGTACGCAAACGTGCGGCTGCAGCGGCAGTTAAGCGTCATCTGAAGAAGATGTCACGCGAGAACCGTAAGCGTCTGCGCCTGTACTAAGGAGCAACTTGTGAGCGACGAGACCACACTGGTCGCCACCGTCAAGGCGGAAATGAAAGCCGCCATGAGGGCTAAGGACAAAGCACGCCTTGGAACGATTCGATTAATTCAGTCGGAGTTCAAGCGTGTAGAAGTCGACGAGCGAATCGAGATCGATGATGATCGCGCGCTGTCGATCCTGGACAAAATGCTCAAGCAGCGCCGTGATTCCGCGAATCAGTACCGAGACGCCGGTCGCGAAGAGCTGGCCGCAGTCGAAGACGCAGAGATTGTTGTTATCCAAAGCTTTTTACCAGAGCAACTAAGCGCCGACGATATCACCGCTCTGATTGATGAAGCGTTAGCCTCAATAGAGGCGACCGGTATGGCGGCAATGGGACCTCTGATGGGACAGCTCAAACCTAAGCTGCAAGGGCGCGCCGACATGGGCGAAGTCTCTAAGCTGATTAAAGCCAAGCTCACGGGCTAAAACAGGTCGCCGGCAAATACGCTGAGACGCTGACTGAGTCACAACATAGCTTCAACGCCCTTAATACTGACCGTAACCCTGCGGCTGACATCGCGTTAGATCGGCGTGGGCATCTTGCGTCCTTCGCGGTAAACTCTACGACCCAACGCAGAACTGATACCCCGTGGCGAAAATTCCCCAAAGATTTATCGATGACTTGCTCGATCGCGTCGATATCGTCGAGGTGATCGATCGCCGTGTGAAGCTGAGAAAGACGGGCAAGAACTTTTCCGCCTGCTGCCCATTCCACGATGAGAAAACCCCCTCATTCAGCGTTAATCCCGACAAACAATTCTTTTACTGCTTTGGCTGTGGCGCGGGAGGCAACGCACTCGGCTTTCTCATGGATTACGAGCGGTTAGAATTTCCTCAGGCGGTGGAATCGCTCGCACAAACTGCCGGTTTAGAAGTGCCCAAAGAGGAAAGCCGGCCGGGCGAAGCGTCGAGACAGGACACCCAGCGCCCTCTCTTTGAGCAGTTAGAGCAAGCAACTCGCTTCTATGAGCACAGCCTTCGCAAACACCCGGATGCAAAACGTGCCGTAAAGTACCTAAAAAGTCGCGGCTTAAGCGGTGAAATCGCAAAACTATTCCGCGTCGGCTTCGCACCGCCTGGGTGGGATAATCTCATTGCTGCGGCGGGTAACAGCGAGGAGAAGCAACAGCTACTTATGACAACGGGGATGCTGGTCAAAAATGATAAAGGTCGAGTGTACGACCGATTCCGCGACCGTATTATCTTCCCCATTGTCGATGCGCGAGGTCGCGTCATTGCCTTTGGTGGCCGCGTATTGGGTGATGACAAGCCCAAGTATCTGAATTCACCCGAGACACCTGTCTTCCATAAGTCCCGTGAGCTCTACGGACTTTATCAAGCACGCAAAGCAAATCGCAGCCTCGAACGCATTGTCGTTGTCGAAGGCTATATGGATGTCATTGCCCTCGCCCAGCACGGTATCAACTACGCCGTAGCAACATTAGGCACCGCGACGAGCGAAGCTCATCTTGATCGACTTTTTAGACATGTACCCGAAGTTATTTTTTGTTTCGACGGCGATGAAGCCGGACGTAAAGCGGCGTTTCGTGGCCTTGAAGCCGCGTTGCCCGTCATGCAAGACGGTCGTCAGGTGCGGTTTTTGTTCCTACCAGAAGGCGAAGATCCAGACTCACTGGTGCGCGCCAAAGGCCAAGGGCATCTCGAGCATTTGTTTACACAGGCCTCGCCCCTCGAGGTCTTCCTTTTTGATCAACTCGAACAAGGTATTGATGTAACCACCCTCGATGGTCGCGCACGCTTCTCTAAGGTGGCTGCACCCTACCTACAACAGCTTCCTGAGGGCGTGTTCAAAACGTTAATGTATCAGGCGCTTGCCGAGCGAACGGGTATTGATGTCGACTCCCTCAAACGCCTGCAAGCACCCAGCGAGCGCGACAGCACGGCGTCCGAGTACAGCCGTCGTCCTTCCCAGGGCTCAGCATTACCGATGAACGAACTCGCAAGTTCTCAAACAGACAGCTACTCCGATCTGTCGAGGCCTGAAGCGTTTTCAGACCATTATGCAGATATCGATGGCATGGCACTGGGTAATGGCGATTCTTCCGCAGATGCGCCGTTCATAGAGACAATCGATGACAGCCTGACTCCCACGGCCAATAATGATATTCATAAAATACTAGGGCTTTTAGTATTGAACCCAGCGCTGGCGCAAAACGTCGCCATCGATGGTCTTCCTGCAGTCGACAGGCGCGACCTCCTCTTACTCAAAGAGTTTTTAACCCAAATTCAAAGCGATCCAGATACGACAACCGCAGCCTTGCTCGGCTTTTGGTACGGCACACCTGAAGGGCAGCTATTAACCGAACTGGCGGGTAAAGAAGCCCTCGACGATGATGAAGGTCGCGAGGCATTGTTCGCCGCATTGATGGAACGCCTCATGAAAATGCAACAAAATGAAGAGCTAAGAACACGCATTGACTACCTGAAATCGCGAGACTACGCCGAACTTAGCGGTGATGAGAAGCGTGAGCTCATCACCCTGACTCAGAAAATTCGCACCCTCGCAGGTCGCAGCTAACTTACCTAGGTAACTAATATCGGCAGTGGTGGCGCTTGCTGCCAATGTGCGGCCATTGCCGACGACAATTAATTGTTGATTTACACACACTCAGCTTATGTGAAATCCCTCAAAGTCGTTTGCACGAACGTCTTCGCAAATCTCTTTGTAAACGCCTACGCCCCCCACGTAAGAGAGCAGCCGCCGAGGTTTTCCCTCTATATTGGCACCGGTGTACCAACTGTTGGTGCTCATGAGCAAGGTGCTTTCCGCTACTTCGTCGTGGTGTTTAATCCATTCCTCTTCTTTTTCAGCAGAGGCTTCCATTTGTGATTTCCCCTGCGCACGCATAAACAAAACAGCGTCCGTGATCCAGTCAACCTGCTGCTGTAAGCAGGTGGTCATATTGCAAAACGCCGTTGAGGGAGCAAGGGGGCCCGCTACTGTGAATAAATTCGGAAAGCCGTGCACTTGAAGTCCGAGAGTCGAACGAATATCTCGCTGCCAAAGCTCACCCAGGGATTGCCCGTTTACACCTCGGATATCTAATCGAGAGAGCGCGCCAGTGCCTGCATCAAACCCCGTTGCAAAAATGAGCACATCAAGCGCGTAGTCCTGCCCATCGACCCTAAGTCCATGCGAGGTAAATGCTTCAATCGGATGGGCTTTCACGTCTACGAGATGCACGTTATCCCGATTAAATGCGTCGTAATAGTTGGTTTCCAAGGGAACCCGATAAGTGCCAAAGCCATAGTGTTGAGGAATCAGCTTGTCTGCAACTGCCGGATCATTAATCCGCGGTCGTATTTTTGCGCGGACAAATTCAGAGGCTTCCGCGTTGATCGACTCATCGGCTAAGACCTCCGGGTACGTGCCAACCCACATTTTCAAACTGCCGTCCTGCCAGCAATCCTCGAGCACCTCTAATCGCTCTTCGGAAGTCATTTCCGCGGCAACGCCAACCTCAGGAACATTCCATTCAAAGCCTCCAAAAGTTGTGTGGAGAGAGTGTCGCATTGTCGGATACTGAGAGCGCCAAAATTCATGGTCTTTTTCGGTCAGCGGATGATTGTTCATCTTAACGGCGTACTGCGGCGTGCGCTGGAATACGTAGAGCTGCTCAACATCGGGGGCAATAGTCTGAATCACCTGAATTCCCGTCGCTCCCACCCCAACAACACCGACTCGCTTACCGCTAAGATCAATGCCTTCTTGGGGCCACCGTGCGGTGTGCAGTACTGTGCCGGTGAAGGCGTCTTGATTGGGGAACAGCGGCGCGTTAGGCGCCGACAACATACCCATGCAGCTGATTAGATAACGAGCGTGCCATGTCTTACCGCACTCGCTGGTTATAAGCCAAACACATTGCTTCTCCTGCCACACTGCGCTGGCGATCCGAGTGTTAAGCGCTATGTCGGGCCAAAGCTCAAGCTTGTCTGCCACGTATTTGAAATAACGCTTGATTTCCGGTTGCGTTGCGAATCGCTCTGACCACTCCCACTCGTTGTAAAGGTCCTCCGAGAACCAGTACTGGTAGGTATAAGAGGGGGAATCTAGCCTAGCGCCTGGGTAGCAGTTCCAGTGCCAGGTGCCACCGATATCGGGTGCGGCGTCAACGCAGGTAACAGTGTAACCGGCCTCTCTCAATCGGTGGAGCTGATATAGCCCTGCGACACCGGCACCAATGACCATCGCATCAATCGTAATTACGCTCATTATTTACACCCTGTTATCGTACGCCCTGTTATTGTTATGGGCGTGGCACATTTGCAATGCTACTAAAGACTAAGTGTGTCTTGATACATCAATTCTGTATACATCAATTCTTCATGCCTACATTCACCATGCACACATTCTCTATGCATCACTTTTGAGCAACCTTTGACTGCTTAGACTCAGCCTCTGATCTTGCGCTTGCCCTACGAATGGCCGTAACAGCGGCTACAAGCACTTGATTCTTGTCAAATTTCAGCCGAAACTTAGCCCCAGCGGTGAAAAAAACAAAAAATTGCCCAAATAGTGACCAAATCAACTGTTTCGCGTGGCCGAAGCCCCTCTCCGTACGCTAGAATCGCGAACTTATTTTCGCTCAAATAACGCAGGGTTAAGAATGACCGACAAAGTGCACCAGCAGTCGCGCCTTAAAGCACTTATCGCCAAAGGCAAAGAGCAGGGCTACCTGACATACGCCGAAGTTAACGACCACCTCCCACAGGATATTTCTGAGCCGGATCAAGTCGAAGACATCATCCAGATGATCAACGACATGGGCATTCAGGTGTTCGAGCAGGCGCCCGACGCTGACGATCTGATCCTGACAGAGGGAGATAGGTCGGCCGATGAGATAGCAGCTGCTGAAGCAGCCGCAGCGCTTGCTGCCGTAGAGAACGAGGCGGGCAGAACAACAGACCCCGTGCGCATGTACATGCGTGAGATGGGTACGGTAGAGCTACTCACGCGCGAGGGCGAGATCGTTATTGCCAAGCGCATCGAAGAAGGCACCCGTGAACTCATGGCCGCCCTCGCCCACTATCCCGGCACAGTGCGAAGGTTGTGTGGCGAATACGATCTCGTCGCCAAGGAAGAGCGCAAACTCACTGACATCTTGGTGGGCTACCTTGATCCTGCCTCTCACGTCCCATCGGCCCAAGAGATCGCAGAGCAAACTGCAGCGGCCGCGGCCAATACCTCCGATGACGATGCCGAAACTGACTCCGGGCCAGATCCTGTAGAAGCCAAGAAACGTTTCTCCGCGCTAAAGCGTCAGTGCACAAAGACTGAAAAAATACTGGTAAGCAACGGGCGCAATGACAAGAAAAGCATTGCTGAAATGGATAAGCTCGGCGAGTTATTTAAATTCTTCAAGCTTACGCCTAAGGTGTTTGATCCACTGATCAATGAGCCACGCCTAGCGCTGCTAAAAGTACGCGAGCAAGAACGTGAAATTATGCGGATTGCGGTGCGCGAATGTCGTATGGACCGCAAAGAGTTCATCAAAAGTTTCCAGGGCACAGAGAGCGACAGTCGCTGGGTATCTCGAGTCGCGCGTAAAAAAGAAATTGGCGCTCGTATTAATGTTCACAAAGATGACATTCAACGTATGCAGCGCCGTATTGCTGAAGTCGAAAGTGCAACAGGCCTGACCGTCACTGAAATCAAAGAAATTAACCGCCGAATGAGCATGGGCGAAGCCCGCGCGCGACGCGCCAAGAAAGAAATGGTCGAAGCTAACTTGCGGCTTGTTATTTCGATTGCCAAGAAATACACCAACCGAGGCCTCCAGTTCCTAGATCTCATTCAAGAAGGCAATATTGGCCTCATGAAAGCGGTTGATAAGTTTGAATACCGCCGTGGTTATAAGTTCTCAACCTATGCCACATGGTGGATTCGACAGGCGATCACTCGCTCTATCGCTGACCAAGCACGAACAATTCGTATCCCGGTACACATGATTGAAACGATCAACAAACTCAATCGTATCTCGCGTCAGATGCTCCAAGAGATGGGTCGTGAGCCCACACCTGAAGAGCTGGGCGAGCGTATGGATATGCCAGAAGATAAAGTACGTAAAGTACTCAAGATCGCTAAAGAGCCAATCTCGATGGAGACGCCCATCGGTGATGATGAGGATTCTCATTTGGGTGACTTCATCGAAGACAACACGATTGCCAGTCCCGTGGATTCGGCAACCGATGAAGGCCTCATGGAAGCAACCAAAGACGTTTTAGCAGGGCTTACAGCAAGAGAAGCCAAGGTCTTGCGTATGCGGTTTGGTATCGACATGAATACCGACCATACACTTGAAGAAGTGGGCAAGCAGTTTGATGTTACTCGAGAGCGGATCCGCCAGATCGAAGCGAAAGCGCTTCGAAAGCTGCGCCACCCTACTCGTTCAGATTATCTGCGCAGTTTCCTCGATGAATAAGGTCCTCGAGAAATAAACAATCGCGCATTTACTAGCCGGCAAGACATTCAATGTTTGCCGGCTTTTTTATGTGCTTGTTGCCTACTGCCTTTAAGGCGTCAGCGGTGCCGCAACTAATGGCAGCCTAATACGA
>DAIRTN010000030.1:0-28001 GCA_036803865.1 Luminiphilus sp.
GTTGTATAAGGTGCCGTTGTATAAAGTGCTGTTATCTACGGTGCTGCTAACTAAGCCGCAGTAAAGCGGTCACAGGACAAGCCCGAACCATGCTGCTGTCTGCGTCTAGAAACAAGCTCATAGAAATTATTGCGGGATTGGGTTTGAGCGCCCGATGCCGGTGATCAATGCCTTGTATTATCAGGCTACAGCGTGTGGCTGTAAATGCGATTGAGATCTGCGGATTGGTTGTTATGCAGTTGCCCGGAATAATGAGCAGTCGCTTCTGTGTGAAAATAGCTCTTTTGCTTTATAGGCCACAATTTTTCACCCCGTTCTTGAACCAGATCGCACCAATGCGTTTATGATGTCGGGCGAGCACGACACGGGTGTGCCTATGCTTGTATCACACGCGCACCAAAACACACTGTAAAAGCAACAAGGAGAACACCATGTCGAAGGGGCCTCTTTCGGGTATTAAAGTGATAGAAATTGCAGGTATTGGCCCTGCGCCGTGCGCAGGCATGATGCTCGCCGACATGGGTGCTGACGTGATTCTCGTAGAGCGTCGCGCACCTAACGCGAATGCCGAGCCCGACGCGCAAGCACAAGCCAATCAGACGTTCTATAACCGTGGAAAGCGCTCTTTGGCTTTGGATTTAAAGAAGCCTGAATCGACAGCGATTGTGCTCTCGCTTATAGAATCTGCTGATATCCTGATTGAGGGCTTTAGACCCGGTGTCATGGAGCGTCTTGGCTTAGGCCCCGACGTCTGCCACGCGCGTAACCCAGCATTAATCTTTGGCCGAATGACGGGTTGGGGTCAAAGTGGGCCGCTTGCGCATGCCGCGGGTCATGATCCCAATTACATTGCCTTGAGTGGTGCACTGTCGGCAGGTGCGAGCGCCGAGCGTCCGCCAACGGCCCCACTTACCCTCGTCGGTGATGTAGGTGGCGGCACTATGATCTTGCTGTTTGGACTGTTGAGCGCGTTCATTCACGCTCAAAAAACGGGCGAAGGGCAGGTGATCGATGCCGCAATTACCGATGGCTCGGCATACATTTCATCTCTTTTACTTATGATGCGTAATACGGGACAAATATCTGACGAACCCGGCTTGGGGTGGGCTGATTTCGGCTCTCCTTGGCACGACACCTATCGCTGTGCCGACGGTAAACCCATTACTATCTGTCCGTTAGAGCCGCAGTTTTACGCGCTGCTTTTGGATAAGCTGGGCCTTGCTGATGACCCGTTGTTCAACAACCAGTGGGATAAGTCTCAGTGGCCTGCTGGAAAGGAGAAAATGGCCCAAATTTTTGCAAGTAAGAATCGGGACCACTGGTCGGAGCTGCTTGAAGGGACAGATGCATGTTATGCACCCGCTCTTAATTTTACAGAAGCGGCGGCACATCCACACAACGTGGCTCGCGGAACCTTTATCTCTCCCGATAACGTTGTACAGCCAGCACCCGCGCCGCGTTTTAGCAAGACGGTTCCCGCGGTTGGACGCTGCCCGGTGACAGGTCAAGATAGCGATGCGATCGTTACCGAGTTAGGGTTAGACCCTGAACAATTGCGAGCCAGCAATATCATCTGAATGTAGCGGGGGCTCGAAAACGCCGATCCTGCATAGTTGTGGAGCATGAGATACATGAATCAGTCAGTCGATTTACCGGGTATTCAGCAATATCCCCATCTTTTTGAGCCCTTGGATTTAGGTTTCACAACGATTCGCAATCGTTCAATTATGGGCTCGATGCATACAGGGCTGGAAGAGATGCCCGATGGCTTCGAGCGAATGGCGGCTTTTTATGCTGAGCGCGCGGCCGGTGGTATTGGCATGATTATTACGGGTGGCATTTCTCCGAACGAGGAGGGTGGCATAGCGGTGAAGGACGAACACGGTAACGTGGCGTTTTCTGCCTCGAAATTGAACACGCAGGCGGAAGCCGATGGCCACAAAATTGTGACGTCTGCGGTTCATAAAGCGGCTCCTGATGTAAAAATATGTCTCCAAATTCTGCATATGGGTCCACTGGCCCACAACGAGGAACTGGTAGCACCCTCAAAGGTGCGCTCGCGAATTAGTAAGCTAACGCCTCATGAGCTGGATGAAGCCGGTATAGAGAAGCAAATTGCTGATCACGCTAACTGTGCGCTATTGGCTCAGCAAGCTGGATACGATGGTGTTGAAATTATTGGTTCTGCCGGTTACCTGCTGTCCACTTTTCTCGTTGAAAAAACGAATCGACGATCTGATCAGTGGGGTGGTAGTTATGAGAACCGTATGCGCTTCCCGCTCGAGGTCGTCAGGCGCGTTCGTGCCGCTGTCGGCGACGATTTCATTGTGATTTTTCGCATTGCCGCGATGGATATGCTGCAAGGCGGTATGAGCTGGGATGAGGTCGCACTCTTGGCTCGTGAAATTGAAAAAGCCGGTGCGTCGATTATTTCGACGCACTTCACGTGGCATGAGTCCCAGGTGCCAACGATCGCCACGATGGTGCCCCGTGCTGCTTTCACAAGCGTAACTCACCGTGTGCGACAAGAAGTGTCGATACCTGTGATTACGTCGAATCGCATCAATATGCCCGATGTTGCCGAGGCTGTGCTCGAACGAGGTGATGCGGACTTAGTATCGATGGCGCGCCCCATGCTGGCAGACAGCCAGTTTATGCAAAAGGCGGCTGAAGGTAAGAGTCAGGAAATTAATACCTGCATTGCGTGCAATCAGGCGTGTCTAGATCACACATTTAGTTTCAAGATGACCTCTTGTTTGGTTAATCCTCGTGCGTGCAATGAAACGTTGCTGAACTACCTTCCGACTAATGCGGTAAAAAACATCGCGGTGATTGGAGCAGGCCCTGCTGGACTCGCGTATGCCTGTGTTGCAGCGGAGCGCGGCCATCGAGTCACGCTATTTGACGCTTCCAACGAGATTGGTGGTCAGTTTAATTTGGCGAAGCGTGTACCCGGTAAAGAGGAGTTCTATGAAACTCTGCGCTATTACGATCATCAGCTACGCAAGGTGGGTGTTGAGCGCCGTCTTAATACTCGCGTCGATGTAAGCATGCTTCAAGCTGAGAATTATGATCACATCATTGTCGCAACGGGAATTAGTCCTCGAACGCCCGATATTCAGGGTGTCGATCACCCAATGGTAATGGGTTATGTCGATGCTATTAACGGCGCTAAGCCCGTTGGTAAAAATGTAGCTGTTGTGGGTGCTGGGGGTATCGGATTTGACGTTACCGATTTGATTACCCATGAAGGGCCATCCGCCGCGATGGATATCGATGTCTTTGCCCGTGAATGGGGCATCGATTTCGAGAATCATCCCCGCGGTGGTGTCACCGGAATTGAGCCTGACGTTGCTAAGGCAGACAGAACCGTCTGGTTATTGCAACGCAAAGACACGCCCGTTGGACGTGGGCTTGGAAAAACGACTGGCTGGACTCACAGGCTGACGTTGGGTCGTCGCGGTGTCAATATGATGAACGGAGTTGATTACGTGCGCATCGACGACGAGGGCTTGCATTTACTGGTAGCTAATCAGCCTGAATGTCTGCCGGTTGATACGGTGATTATATGCGCCGGCCAAGAACCCGAACGGTCGCTTTATGAAGAGTTATTGTCGGCAGGCCTACCTGCCGAGCTGGTGGGAGGAGCCTTTGAAGCTAATGAGTTGGATGCTAAGGCGGCCATCAGTCAGGCGAGCTGGATGGCCGCGGAGGTTTAAGTAGCCGGTGTCCGATAGCGGATTGCGCAGCAACTAATAACTGCTACTCACCCGGTAGCGGCGTTCGACAAACGGTTGGCGTTTCTCAGCGTCAAACAACGCTTCATGCATGGTTTCGCTCACAAAGTCATCAACTTGACTCTGGAAGTGTGGGTGGCTCGGATCATCGAAATGGTTTCCATACTGATGAACGCCGAGCACTTCTTGCTGGCCCTGTGCGTCCCAGCGCACTAAATAGTAAAGGCCATCTCCCGCCGTTATGTGCTGGTGATCGTCATGGTCTTCACCACTATAGGCAGCCCGCAAAGTATCTGGTCCGCCCGCAATAGGCAGGTGTGTATCGTCCCTGCCGTGTTTATTAACGTCGCCCCAGCTGGGCGTCAGTGTGCCACGCATTGCAATAACCTCATCGATACAATCATCGAGTGCGTCTTGAGGGTCGGGGCGCGCCGTGCCGTAGCTTTCAGAAATCCACTCAGCTTTTAGGATGCAGACTCCCAATGCGGCACCTCGATTGGCGGTGTCAGTGCCTCGGTTCCATTCTTTGAGAATGGCTTGTGCTTCTTGCTGCTGTTCGTTTTGACCCTTGAGTGCAGTCACTTCTCGCAAAAATGCCATGCCGCGGTAATCCTCTGAGTAGGCGTTGTCATGTTTTATAGCGAGTAAGGTTTCTTTGGATATTTTCTCGTTGTCCGCAAACAGCTCAAGCCCTCGTACTGCGCGATTAGTCATGCGCGTTTGCCAGCCCGCAGTCGCTTGATGACCATTAGGTGTTGGATTACTCCCACTGTCGGAAATCGCGAATGGCGTTTGATTGGTGCTGAGAATAAATCCCGATGCTGGGTTTTGTACTTGTGGTAGCAAATCAAACGCTAAATAGTTTTCCCAGATTAGCTCACTGCGGTCGCCTGGAAGGTATTGCTGCCAATCCCAGCCAGGGAGTCGCTCGGGCATTTCTGAGTTGTGCACAAAGTAAATGTCTTGGTCTTTTCCTGCATAAACAAAATTAAAACTTTGAATGTGATTGAGAGCCACCGCCGCTCTCCATGTCTCGAAATTATGTGCTTTGTTCATTGCAAGCCATTGCTCGACTTGACGAAGTTCTCCCATGCCTGCGTAGCGAACAGCGTAGACACCGTGCTCTGTTTTCATTACTGGTCCGTGAACGGACCGATAGATCGTTTCCGTCACAGACCAGGGGATGAAGCCCCAAATTAAAACATCGAGCTCGATCTCCTGGCTTTCTAGATCTTGCCATTGACCGTCGAGCGCATACTGATTTTCATCATCGGGGTTCATCGCCAGCACGTAAACATCGATTAAATCGGGTTTATTGACTGTTGCGCCCCATGCCGTATTAGCAGTGAATCCAACGCCAATAGTGGGTGCTCCCGGGAACAATCCTCCCATGACGTTTAAGCCCGCATCTGACTCTAGATGTGCTTCATACCAAGCCACGGGACCTGTTAAAGGTTGATGAGAGTTGATGACCAGCATGGTGGAGCCATCACTACTTCGATTCGGGCCAACGGCTATTGCATTTGAGCCTTGGGGTTTGCCGTCGCGGATCACCGTACCCTGAGCTGTCGGTTGTGCGCGTGTTGGGCCGGTCAGTTCTTTTATCGTGGCTTCGAAGCCGTAGAACATAATGTGTCTAAGCATGTGGGCCGCGACAATGTCTTTACCGGTAATGGGTAGGACGTCGAGAGTGACTCGATTGGGATGTTCTTGTGCATAGGTATTGAGACCCGCAGCAAATGCCTCGACATATTCGCGTGTAGAGAGCGGAAGATCGCTGTCGTAGCCTCTGTCCATGTCTTCCCATAATCCCAGCCAATGGACTAGATAGTCGCTCCGCGCGGCGTCGGGCCCAAAATAGCGTCCCGCAGTGCCACGATAGTACGGAATAGACGCCTCGATGACCCCCCACGTATCCTCGGCTTGTGCAAAAGCCAAACCAAAGGCGGCGTCAGCATCGCTTACGCCTTTAATGTGCGGGACGCCCCATCGGTCGCGCTCGATACTTGCGGTCCAAGATGCCGCATAGGTTGACAGTGAGGCGAGTAGTAAACAGCTTATTAGCAAGTACCGTAAGGATGTGGCCATAGGGATTCTCATGCTTTGTTTAATAGCGGTGAAAGTGAGCGACTACGTCGAGTTCTGGAACTAGAGTATCATTGTGTGATGAAATTTTTTAACACACCGATGACTTCGTGCTAATTTTCAGTTATAACGTCATAGCGTATAAGCATAACAAAGGTTGCGAACGCCGTTGCAAGCAACGCGAAGCAGACCATTCAACGATCGGGAGTTTTTTTATGAAACATTCTCAACTACAGCGTGGTTTGATGGCGGTCGCGATCAGCGCCGCTATGTCCTCGTCAGCATTGGCTACGAACGGCTATTTTACTCACGGTATAGGCACCCACAGTAAGGCCATGGCCGGTGCGGGTGATGCGATGCCGACTATGGCTATCGATGTGGCAAACAACCCTGCATCGGGGATTTTAGTGGATGACGAGCTAAACCTTGGCTTGGCGATTTTCTCTCCGCGCCGCGAATACAGCGTGACGCAAAGCCAACTCAATGGTCAGTTTGGCGCATTTTCTCTAGGTGCAGGTACTGTTGAAAGTGACAACGATTACTTCCCGATTCCTTATGTAGCGAAAAATTGGCACCTGAGCGAAACGAGCGCACTCACATTGTCATTCTACGGCCGAGGTGGCATGAACACCGAGTATCGCAGTGGGACCGCTATGTTTGATCCCGACGGCCCGGGCCCAGCGCCTGTAATGACGTTGCCCGGTACCTTTGGTGCTGGAGTTACTGGGGTAAATTTGAACCAAGCGTTTCTTGAGGTGACCTACAGTTTCAAACTGAACGACAGCCTCGCGTTAGGTATAGCCCCGATATTCGGTTATCAGATGTTCAAGGCAGACGGCTTAACGTCGTTTGCGCCCTATACGAAAACCTTTGCCGAGTCCGGCGGTGCTGCCTTCCCACAAAGCTTAAGTAACAATGGTGATGACGATAGCTTTGGTGTCGGTGCAAAAGTAGGCGCAATTTGGAATGCGAGCCCATCGTTGGCATTCCAAGCCGCGTACCAAACCAAGATCAGCATGGATGAGTTTGGAGATTACAGCGATCTATTCGCAAAAGGCGGTAACTTCGATGTTCCCGCTACCGCGAAAATTGGCATGAGTTTCGAAGCTGCACCCGGAATGCGTTTTCATCTTGATATCGAAAAAACGTACTACAGCGACGTTGATTCAGTAGCTAACCCCCTTACTAATGTTGGCATGTGCCCTACCGCCGGTCAGGGTGGTATGGATCTAGAAAGCTGTGCGGGTGGTTCAAGTGGCTTTGGTTTTGGCTGGGATGATGTCACCGTGTACCAGGTGGGGGCAGAATGGAAGCCGGATCAAAACGGGAGCTTAACGTGGCGTGCGGGCTACAACTACGGCGAACAGCCCATCAGCGCAGAGAATGTGCTGGTGAATATTGTCGCGCCTGCAGTGGTTGAGCAACACTTTACCTTTGGATTCAGTGTTGAGCGTGACAATGGTCACGAGCTGTCATTTGCAGTTATGTATGCTCCAGAAAAGTCCGTGTCTGGGCCCAATTTGTTTGACCCTACACAGCAAATTGAGTTGTCAATGGACCAGTATGAGCTGGAGTTTGCCTACAGCTTCTGAGTGTTTTTCCCCGCGTCAGCAACGTGCTGGCGTGGGTCTTCTCTAAATGGCATGCTATTGTCCCCCGATGGATATCATTGCTTACGCCATCCCTTTTTTCCTTATCGCGATCGTTCTTGAAATTGTTTGGGGGCGCAGGCGCGGCCTCGATACGTATCGACTCAATGACACTTTCTCTAGCTTGATGCTGGGCATAATGAGCCAGGCTCGAAAATTTGTTCTTTTGGGTATTGGCGGATGGGTCTATCAACAAGTCACTGATCTGACCGTGGTGGCCCTTTGGCCCGCGAATGCCTGGGTGACCTGGCTTGTGGCCTTCGTACTCTATGATTTTTGTTATTACTGGCTGCATCGCCTAGGGCATGAGCGACAGATCCTTTGGGCGGCACATGTGGTTCATCATCAGAGCGAAGATTACAACTTGGCGACGGCTCTGCGTCAAACAAGCACAGGTTTTCTATTGGGATGGTTGTTTTATATCCCAATGTATATCGTCGGTATTCCTGCACACGTCATCGTCACGGTAGGAGCGATCAACCTTATTTATCAATTTTGGGTGCATACCCAGCATGTGCCTGAGCTCGGCTGGTTTGAATGGTTTTTCGTATCGCCCTCGAATCATCGCGTTCATCATGCACAAAATGATCGTTATCTAGATCGCAACTATGGTGGTGTATTCATTGTATGGGATCGCCTGTTTGGAACGTATCAGCGCGAGCTGCCCGATGTGCCGTGCATTTACGGCATTCGTGGTGCGATTCGCACGTGGAATCCTTTAGTGGCGCTGACGCATATATACACCGACATCGCGAATGACATACGCGGGGCGCGTCATTGGAGAGACCGACTGCGTGTTCCGATTGCTCGTACCGGGTGGCAGCCAGAGGCGGCTGCGCATCAAGCGTTGAGGCTCAAGAATGACCTTGTGGCGTTTGAACCATACGATCCGATCGTATCCCAAGCCGTAAAGATTTATGCCGGCGTGCAACTGCTGTTTGCCACAGGGTTACTCGCCTATGGCCAGCTTCATACAATGAGTGTTGCTGTTTATTGGCTGTGGTGGGGATTACTCATGTGGACGGGTGTTGCTACCGCAGCATGGCTAGACGCGAGGCCTTGGCGATACTGCGTTTGTATCGATGCTCCGCGTCAGCTAGTAGTCCTCGCGTCTCTGTCTCTTGTTATCTCTGACGGCCCGTGGCAGATGGCAGGGTTGTTGCTGACGATAGTCAGCGCAGTGCTGTTGTCTAGCGATTGGTTTGATACCAAACGCACAGGGCAGGCGTTAGCGTCTATTGCCTCGCAAGCTGTTGGCAAAAAGTAGTCTGAGCAATCGAATACGCTCTGTAATTAGACACGGTTAACTGTTTTGGGGGCAAAAAAAACGCCGCAATACGCGGCGTTCTCGGTATACCTATGTGTCACATTGAGGCGATGTAAGCCGCAAGATTGCTGATATTGTCATCGCTCATGGGCTTCGCAACAGGCCACATCATCGCCGACTGCGCACCTCGTTGCTCGCCTCCGCGATACGCGGTTAACTTGGCCATAATGTCAGCTGCTGCCTGTCCTTGTAACTGCGGACCAATACCGCCTTCACCGTTACCACCGTGACAAGCGACGCACTGACCGTAATAGGCTTCACCCAATGCTTCGGGTGATGCTGCTGCCAGCGCTTCCTGCTTTGACTGCTCCAAAGAGGCGATACCGCCGTCATTGGCTTCTTTCCAAGATGTATAGCATTCACCGACACATATGTTTCGGTTGCCAGTCCACGTTGGATTGTTAGTGGTTGTACTTGCCCAAATAATGCCGGAAACGACGAGCATAAAAATAGCGGCAACGAGATTGGTATTCATAATGATCGAGAGCTCCGTGAGTCGATGATTTTGAAGTGGAAAATGCTAGATGGCGAATCTTAAGGGGGCGAATGATAAGGCTTTCTGGCGCGAAGTAGAAGTGCCTTTTTAGTCATTGCTTTAATGTGAGCGTGTCGCCTTTTTGTACCAGTTCGAGGTGCTTAAGGAATGACATGCCCAGTAAGACCTCTTTGGTCGCGAGGCCCGGAGAAATTGTCGCCGGCACCCCATATTGCTCAATATCACCAAGGGTCACACTGTTTAGTTCAGTGAGAAAACCCTGCGCGGTGCCGTTCGCCGTGCGCAGCGCAATTGGCCTTCCACGGGTGGCACCTGCTGCACGCGCTATGGCTGGACTTATTGCGACGCCGGTCGCGCCGGTATCGAGTAAAAAGGTAACGGCTACGCCGTTGATCGTTCCATCCGCCACGTAGTGCCCTGAGCGATTGCGTTTGAGTACGACTTCTCGCTGGCCTTGGCCATTGATAGCAGTCGTGACGTGTTGGTTCGGGTTAACTTGCCGATCAAGCCAGCCACTAAAAAAGCCAGTCAGCATAACCATGATGATTAGCCATGCAATACCCGCCATGACCGTGCCCATTTTTCGGGTTGCTGGCGGTTCCTCTGGTGGCTCCGCATGGGGATGTTGATGGTGAGTCATCGTCTCAATACTCGGGCGCATCGCTGAGTGTTGATTGGATTTATGCTGAGATGGATCATTGTGATTGCGTACATCCCGTCTGATGAGGGGGCCGTGTGACATAACGACCCGCCATTAGTAACGCTCGAACATTGCTTCGGTTACCATAAGGCTTCTCCGTGGTGAACGCCAACACTGAGATACCTTGTTACGACCATTCTCCATGAATTAACAGGAACTGCCATGAACCTTCCTTATGTGGGCACCGCGAGAATTCGCTTTGCCGATACCGACGCCAATGGGCACATGTATTTTGCCAATTATCTTGTAGTCGCAGACGAGGTAATGTCCGATTACTGGGCAGAGTTGGGCTGGGATTTTAATAAACTCCATGAGCAGCCCGCACTGACATTTTCAGTGAACGCTAATATCGACTTCATCAGCGAGTGTTTAGCGGGTGATACGGTCGAGGTTGCTGTTGGCTTTTCAAGGGTGGGATCGAGCAGCCTTACGGCCACTTATGAGATGCGTAATCTAAGAACGGGCGAAGCGGCTGCTCGAGGGACATTTACCAGCGTTTTCGTCGCTAAGAGTACGCGTAAAAGCATGCCTATCCCTGCTGATTTTAGAGCAGCAATTTTACAACGTCAGCCTGAGTTGGTCGATTGATCGTCTCGCCCAATCCGCTTTGTTGGCTGTCACGTATGCTACACATCCTCCAAACGCTGTGATGCCCATGACTGACGAAGAGATAAATCCCGACGGCAATCCACAAGGCAAAGGCTTAGTGCCCGTGCTAGACGCACTCAACGCGCTTCGTCCTTTTCAGCCTGAAGCTAAAACAGGTGAGCAGATTCTCAGGGAATTTTGCCTGTCTACTCTGGTTCTGTCGGCGCGCTTTGATTTTCGAGCTGTCCCCGGGAAAACCTATTATTTGTATCGAATTTCAGACGGTTGGAACTTGTCTCTTATAGCGCCCGAAGAATGGGGCGTGCGATTACCGGGACCTTACGTGGCTCAGTGTGAGCTGGCTAAAGATATGACGTGGGCACTCGTCCTGGCGCCTGATGTTGCCGATGACACGAGGCTTTTAGACGCGCTAGAGACACACCTAGAGGGTTTTATTGGTCGAATCTCCGAAGTCGGGAGACTCGAGGACGCATTGCCCGTTTACGAGTCAGGATTGCCTTACCAGCAACGCATGATGGCCACTGCGCTGTCATCCTCGTTACAAACATCGCTTCTATTATCAGGTCTCAAGGGTGCTTCTGGAGCACAGCTGCTTCAGCAGGGCAATGCGCGGCAGCTATTTTTAGCCCCGAGCTGATGCACTATTCGATGTCGATGATCGGCTGAACGATTTGTGGAATCGCTCAGTCCGCAAGCCTTAGTCCTAATTGGTCTCTGCTTCATATGGAGCGGTTTCGTTCGATCGGGTCTAGGCTTTGGCGGTTCGGTGCTGTCGCTGCCGTTGTTGTTAATCATTCACAATGACCCCGTAGTATTTTTGCCTATCATCTCCGTGCACCTATTGTTTTTTTCAGCACTGATAGCGGTTCAGGCTAAATGGCGGCGTTGGCGGTCGAGTAAATCTGAAGCGTCTGTGCCGACCACCGTCAATTGGGCATTTCTCAAGTACTCGATACCCATCATGTTGCTACCAAAATTGCTGGGTGTTGCAGGCCTTATTGTGTTGCCTGGTGACGTCGTTTCGCTGGTTATTTTGCTTATTATTTCGGGCTACTCGATCAGTTATTTGTTGCGCCGACCTATAAAGAGTCCAGGTGGCGTTTGGGATGCTATTTTGCTGGCCATCGGAGGCTACGTCAGTGGCATATCATTGATTGCAGCGCCCTTAGTAGTGCCCGTAGCTGCTTCGCGTATGCCGACCTATCAGTTGCGCGATACGCTCTTAGTGCTGTGGTTTGTGCTGGTGGCTATTAAGCTTATTGCCTTTGTTGCGTCGGGCATTGACCTTCAGCTCTTCCATCATGTGTGGCTATTGCCTTGTGCATGGGTAGGGCACTTGCTTGGCGAGCGTTTTCACCGCTACAGCTTGCAAGCAGGCACAGCAACGTTTATGAGTTACGTCGGTGCCGCGCTATTAGCGGTCAGTGTGATCGGTATCGCAGAGCAGGTTATGAAATGGCAGAGCTAGCGCATTTCGGCTTGGAGGCGTTACAGCGCGTTGTTCGTGACATTATCCCCAATGGCGCCTTGGTATCGCAGCGACTCAATGACGTGCCGGAAATAGCGCTTTATCTTATTGATGAAAGTTACCCACAGTACGCACTCGATGATGACGCTATACAGCGCATTATGACCCAGCCTTTGTATTGGGTATTTTGTTGGGCGTCGGGTCAGGTGTTAGCGCGGCTTTTGCTCGACCACCCGGAGCTCGTGAAGGGTAAGCGCGTCGTCGATTTTGGCGCAGGCTCGGGGGTTGTAGCGATTGCTGCTGCTATGGCAGGAGCCCGAGAAGTTGTCGCTTGTGATCTCGATCCGATTGCACTTGAAGCCTGTCGTATTAACGCTGAGATAAATGAGGTTCAGCTGGTTACCCATCAAGACTTTAATAGTATCCAGGGAGATATTGATATCATCGTTGTTGCAGACGTTCTTTATGATCGCAATAACATGCCTTGGGTGGCACATTTTACAGAGCGCGCTTCAACGGTATTAATTGCCGATTCACGAATAAAAGATTTTTCAGTGGCGCCTTATCGCGTGGTCGCACGCGCTGATAGCGATACCGTACCCGATCTCGATGAGTCAGCCTCCTTTAGGCACGTAACGATTTACCAAGCGGGTCCTTAGTCAATGGACACTCAGCTAAGTTACGATGGATGCTCGGCGCTAAACAAGCGCGCCGTTAAATCAAAAGCTCGCTGGTAAACAACAATCTCGCCGTTAAAAAACAAGCGCGTCGTTAAAAAAATAGCTGCGTTAATGGTTGAGTTCACGGCTTTAAAAGGGAGGCGTAAAAGGCATGATACTTGTTAGCGCAGAATGGTTGCTTAAGGTCTTAGATGATCCTGCTGTGAAGGTTTTCGATGCATCTTGGTGCATGCCCTCCGCCAATCGCAATACTCAGGCGGAGTATGCGGAGGCCCATATTCCCGGCGCGCAATTCTTTGATATTGACGCCATCTCAGAGGCCGACTCCCCCTATCCTCATACGCTACCAAGTAGTGAGCTGTTTGAGAATATAGCTGCTGAGCTTGGTATTAATCGCGATGACCATATTGTGATTTATGAGGGAGCTGGGTTGTTTTCGGCGCCTCGCGCGTGGTGGATGTTTCGAGTTTTTGGGCATACTAAGGTCTCAATTCTCAGTGGCGGTCTAGACGCATGGCGCTCTGCTGGTGGGGTATTGGTAGCAGGACTTCCCCCTACGTTAGCTCGGGGGAATTTTAATGCCGTGTTCCAGCGTGATCGTTTTGCGACGACGGAAGACGTGCTTAAGGCTTGTGATGACCCGGCAACGGCAATTTTAGATGCGCGATCCGTAGGACGCTTTGCGGGTATCGAACCGGAACCGCGCCCAAACATTCCCAGCGGGCATATGCCGAGCGCCATTAACGTACCGTTTAGCCGCTGTGTCGATAAAACCTCCGGTCGACTTTTAGACGCTAATGCTCTTGAGAATATGTTGATTGATAGCGGCGTGCCGGCTGAAGGGGACGTTATCGCGAGCTGTGGCAGCGGCATCACCGCATGTGTTCTCGCGATTGCGCTGGAGCAAATCGGGCGTACCTGCCGAGTCTATGATGGCTCATGGGCCCAATGGGCTTCTGAGGATAACCCCGTGTTGCGTGCTAGTTAAGATCGAGACTTGTATTCGCTCCGAGCAAAAGAGGTGAGAGGAAAAATCTTGCAGGTCAAGAGTGTATGTTGCAGTCATTGAGGCCATAATCGCGCGCTTCCCAGTGTTCAGAGTCAGAGCCGCGCATGATAAACATCAACGAGACCATAGCCCGCGAACTAGCGGTCCCTGTTCGGCACATTGACGCCGCGGTGGGCTTGCTTGATGAGGGCGCCACGGTGCCGTTTATCGCCCGTTACCGCAAAGAAGTGACGGGGGGGCTAGATGATATTCAAATGCGTGAGCTGGAAAACCGGCTTCGTTATTTACGCGAAATGGAAGAACGCCGCGAGGTGATTCTGAAGAGCATACGAGAGCAAGATAAACTTACCGACGATTTAGAGAAGAAAGTTCTGGCGGCGGACACGAAGAGTCGGCTAGAGGACTTGTATTTACCCTACAAGCCTAAGCGCAGAACGAAAGGGCAAATAGCTATTGAGGCAGGCTTACTCCCCTTAGCCGATGCATTGCTTGCTGACAGTCAGCTTGATCCAGAGGCCACCGCAAATAATTACCTCAATGCTGCTCTCGGTATCACCACTACCAAAGAGGCTCTGGACGGTGCGAAGTATATTCTTATGGAACGCTTTGCGGAGGATGCAGAGCTGATCCAAACTCTGCGTCAACTGTTATGGGACGAGGGGAAATTGTGTGCAGCAGTTGTTCCCGGTAAAGAAAATGAAGGTGCGAAGTTCAGTGATTATTTCGAGCACAAAGAACCCCTTAAAACCACGCCTTCTCATCGAGCTCTCGCTATGTTTCGCGGGCGAAATGAGGGTTTTTTAACGCTCAATATCCAGCTGGACTTCGACGGTGAGCGAGATCCGTGCGAAGGCATTATCGCGCGACATTGGTCGTTGAATCTCAACGATGTGCCCACGGCTCGCTGGCTATCGGAGGTGGTGCGCTGGACCTGGAAGGTCAAGCTCGGCTTGCATCTCGAGATGGATTTACTGTCAAAGCTCAGAGAAGGTGCGGATCAAGAGGCTATTGATGTATTTTCTAGAAATCTAAAAGATCTTTTGCTGGCTGCACCCGCCGGGCCACGCGCGACTATCGGTTTAGATCCTGGCTTGCGAACCGGTGTCAAAGTAGCTGTGATTGATGCTACGGGTAAGGTCGTTGACCACTGCACCATATTCCCCACTCCACCACAAAAGCGTATTGCCGAGTCAGAAGCGGTGCTTCTGGCTTTGATCAATAAGCATTCTATTGAGCTGATAGCGATAGGCAACGGTACCGCCAGCCGTGAAACTGAGCGCTTTGTTGCGGATATGCTTAATGCTAAGCCTGAGCTTCGAGTGACCAAAGTTATGGTGAATGAGTCGGGGGCATCAATTTACTCGGCCTCAGAGTATGCCTCTCGCGAGCTTCCTGACTTGGATGTGACGATTCGCGGGGCGGTATCGATTGCAAGGCGATTGCAGGATCCCCTCGCTGAGCTGGTAAAAATTGAGCCAAAATCTATTGGAGTCGGTCAGTACCAACATGATGTATCTCAACTCGCGTTGTCACGCTCCCTCGACGCCGTTATCGAAGACTGCGTAAACGCCGTCGGTGTAGACGTCAACACTGCGTCAAGTGCGCTACTTATGCGCGTGTCTGGTTTGAACCCTACGACCGCTGGTAACTTGGTCGAGTATCGAGATGAACATGGCATGTTTGCCGATAGGGCCGCCTTGAAGAGTGTCCCCCGCATTGGAGATAAGACCTACGAGCAGGCAGCGGGGTTTCTGCGTGTGATGAATGGCCGGAATCCCCTAGATCGCTCGGCAGTACACCCTGAGAGTTATAGAGTGGTC
This sequence comes from Luminiphilus sp., assembly GCA_036803865.1. Lineage (GTDB taxonomy): Bacteria > Pseudomonadota > Gammaproteobacteria > Pseudomonadales > Halieaceae > Luminiphilus. Next base: position 15,581 of record DAIRTN010000030.1, read on the forward strand.
GATAAAATTGTTCAAACGGCGGGTGGTGACTTAAACACGATTATTGGCAACAGTACGTTTTTAAAGTCGCTGCAAGCGGAGCGATTTGTTGATGAGCAGGTGGGTCTACCGACGATTGTCGATATTTTGAGTGAGCTCGATAAGCCCGGGCGCGATCCTAGACCGGAATTCAAAACGGCGACGTTTAAAGAGGGCGTAGAGAAAGTTTCTGATCTAGAGCCTGGAATGCTACTTGAGGGCGTCGTGACCAACGTGACCAATTTTGGGGCGTTTGTGGATGTGGGGGTTCATCAAGATGGCTTAGTGCACATCTCAGCACTGGCAGATAAGTTTGTGAAAGACCCTCACGAGGTTGTTAAAGCTGGAGACATAATCAAAGTCAAAGTGATGGATGTCGATCTCAATCGAAAACGAATTGCTCTGAGTTGTCGTCTCAATGACGACGTGGTGCCCCAAGATAAGCAGTCCCGCGATGAACGCCGCCATAAAAAACCTTCGAAACCGACTGCGCCGGGGAAAAAGCCCGCTGAAAAGGCGCCGTCCGGCGCATTTGCTTCAGCGTTTGCTAACGCCACGAAGTCACGGCGATAAAAAAAGGCAGCCCGAGGGCTGCCCTTATTTTTTATACGCGACAGAGCGCGCAGATTTTGTTGCCTGCGGGGTCTCGCAAATAGGCGAGATACAAATCACCCAAACCACCCGAGCGAACGCCCGGGGCTTCTTCGCAGCTAGTTCCGCCCGCAGCTAAACCCGCAGCGTACCAGGCATCGGCAGCATCTGGAGTAGCTGCTGCAAATCCGATGGTACTGCCGTTCCCGTGACAGGCCGTGTTGCCATCGATCGGCAGTGAGAGAGCGAAAATGCCACTCTCTGTCATGTAAAAACACCGGCCTTTGTCATCAATAACGCCTGGACCGTGCCCTAGGGCCGTGAGCGTGGCGTCGTAAAAAGCTTTGGAGGCCTCGATATCATTAGCACCCACCATAATATGGCTGAACATAGTTTTTCCTCTTGATAATGCGGTGATAGAAGAGGGCGTCAGCGGCTTTGGTCGCCTGTAGACATTGCCCGCCCGTATAGTGGTGTAAATCGTAGAGAGATGCTAGTTCTTGCTGCTGTTGACGCCGAGGGCATGGAGGTCGATAAGCCACAAACTGAACCTGCGGAGCGTTTAGTGCCCCGCAAGCCTGCTTACGTGACTAGCCAACGCGCACCATACCTAGGTTGACGCCTTTAACTCGCGTCTTCTTTAAGTGCTTGAGGACGGGCTTTGGCATGCCTTCAGGTAGGTCAATGGTCGAGTAGTTTTCTTGGATGTTAATCAATCCAATAAACTCGCCTTCAATACCGGCCTCATTGGCCACTGCGCCCATGATTTCTCTAGGCTCAACACCGTGCTTCCGGCCAACTTCGACGCGAAAGCGCTCCATAGGAATTTCAGGATGTCCCTTTAAAGGACTGGCTTGCCCGAGCGAGTTATCACCCGATTTCTCACGCTTGCGCTCTTTAGCGGGCCGCTTGTCGCTTGGCTGAGTCGAGCTATCATAAGCAGAAGCGGTCGCTTTAGCTGTGGGCTTCTTCTCACGCTTTGCGGCGCCTGGCGCGCCACTGAGCGCCGCGAGAGCGATCGCGATATCTCGATAATCTACATTGCCGTTGGTATGGAGATCATCAATCAGCTGCGCCAGCTCTTCGGTAGGCGCCTGTTCAAGTTGCTGCTCGACACGCACGGCGAACGCGCGCAAGTTACGTTTTGCGATAGCACGCTCAGAGGGTAGCGTCAGTTCCTGAATACTCTTCTTCGTCAAACGCTCAATATTGTGCAGTAATCGCTTTTCTCGAGGAGTGACAAATAAAATGGCTTTGCCTGAGCGCCCAGCGCGCCCTGTACGACCAATACGGTGCACATAGGCTTCTTCATCAAAAGGGATATCGTGATTGATCACGTGAGTGATTCGATCAACGTCTAGGCCACGGGCCGCGACATCGGTTGCTACAAGAATATCTAAAGCACCTGACTTAAGTTGTTCTACCGTACGAACGCGGAGCTTTTGATCCATATCGCCATTAAGCGGCGCCGCTTTGTAACCTGCTTGACGCAGCGATTCTGCAACGCTGCTGGTACTGTCACGCGTTCGCGTGAATACGATAACGCCATCAGTTTGTTCATAAGCGAGGATACGCTTGAGCGCTTCAATTTTACTCGCGCCTTTCGCAAACCAATAGAATTGTTCGATATTGTCATTGGTCGACGATGCTTGAGAAACGGCAACTTCTACCGGATCTTTCAGGTGCTTTGCAGCAATCTGTCGTATGCGAGGTGGCATAGTCGCTGAAAACAACGCAACTCGGCGCTCTTTTGGCGTTTTGGCTAGGATGGTGTCAACGTCATCGATGAAGCCCATTCGCAGCATTTCATCGGCTTCATCGAGCACTACAGTTGCGATATTGCTGAAATCAGCGGTGCCTCGGTTGAGGTGGTCGAGCAAACGCCCTGGTGTAGCGACTACGATGTGGACGCCTTGCTTTAAGACGCGCAACTGGTTGCGCATGTCAGCACCACCACAGACGGTGAGCACACGCAGGCCTGCCATGCTTTTAGCATACGTTTCGAAAGCCTCAGCAACCTGCATTGACAGCTCACGGGTAGGACACAGCACTAGTGCTTGTGGTCGCGCAAATTTTAGATCGATATCAGCGAGGATAGGAAGTGCAAATGCTGCTGTCTTGCCGGTACCGGTTTGCGCGATACCCACCACGTCACGGCCAGTAAGCAAGGTGGGAATAGTTCCCGCTTGAATGGCGGTTGGTTCAGTGTAGCCTTGCTTGACGAGATTGTTGACCAGAAATGTCGGTAGCCCGAGATCGCTAAAGCCGGGGACGGGCGTAGTGGAATCTTGCATGAAAGAAGTGCTCTAATAATGTAGGAGCGCAGCGTACGCTGATTCGCCTGTGAATTCGCCGTCTTATCTGGTTAATAATGACAAGTTACTGTGCGGCACTGCAGCACAATTGTTCAGTATTTACGCGGATTAACTAGAACAGCGAGTGCTCGCCTAGATAGGGTTGCGATGTCTCTCCCGAGGCAATTTTCTGATAAAAACCGACCAGGGTATCGCTGCCTGTTTCTGGGGTTTGTTCTGCTGAGTAACGGGCGTGGACTGCATCCCAGATCAGCATGGATTCAGTCGCATAGTATTTCCCGATACGACAAAACTCGGCTTTATCGCGACACCACTCGGATAATTTTGAAAAACGATTCAGGCCCCACTCAGCAGCATCAAACATCTTGGGCGAGACCGAGCGTATGGCGATGGGCTTTTTAAACGCATCAGTCAAGAACACAGCTTGGTCCAATGGGGTGATGGCTGGCCCCGGCCCGCCAATTGGCAGGATTTGATTCATTCGCAGGGGGTTGCCAATACATGCGAGGATATAGTCTGCGAGATCGCGCTCAGAAATGGGTTTGCAAGCGGTGAGCTCACCGTCACCAAAGACTAAAAACGGCTTACCCCGTTGGATTCTTGGAATTTGTCCAGCCAACGATTTAAAAAATGCTGTGGGGCGGATGATTGTCCACGGGATCTCGGCGTTGCGCAGCGCGTGTTCGAAGCGCAATTTAGCGTGTTGAAAAGCGAGTCGCGGTTTCTGAACGCAAATGGCTGAGAGCAATATAAACTGAGCTATGTCATGCTGACTTGCCCAATCGAGTAACCGTTGATTGGCTAGATAATCAACGTCATGACTGTCTTGAATGCTGCCCGAGCGACTGGCTAAGCAAGAAATAACAATATCTATGGGTGCACTGGCATGTGATGCTCGATCAAGGTCTTTCCAAGACAGCCACGTGAGGTTGGGGTGTTGCGATCCCTGTGGAGGGGTTCGTGGAGGGGTTCGTGGAGGGGTTCGTGCAACGGCCACCACAGAATGGTTACTTTGGAGTAGGGCATGCAATACTGCTTTCCCAGCTGTTCCAGTCGATCCTGCTAACAAAATACGCATAGGCTGTTGAATCTCATGGTTCAGGTTATGACGCGCACTCTGACGCCCCGAAGTCTGCTCTAAGTTAACCAGAGAGCTTTGGAAGCACGATCGTTATCGCGGCACCCTCGGCACCCTCGGCACCGTTAGTTGCACTGATATGGCCTGAAAAGCTCTTAATAATACCGTAACTTATCGAACCGCCTAAGCCAGTGCCATCACCGACTGCTTTGGAGGTAAAGAAGGGCACAAAAATATTGTTTAACTCATGCTGTGACATGCCTCCCCCGGTATCTTTAATGACAATGGTTACATCAGTAGTTGTGCTTGACGCTTCAAGGTTAATCAATCGTTCGGCAGGACTGGTGCTCGAGATTGCATCAATGGCATTGCTAATAATGTTGATGAGTACTTGTTCCAGCGGGCCTTCTTGGGCGCGGACTAACGGTAAATCTGCTGGGATCTGTGTCGACATGCTAATGCTTTGCTGCCTGAGTTTGTGTGCGAGTAACAGTAAAGCGCCATCGACCGCGGCGCGAATCGATACATCGTCAAGCTCCGAAGGTGCGGTCCTCCCAAAAGTCCGCATATGGTGAATGATTTTTCCTGCACGATCGCTCGACGCTTTTATCGCTTGAGTTTTTGTACGGATAGCAACGGAATCTATTTCACTTTTAGCGACTAAGCTTTCGATATTGGCAGCCAGTAACTTGATGTGATTAAGTGGCTGATTGAGCTCGTGGGCAGTTCCCGTAGCCATTTCGCCAAGGGTCACCAACTTAGATGCCTGAAGTAATTGGGCTTCTCGCTGTTTCTGATCGGTTAGGTCGGCGGCAAAAATCCAGCTATGGGTGTCACCCAATCCACTAAACACAACGCGACCCGCCATGGCATATTTGTCCTTGCCCGCGAGTGATAGCCTGACCTCTTTGGTGCCGCTTTCGGGGCTAAGTTCTGACGTTTCATAAATTAAACGCGAGGTGAAGTCGTCGTTATCTTCGACGAAGTGTTTAAAGGCATCATTTACTGATAATACCTGCCCCTTTACATCAAACGCTGCGATACCGATGGGGATCGTGTTGAATAGCCATTCAAGATTATGGGCTAATGTTTCGGCTTCTTGCTGCCGCTGCTCTGCCGTATCTTGTCGCGTACCCGCGATAGCAGCAAATAAGCCAAGAAAAAGCGGTGCAGACGAAATGATCCAATGGAGCGGCTGAGTCTCAAGAGCCGTGTAAGCGCCGCTCAAGGTGACAGGGAGCCCTCGTACAATTACATCTAATACAATGGCGCCAATAGGAAAGAGCGCGCCAAAAAACGCGCCGTAAACGGCATAGGAGTATTTTTTTTCCATAAATCGGCGCCTTATTGTTTTCTTTTTTTTCTGTCTCTCTCTTACAATCCGGGTACTGATTCTTCGGCCGGAAAACAGGTGCGAAGGTGCAACGCTTTGAGCTGTAGAAGCTCGCCTCTACGAATGACCACCCGTGGGTATGTCGCTAAAAGCGATGCCTTTATCGGCGCGCGGATCTTGGGGAAGGCCCAGGACACGTTCAGCGATAATATTGGTCATTATTTCATCGGTACCGCCGGCTATTCTAAGCCCCGGAGCACCCATGTAAGAACGCTGTGCTAATCCGTCAAATAAGGGCTGCGCCTCGTCCCACAGTACACCATGCTCCTCGAGTAAATCCATGCAGAATGAAGCAATCGACTGAAGCTTGGGGGCGCCAACTAATTTCCCAATAGAGTTCTCTGGTCCCGGGAGCTCTCCACGCGATAGTGCGGTGATTGCCCGGTAACCGTTGTACTTGAGACCGGCCTCAAGCACATGATACTCGGCAATTTTTGCGCGGACGGCGCTGTCTTCGATGGCCGGCTTGCCATTGATTTCGACAGTACGCGCAATGTCTATTGCCAGCTTAACGTCGGCTCCGGGGCCGCCGCCGCCAATGGCTAAGCGTTCATTCATCAATGTGGTTAAACAGACCTGCCAGCCTTGGCCCACACTGCCAAGACGGTAGCTGTCGGGAATTCGTACGTTGGTGAAGTAGACTTCATTGAAATCTGATTCGCCATTGAGTTGTTTAATAGGCTTAATTTCAATGCCCGGAGAGCGCATGTCGACCATAAATACGGTGAGCCCCTTATGCTTCGCAACACTCGTATCGGTCCGCGTCACGATGAGGCCATAGTCTGAATAATGGGCGCCTGAGGTCCAAATTTTTTGGCCGTTTAGTATCCACTCATCGCCATCCTGCTCTGCCTTGGTGCGCAGTGCGGCCAGATCCGACCCGCCGGCAGGTTCAGAAAAAAGTTGGCACCATACTTCCTCACCACTCGCAAGCTTGGGCAAGAAGCGCTCACAATACTCCGGCGTGCTCCAAGCCATAATAGTTGGACCAATCATGCCCTGACCGATAACAAAAAATCGGGAAGGTACATCGTACTTACTCTCTTCCTGATCCCAAATAACGCGCTCTATCGCAGAGGCTCCGCGGCCACCAAATTTTCTGTCCCAGCCAAGGCATGCCCACCCTGCGTCATGTTTACGCTTCTGCCACAGCTTTGCGATCTGTAACCGATTAAGTCCCTGCGTTTCCTCGGCCGTCAGCTGATTGTTAGCGAGCCAAGCGGCAGCTTCGTTGCGAAATGTGGCTTCTTCAGCAGTGTCGTTAAAGTCCATGCTCGATTCCTTGGTGATCTTTTATCTTAAGCGGCGTTTGGTGTTTGATTGTCGAGTCCGGTCACCAAGCGATCTTGCCAGTAGCGCTCGGAGCCGATTGCCAAGCTGAGCAATTTCGCGCGCCGATAATAGAACTGGCAGTCAAACTCCCAAGTGAACCCCATACCGCCGTGGGTTTGTATGTTCTCTTGTGCTGCATAGACTGACGCTTGAATGGCGGCGACTCGAGCCGTTGCTGCCGCAAGAGGAAGTTGATCGCTACCGCTAGCCAATGCCCAAGCACCGAAGTAGGCGTTACTCCGAGCGAGAGTATTCTTAACATACATACCTGCGAGCTTATGTTTTATAGCCTGAAACGAGCCAATTGGACGGCCGAAGGCATACCGTTGTTTTGCGTATTCGCAGGCTTGTTCCAGCGCCACATCAGCAATACCCAGCTGTTCCCAAGCCACTAACACCGCTGCTCGATCCAGCAGTTCTTGGATGCTCGCCCAATCGGTGGTTTTCCCTGTCAGTGCTTCTGCAGGGCTGCTATTGAATTGGACCGCACTGTGGCCCCGTGAGAAGTCGAGGCTGCGTAGCGATGAGTGCACAACTGTAGGATGCGTTGCATCACATGCGCACAAGACCAGCTCGTCATCGGCATTCTTTGCCAGGACGATTATCAGAGTGCTAATGGCGCTGTCCGCTACCGGTTGTTTTTGACCGGTCAATGTATCCTGGTGAAAGCGTGTGCTAATTGAGTGTTCCGATAGCTGTCCTGGCCGTTCGGTCATGGCAACGGTGGCGATCATTTCCCCTGATGCGAGTAGAGGGAGCCAGCGCGCTTTTTGTTGCTCATTGCCAAACTGAAGGATGGCTTCGGTGGCTAAGTAAACGGAGGACGAAAAGGGCAGCGGCGCGACAACGCGCCCCAGTTCTTCCGCAATGATGGCGAGTTCATAGTAGCTTAGCCCCAAGCCACCATACTGTTCAGGGATAGTTGTCGCCATCCAGCCCATATCGGCTACGTTTTGCCAAAGTTCTGCGTCATAGTCAGCATCACTCTCCAGCACTTTACGGGTGACTGCGGGTGGGCAGTGTTGCGCTAAAAAGCCCCGAGCTTGTTCTCGTAACATGAGCTGTTCGTCGGAAAATTCGAAATTCATAGGTAGTTCACCGGCAGTGCGAGAGTGACGCCATAGTAGCAAAACGAGCCGCTGTGACTAGAGTGGGTGGACATGGTCGAGCCAATCATTTTTCACAATGCGATCGGCCAAGCAGTCTGCTAATTCCTGACTCCGGGTAAGGACTTCTTGCCAGTCCCTAATGCGCTGGTCGGGTTGATTGCGATAGCGCTTAAAATCGCTGCGATCGGGGATTTTGCTATTGGGAAGTGTCGCAATCCACTCATCTGTGGGACAGATCACAAGGTGGCGTCCCATGGCGCTTGGTCGCCTCCAGGGTATGTTTTTATCAAGCCACCCCGTCACACAGCGTTTTGAAAAGTGGGGCATAAGTACAATGCCCTCATCAGCCAGAGGGAGATCCATGTGGTAATCAATTAGCCCCCCATCGCGATAACCGTCATTACCGCTTACGCAAATCTTTTCCAATACGAATGGAATAGAGCCACTGGCAAGAAGAGCATCAGTCAGATTGTTGGGCGTAAGCGCCTGCATGCGAGTGTCGAAACCGGGAAATGGCTCATGAGTAAAACGGTGTCTGGGGTCTGCGAAAACATGTCGATGCAGATGCTGAGATAAACGATCCCTTGATAGCATATTAGCGAGGAAGGCTTGGCTAAAGCCCATGACTAAACGTGCTCGCTCATCACTACCAGTAGCCCCTTGGCAGTGCGCAGTGACGATGTTAATTCTGGCCCAGTCGTGCCCTAGTGTTGCTTCGGCACCATTATTGCCCAGTAATTGCTCAACGATATGTCGAGCAACTTCTGTAACTTCGGTAATTGTCGGGTGGTCGCTGTATTGCTGCTCAATGTAAAGTCTTGCGAGGGTCGTGATGGCATCGACGGGGGACTTTTGAGTTGCCGCGGCGAAGCGCCAACTTCCTATCGATGATCCTATTAGCGGTAGTGGTGTTTTACGCTGCGCCAGCCAACTTCCAAAAATCAATTTATCCATTGCCGCTAACACGAGCCACTTTGGTCCGCCAGCTGCACCCGCCACTGCGCCGAGTGTGTGTGGCGAGAGTCCTTCCCGTTGAAGAACATCCAGCGCGAGCGGACCCGCTTTAAATGCCAGCGGAAGTGGAGAGGAATTTTGTCGCGTCACAACAGAGTCCCGATTCATTAAATATGCGATCGTATGTGCGAGATACGTTCAGTTCACGGCGATTAGCTTACATTAACTGACTCACTAAAAGGTGGCGTTATTCACGCATCATTCTCAGTGCTGCGTGCAGCGCCGCCCAGCATCCGTTACGATGAATGACACACTCGTTGCTTGGTTTTTTTATGTCCCGTACTACGCATGCTGTCGCCGATCGAGTAAGTCGCTCAGGTGTGACCACGATTGCGGCGTCTCTGATCTGTTGCTTTTTGGCACTTTTCTTTTACGACGAACAGATATTTTCGAATCTAGTCAGTCACAGTTTTAATTGGAGCGCACAATACTTTGGCTTGTTCTGGCAGATACTGCTGTTAGCCAATTTTGCAATTGCACTGTTCGTGGCAACAAGACCTAGTGCGGGTCGTCGATTAGGCAATTTGACGGCGCCCGAGTTCCCTCTTTTCCAATGGATTGCCATGGTGCTGTGTACGCTACTTGCCGGTGGCGGCGTTTTCTGGGCTGCTGCAGAGCCCGTTGCACACTTTGTCTCACCCCCGCCCTTATTTGAAGGCGTGCAGCCTGAGTCCGCGAAAGCGGTTAAGTACGCGCTTGCACAATCGTTTCTTCATTGGGGCTTTTTGGCATGGTCAATTTTAGGTAGTCTCGGCGCGGTTATTTTGATGCGCCTTCACTACGAGCGCGGGCTACCACTGGCGCCTCGGACGTTGCTTTATCCCTTGTTGGGGGAGAAGGGCGTTCATGGGCGTTGGGGCGACACAGCGGACCTGGTCTCAGTCTTGGCAGTATTTGCAGGTACGGTGGGCCCTATCGGGTTCTTGGGCCTACAAGTTAGCTACGGTATGAGTGAGTTGTATGGCACGAGTGATTCAAAAGCCGCTCAGCTAGCCACCATTGCGTTACTGATGGTTGTCTATCTCACCTCTGCGGTTAGCGGTATGCACAAGGGCATTCAAATACTCAGCCGCTTAAATATTTTGCTCGGGATTACCTTGCTGGCATTCTTGCTGCTCGCGGGGCCAACCCAGTTTATTGTGTCAAGTTTTGGTGAAGCGCTGTCGGTTCATTTACGATGGTTTTTTGAGCAGGCGTTGTACCGTGGTGACGCGGGATTATTGAGCGATCCTGGCTGGTTATCGTCATGGACAGTATTTTTTTGGGGCTGGTTTATTGGTTACAGCCCCATGATGGCTATCTTTATCGCCCGAATTAGTCGTGGTCGAACCGCGCGGGAGGTGATTTTACTGATGTCTTTACTCGCCCCCCTTTTGACGATGATGTGGTTTTCTATTCTCGGGGGAGCAGGGCTCGGTATTGAACTGCGTTTCCCTGGCGCAATCACAGACCCCTTCGAAGGATTTAACCTGCCAGCTGCGTTGTTAGCCATCACTGAAGCTATGCCCTTAAATGAACTGGTATCTGCGCTGTTTCTTGTGCTGACGGTGTTGTTCGTGGCTACCACCGGGGATTCAATGACGTACAGTTTGGCGGTGGTGTCATCGGGCGTTGAGCATCCTCCGCGCTGGTTGCGGTTATTTTGGGGTTTGGCGATGGGTTTCACGGCGATGGTCTTGCTAGCCGGCCCCACTGGCGGCATTGGCAAACTGCAGAGCTTCATAGTGGTAACGGCAGTGCCGGTATCAATTCTACTCGTGCCATCGTTGTGGGGTGTATTTTCTGCACTTCGCCGCCAATAAGTTAACGCCTTGGTCTCGGCGCCACTCAAGGTTAGGGTTCGACGCTGTTATTGCGCTTAATGTGCCAGCGGGTCACGTCATTTTGGCTTGACCCGCGCGTTTGAATAGCTATACTACGCCGCTCTTCGCGCCCGTAGCTCAGCTGGATAGAGTACCTGACTACGAATCAGGCGGTCGCACGTTCGAATCGTGCCGGGCGCGCCATAATTTACTTGCTGAAAACAGCAAGGCCATATCAAGCCAACGCGTCACGTGTTGGTTTTTTTTTATCTCAGTTAAGCAGTAGCCGCTTTGGCAATTCCACCATCGGCACGATCTCTGTTGGCAAACATTTGCATGTGGTCTGGTACGGTCGAAAGATCGGTTAATTGCATCCAAACGCGCAGTAATAACCGAGCACGCTCGATCTCGGGATGGTCGACGTAGTCGGTGCGGGAATGCAATACGACCCGATTACTAGAAAACTGTAGGTCGCCAGGTTGCATCATGCTTTCTATATAGAGCTCGGGCCTTTCCCACAGAACGTGTTTGATCGCGCGCTGCGCCTGCACCTCAATATGGTCATCGGGCAACTGATCGCGCTGCTGATACGCTTCACTAAAGTAGGGGATATAGTGCGATGAAAACTCGCCTTCGGCGGTGAAATCAAATACGGGAAGCGAGTGGGGTGTATAAAGTGATGTGGTGCCTCGGTCAGGCGTTGTGCGTTGATAGGGGAAGCCGCGGTAGATGGCGGGCATCAGCTGGGCAAATTCATTGAGCAGTATATTGTGAGCAAGCCCAGCACTCATCAGGCGACTCTCGCCGCCACTCATACTTTTACGAATACTGAGTAGTCCCGTCACATCGGCGGTGGGATCGCGGTGCATCACGAATTCGCCACCGTTATGGTATCGACGCTCATCATTGGCATCACGGAAATCCATTACCTCACCAATGTAATCGCCTAAGTGACTTTGTGACACGGTGACGCCAATGTAGGCGGAAATACCACAGAAGACTGTTTTTAACTCGTCGGTCGTATAGTTTTCTACGTCAAGCCCCGATAAACGCGCAATGCCACGCCCACTCCCAAGCTGTTGCGCTATGGCCTGTCCCTGACTGGCAAAGCTTGGCAGTGGAAAGTTGTCGATGTTTATTTCGCTACAGAGAAGAGCAAGAATGTCGGATTGCTTTAAATTACTGTGCAACTCTTTGAGCGTGTCGGGGCTAAGTTGATAGCGCCACGAATGGTCTTTTGCAATTTCATCGCCTCGCCAAACAGAAGGGCCGCGCACCTCCTCCATCGGTTTGCCAAATGCAGCAAAGGTTGGGGTCATACGGGGCACTCCTAGTTACTAAGGCTTCCTAATTGGGCTTCATTCACTGTCAGCCATATATAAAGACTGCCTAGGCTTTTCGAAGACCTTGACGAGCATAGGTTCAAAAAAAGACAGCGGGTACGTTTCTGCGTCGGGATCAAACGCTGGGGCATCATATTTTTCAATGAATTCTAAGGTTCGATCGTAATGCGGATGCTCTTTATATTCGTCTCGCAGGTTCTTATTAAGCCCTAGATACTCGAAGAAATAATAACCTTGGAAAATAGCATGGTGCTTCACCATCCAGTGATTGGCCTCGCTGATATAAGGCTCAAGAATGGTTGCTGCAACGTCTGCGTGATTAGCCGGTCCCAACGTGTCACCGATATCGTGAAGCAGGGCACAAACTACGTATTCGTCGTCTTTACCATCCTTGTGGGCCAGTGTAGCCGTCTGCAGACAATGGGT
>DAIRTN010000031.1:0-26106 GCA_036803865.1 Luminiphilus sp.
GCCGCTCAGCGGTAACAACTACCTCTTCGAGTACTTTTTGTGCTGCCGCGGGCATGGCGACCGAGACTGAAAATAGAGTGGCGAGCAAGGTCTTCTGAGTGTTTATTTTTTTCATGGTCATTCTCTTTTTCTCAATGGCGAGCTAGTTAAAAGGAGAGTGGAGCAGGTGACCAAATTAAAACGAAGGCAACACGAGTACGTGTCACCTGTGCGACAGTCGCCGAAAAAAAGTTGAGGTGTCGATACTAGTCGTCGACGCGTAGTGAGGGGGTGCTTTGTCGAAGCTTAATAGCCGATAAAATGTCGCTGTGTTTAGCCGCAGTCAGGGGATACCGCGCGCTAACTAATACTGTAGCGGTAAACAAGATGAACATTAGAGGGCCTGATAAAACAGCTAGTTTAAAAACGGCTTCGCTCGACACGGTCGCGGGTGTTGCGCCTGCTGGAAACTGGATAATATCCAAGCCCACGCCACCAAAAAAAGCGCCGAGTCCGAAGCTTGCCTTGGTTGAAAATGCTCGAGCAGCGAAGAACAATCCTTCCTCGCGGCGGTGAGAGTGGAGTTCATGTTCATCGATAACATCCGACAGCATGGAGTCAATCAAAATTACATAGGCGATGAAAAAGATATGTGAAAGTCCGTTGACTGAGAACACAAAGCCAAATTTAAGCCCGACGCTCATGTGCTCCAACAAACCACCGAAGTAGAGTATTTGGGGCGAGAAGGCAAACGCACCACCGAGGATTGCACATATTGCCAACGCATTTCGTTTATCAACCCGACGGGATAATGACTGTGCAACCCAAGACGCAAAAAATATACCCACAATAAGCGAGCCAGCGAGGCCCGCAAGTTGCTCGGGCTTGAATTCAAACACGTAGGTTGCGACGTGAACCAGAAGGGTTTGTACGATGCCGGCTAGCGTTGCGAAAATAATGCCCGAGAAGAATAGGACGCGAAATGACGGTAGTTTCAAGGTTCGAAAGACATCGATAAATGCAAACCATGCGCTGCGCTGACCCACGTCTTTCTGTGTTGCAGGAACAGCAGGAATTGCATGGCGTGTACCGAATACTGACAACAACATTGATGAGGTGCCTAGTAGGGCGCAAAACCAGCCAAAATTGGGATAACTGTTTCTGTTAAGCATGCCATTAGCAAATGCCTCTGTTGGCGGGAAGAACACGGCAAAGCCGATAACGCTGGTCAGTAAAACTCCCGCATAAGTGAAGAAAACGCGGTAGCCAATGAGCGATGTTCGCCCGTGGTAGTCCCTGACTAATTCAGCTCCTAGCGACAAGTGCGGCACAAAGAACAAGGTAAGCATTAATCGTACGGTGATGGCGCCTATTAACATCCATGCAAAAAGTTGGCTTTGGTCAAGTCCTTCGGGGGGGCTAAAAAGCGCCACCATGGCAAGGCCAAACGGAAGTGCGCCCGCGAGCATAAATGGGTGTCGCCGTCCCCAGCGGGATCGGAAGCGATCAGACAGCTGACCCACCATAGGGTCGGTGATGGCGTCTACGAGCAGCGCGAGAAGTGCTGCTGCACCAGCCAAGCTGCCGCTTAAGCCGAGTACTTGGTTGTAGTAGAAAAATAGAAACGTGCTAAACGCTGCTTGCTTCACGCCATCTGATAGCTGACCGACGCCATAGCTTAATTTGGTGAGCAAATTCAAAGTACGTTCCTTTTCATGCTGATTGTTTTAAACCACACGTCACTGCAAAGTCGCCCATGTTTAAAGTCGGTTACGGACGTACTCGGTCACCATTTGTGCCTCTTTCGGGTTAAATCCCCCCACGCTAACAAGTCCCTCGAGTAATGCTTCGAAGCGGTCCGCGCCCACGTCACCTAATACCGCGAAGGGGCCTCGGTCTAGTGTTGTCCCAACTATCCAAGCCTTGTCAATGTCAGTCGGTTCGAGCACCTCTGCTGCGGCCACTTTCACCGCACTGGCAATCCAGATCGTCATAAGCGGTTCATAGAGCGCCTCAATGGCGTCTTCTTCTACTAAAAAACTAGGGCTCTCGAAAAGAGGGTTCGGGTAGTCGTAAAATCCTTTGCCTACCGATATCCCGCTGTGATTTGCCGCAATCATCGGGTCGAGCACTGCAAGAACCTGTTCGACAAGTGCGTTGTCGGTAGCATCTTTATCTCTATTCTCCCAGCCACTGCGAATCAAGCCGAGACCAATAATATCCATGATACCCATGGGGCCCATGGGCGCCGATCTAAAGGTCATCCATGCGCGATCAATTTGTGGTGCTGTTGCGAAACCTTGCGCAACAAGCGCCATGGCCATGCCAAGAAAGGGGCCTAAGATCGCATTGAGCACGTAGCCTGGATATTCTTTTTTCAATACAAGCGGCGTGGCACTGAGGCTTCTTATGTAGCTTTCAAGTGTCGCCAGCGTTTCATGGCTCGTGCGGCCGCTGCCAACGAGGTCGACGAGTGGTGAGCCCATATAAGAATGCATGGCTGCAAATCGATCGCCACGACTTAGTCCTCTCTCAATATGCGAGCCGAGCAAAAAAGACGAGTTCGTTGTCAAAATAGTATGAGCAGGACACAAGGCATCGAGCAGTTCATGGATTTCGCACTTGAGTGTAAGGTCCTCGAAAACCGATTCACTGACGAGGTCTGCTTCGTGGGTTGCGAGGGCTAAATCTGACGTAAAAACGATGCGTGATAGATGGTCGCTTGCCGCGTCACTGGAACAAAAGCCGATTGATAAAAAGTGTTCAAAATAGCCCGCGCAAAGATCGTGCGCTCGCTGTAGCGCTTGGTTGTCACTGTCATAGAGTGTGACCTGATAGCCTGAACAGGCCGCTTTAACAGCGTTAAAACAACCCATGTTGCCGGCGCCAACGAAACAAACTGAGTGAATTTTAGCGTGCATTATGGGCTGTCTTCGACGGTCTATTGGATCGCGTTGCCATTACTTGATGGCTCTTGGTAAGCGATCAGGAATGATTAGATTGGTGCTGCATTTGGCGGTCATCGCTGGCAGGTAGGTGAGGACGGGTAAATCCGCAAGCGCATTAACAATGTGGCACTGAGTGGGATTTTGCTCCCACGTCAAATGATGCCAATTGATCCCGCCGCGACCGACCTGTACCTCAGTAAGATTGGTCTCTGAAGGGAACGTTGTCGGTTCCATAACGCTGTGACCAAAGCCACTGATGCCGGGAAAGTAACGCCACCCCATCGGGTTGTCTTTGCCGCGTGTAGCCTGCTCGTAAGCGGTTATTTCTTCTGCACTTGGATCGCGTAACCCATCGATGCTCATATCCACAATCCTGTGACCAAAGTGGTGCGCGTGGGTTGTCCATTGCCCTTCGGTGATGGTGTGATCTTCTATCTCTGCGTAGATCTTTGGTATGCCTTGCAGCTCGCGGCCGGTGAGAATAGGATCTGCCAAATTCTCCCACATCACGAGCGTATAGCTGCCCTCTAATGTTTCTTTCTCGCCCTTGAATACAGCTGCAGCACTGACGCCGATCAGGTTGTAGCCATGACCTGCAAGCCAGTCGACTTCACGATTACGGGCATAAGTAATGGTAACGATAGGATTCTCAGCGACTTCATAAGGTTCAGGCAGGTAGGCTGCTAGTCTTTCTCGATCGGTGACGAAGGGCACGATCATGAGTGTGACATCTCTGTACCAGCCGCTGGATTGAGGCGATGTTGGGCGAGGGCCAAAGTGGGCAGGCATCATGTAGCTGCCACGAGGATCAAATTTAAACATGTATAGCGGCCCTGTTGTTATTGGTTAATCACGGTCCTACCGTGACTAATAGTGTGTTAATCAAGTGTGCGAGTCCAGTGTGCTAATCGCTAAAGCAAGACGCACCAATGTCTATCAACATAGCGTAACAGTGAGCGCGAAGACGAACTTGTCACCTTGGTGACATGCTAATCGAAGGGTTTAATCTGCATCTCTAAGCCTTCAAGGTTGCGAATGAGGAGCGCGTCACCTTGCTGTTCGATAAGCCCATCTTTTTCCCACTCACGAAAGATTTTGTTAACCCGTTGGCGAGAGCCTACAGCCAGTTGTGCAAAATCATTCTGACTGAGTTTCGAAGCAAGCAAAACGCCGTCTGCCACCCGGTTTCCCTGCTCACGCGCTAGCTCTACGATACGTCCAGCAACACGGGCGCTCAGCGGATAAAAAGCCATGCCAGTCAGCAATACGTAAAGACCACGGCTCTCTTCGACGTTATGGCGCATGAGATTGCGGTAAAGCAGGGGCCATCTCTCTGCAAGTGACAGCATATGTTGGCGACTGATAACGACTAATGATGTCGCTGTCAGCGTTTTCGCTTCGATAACCCGTCCACCGTCAGTAACCAAGCAAGGTGCGCCAAGCCATGCACCCACATCGCAATCATTAATGGCAAATTCATGTCCCATTGTGCTTGAAATGGCGGTTCGTACGCGCCCTGACAATACGCCGTAGACCGATGACGTTTGCTCTGCGAGTGTCCAAACGTAGTGATTAGCCGGTAGCTCAGTGACTTTCGACGCACTAACAAGCTCGTCGAGTAGGTGCTCAGGGATATCGGTAAACCAGTTCGATTGCTGAATAAATGATCGAATAGCTAGCGTGTTTTCCATGTGAACCCCTTTTCTCGCTCTACAATTGCCCAAAGTCAACTGCCGCCGCGATTGGTCGTGGTGCGAGTAGTTGTTGTACGCGCAATTGTAGGGCTTATTGGTTATATTTCACGAGGCTTAAAACTGTCGATCGCGTTCATATGTCAGATGGACGCATAGTCCTCACAGTCTCACGTTGGGCGTGGGTAGTGAGTCCCTAGGAGGTGGATGTGCATGACGAACGCTAATTTTTTCACGTCCCTTGCTCTTCGAGCACCCGAAGAGTCAACGACCCTTTTAACAACCGTGGACGGCGCTCAATACAACTATGGGGATCTTGAACGACAGTCTGCAAAAGCTGCTAATGCATTACGTGAGCTTGGTTTACAGCCGGGCGATCGCGTCAGCGTTCAGATAGAGAAGTCAGTCGCTAATCTTTGGCTTTACATGGGTGTGCTGCGCGCGGGACTTGTCTTTCATCCGCTGAACACAGGCTACGCGCTTGAAGAAATGCGCTTTTTTTTGGGCGACGCTGAGCCAGGCTTGCTCGTATGCGACCCCGCTAAATCCGACGCCTATAAGGCGGTATGCGAAGAGCTGGGTATAGCGTTCTTGTTAACCCTTGATGCAGACGGGCATGGATCTCTGGCAGACGTGTGGCGGAACGCCTCCAGCGAGTGTGAGACGGAGCCGAGGGAGGGCGATGACCTCGCCGTGCTTCTTTATTCATCGGGTACGACCGGTCGACCCAAAGGTATTATGCTGAGTCATGAGAATTTGCGGAGTAATGCGGACGTCTTGGTCGACTACTGGCAAATTCAGGAAACCGATGTTCTGTTGCACGCACTGCCGATTTATCATGTCCACGGTCTCTTTGTTGGCGTGCACTGCGTTTTGATGAGTGGTGCTTCAATGCACTGGTTACCAGCGTTTGAAGCGAAGCAGGTGCGTTCGCGCTTGCCTCTGTGCACTATCATGATGGGCGTTCCCACCTATTACACGCGCCTCTTAGCGGATCCTGATTTTGGTGGTACAGATTGCCGTACTATGCGGCTCTTTATCTCGGGCAGTGCCCCACTGCTTGAAGAAACATTCACTACCTTTGCAGAGCGAACGGGCCATACGATTTTAGAACGCTACGGTATGAGCGAAACCGGTATGAACGCGTCGAACCCGCTTGACGGAGAGCGGCGTGCAGGTACCGTCGGTTTTCCGTTGCCAGGCACTCAGATCCGCATTTGCGATGACGCACATAGACCGCTCGATACCGGTGAAGTGGGTGAGCTTGAAGTGCGCGGGCCCAACGTATTCAAAGGGTACTGGCGTATGCCGAGGAAGACTGCGGAAGACTTTACCGCTGATGGCTGGTTTGTAACAGGCGACCAAGGGCGTATAGACGAGCGCGGCTATGTCAGTATTGTAGGTCGATCAAAAGATATGGTTATTACCGGTGGTTTAAACGTCTACCCCAAAGAAATAGAAATCGTGATCAACGGTATCGAAGGCGTCGTCGAGTCGGCTGTCTTTGGCGTGCCGCATCCCGACTTTGGTGAAGCGGTGGTGGCGACTGTGGTTGTTCGGCCTAATAGCGACATTACGTCGGCTGCTATCGACGACGTCCTGCGTCCCAAAATTGCTAAATTCAAGTTGCCGAAGCGGGTTCAAATCGCTGATCAGCTGCCGAGAAATGCGATGGGTAAGGTGCAGAAGAATGTGCTCAGACAGGAGTGGGATGATCCGTTTTAGTCATCCACTCAGTGCCACCCAAGCCAATAGAGATATCTATTAATCCTGCAAATCACAGCCGAACTGACCAGTCAGTTTATGGAAGCGGCTGCCCCGACGCGCGATTGATTGCTGCGCTTTAGTTCTGTGCAGATCCAGTTGCCTGTTTCGATCATGGACGGTAGATCAATGTGGGTATCGATGCCCATGCCGTTGAGCATAAATAAGACGTCTTCGGTTGCCACGTTGCCCGACGCTCCGCGAGCATAGGGGCAGCCGCCAAGCCCGGCAACGGATGTGTCGACAATCGCAATGCCGTAGTCTAGCCCTGCGCTAATATTGGCCAGTGCCTGCCCATAGGTATCATGACAGTGCAGGGCTAGCTGTCTTGCTGTTAGTGTTGGGACGAGCGAATCTAGAAGCCTACGCATGCTACCAACGGTGCCCGTGCCAATCGTGTCTCCGAGAGAGACTTCAAAGCAGCCCATTTCCATCAAGGATGCGCTGACCGCTAACACCTGGTTGGGGGCGACGTTACCTTCATAGGGACAGCCGAGAACGCATGATACGTAGCCGCGCACGGGAATATTTTCTTCTGCGGCCCTTTGCATAACGGGCTTAAAACGTGAAAGACTTTCAGCGATCGAGCAGTTAATATTTTTTTGTGAAAACCCTTCACTCGCTGCTGCAAATACAGCGACTTCCTTAACGCCCGAGACGATTGCGGCTTCGAGGCCTTGCAGGTTAGGTGTCAGTGCCGAGTAGGTCACGCCATCTTGTCGCGCCAGACCTTTGAACACTTCATCGGATGCGCTCATTTGTGGCACCCACTTTGGTGATACAAAGCTGCCTGCTTCTATATGTGAAACGCCGGCTTTAGCGAGTCGTTCGATGAGTTCAATCCGCGTTGCGACGCTAATAGGCTTGGCCTCATTTTGGAGGCCATCTCTTGGGCCGACCTCGACAATACGGACCGCTGTTGGAATGGTCATGGCTTAAGCCGTTTCTTGAAACAGTTCTCGGCCGATGAGCATTCGACGAATCTCAGAGGTGCCGGCGCCTATCTCGTAGAGTTTGGCATCTCTGAGTAGCCGACCTGTAGGGTATTCGTTGACGTAACCGTTACCGCCTAACAATTGAATCGCATCGAGTGCACATTTGGTGGCCATTTCAGCCGTGTAGAGAATAACAGCGGCAGCATCTTTGCGGCTATCTTCGCCGCGATCGAGAGCACGTCCGACTGCGTAGAGGAACGAGCGACTGGCAGCTGTCAGCGTGTACATATCGGCCACCTTGCCTTGAATGAGCTGGAACTCGCCAATGGCTTTACCAAATTGCTTTCGATCATGTACGTACGGGACGACAACATCGAGGCAGGCTTGCATGATGCCGACGGGGCCGCCCGACAATACCGCACGTTCATAATCTAACCCTGACATGAGTACGGCGACACCACGATTGACCTCGCCGAGTATATTTTCCTCAGGGACCTCACAGTTGTCGAAAACGAGCTCGCAGGTGTTTGAGCCCCGCATACCTAACTTGTCTAATTTTTGCGCGCGGGAAAATCCTGGAAAATCACGCTCGACGATAAACGCGGTAATACCTTTGCTGCCTGCGTCAGGCTCTGTCTTGGCATAAATTACAAACACATTGGCATCGGGGCCATTGGTGATCCACATTTTATTGCCATTGAGGATGTATTTGTCGCCTTTCTTCTCCGCACGCAGACGCATGCTCACTACGTCGGAGCCTGCTCCCGGTTCGGACATGGCTAGCGCCCCCACATGCTCGCCGCTGCACAGTTTGGGTAAATACCGAGACTTTTGCGCTTCGCTGCCGTTTTTTTGAAGCTGGTTCAAACAGAGATTGGAGTGGGCACCATAGGACAAACCGACAGATGCGCTGGCTCTGGAAATTTCCTCCATCGCAATGCAGTGGGCTAAGTAGCCCATATTGGTGCCGCCATACTCTTCCGACACCGTCATTCCTAGCAGGCCTAGATCGCCGAATTTTCGCCACATATCCATCGGGAATTCATTATCCGCATCGATGGCTGCTGCGCGAGGGGCGAGCTCGTTGCTGCATAGTTGATAAACCGAGTCGCGCAGCATGTCGAGGTCTTCGCCAAGCCCGTGATTGAGGGTTGGGTAGTGAGTAGTCATGGGTATCTCCGATGCGTAAACGATTGTTGCGCGCTGAACGGATTTGAGCGACGCGGGAGCGTTAGCGTGGTCTGCCATCGATGCGTGCTTAAAAAAATCATCGAATCTGGTACCATGCTAACTCGCGCTGCCATAAACGGCAATAACGTCTACACACGTTGATTAAACTATCCACACAAGGTACCTCCATGCTAACCGCAGACACCCCGGATTATTCTCCGCTCTGGCAGCCCAGCCTCGAACAGTGTCAGCAAACGCAGATGCACCAATTCACGCGCACGATTGCCGAGCAACAGGGATGTGAACTTGCAGACTACGCCGCCTTGCACAAATGGTCGGTAGAGAATCCTGAACTGTTTTGGTCCGCGCTATGGGATTTTTGCGACGTAGTAGCTGATACGAAAGGAGACACCACGTGCCGTGATATCTCAACCTTTGAGAAAGCCGCCTGGTTCCCTGAGGCACGACTGAATTTCTCCGATAATTTGCTGCGTTTTAACGATGATCGAATAGCGCTTGTTGGCCTTACGGAGGCGGGGCAACGCCGAACATTGAGTTATCGCGAACTGCATGCTCGGGTCGATGCCTTGAGTGCAGCTTTGGTGGATCTTGGTGTTCACGTGGGTGATCGAGTAGCAGGCTTTATGCCGAATATCATCGAAACTGTTGTCGCCATGCTTGCGGCATCACGTCTTGGTGCGGTGTGGACTTCTTGCTCTCCAGACTTCGGCTTCAACGGCGCGTGTGATCGTTTTGGACAGGTTGAACCAAAAGTATTATTTAGCGCTGATGGCTACTACTACAACGGCAAAGTGATTGATTGTGTGGCCAAGGCGCAGCAGCTTAGCGATGAAATTTCCAGTATCGAGCACCTCATTGTGGTGCCATTTACCCGAGACACCTTGGCGCTCGAAGCGAGTGATGCTACCTGCTGCCATAGCTATCAGGATTTAATGACTCAGTATGAAGGCCAAGCTGCTGACTCGGTACCGCTGCCTTTCGATCATCCGCTCTACATCATGTATTCCTCTGGCACGACAGGGAAACCAAAATGTATTGTCCACGGCGCGGGTGGAACCTTGTTACAGCATCGAAAAGAGCAGGTGCTGCACGCTGACTTACGCCGGGAGGATGTATTTTTTTACTTCACCACCTGTGGCTGGATGATGTGGAATTGGTTGGTGTCAGGCTTGGCCTCCGGTTGTGCGGTAGTGCTCTATGATGGCTCGCCCTTCGCAAAGGATGGTGACGTACTTCTTGACGCTTTAGAAGAAGAAAACATCTCGGTATTCGGCGTTGGTGCTAAGTATATCAACGCACTCGAAAAGGCGGGTAAAAAGCCGTGCGATACCCATAGGTTGGACTCTTTGCGCACCATGTTATCGACGGGGTCACCGCTCAGTCGGCATAGCTTCCAGTGGGTATATGAGGCCTTCAAAAGCGATTTATGCCTCTCTTCTATCTGCGGTGGAACCGATATTATCTCGTGCTTCGTTTTGGGTAATCCCATACTGCCGGTTTACGCCGGCGAGATTCAATGTATTGGACTGGGCATGGATGTCGCTTTTTGGGACGATGACGGTCAGCCACTCACTGCTAGAAAAGGTGAGTTGGTTTGCACCACGCCTTTCCCTTGTGCCCCCATAGGCTTCTGGAATGACTCTACCGGTGAGCGCTATCACAGCGCTTACTTTGATCGGTATCCCAATGTCTGGGCCCACGGTGATTACGGTGAAGTCACCGAGCGAGGCTCCGTGATAATTCATGGTCGAAGTGACGCGGTGCTTAATCCGGGTGGCGTGCGGATTGGAACGGCCGAGATTTACCGGCAGGTTGAGACACTGCCTGAAATTACTGACAGCGTGGTTGTCGGACAGCAGTGGGGTGACGATGAACGTGTGATCCTATTTGTGGTGGTGCGCGACGACTGCGTGCTAGACGCGGATCTCGAGACCCGCGTTCGTAGTACTATCCGAAGTAATGCAACGCCTCGACATGTGCCCGCGGTCATTGTTCCGGTGGGTGACATACCACGAACAATGAGCGGTAAGGTGAGTGAACTGGCTGTAAAAAAAGTCATTCACGGCCTTCCTGTAGAAAATACTGATGCGCTGGCGAACCCAGAGGCGTTGGATAACTTCAAAAATTTACCAGCGCTTGCGCCGGCCTAAGCAGAACCGCACATCAGCACAGAGTCTGACGCGACGTAATCGGCATTCGACGCCCCTAAAAGTGCCACCCCTCTTGGGGTACACGCTCAGGAAAGGTGTTTACTCGCTCGGTATTTTCTACGACATTGGGCGCAATGCAATTTTGGAGACAGACAGTGTCGAACGCTCGCGATAACTTTCCCAGTCCGGAGTCGATTGATGCCTATTGGATGCCATTTACGGCTAATCGATTCTTTAAGGAGAATCCGCGGGTAATCACGGGTGCAGACGGGGCATATTACATCGATGCCGATGGGCGCCGTATTTTCGATGGTCTATCAGGGCTCTGGACGTGCGGCGCCGGCCACAACCGCCCAGAGATTGCTGAGGCGGTCTACAAGCAATTGAGTACGCTCGACTATGCGCCTGCATTTCAGCATGGACATCCTAAGGCATTTGAGTTGGCCGGGCGGATTGCCCATTTGATGCCTGACGGCCTTAATCATGTGTTCTTTACCGGCTCTGGATCAGAAAGCGCCGACACATCACTGAAAATTGCGCGGGCCTACTGGCGTAAAAAAGGCATGCCCACTAAGACTAAACTTATAGGGCGGGCCAAGGGCTACCACGGTGTGAATTTTGGTGGCATTAGCGTGGGTGGCATCGGCCCTAATCGCGCTATGTTTGGCAGTGGTCTTGATGCGGACCATCTCGCGCACACGCTGACTAAAGACAATGCTTTCACGCGAGGAATGCCTCAGACAGGCGCCGAGAAAGCAGACGAATTGCTCGAGCTCATTGCACTGCACGACGCAAGCAACATAGCAGCAGTGATTGTTGAGCCGATGGCTGGATCGGCAGGCGTCATACCGCCACCAGTGGGCTATTTACAGCGTTTGCGGGATATTTGCGATGCGCATAGCATTCTGTTGATTTTCGATGAGGTGATTACTGCGTTTGGTCGCGTTGGCTCGACGACGGGCGCAGAGGAGTTCGGTGTCGTACCGGATATCTTGAATGTAGCTAAGCAGATCACCAATGGCGCTGTCCCTTTAGGTGCCGTGGTGTGCAAAAGCGATATCTATAATGCGTTTATGGATACAGACAGCCCCGAGTACCTGCTCGAACTTCCCCACGGTTATACGTATTCGGGTCATCCGGTCGCCTGTTCGGCGGCTCTCGCCACTCTCGATGTATTAGAGGCAGAGCAACTAATACCGAGAGCAAAAAGTATGGCCCCCGTTTTCGAAGAGCTGCTGCACTCGCTCAAGGGTAGTCCCCATTTGGTCGATATTCGAAATTATGGACTAGCCGGAGCGCTACAAATTGACCCGCTCCCGGGCGAACCTTTAAAACGACCTCATGACATCGCCTGGAAGTGCTGGGAGAAGGGCGTTTACGTGCGCTACGGGGGTGACACTATTCAATTGGGTTTACCGTTTATTGTAGAGCGGGCGCAAATCGATCATTTGGTCAACGTGCTGGGTGAGGCCTTGTGCGAAGTCAGTTGAATGGCGTGTCGAATTAAGCTGGTTTACACGTATTCCGTAGAGCGCCCATACGTTAGTCGTGCCCAAATGTTACGTGCCCAAATGTTAGTAGTGCCCATGTGCTAGTAGCGCCCAAGTGTTAGTAGTGGCCATGTGTTAGAGCACCCATGGGTTAGCTTGATGGTCCAGGCTCTCAGCGCGGGTTCCATGATTACCCGCGGTCACGCCCTAATCCCAGTCGACGATTCTTCATTGCAACGTGATAGTCTTCAAACGCTGTATTGTTTGCTACATTAACTGCGCGATACGCTGGGAGACGATCCTAGGAAATTCTAAAGCACGTTGAGCAGATAGTGCGCAATGACTAGAGGTGTCACTGACCGGGAGAGCTAATTGAGCAAATTATCGTTGTTGGACGCTGGCTTCTTGGCAGCAGAAAGGCGAAGCACGCCGATGCACATAGGTAGCTTGAATTTATTTGAACTACCCAAAGGTGTTCGTCGAGATAACTTCATGCAGTCATTGCTGGGTAGCTTGCAATCAACTACCGAATTACAGCGCCCTTTTTGTGACCGACTGAGCACCGGTATGCTAGGAAGCTTGGCGGGAGCAGAGTGGGTGCCCGAGGAGGCGCTCGATCTCGACTACCATATTCGCCACTCCGCGTTACCAGCCCCCGGACGTTATCGCGAATTATTCAGCTTAGTTTCACGGTTGCATGGAACGTTACTTGATCGCTCGAGGCCGCTTTGGGAGTTACATCTCATTGAAGGGGTAAACAAGCGAGAGTTCGCGTTGTACACCAAATACCACCATGCCTGTATCGACGGCGTGCGAGGTATGCAGCTTACCCAGAGTATGTTCAGCACTGACCCTCAAGAGATTCTTACGGACTCGCCCTTGAGCCTTGCCTCTCGAGAGCGATACTTAAAGCTGTTATCAGAGCGTGGATTAAAGCATGTGCTCGAGCCTGACTTCAGTCCGCGAGTTGCCGACCGCTTAAAAGCCCAGTGGGATCTTGTGGGCGATGTGTATGGTAAGACCCGGAAGCAGCTATCGGCAGTGCGCAAGTTGGGCGTGCGTGACACGCTTATGCCGTGGTCAGTTACCCCGCGATCGGCACTGAACACCCGCGTCGACGGTGCGCGACGATTTGTGGCGCAGTCATTTCCATTGAATCGCTTTAAAGGTATCGCGGAGCGGTTCGAATGCACACTCAATGACGTGGTTTTGGGGGTTTGTTCCGGGGCGCTTCGAACTTACTTACAAAACCATGCGGACTTACCAAAGAAGCCGTTGCGTGCCCTGGTTCCGGTTTCCTTACGCCGACCTGGTGATACAGAGTCATCAAACGCTATTGGCGGTATTTTGGCCAATCTTGCGACTAACGAGCGTGATCCGGCAAGACGACTAGAGCTTATTCGACAATCTATGGTGGATGGTAAAGCCATGTACGAGGGTATGAGCCCTGCAGAAGCCGGTGCGTTGTTTGCTTTAATGCAGTCACAGGTGTTTCTGATCAGTGCACTTCAGTTGTCAGATAAGCTGCCAGCAATTAATACCACCATATCCAATGTTCCGGGCCCTCGGGAGCCGCTCTATTGGAATGGCGCGCCGATGAAAGGTATTTATCCGGCCTCCATCGTGCTCGATGGCTTTGCCTTGAATATTACTTTGGTCAGTTACAATCAGTTTTTAGATTTCGGTATTGTCGCTTGTCGACGCAGTATGCCGCAGGTACAGCGGCTTATAGACTATATCGAGCAGTCGCTGACAGAGCTCGAAGAAGTGGCGGGATTGAAGTCGGCCAAGCGCGCATCCTCTCGAAGTAAGCGTTAGGCCGTGCAACCACTGTCTATTGTTTACCAAGACGACGTCTTAGTTGCTATGAACAAGCCATCGGGCTTGCTTGTTCATCGAAGTCCGATTGATCGTTGCGAGACCGAATTTGCAGTGCAGCGTTTACGGGACCAAATCGGCTGCCACGTTTATCCTGTTCATCGCCTCGATAAGCCCACGTCCGGACTCCTGTTATTCGCGCTCAACTCTGACGTGGCCAGAACCCTTGCTGAGCAATTTGAGTCACGTCGGCTTCATAAGGAATATTGGGCTGTGGTGAGGGGACATGTGACCGCCGCACAGCGGATAGATCACCCCCTTAACGATGAAGTCGATCACCGAGGGCAGCGCTTTTCTGCAGGAGACGGCGCGAGTCGCGAGGCTTTTACCGATGTCACGCCACTGCGGACCTGGACATTGCCCATGCCAGTAGATCGTTACCCGGAAGCACGGTATTCCTTGGTATCACTGGTACCGCATACTGGGCGTTATCGGCAGCTGCGGCGCCATATGAAGCATATTTCACACCCAATAGTGGGCGATAGCAGCTATGGGAAGGGCAGCCATAATCGTTTTTTTCGTGACCACTTTGCCAGCCACCGATTATTATTGGCGGCTGTATCAATGACGTTTTTACATCCTGTCACCAACGTCGAGATGACACTCTCGGCCCCCTTGCTTGACGATTACGCGTTCGTGCTGGAGCAATTGGCTCATTGCGCCGATGACAGCGTTCAGTTCAGCGCCGAGTAAAAGACTTTGTGACAGGCAGGCCTCGTACTCGACCATTGAAATGGTAATCGGCCATTAAACGTGTGGTCAAAAAAAAGCCCCTAACGACTGCTAGGGGCTTTGCGGGTATTGCCAGCGCTCAGTGATTAAGCAACGTCGTCAATAATTGTTGCTGCGATGCGCTTGCCATCGTCAGATAGCTTTTGGAATTCGATGATCTGATCGAAGTTCATGTAGCGATAGATTTCATCGGACATCGCATCAAGTTTCTCCGCATATTGGAGGTACTCTTCGGGGGTTGGCAACCTACCAATAATGGCGCCAACTGCGGCCAGTTCTGCCGAGGTAAGGTAAACGTTAGCACCATCACCGAGTCGGTTCGGGAAGTTGCGCGTTGACGTCGAGAGTACGGTCGCGCCGGCTGCTACTCGTGCTTGGTTACCCATGCACAGTGAGCAGCCAGGCATTTCTGTGCGTGCACCCGCCTTGCCGAAAATAGAGAAATAACCTTCCTCCATAAGCGTGTGCTCATCCATCCGTGTGGGTGGCACGATCCACATGCGCGTGGCTAGATTGCCTTTGTGCTGTTCGAGTAACTTTCCGGCCGCTCTGAAATGGCCGATATTGGTCATGCAACTGCCAATGAAAACCTCATCGACTTTGTCGCCAGCGACTTGAGAGAGCAATCTTGCATCGTCGGGGTCGTTGGGGGCGCACACCACGGGCTCTTTGAGTTCGTTTAGGTCGATCTCAATGACTGCACGGTACTCGGCATCTGCATCAGCCGAGAGTACGCTCGGGTTGGCCAGCCATTCTTCCATTTTCCGCGCCCGACGCTCGAGGGTACGCGGATCACCGTAGCCTTCGGCAATCATAGAGCGCAGTAGCACAACATTTGAGCGGAGATATTCAGCAATGGTGTCTTCGTCAAGTTTGATGGTGCAGCCTGCTGCCGAGCGCTCAGCCGATGCATCGGAGAGTTCAAAGGCCTGCTCAACAGTCAACCCTTTGAGGCCTTCAATTTCAAGAATACGCCCTGAGAAGATGTTCTTTTTGCCCTTCTTCTCGACGGTGAGCAGTCCTTCTTGTATGGCAGCGTAGGGAATGGCATGAACGAGATCGCGCAGCGTGATGCCGGGCTGCATTTCGCCCTTGAAACGCACCAATACGGATTCAGGCATGTCGAGGGGCATAACGCCTGTCGCTGCAGCAAATGCCACCAATCCAGAACCCGCTGGGAAAGAAATGCCCATTGGGAATCGCGTGTGTGAATCACCACCGGTGCCGACGGTGTCGGGGAGTAGCATACGGTTGAGCCAGCTATGGATAATGCCATCACCTGGCCTGAGTGATACACCGCCGCGGGTCATGATGAAGTCGGGCAGAGAGTGCTGTGTGTCAATATCAACGGGCTTTGGATACGCCGCTGTGTGACAGAATGACTGCATAGTGAGATCGGCCGAGAAGCCGAGGCAGGCCAAATCTTTGAGTTCGTCACGCGTCATGGGGCCTGTTGTGTCCTGTGAGCCAACCGTTGTCATCCGTGGCTCGCAGTAGGTACCCGGCCGGATACCATCGACGCCACAGGCGCGCCCGACCATTTTTTGGGCCAAGGTATAGCCTTTGCCCGTATCAGCAGGTGTTTCTGGTGTGCGGAACGTGCTGCTTTCACTCAAGCCAAGAGATTCCCGCGCTTTAGTGGTAAGCCCGCGACCGATGATTAGATTGATACGACCGCCGGCGCGAACCTCGTCTAGCAGAACGTCAGACCGTAATTCGAACTCCGATATTACGTCACCAGCTTCATTAAGAATCTTGCCCTCATAGGGGCGAATGTCGATCACATCGCCCATGCTGAGATTGTCCACAGGTGCTTCAAATACCAGTGCGCCCGCGTCTTCCATGGTGTTGAAGAAAATAGGTGCTACCTTGTTACCAATACACACACCGCCAGAGCGCTTGTTGGGTACGCCGGGCATATCATCCCCAAAGAACCACAGTACGGAGTTTGTTGCAGATTTACGCGAAGATCCTGTGCCGACAACATCGCCGACAAAAGCAACGGGCAGGCCCTTGGCTTGAATGTCTGCTACTTGCTTCATGGGGCCAACTACGCCGTGCTCGTCGGGTTCTAGACCATCGCGAGTCATTTTGTACATTGCTAGGGCATGAAGCGGAATGTCCGGACGTGACCACGCATCAGGTGCGGGGGAGAGGTCATCGGTATTTGTTTCACCGGTGACTTTAAAGACCACCATTTTAAGCGATTCAGCGACAGCATCCTGGCTTGTGAACCATTCAGCGTCGGCCCAGCTTTGCATAACGGACTGCGCGTTGGCATTACCATTTCGGGCCAGTGCTTCTACATCGTGAAAGGCATCAAACATGAGGAGGGTGTGCTTGAGTTCCTCGGCGGCAAGCGCTCCCAGCGCGTCATCGGTGAGCAAACTGACGAGGGTCTCGATATTGTAGCCGCCGTGCATATTTCCGAGTAACTTGAGCGCATGAGCCGAATCGATTAACGCGCATTGTGTTTCGTTCTTGGCAATTGCAGACAAGAAGCCGGCTTTAACATAGGCGGCTTCGTCCACGCCAGGTGGCACGCGGTTACTGATGAGGTCAAGTAAGGTCGCTTCTTCGCCCGCTGGCGGCGCCTTTAATAACTCGACCAAACCTGCAACCTGCTCTGCGTTTAGCGGCTTTGGCGGGATGTTCTGTTGGGCGCGTTCGGCGACGTGTTTGCGATAGGCTTCGAGCACAATAACACTCCTTTCGTGTTAGCTATGAATTAGGGGAGGACGACACGGTTAAACCCATCTTGCGGTCTTTTGGGCCCGCTAGGGGGGGTACTCGCAATGTGTCTTTACCTCGTACAAAGAATTCTGCGGCGCGCAGTATAACTTGCGTCCGACTTCGGTAACATCCATTGAGGGTGATTTAGTGCATTCAGCGCATGCATACCCTAAAATTTACCCATGTCGAACGCTAAAGCCCCCCAAACCGCCGCCGTTACGCGCCCTCGAGTGCGGACGCCCTGTATAGGCGTTTGCTCTACGGGTATCGGTGATAGTGTTTGCAGGGGCTGTAAGCGCTTTAGCCACGAAGTGATTCATTGGAATGGCTACAGTGAGGCCCAGAAGCAAATTGTCGATAAACGCCTCGCAGATTTTTTGAGCACGTGCATGCGCAATCGATTTGTTGTCACTGATGACGGCTTGCTGGAATGGCAGCTGCAGGTACAGCAAGTGCGCTTTAATCCTGAACACGACGCGTATGTACGTTTGTTCACCTTATTAAAAGCTGGCGCGAGTCAGATTAAAGATCCAGAGAAATACGGCTTCTCGGTCCATATAGCTTGGCGCGGGTATGATCTATTGGCATTGAGAGAGCAAGTCGACCGAGAGTTTTGGGAGTTATCCGAGGCTCACTTTGAGCGGTATCTTGCAACCCCTGATTTATTTGCTGAGTGAGTGTATTTGTGAGCAAGACTGTAGATTTGACATCGGTGCTAAGTTTTCTGCCCTGCCGCACACCTGACGGCTGGGTGAAAGCAGCGATCGCCGACCAGCGAACCATGCTCATTGATCATGCCAACTGTGAAAAGAAAGCGGCAGCTACGGCACTTAGTCTGATGCACCGCTACACCGATAATTTCACTTTACTGAATAAAATGTCGCGATTAGCTCGGGAAGAGCTGCGTCATTTTGAGCAAGTACTCAAAATTATGGCTCAGCGGGGTGTGGCCTATGAGCCGATTTCTGCTTCGCGCTATGCGGCGGGCCTGCGCGACGAGGTCCGCAAACAGGAACCAGGCAAGCTCATGGATACTTTGTTGGTGGGTGCGCTAATTGAGGCGCGTTCCTGCGAGCGGTTTGCCGCATTGATACCCCACCTTGATGACGCACTGGCCGATTTCTATACGTCGCTATTAAAAAGCGAAGCGCGTCATTTTCATGATTACTTAAAGCTCGCCGAACAGACGGGATCCAGTGAAGAAGTGGCTGGGCGTTTGAGTAGCTTGAAAGCGCGGGAAAAGGAGCTTGTGCAGTCGGTAGATGGCGAGTTCCGTTTTCACAGCGGGCCACCAGCGACACCCTCTGTGTCAGCGGCGCCAGCTACGTCATATATCGCCATCTAAGTTATTTAGGGCCGCTTGAATTAGCCAGAGTGCAGCGGCTGTGGTCCTCGAGACAAGCCTTTAAGACGTGATTAAAAGGCGAATTGCTCTAACTGTACGTCACCCTCTGACATCCGCACACACCAGCCGTGGGTGTCGCTCCAGTCGCCGAGCACTACGCGCTCGCCGTTGGCTTGTGTATGTCGGGCAGGGCGATGTGTGTGGCCATGAATAAGCAGCGTAGCGCCGTGATCGCGCATCGTCGCCTCGACCGTTTGCGCGTTGACGTCCATAATGTCCTCAGCTTTATTGCTTGCTGCGTCAATGCTCATTGCACGTAATTGCTGTGCTAGTAGCTTCCGCTCAGCCAAAGGTTTGCCCAGCATTTCTCGCTGCCAGTCTGGGTGATGAGCCATTGCTCGGAACTTTTGGTAGTCCGTATCGTCCGTGCACAGTGTGTCGCCGTGCATCACAAGCGCTCTCGTCCCGCCGGCATCAATGACTGAAGCATCGCCTAGGAGTCTGGCTCCAATACTGCCGGTGAAATCCGTGCCCAATAAAAAGTCGCGGTTGCCTCGCAGGATGGATAGGGAGGTGCCACTGGCGACTACTCGGTTTAAGAGCTGTTTTAGCCGCGCTACATAAGGCGCATCATCGTCGTCGCCAACCCATGCCTCGAAGAAATCGCCGAGAATCAATAAATGCGCAACACGATGTGGCTGATCAAAAATCTCGCGAGTGAGGAAGTCCGCAAACCCCGCTTCAATGGCAGGTGTAGTCTCGCTGAGATGGAGATCGCTTATGGCAAGGGTAGTTCCCAAAAGTATTAGTCTTCGAGGACAGAGACAGACTCGATAACGACAGATTCTAGGGGGACATCTTGATGGCCCGCGCTGTTACCTGTCGCAACGGATCGGATTTTATCCAGGACGGCTTCGCCCTCGACCACCTTACCGAATACACAGTAACCCCAGCCCTGCATATTTTTGCCGGTGTGGTTCAGGAAGTCGTTATCTTTAACGTTGATAAAAAACTGAGCAGTAGCGCTGTTGGGATCCATGGTACGCGCCATTGCTATGGTGCCGAAGTCGTTGGCTAAGCCATTATCAGCTTCGTTTTCAACAGGCTCCGCGGTGGGCTTCTGCTGCATATTGGTTTCAAAACCGCCGCCTTGCACCATGAAGTTGTTGATTACACGGTGGAATATGGTGCCGTTGTAGAACCCATCGTTGGCGTAGTTAACAAAATTAGTGACAGTTTTCGGCGCTTTTTCTTGGTCAAGTTCGAGTGTCATGGAGCCGAAAGTGGTGTTCATTTGGACACGGACTGTGGACATGCGTTGATCCTGTTGTTGGTGTTTGGGAGGGTGCGAATGCTACCTGTTTTGGAGGGCGTATGAAACTGGCTAGCAATATTCTGTAAGGGATTCACACAGATTGTACTTTGTTATCTGACATCACCGGCCCGTGCTTGATATATTAGCGGCCTTGTTTCCGAGGACACCCTAAATGTCAGCCACACCCCGCAGTAATTTTTTGCGCACACAAATTCAGGCCGATCTTGATTCAGGCAAGGTAAGTGCGGTTGTCACTCGCTTTCCGCCCGAGCCCAATGGCTATTTGCACATAGGGCATGCCAAGTCCATCACCGTTAATTTTGGCCTCGCGGAACAATTCGGCGGTCGATGTCACTTACGTTTTGATGATACAAACCCTGAAAAAGAGAGTCAGGAATACATCGACTCGATTCAAGAAGATGTGCAGTGGCTCGGCTATAGCTGGAGTGGGGAGGTTCGTTATGCGTCGAGCTATTTTCAGCAGTTCTATGAGTGGGCATTGCACTTAATTGATAGCGGTCTCGCCTATGTTTGTGATTTAAGCGCCGATGAAGCGCGCGAGTATCGTGGCAGCCTCACGGAGCCAGGTAAAAACAGTCCGTATCGCGAGCGCTCGAGCGCAGAAAACCGCGATTTATTTGTGCGGATGCGCGCGGGTGAATTTGCCGATGGCCAGCGTGTTTTGCGCGCTAAAATCGACATGGCCTCACCCAATATCAATTTACGCGACCCAATCCTCTACCGTATTCGGCGCGCCCATCATCACCAGACGGGAGATGCCTGGCCTATTTATCCAACGTATGATTTCGCGCATGGCCAAGAAGATGCGATTGAAGGAATTACTCACTCTATTTGTACGCTGGAGTTCGAGGATCACCGCCCACTTTACGAATGGTTTATCGACAACTTGCCTGTACCCAGTGTGCCTCGGCAGATCGAATTCGCTCGCCTGAATACCAGTTATACGGTGACCAGCAAGCGCAAGCTAAAGCAGCTCGTGGATTCGGACACCGTGAACGGCTGGGATGACCCTCGTATGCCAACAATCGCAGGTTTGCGCCGCCGAGGGTATCCCGCGGCAGCACTGCGTCACTTTTGCGAGGAAGTGGGTACGTCACGATCAGACAGTACTGTTGATGTCGCTATGTTGGAAAGTGCAGTACGCCAGCAGCTCAATAACGAAGCGCCGCGAGCTCTGTGCGTCTTGCGGCCATTAAAAGTCGTGATAAGCAACGGTAGCGAGCAGGAATTGCTCTCGATGCCCAATCATCCCAATGATGAGACATTGGGTACTCGTCTGGTGCCTTTCGGTTCTGAGATATTTATTGATCAGGATGATTTTCGGGAAGAAGCCAATAAAAAGTACAAGCGATTAGTGGTTGGCAAGCGTGTGAGACTGCGTGGTGCTTACGTCATCGAAGCTGAGGGCTGCGAGAAGGACGCAGAGGGCAATGTGACCCTGGTTCGTGCTCGTCTAATCGACGGCACGCTCGGAGAGGATCCCGCTGACGGTATAAAACCAAAAGGGGTCATTCACTGGGTATCGGCCGCAAAAGCGGTAACGGCCACGGTACGAATCTATGATCGCTTGTTCACCGAAGCCAATCCAGGCAAAGCAGACGATGTGTTGTCTGAAGTGAACCCTGATTCTTTAAACGTGGTGAGTAACGCGTTAATTGAGCCCTCAATTGCGTTGGTGGCCCCTGAGACCGTTCTACAATTTGAGCGAGAGGGCTATTTTGTGGCCGATCGTTACGATCACAGTGAAGCGGCACCGGTGTTCAATATGACTATTGGTTTGCGCGACACTTGGAGTGCTGGCGATGCGTGAGCTAAAGCTAACGAATACGCTCACGGGCGAGCGTGAAATATTTGAGCCGATAGATCCCAAGCGGGTGACCATGTACGTGTGTGGGCCAACAGTCTATAACCTTGCGCACATCGGCAATGCTCGCCCGGTGGTGGTTTTTGACACGCTTTATCGTGTTTTGCGCGAGCTTTATCCGTCGGTCGTCTACGCGCGTAACATTACGGACATTGACGACAAGATCATCAATGCCGCCCGCGAGCGCGGCCAAGCGATCGATGCGGTAAGTACCGAGTTTGCTGATAAGTACCGCGAGGACGTTGCTGCGCTCAACACCTTAGCGCCCGATTTAGAGCCTCATGCAACCGATAATATCCCCGCAATGATCGATCTCACTGAGCGCTTGATTAACGCGGGGAACGCGTACGCGGCGGATGGACACGTGTTGTTTGCGGTGGAGTCGATGCCTGGATACGGTGCACTGTCGGGTCGGAAGCTCGAGGACATGCTCGCGGGGGCTCGCGTCGAGGTGGCGGACTACAAGCGCCACGCGGGTGATTTCGTACTTTGGAAGCCATCTACTGCCGATGAGCCCGGCTGGGACAGTCCATGGGGGCGGGGAAGGCCGGGCTGGCATTTAGAGTGTTCGGCGATGATTCGCGCGCATCTTGGCGATGCGATCGATATTCACGGTGGCGGTCGAGATCTCATATTTCCGCACCACGAGAATGAGCGGGCACAGAGCTGCTGCGCCTACGGCGATGACTTTGTCCGTTACTGGGTACACAACGCCTATGTCGATATGGACGGTGAGAAAATGTCCAAATCGCTGGGTAATGTCCGAACTATTCGCGATTTATTGTCGAGCTATCACGGTGAGGTGCTGCGGTTTGCGCTGCTCTCGGCACATTATCGTTCGCCCCTGAATTTTTCACAGGCATTATTAGATAGCGCAAAGAGTGCGCTCGATGGCTTTTATGCGGCACTTCGCAATAACCAAGACGTAGAGCCTGTGCACATCAATGTAGCCGAATGTACTGCTTTCGACGCCTTGCTTGACGATTTAAATACCCCCGAATCTATAGCTGCACTGCACGCAGCGAGTAAGGCATTGAACAAAGCGAATGATGCCGAGCGCGCCAAGGCGAAAGGCATGCTGCTAGCCTGCGGGGCGGCGCTTGGGGTTCTCCAAGTTGATCCAGAGGCTTGGTTCACAGGCGGTGGCGATAACGATTTAAGCGCAGACGTCATTGAAGAGCTGATTGTCGAGCGCCGCGAAGCCAAGGGTAACCGAGACTTTGCTCGTGCGGATCAAATTCGCGACGACTTGATCGCCGCGGGAATAGTGCTCGAAGATGGTCCGGAAGGGACTATTTGGCGTCGGGCCTAGCTGAGGATCGAGTACAAGGCTAGGGTTGCCAATGTGGCAACGACGGGGATGACAACGGTTGTCACGGCAACCTCTTTGTAGCCGCCCTTATGGGTCATCCCAGTGATGCTTAACATGGCGACAACGGCACCGCAGTGGGGTAGGGAGTCAAATCCGCCAGACGCCATAGCGACCAAGCGATGAAGTATTTCAGGTTCAATGCCCATGGCTAAGTACGTGGGCGCCATGGTTTGCATGAAGATCTGTAATCCACCCGACGCTGATCCAGTGATGGCAGAGACAACACTGATTGACGCGAACATCGATAGCAGGGGGGGTAGGGCGGACTCAGTGACAAGTGATGCAAATTGCTGAAACCCCTGGGTCTGAGTGACTACGCCACCGAAGCCAATCACAGCGGCCGTACTGATTAAGGGCATGATTGCCTCGTGTGTACCGTGGCCCCATACCTGTAACGCGGCGACGCGAATTCGCTGAAACATGAGCGTCGCAACTAAACTGCCAAAGACCAATGCGATTGACGGCCATAGAATAGGTTGGCTGCTCGCAAAGCTCATTAATTCAGTCATCGTCGAGGGAGTGCTCGTGTTCGCGCCTCCACCCACTGCGGCAAATAAACGCGGCGAAACGATGATGAGCAAGACGAGCACCAGTGGCGTGATTGCCGCCGCCCAGTGGGGATATTCATTATCGCCGGGTTCTCCACTGGCGAGTATGTCGGTGGGGCCCGGGTCGAAATGTTCGCCCCGCGCGGTCGCTTTCGCACGTTCTCGCTCTAGGTACCACATGCCCAGAAAGAGCATCAACGCTCCGCCGAATAACCCTAGCCACGCGCCTGCATAAAGGTCCGTTCCCAGCGCGGCCGCGGGGATTACGTTGTGGATTGAGGGTGTGCCCGGGAGTGCAGTGAGAGTAAACGTACCCGCGCCGAGCGCGATCGCACCAAGAAAAAGTCGCTTGGGCAAATCGGCCTCGGCGAGCAGTTTGAGTCCCAGTGGGTACATAGCAAAAATCACAACAAAGACAACGACACCACCGTAGGTGAGCAGTGCGCTAGAGATAACGATAATCCAAAGAATCCGCTCTTTACCCAACAGAGAAATGAGTCCTTGGGCGATGCTCGCCGCGGCGTGGCTTTCTCCCATTACCCGGCCAAAAACGGCCCCCGTGACGAACAGTAGAAAAAACTTTCCCGCGAACGTAAACGCGCCCAACGGGCCTAAGGCATAGTGCTGAGAGAGCGCCTCGGCCAGGGGAAGCTGGTTAGTCACTATGACCACTAGTGCACAAATTAAAGAGGCAAAAACAACATTGATGCCCCGCAGTGCGAGCCAGATCAACAAAGCAAGGCCTGCGAGTAAGCCGATGTAGGTCATGAGGTAGTCCCGTTTCTTATTATCGATGGATGAACGTTAGAGTCCCTGTGCGAGTGCTTTTTCGCCTGATTCTACCGTTTGCTGAATAAGCGTGTTAATGGTCATCGGCCCTACGCCGCCCGGTACTGGCGTAATCGCCTGCGCGCGTTCATGCAGTGGTCCAAGCTCGATATCGCCGACGCCACCGGGGTGATAGCCCGCGTCAACAACGACCGCACCGTCTTTGATCCATTCAGCTTTAATAAACTCAGGGCGTCCTACTGCACCCACGATCACATCTGCATGGGCAATATGGCTCTTTAGATCTTGCGTGCGAGAGTGGCAGATAGTGACGGTGGCGTTGGCTTGGAGCATCATCATCGCCATGGGCTTACCTAAAATAGGACTTCTTCCAACTACAACAGCATGTTTACCCGCGAGATCAATATCGTAGTGTGCCAAGAGGCGCATGATGCCCTGTGGGGTCGCGCACCCATAAGCAGACTCACCCATACTCATTCGACCAAAGCCGAGGCAGGTAACGCCGTCGACGTCTTTGTCGAGGCTGATCATGTCAAAGGCGGCGCGCTCATCAATATGGGCGGGCACTGGATGCTGGAGCAGAATTCCATGGACGTCGGGATTGTTGTTGAGCTCTTCAATCTGTCGCAGTAAATCATTGGTTTTAATAGTGGCAGGGAGCTCGATTGCCAGCGATTCCATGCCAACACGACGACAGGCATTACCTTTCATTTTGACATAGGTAGCAGAGGCGGGGTCTTCCCCAACGAGAATCGTCGCCAGCACAGGCGTGCGGCCGCCAGAGCGCTCCCGCAATACCTTGACTCGCTCAGCGAGTGAGGTTTCAGTGAGTTGAGCGACGTGTTTGCCATCAAGTATCAGTGCTGTCATGTGCGGTAGATGCTCCGAGAAAAGGTGCTAGTGTTTCAGATTTCGTGGTTTGGTAAAAGTCTACAGATGCTCAATTGACCGATGGCGATCAAAGCAGTAGTATGCGCGCCTCGTGAGTGCACATAGATGCGTTTTACGAGTTCGGGGTGTAGCGCAGTCTGGTAGCGCGCCTGCTTTGGGAGCAGGATGTCGGGGGTTCGAATCCCTCCTCCCCGACCATTTATGGTGGCTGTAGCTCAGTTGGTAGAGCGCAGGATTGTGACTCCTGTGGCCGCGGGTTCGATCCCCGTCAGCCACCCCATTCTCGTTCTGCCACATTCCCCCCAAAAAAATCCCGCTGTTACAGCGCTGGGGCGGCACGGAAACCGCTGAAGTGACGTCGCTAACGCTAACGCCCATTGTCGACGAGTATTTCTGCCCAAATTTATCGCAATGAAAAGCTCGTCGTACCGCAACGTTCTCGCACTAAAAAGCGTGTCGTAACGCAAAAC
>DAIRTN010000032.1:0-10257 GCA_036803865.1 Luminiphilus sp.
ACTTTTTACACAGAGAAAGACCAAAGGAGGTTAACGAGCTCCTCCTCTACTGGCTGCAAAAACATCCTGCTAGGGACACATAAAGCACTAGAAAACTCTGCGCAGTACAGGCACTGTGGGAACGGTTTAAACCCAACAATAATGATAAGGAACTCAACTTATGAATATGATGATTATTGGCGCACTGATATTACTTTTGGTTCACGCGTGGCTGCTGCCCGTGATGTTTAGCATGAAACATGCAGTTTGGTTGCTCAGCTCTCGAGATGAAGTCGTTGAATTTTCGGTTCACGCGCTGAGAGCAAAGCGCGCGGCGATTAACTACATGGAAAGCCTGCCCGCGTTCTTGGCACTGGCACTGTTGGCGAAAATCGATGGGGTCGACTTGGGGGATCTCCCAATGTACTGGCTCATCTGCCGGGCGGTGTATGCGTTACTTTATCTCGCGGGAACACCTGTCGTGCGGTCTCTTGTTTGGATCGCATCGCTGGGCATTCTGATCATGATGGCATTAGCTTTCATTTAAGCGTTCCAAAGCATCACGGTCTGCCGATAGCGGCATACCTCAACGGGGGGCGATGCTCCCCGTTTATACGTCACACACGTTCAATTAAGAGCGCAGTACCCGATCCCGCGGCACCGCTTGTAGCAACCACACCCAGCGTTTGATTCCGTCGCTCAAGCTCATCCAGTAATGTACCGAGCATAATCGCTCCCGTCGCACCCAGCGGATGACCCATTGCGATCACGCCGCCGTTCACGTTGAGCTTTTCTAGGGGAATACTGAGATCGCGCTGCAGTTTAATAACCGTCGCGGCGAACGCCTCATGAATTTCAAAAAGATCAACATCATCGACGCTAAGCCCTTGAGATTTAAGGAGCTTGCTCGTTGCCACCACACAGCCTGACAGTACAAGTAGCGGGTCATCGCAGGCATTCACCATCGCTCTGATAACTGCACGTGGGCGACGATCAAGATTACCTTCGAGCGCTTCATTACCGATCAATACCAGGGCGGCAGCATCTGCCATTGCCGGAGAGTTACCCGCGGTGTGCACATGGGAAATGGCTTTTAGTGAGGGATAACCCTTTAACTGAACGGCATCTGCGCCTGCCTCGCCAATGGCCGCAAAGCTCGGTGGCATTTTCGCGAGAGAAGCCATAGTCGTTTGCGGGCGAATACACTCATCGTGCATCACTCGCCGCTCTTTGATTGGATTATCAATTGGGATAATGGATGAAAAGTAGCCTGCATCCCTCGCCTTCGCTGCGCGCTGTTGGCTCAAGAGAGCAACACCATCGACCGCCTCCCTCGATAAGCCGTAAAGAGACGCGATCAAATCAGCGCCGCTACCCATGAGCAGGATTCTAGCTGCCGTAGCGACGTCTGGATCCATAAATATCGCGGCTTGATCACTGAGCATGGGCACCCGCGACATCATCTCAACACCACCCGCAAGGGCCGCGGATTCTTGTCCCGCCATCACTTTCAAGGCGGCGATGTTGACAGCATCGAGGCCCGATGAACAAAACCGCGTGACCGTGAGACCCGAGATATGGCTGGGCCAACCTGCATAAAGGCTCGACGTTTTCGCGATATTACCGGCCTGCTCCCCCTGCTGAGTAACGCAGCCCAGCACGACTTCGCCCACCAACCGTGGGTCGAGCCCGTTTCTCACTGCAATCGCGTCATAAAGACTTTTGAGCAAGTCAAAGGGTGACAAGTCATGGAGTCCACCATCAGCCTTTGCTTTGCCGCGAGGGGTTCGAATCGCATCGTAAATAAACGCTTGCTGCACAACATGACTCCAAGGCTGTATCAAGACGATCGCACACTAGGCGTGCCACCACGGACAAGTGACTGACATCATAAGGGCGACTTATTATCAGGTCTATTGACTACGGTGGTTTAGCTCATCTAATGAACGTCAAAAGCCTTAGTATTGTAGGGGGTTTTCATGGCGCAATATCGCTATGATGCTGACTATCGTTTTCTTGGAGTTTTTTATGAAAGCCTTGATGTTATTGCTCGGCACCCTAAATCTTGTCCTCTTAGTGATGCCCATAAGCCTACACGCAGACGAGCTCACTCTTGGGGACATACTCGACCAAGTACCCGAACTCGACAGCAATATACCGAGGCCCGAAGAAACGGTGCGGTTAAAGGTCGGTGAGCGACATTGGTATCACCATGAAATTATTCGCTATTTGGATGCTCTAGCCGAGACTTCGCCGCGCATGGTTGCACTCGGTGCCCACGCCACAAGCTATGGCGGCCGCGACTTGATTAGCTATGCCATTTCATCCCCTAAGAACATC
Organism: Luminiphilus sp.; assembly: GCA_036803865.1. Classification (GTDB taxonomy): domain Bacteria; phylum Pseudomonadota; class Gammaproteobacteria; order Pseudomonadales; family Halieaceae; genus Luminiphilus. The sequence goes on from DAIRTN010000032.1 coordinate 2,320, forward strand.
GAGAAACTCGAGGCAATCAAAGCAAACCGACAGGCCATTATCGATCCGAAGGCCAAAATTTCTCTCGACGACCAACCTGCCGTGATGCACATGATGTATAGCGTCCACGGTAACGAGCCCAGCGGCGCCAATTCAACGCCTCTTGTCGCCTACTACCTCACTGCAGCAAAAGATGCCGCACTTGAAGCGCAGCTCGATGATGTTGTCATCATTTTTAATCCTATGCTTAATCCCGACGGACTCGATCGGTTCGCGCATTGGAGCAATAGCCTCAGAGGATTAAATCCCAGTCCCGATGCTAATGATCGTGAACACCGAGAAGCGGTACCCAATGGGCGAACCAACTATTATTGGTTCGATCTCAACCGTGATTGGCTACCTCACCAGCACCCTGAAAGCCGCGGTCGATTAGCGCTGTTTCACGAATGGAAGCCAAACGTCCAACTCGACTTCCACGAGCAAGGCAATAACAGTAATTTCTTCTTCATGCCGGGTAAGCCAGAGCGCACCAACCCATTAACACCCGCGATCAATCAGGAGCTGACGGCAAAAATCGGTGAGTTCCATGCAAAGACCTTCGATGAGGACGGGATTCTTTACTTCACAGAAGAAGGCTATGACGACTTCTTCATGGGTAAAGGATCGACTTACCCCGACCTGTTTGGCTGTGTCGGCATTCTCTTTGAACAGCCGTCGTCACGAGGAGCGCAACAAAAGGGAATCAATGGTCTACTGACATTTCCAAACAGTATTGCCAACCAGTTCCGTGCATCACTGTCCTCGCTTGAAGCCACAGCCAGCCTAAAGAGCGAACTACTCAACTATCAGCGGAATTTTTATACAGAGAACCAGCGCAAGAACGGCAGCGGCTATTTCCTCGCAGCCGCAGAAGGCGATCCGACGCGGCTTCGTGAGTTTGTTCGGGTGCTTCGTGGGCACGACATCGTGGTCGAAGTGCTCAGTAACGACGTCACAGCAGAAGGACAGCTCTATAAGGCTGGGCAGACACTTGCTATTCCTTTAGATCAGGCTCAATCGACGTATCTGCTGACACTTTGGAATCACCAGCTCGAGTTCGAGGAAAATGTTTTTTATGACGTTTCTACCTGGACTATGCCTTGGGCCTTCAATATGACGCACACGCGAGAAGCAGTGCGCAACGCGAAGACCGAGTCTCTACCTGATGACTTTTTAATGACGAGTTCTCAGCTTGCGAGTTCGCCTATCGGGTATTTAATCGATTGGCGTGACTCCCAAGTACCCGCGCTGCTTTATAAACTTCTCGAAGCCGACGCTAACGTTCGCGTCGCTCAAAAGCCGTTTACAGCCAATACCCTGAACCAAGGTGCCGTGGATTTCAGTTATGGCACCTTATTCGTAGCGCCAAACATTGGTGAAGCGATCCCGGCTGACGCACTGACACTCTTGCAGTCGGCGGCGCTGTCCGGCACGCCAGTTTATCCGGTTGCAAGTAGTCTCACGTCCCGTGGTATTGACTTAGGCAGCCGTGACTTTCATGTTTTAAGCTTACCCAAAGTGTTAATGGTCACTGGTGCCTACACGTCACCCTATCAAACGGGCGAAATATGGCATCTACTTGATCGCCGACTGCAAATGCCGCTGACCATGGTGGACAGTACGCGCTTAGCACGGGTCGACCTAGGCGATTACACGCACATCATCCTAACCAATCCTTTGAGCGCACTTCCCGATAAGGTGAGTGAGAAAATCGATGTATTCGTAAAAGGAGGCGGCATTCTCTGGGCTCAAGGGGACACCACTCTGACATGGTTACAGTCGAAGGGTCTCACCGATATGCTCTGGCGCAAGACTGATCGTGATACTGCGCGTGCGCAACTGAAAGAGAAGCGCGGCGATGACAATACTGCCACCGATGAAATCGAAGCGCTGCTGCCTGCTCGAGCACCCTTCGCTCAAGCGGATGATACTGCCGCGTTTCGCCTGGTTAGAGGCGCCATCTTAGAAGGTTTAATTGATACCACACACCCTTTAGGTTACGGCTATACCCATGAGTCACTGCCGGTATTTCGACGTAACGCTACGTTCATGGCGCGCTCAGAGAACCCCTATTCGACCCCCATTCTTTACAGCGCAGCACCCTTATTGTCTGGCTACATGTCAGTTGAAAATCGAGCGCTCGCTGCTAATTCGGCGGGCATGATTGTTGATGCCAAAGGGGATGGTGCCATAGTGCTAACGCTCGATAGCGCTACCTTTAGAGCATTTTGGTGGGGCACTCAGAAGCTATTAATCAACACAATTTTCTTTGGCGAACTGCTGGAAGAGCCGCGTGAATAACAAGGATAGCTATTTCCCGACTTCGCACAAACTCGTCAGAAATCAAACATGAGCCGCTTTTAGACCTGCGATAGCTCAGTCATAGCGCACGATTGAGGCATTGAGACTTGTCTCTATCGTGCACATGTCACTGGACTTACAACCTTTCGGATGCCTGTGGATACACGCCCTATTCTTTACTCATTTCGCCGCTGCCCTTATGCGATTCGCGCTCGGATGGCGATTGCTGCTGCAGGCAAAGCGGTGGAACTACGGGAAGTAGTACTCAGGAATAAGCCGAGCGCCATGCTCGATATTTCACCTAAGGGTACTGTCCCCGTTCTACTGTGCAGTTCTGGGCAGGTCATCGAAGAAAGTATCGAGATCATGCACTGGGCGCTAGCTCAGCACGACCCCCATCGATGGCTTACAGGCAATAGCGAAAGCCCGTTTAGAATTGACACCTGTGACAAAGACTTCAAAGCTTGGCTAGATAAGTACAAATACGCGGACCGACACCCTGAGTACCCGCACGAGTGGTACAGAGAACGCGCAGAGCACTTTGTTCAGGAGCTTGAGAGTCGTCTAAACGTCAGTGCTTACTTGGGAGGCGAGACAGCCAGCATCGAAGATGTGGCGATTTTTCCTTTCATTCGACAATTCGCGGGGGTAGATCCGCGGTGGTGGGAGTCGAGCGACTATAGGCGTACCCGCGCATGGCTTAATCAATGGCTCTCGAGCGCGCTCTTTCAGCGGGTAATGCAAAAATACCCGCCATGGCAGCCTGATTCGGCAGCTGCTTCAGAGCCGATAATCTTTCCACCGAGCACTACTTAACTCAGACCCAGTGAACCAGTATTTTCCGTTCCTCGGCCGACTGGCGGGCGAGACGTTCCCCGAGTTCGCCAAATAGCTCCTCGACCTTGTCTCGGCGAATTTTTAGCGTCGGCGTAAGTACCTCATTCTCAATACTCCAGAGATCTGAACTAATGATCACGGCACCGATGCGTGCATGAGCTTCGATCTCCTCATTGATCGCTGCCACAGTGTCCCTGATCGCCGCATCCACCGTCTCCGTGCTTTCACTTTTTGCAGCCTCAGTAAGAACCGCAGTCATCACTGTCTTTGAAAAACCGCGACCTAGCAGACATTGCTGTTCAATAAACGTATTGTTCGCAAACATGCCTTCAATGGGTGGTGGAGCAACGAACTTGCCCTGAATGGTTTTAAAGTAATCCTTCACTCGGCCGGTAATATAAATAAAACCGTCTTCATCTACCCTGGCCTTGTCACCGGTATGCAACCACCCATCGCGAATTAATTCAGCCGTCTTTTCCGGCTGCTTGTAGTACCCGGGAGTGCAACCATTCGCGCGCACCGCCAATTCGCCTTCCTCGGTAATTTTGTATTCGACTTCGCCCACGGGCTTTCCGACTGAGCCTATTCGCCGGTTATCGTGACTACTGGCGATGAGCCCCATAGCCTCGGTCTGCCCAAAGCCATCCATTAACTGAAGCCCCAAAGAATCCCACCATTGAATTAAAGGCGGCGGTATAGGCGCTGCCGCTGCAAGGCAGAACTCCACTTCTCCAAGCCCAATGGTATCGAGGACCCGTTTCCCAGTGCCCTCGGCGTCGTGTTTTAAGGCGCTATCGAGCGCGTCTTGGCCACCAAACTTTCCAACCACTGCCTGCTGAAACTGCTCCCAAATTCTTGGCGGGCCAAAGAACATATGCGGACGAGTCCGCTGAAGATCGCGCAAAACGTGCTCCAAGGACTCATTAAAGTTCACCTCGCCGCAGCAAAAAAGCGATGAATACTCGACGATCTGTCGTTCCGCAATGTGCGAAAGTGGCAGATAGGAGAAGTAACGCGGCTGGTCGCGCAGGCCGAATGCATCGATAAAACGCCGGATAGGAACGAGATTACTCTCATGCGTCTGAATCACGCCCTTGGGCAGACCTGTCGTACCCGAAGTAAACACTAACGACATCATGTCGCGAGCGGCGCATTGGTACGTAATGTCCCTATCGGCACCCTCAGCGAGTAATTGATCCCAGGTTAAGTGCTCGCCTTCAATCTCTACACCTGGCAAGGCGACAATCGTGATGTTCGCTGGAAGCACGGGACGTACCGCTTCCCAGTTCGGACTTTCGCCCACGAAGATCACGCGTGCCTCAGTAAATTCGGCAATGTACTCCGCAGTGACTGCGGGCAGCGTGGTGAACATGCTCACAGTTACATTGCCCGAGCAAATGACCGCCAAGTCGGCCATGAACCAATGCGGTCGATTGCGGGACAGCATGATCATATTCTTGCCGTGGCCAAATCGATCCTCCAGCGCTGCGGCAACCGCTTTCACTTGCCGTCGGGCTTCGGCCCAGCTGTAATCGATACTGCTCTCTTCACGAAGATCGCGCATCCAAATTTTATCGCCCTGGGTATCAGCCCAGTGGTCGAGGAACTCAGGCAGGGTTTGGAAATTCATTATTGTTTTACCTTCATCATCCAAAATCGCTGATTAGTGATGTCGAGCGCATCATTATCTACCCGAGTATAGTGTCCAGCCTCGCAGGCTGCGACCACTATGCGCGGTTATTCGAATAAGGAGGTAACAGGATAAGGCAGTAAGTAGCTTAATCCGATACGGCGCTGTCGGCGCTGCTTGCATAGAGCCAGCGTATTTGGATAACCATCCCGACAACGAAGATAGCGAGGAACAGTTGATGAAACCCAACCACTAATGGATCGTCAAATGAGTCCACAAAGGGATCGCCAACGGGCAACCGGCGCAAGAAGTCTGTGATGGCTGGAATCATGTGGAAGAGCAGCGTGCTTGAGTACCCCAAAGCTTGGAAATACACCGACAAGCGACCAAACAGGCGAGTCTTCTCCATAATGACACCGCCGGTGGTGGCCGCTAAGGTTAAGACCGCGAGCCAATGAGCAATACCAAAGCCCCCTTGGTTGTAGATGCCCAAAGCTGATCCCGCAACGATAACGGTCACCAAGATGTAGAGTTTTCCCGATGCGTTACTGAGGGCGATCATTTTGTATTTGGTTAACGTATACATCGCACTAACCAAAGCCAATATACCCGTCACGGTATGAAACCATCCAAGCAACGTCATTTCAGGCACGACTCTTTTCCTCTCAAAGTTCTAGCGACACTCTCTTACTCAACCTCCCTAACGGGAGGTTGAACGGTTGTGCTGAGCAGTGGCTACCTTACTCGATTAGAACGATACATCCCATTGCACGCGCACGCGATTGTCAGAGTCGCTTTGCTGCAAGAAACTGTCGTCAACCGTTAAGTGCGAGAAATCTACCGTAACCTTGTTGTTGTGGCCCTTGAAGAACCAGTTGGCGCCCACGGTAAACTCTTCGCGTTCATTGTAGAAGTTACGGTCTTGCTCGTTAGGCTCCTCCACGTAAGCGAAACGTGCCGCAAGCTCTAAAGGTGCAGGGAATGAAGGAATCAAGTTGTGAAAGAAATAACCCGCTTGCACATAAGCGCCCGTTAGATCGCTGCGCGTGCCAGCGACCCGATCCGTAATAAACTTGCGATGCCATTCTTGCTGGAATGAGAAGCCACGGTATTTGAACGCCAGTTCTTGGACGCCTTGCTCAATCTTAAACTGATCAGATTCTGCCGATGCTGGCTTGGCGAATCCGTCGAGATTGCCGCAACCTGAGGAGGACCATCGAGTGCAGGGGCCCGTGTTCGTAAAGCCGGCAACCGCGAATGAGCCTGTGGGCTTTTCAGTGAATTCTACGTCGGTTTGACGCCATGCGAGCTCACGACCGAAAAAGTTCCACTGCAAGCGACCCATGTACAAATGATCGTCAGACACGTTGCGTACGCTGCGTCCCTCGCCGTTGAATACACCCGCATAGTAGTTCATGTCAGCTGCCGTCTCTTTAAACAAACGACCTCTTAGCTGAATACCTACCTGACGATCGACAGTAAATACTCGGTTGACGATTGAGCGCTCTACAAATTGTTGACGGCCGGACGAATCAACTCGCTCTCGGTTTAAGTCTATTTTCCATTGACCGACACGAATACCACCCCAATCCCACTTAGCGAGATCAATGCGGTAGTCGATAACGCGAGCGGATGACGAAGAGGAAGAATCATCGACCTCACGTGCAGGCTGAAGATCAACCTCAAAGTAGTATTTGAGCCAGGGCTGGAACCCATGCCCGCCAATCTTCATACGTAAGCGACGCGCCTCAAAGCTCGACGTTCCCGGCTCGGCAATATCGTCTAGCTGGCGCGGATCTGAGCCCACGGGGTTGCTATAACGTAGCTGAGCACGCCATTGCAGATTCGTCGAAAAATTACCGTCGCGGGTTTCGAAGTGGAAGCCTTTCGAGCCATAGCTTGCGATAACGGGAGACTCTGCCGCCACCGTCTGCGCAACCGCCTTGTCGATCGCCGCCTGAATACTGTCATCCAGTGACACGGCTACCTCAACCTCGAGGTTTTCTTCCTGCACCTGAATCGGCTCTGCAGCGGCGACAGTGGGCTCGCTCGCAGGACTCAAAATATCGGCAGTGGTGAGGGTCTCTTTGCCGAGCAGCTTTGTGTACTGCGCCTCAGTAATAACACCGTTCTGGAATAAGATGTCGAGTAGCTCTTGGTCTGCGGCAGCCGCCGATCCAGACCCAATGGCTCCGGTCATAAGGAGTGCGGCACAGGCTCGATTTAGAAACGATAAACGATGCATAGTCAGTCACCTAAGTGTAATAAGTGGAGCACTTTAAGACGAAAAGATGACACTAATATGACAAAACCGCGCAGGACGCGCGGTTTTATGGGAATTGTGACAAATGCATAGCCACCGGACGTAGGGCCAAGATCCGCTGCATGACAGAGGATATAGCCACTAACCGGTAACTTTCTCAGCTGTTGGCGATAATTTGAGCTCGATGGGCGGCTTTCTCCGCGCTGTTGGCGATTTCACCAATTTCTGACAAGAGCTGGTAAAGAAATATAGCGTCGATAGGAGACAGCTTTTCCTCATGATCGCGAAGCTTCGCCCGCAACTTACTTTGCATCTCGTCAGACTTCCGTTCGTGCTTTTCCACGCCTGCCACTTTAGCCATAATCGTCTGCGTTTGTCGCGCTCCAAACGCGCCGCGAGAAAGCTCGCGTGTCGCTTGGACAACTTCGACCATGGTATTTACTGAGTCGACGACAGTCTGAATATACTTAAAGAGGCTCTTGTCGAGCTTCTTCGGAAAAGCGAGCTCGCGACCCAGCGACAAGCCAACAACGTCTTTAGTGCTGTTGGCAATTTTGTCTTGCATACGCACCAATTCCAGCAAATCAGCACGGGAAACAGACATCCAAAGCCCCCTAGGGAGATTTTTTCGGACGTCTCTTTTCAATTGATCGGCGTCATCTTCAAGCTGGGCGATTTCAGCCTGTAACTGCGTAGCGCGCTTCCAGTTACCGGCTTGTGCCGCCTCAAAGTAATCTTCTAATTTAGCAACGCAGCGAGCACAAGCTGCCATGTGCTCCTCTAGAAGAGCGAAAGGTGACGAGCTAAACACATCGGAAATTGTTGTTCCTACGGCCATTTACTTTGCTCCATTAATACAAAGGGTCTGAATACAAAGGGTCTGAATACA
>DAIRTN010000032.1:10357-18557 GCA_036803865.1 Luminiphilus sp.
CCATTTACTTTGCTCCATTAATACAAAGGGTCTGAATACAAAGGGTCTGAATACAAAGGGTCTGAATACATGGGGCCTGAACAAAGAGAGCTCGACGATTCAAGCTACAAGCCCGTTGTACTCGCGACTTAATCATCGACTCGTTATCCAAACACACCCTGCAAGATAAAAAAGAATATCACGGACAATGTTGCGCCTGCCGGTAACGTTACTACCCAAGAGGTAACAATGGCGCCCACAGTAGGCAAATGCACGGCCTCCACACCGCGAGCAAAGCCCACGCCCAAAACAGCACCGACCAGTGTGTGTGTCGTAGAAATGGGCAAGCCGGTTGCTGAAGCGAGTACCACTGTAGTCGCCGCTGCAAGCTCCGCAGCGAAGCCGCGGCTTGGCGTTAATTCAGTAATCTTACGACCAATCGTTTGAATAACACGCCAACCATAAGTAGCCAAACCGACAACGATACCCGCACCACCAATACCCAATACCCACCAAGGCAGTCCCGATTTCGAACCTATTTCGCCACCCGATTGAACCGTGCTAACAACTGCGGCAAGTGGCCCAACAGCGTTTGCCACATCGTTGGAGCCGTGAGCAAAAGCCATTGCACAAGCCGTGAAGATCATCAATACACCAAAAAGCTTCTCAACGTTCTCTTGGCTGTTGATATCACGCCCCGTAGTGCTAATACGCTGCAGGAGGAAGGCGCCAAGGGCGGAGATTGCAAGGCCGACAAAAATCGAGACGACCATGGCATTAGAGAATTTAGAGCCCATACCGAGGTCAAATTCCACACCAATATGCTTGAGGCCTTTAAGCAGGGTGACCATGCTGATCATGAAGCCCACGAGCCACATATAAATGGGCACGTACTTCTTGGCACGATCGAAAGTGTCTTCGTGATCGAGAATCAAACGCTTTACAGAAACGAACAAGGCAAACGCGATAGTTCCAGATAGCAGGGGTGAAACGACCCAACTTGCGGCGATGGTGCCCACTTTGCCCCATGCCACTGCATCCACCGAAATCCCTACCGCGGCAAAGCCTACGATCGCACCCACAATTGAGTGTGTCGTTGAAACCGGCCAACCTTTAGCACTCGCTAGAGCCAACCACGTAGCAGCAGCGAGTAATGATGCAAGCATGCCGTAAACCAACAGCTCCGGCGAGTCAGCAAGGAGTTCCGGATCGACAATACCTTTACGGATGGTCGAAGTAACCTCACCACCGGCAAGATAAGCACCTAAAAATTCAAAAATAGCGGCAACCAAGATCGCCTGTTTGAGCGTTAGTGCTCGGGCGCCAACCGACGTTCCCATCGCATTGGCGACATCGTTCGCTCCAATACCCCAAGCCATGAACAGACCGAAGATACAGGCCAGTGTTAGCAGCATGACTCCATGCGAAGCGATTATATCCACGTCTTTAGGCTCCCTAGGTTCAACTCTTTAGTTAGTCGCGGAGTATAGACGAAGAAATGTTACATTCGTATGACTAATCAGAGACCTTCGGAACAGCCCGTAAAAAAATTTATAAGTCGTTGTTTTTAATGCTACTTTTATGGGTTTTTAGTGCGGGCTCGAGCATAAGCCACCCAAGTAATCTGTCTTATTTAAGGCGCCGAGCGCGAATACTTCGCCCCTTCACCTTACCCTGTGCAAGGTAGTTCATCGCCTGACGGACCGCGTCCCTCGTTATGGCTACATAACTGCTATTGTCCATTATCGCGATTTTACCAATCTGACCGCCCAGAAGACCTCCATCGCCTGTAAGCGCGCCTAATATGTCTCCCGGACGGACTTTCTGCTTGCGTCCCGCATCGAGTTGGATCGTGGCCATAAGCCCTTTCAACTCATAGTTGGGGTCGCGATCCAGTGATGCCAATACATCGCAAGCGCAGGGTTGTTGTTGGTAGTTCTCAATTTGAATCAGTCGTGGCGCTTCGGAGTCAGCAACAATACTCAGCGCTTTCCCCACCTCACCGGCGCGACCTGTACGTCCTATTCGATGTACGTATATCTCAGGATCTCTGGGCAGCTCGTAATTCACTACCATCGCCAAGGCTTTTATATCGAGCCCACGAGCCGCAACATCCGTGGCGACCAATACCGGGCAGCTGCCATTGGCAAACTGAAGTAGAACCTGGTCACGATCACGCTGATCGAGGTCACCGTGCAGACCACGAGATTCAATATCGTGCTTAATCAAAAAAGCTGCCACTTCGGCACATTGCTTTTTGGTATTACAAAACACAACCGCATTGTCAGGGCGGTAGTGCTCAAATAAGGCCAACAATGTCGTTTGTCGCTCGTGTTTTTTCACTTCAAAAAACAGCTGCTCGATCACCCCTTCGTCGTGCGCGACATCTTCATCTACCGTGACGGTGGCTGGGTTACGCTGAATTTTTTGACTGATCTTGCGAATGTCATCGGGATAAGTAGCCGAAAAAAGCAGGGTTTGGCGACTCTTCGGAACATCTGCAATGATTGTTTTCATGGTGTCAGCAAAGCCCATATCGAGCATGCGATCGGCTTCATCAAGCACCAAGGTCTTAACGCCTTCAAGAACCAATGTACCCTTAGTTAAATGATCCTGAATACGACCGGGAGTGCCGACGACAATATGTGCCCCGTGCTGCAATGAATCCTTTTGCGGGCCAAAAGGCTTGCCTCCACAGAGCATAACAACCTTAATGTTGGGCATGCGGCTAGCAAGACGACGAATCTCCGCACCGACCTGATCAGCCAGCTCACGAGTGGGGCAAAGTATTAGCGCCTGTGCGCCAAAAAATCGGGGATTAATGCCATTGAGCAAGCCAATGCCAAATGTCGCCGTTTTGCCGCTTCCGGTTTTGGCGCGAACAATAAGATCGCGCCCTTCGAGTATCAGAGGGATACCTCGAGCTTGGACAGGCGTCATCGTCCGGTAGCCTAGAGCCTCCAACGCTTCATGTTGGGCGGGCGCAAGTTCTAGACGTGTAAAAGCGGTAGAGGTCATTGCTCAATAAAACCATCTTGAATTTTGGAGCATGACCATATCAGAATCTGCTCTGTGGCTTTCGAGATTTACTATGACTTTGTGACACCGCGCATGAACGCGGCGATACCTAGCAGCGTGCGTGACCGAGCAGAGATGCCTGCTTTACCTGCATTAGGATACTTTCTACGTTAGACACATCCTCAATAAGAGGCGCGAAAGTGACTGTGCGAGTTTCATAGTTCAATACTGCGGGCAGAACGGGCACCCGCGCTGACTCTGCTATTCGGGCAAATCCTTCTTTCCAACGCCGCACCCCACTCCGGGTACCTTCAGGAGTAATCCCGAGCACCAAACGCGCGCGCTGCTGAAATTCTTCGGTCATTTTATCGACCATGCCACCCGCTTGCGATCGATCGACCGGTATGCCGCCCAGCGCTTTCAAAAAGGAGCCTAACGGGAACCAAAAAAGCGAATGCTTCATAAGAAAACAGGACCTCAATCCGAGACCCCAAAGCACCGCCACGGTCAAAATGAAATCCATGTTTGAGGTATGGGGTGTCAATGCAACAACGACCTTTTGACGATTTGGGAACTGCCCAGCAATCTTCCAGCCCATGAGACGGAAAACCAACCGCCCAATAAAGCGTGTTACCGGATTGTACGTTTTGGGTATCTGATCGCCTAACACTTGCCACTTCATACCGTCATTCAACTCCTAGCTGTTTGTATCACCACGCCCTCAGTCGGTGGCGGGCCATCGCTTCGTAATGAGGTTGCATCGCATCCGCCAGTGCACGTGCGGAAGCGGACAGTTCGATGGGTTTGGATTGATAGGCTTCGAAGCCGCTCGATGCCCATACCGATTGATACCAATGACTGGCCCAAACACCATCGGACTTGCGCGACCCTTGGGCCCAACTCAGCATGTTATCAGACCAAGCAACGCCAATGGTCTGACACAGCTGTTGCAGTAAACCCCGCGGGTTATCCAGTACATCTCGACCGTCGATAACCGGAGGCTGAGTGCCGGTCATGCGTGTGATCTCATCAAAGAGCTCACGCTGGCGGACAATGCCAATATCAGCCTCCGCAACCGTCGGCATCTTTTGTAAATAAGACGCGATAACATGTTCCGGAGAACGAATCAGAAAGACATTACAGAGGGCACTAGTCCAGCGAAGATCACAGCCACGAGGCATATGGTGTGTCATATGCTTTTGATAGAAAATATCAGCCTCCACAGGCCCATTGAGTTGTCCTACAACCACTTCTCTCACTGTGGGCTGACTGGCAATAATCGCCTCGCGACAAGGGTGCTGAGCACCTGTCTCGGTGAGATAGCAGGCGTAAAATGGTTCATCAATCACACTGCAATCTTCCCGGTTTTCCCAGGCACGCATCATGGCAGTAGAGATATTACGCGGCCCAGACCACATGGCGATTCGCAAGGTCATACGATGTCTGGCAGGTGCTCAGCGCTCTCACGCTCAATAAGCTCTTTGTAAAGCCCCTGCAATCGATCAACCATGGCCCCCCTGCGGCCGTCCCCAATCTGTCGACCATCGATGTCAAACACGGGCGTCAAACCAGCAAACGTGCCGGTTACAAAGGCCTCCTCAGCACTGTAGGCCTGCATAACCGAAAAGTTCTTCTCGAACACAGGAATGTCATTGGCTTTACACAGGTTGATGACGTTGCGACGCGTAATGCCGTCGAGGCAGTAATCGCCCGATGACGTCCAGACTTCACCTTCGCGGACTATGAAAAAATGCGTCGAATTACACGTCGCCACATGCCCGTGGGGATCGAGCATTAACGCTTCGTCATACCCCGCTTTCGCAGCTTGGATACAGCCAAAAATACAGTTGAGCTTTGAATGACTGTTAATGCGGGGATCTTGCACGTCTGCATAGCCCCGCCGCACATAGACTGTATAAAGGCGCACCCCTCGATCATTGAGCGTCGGATCGGGTGTTTTGTATTCAGGAATAATGACAATGGTTGGTCCACCGATGGTAAATGCAGGATCCTGATAAGGCGTCGTTTTAATTCCTCGACTCACCATTAAACGAATATGAACGTCATTGTTCATCTCATTAGCAGCAACCGTACTAAACAAGCGTTCGGCAAGCGCTGCCTGAGAGAGGCCCATATCGAGATCGAGAGCCTTTGCGCCCTCCCACAAACGCTTAAGGTGGCGATCGAGAAAGGGGATGCCCCCACGGTGGACCCGCAAGCCCTCCCAAATGCCATCGCCCAGAATAAAGCCGCTATCAAAAACGGATACTACCGCCTGAGCGCGAGGCACCAACTCGCCATTGATATTGATGAGTATGGTTTCATTGCGCGGATCTTGCGCATACGTGTGGGTACTATTAGCCATGAAAATTTCTCGCTAGCTACAAAATTGTCGCAAGCCACGTTAAAGCAGCGAATACGATTTACTGTCGTGGGTTTAAGTAACCCTCTGCAGACTCCAGGCCACGCAGCTTGTTATCAATGCAGCTGGCAGTCGCCTCTTGACTCTTCGCCAGCGATATCTGGAACTGACTCCCGCGTTCACCATAGAGAGCCTTCTGGCGCCCACTGTTGCTAGCCGTACAACCCGCCGTTGTCAGCTGTGGCATTAGCGGTCGATAAAAACCCGGTAGGCGCTGCTCAATGTCATCGACGTACTGCTGAAAAAGCGCGTACAAAGAGTCTTGATCAACATTCGCATAGAATAGCCCGCCAATGACGGAAGAGATATCGCCCGAGGTAAACTGGCCATCTGCTACCGCACTTAGCACAACGTCTATCGCCGCATCGTTCGTAAAATACATGGCGCGACGCAGATTGGCCTTTTGTACAGCATCCCTTGTTTTTACATACACATCGATATAGCGCTGCGCAGTCGCCTCACTACCATTGTAGAGGGCGTTGATTCGCAAGGCCTCGATCGCGATGCCTCCTTGAATGCTGCTCGGGTCATCTAAATAACTATCGGCCATCTGCGTCAGCGTCTCGATGAGGCGCTCATCTTTACCCAGCTGAGCCAGCACTCGTATAACGCGCGCCCTCAGCTTAGTTGCGCCCTGATCTTCATTAGGAACGGGTTCCACGCCCAAACTAGCAAGCCAAGGTGACAGGCTACTGCGCACCCACGCGCTCGTCATCGGCTCAATATGCGTGCCTCGGTACATTTCACCGACGTCACGTATCGCCTCTAAGGTGTCGAGCGCGATTTCTTTGTTTACCTCGGTGATGAGTCGGCTAAGCAAGGACATGTGCTGCCCCATGGTGACTTCACCTGCAGCCAAAAGGCGTTCTCCATTAATCAGAAGAGCGAGTTTTTCACGGTCACTTAACGCCTCTGTGTTAGTCAGCAGTTGTCTATACAGTTCTTCATCCATTGACCAAACGTAGTAGCCGTTACCTGCCGCCGCGGGGAACACCCATTGTGCATCAGCCAGCACCGTAAGTTGCTGAGACGCAGCCTTGAGGGTGACACTTACCTGATCAACCCCCTCTGAATGGCCGTAGCGAATATTAACGGGGATGCGCCAAGTTTGCGGGGCCAAATTAGCCCCCATGTTTTCAAAGCGGCGCTGTGAGATAACACCTTCTCGACTAACGTTAATGAGAGGGAAACCCGCCTGATTTAAAAATGTCTCAGCAACAGCGCCCACATTGAAGTCAGCATGAGCATCCAGTGCGCGCCAGAGGTCAGAGGCCTGGGTGTTCTGCCAGCTATGCTCGCGCATGTAAGCGCGAATACCGCTCCTGAAGGCATCAGAACCCATAGCCTGTTCGAGCATATTAAGAATAGCGTGGCCCTTCGTGTAGTTCAGCCCAAGACTATCGGCGATATCTTGCTCGGTTTTAACCTCCTTGCGGATGGGCCGAGTCGCGCCCAAAGCATCACTGCCAAGAGCCCCGCCCTGGGGCAGGTATAAGGCAGTCATATACTCGGGATACAGATCAGTCGTGACCTTATAAGCCATCCATGATGCAAAGGCCTCGTTCAACCAGAGATCGTCCCACCATGCCATGGTAACCAGATTGCCATACCATTGATGCGCCAGCTCATGAGCAATAACGTTAACAGTGCTTGCCTCACTAACGGGGCCCGGGTTATCGCCATTAAGAAGTAATTCAGATCGATAGGTCACTAAGCCAACGTTCTCCATGGCACCGAATGTGAAATTAGGCACCGCAACGAAGTCGAGCTTTTTATAGGGATACACGGTACCGAAGTAGTCCTCAAGCGCTTTCAATATTGCGGGTGTCACCCGTGCCGAAAAGCCAATATCCGCCGCCGTTCCCTTGGGCGAGTAAATCATCGCGGGGACCGACATATTGGGAATGGGAGTCGCGTCGAAGTCGCCCACAGCGAGCGCCAACAGATAGCTCGACATGGGTGGCGTGGTTTCATAACGATAAGTTCGCCAGTCGCCCTCGGTTGTTACTTCCGCCACCGGTGTATTGCTCAGAGCGATGAGGTCTTGTGGAGCGGTCAAGGCCAGCGTCCAGGTAATTTTGCTATCGGGCTCATCGACCAGCGGGAAAGCGCGACGCGCGAGACTCATTTCAAACTGAGTGAACAAGTAACTCGCGTCCTGCTCTTCGGCCTTGTAAAGACCGAGCGCATCCGTTGAATAGGTGCCTTCGAACTCAATATTAAGCGCATAGCTGCCTGGCGCTATGGGCTGCCCATCGCCTAAGTTATGCATATCCCAGTCACTCGGTGCTGCACGTAAAACGCGCTCCTGGCCACCACCCACTAACACAATGCGGGTAACGTCTAAGTCAACCCAATGCAATACGAGGCTGGGCAGCTGAGACTCAATGTCTAGCGTTATAGTGGTAGTTCCATTGTAGTCGTCAGCGCTGGGATCAAGTGTTAAATGGATAGACTGGGCGGTGACACGCTGAGTGGCAGGTACTCGGTAATCAGTCGCATGGACAGAGAGCGTTGTGGAAACAAACAGCAGTACGCCAATGACGAATGCGGATACGTAACTGAACATAGATTGTTAAAACCTTGTTTTAAAAAAAACGGGCGCCTTACGCCCATTGTCACAGAGAATGGGGCCGTTATTGATAAGGCTGTTGTAGATAAGGCCTTTATTGATAGGCCCGTTATAAATAGGGCCGTCGGTCATAGGGCCCTTGAAAACAGGCCCACTGTAGAGAGGCCCGTTATCTTGGAGCCGTTTTCTTAGCTCAACCGTCAATCTCG
>DAIRTN010000032.1:18657-21896 GCA_036803865.1 Luminiphilus sp.
CTGTAGAGAGGCCCGTTATCTTGGAGCCGTTTTCTTAGCTCAACCGTCAATCTCGACTTCAACGGCATCAACCGCATCATCAATAACATCTGCAGCCGCATCAGCAGCCTCGTCAATGGCATCACCCGCTTCATCCATAGACTCGCCTGCGGCATCCACAGTGGATTCCATTGTTTCGCCAGCAGCATCCATGGTGGATTCCATTGTTTCGCCAGCAGCATCCATGGTGGATTCCATAACACTGGTGGCTTCATCAATAGTCGTGGACGCCTGCTCTTTCTGCTCCTCCGAGCACGCACTTAACACCAAAGCCAATGTTGCGCAAACAGCGCCCGTGTAGATGACGTTTTTCATACGATTTTCCTTTTATTGTGCGTTAGAGTACGCCCCCACTGTATGACACCTACCTAAAATGATCCATATAAAAACGTTAAATCATCCACAGCTGAACATCACAGACTGGCGCATTTCTGCTGGGGATGCTTGGTGCGTTATTGGGCGCAATGGCTCAGGTAAGCAGCTCATTGATCAACTGTTGACTGACCAATTAGGCAATGTCGATTCAGGGGCAGTGCTACGCGACGTCGAGATCCAGCAGATTCGTCTCATTTCGTTCGAACAGCAGCAGCTGATTTATGAACGGGAGCTCAGACTTGCTGCCAACGATTTGCTGGGCGATGAGGACACCGCCACTCGAGCGGCCGACTTCCTGCCCTCCGAGACCACAAACAGCACGCTGATTGACGATCTCGATATGCGGCACAGATTAAATACCCGCTATACCCAATTGAGTACGGGCGAGAGCCGCAAACTATTAGTGCTGCAAGCCCTCCTCGAAGGGGTCTCGTTGCTCATTTTAGATAATCCTTTCGATAGCCTCGATCAGAGAACGTGTCACGTTCTCAGCGAAACATTACAAAAAGCCAACAGCGCGGGTATCACTGTGATGTTCTTGCTCAGTAATCGCCAAGACATTCCTCAATGGTGCAATCTTATGGCTGCTGTAGATGAAGGACGTCTCGATACTCTGAATCATCTCGATCAAAAGGCCCGAGAATCACGAATCCAAGAGGTGCTCCAGCTTAACGATAAAGCACAGCCCAACTGGCCTGACACCGCATTAGGCTTGAGTGACTATCCCCACAAGCATTTAGTGGCCCTCAACAGTTGCACGGTACGCTTTGGGAGCAATGTTATCCTCGACCAAATAACGTTAAATGTCGCGCCGCTGCAACATACTCTGATTACGGGTGAAAATGGTTCGGGCAAATCGACACTACTCGGACTGATAACCGGCGACTGCCCTCAGTGCTTTAGTAACGACGTCAATGTTCTGGGTTACCAGCGCGGCAATGGCGAGTCAGTGTGGGATATCAAGAAGCACATGGGCATAGTAAGTAACGACTTACATCGCCGCTATCGCGTGCACTGCGATGTTGAAACTGTTGTGTGCTCGGGCTTCTTCGACTCGATAGGGGTTTACGATAGTATTTCAGACCAGCAACGCCTCATCGCTTCACAATGGTTAACCGCAGCGGGCCTAGGCGGGCAAGCACGGCATCGTTTCCAAGAAATTAGCTACGGGGAGCAGCGTCTAGTTTTAATTGCGCGCGCCCTAGTCAAGTCACCGCTGCTACTCGTTCTCGATGAACCCACCCAAGGACTCGATGAATTAAATCGTGGACGACTTCTCGATCTCCTCGAGGTCTTAAATCAACGCAGACACAGTACGGTGCTGTTTGTAAGCCATCGCGTTGACGAGCATCTCCCGCTTTTCGCTCAGCATTACCACCTCGACAGCCGAAACGGTCACTGATTAACCATAGTTGGTGTGTTATAACAACGTGGTCGGAGTGAACCGAATCACGTCTGCGACGTAAAATATAACGACCAAACTATGATCGCGCAGGCCTTGGCTGACCCGCTTCGGGATACCCTAGTCCTGAACCTATTCAGTGAGCCTGTTTACTGAACCTATTTAGTGAGCCTATTAGTAGAGCGGTGACGATGATTATTGAACATCGAGAACATATGCGCATTGACGACAGGCTGCTTATTGCTTGGCGTCCCAGCAAAAGTGAGAACTTGTTAACTCATAACGTTGGGGATATCACTCTACTGTCGATGAATCGCGAAATCCAATATGGCATCGCGGCATTACACGACCAAGAGCCAAGTGTTGCCAAACTTCTCGAGCAGATTAACCACAAGCTAGACTTAATTGCAGACGATACTAGTTCTTCCATTTATGGACCCAGCCTCAGGCGCGTCAATCTTAGCTACTCAGGTCTAGCCTTCGAATGGAACAGCGCGATAAGCCAGAAAAGCGACATCCGGCTTACTCTTACGTTGCCACCAGAAAACCGCAAACTTGCGATCATTGCTCATGTATTGAGCTGTGAACCAACGAATACCGGAGGACGGTACCTCATACGCTGTCGCTTCGAACAAGGTGACCGGACAGCGCAGGCCACCCTCATGCAGTACATTGACTACACTGTGACAATGCGCAACGAAAGCAATCGATTGAGCGCCCCTGTGCATATGGGCTTGGCTCCCGCTAGCGCACCGGAAGAACAACCATTAAATGAACCGGCGGCGCTGCTTAAATATCGGTAGACTGACTGGACTCATTGAATGTCGAGGTCAGCGTGCGCTATCCGCTCAGGTTTATTGCTTTCCTTCTTATCGCACTGACCGCAATCGCGGGGGTCACTCACTACAGCAAGCTGAGCTTTCTTAAAAATCCCTTACTCGAGACACTGGGCAATAGCGTAGGTCGTACTATCGATGCTTCCCAGCTCACTGTTGAAATCGGCACTGAAATCGGCACTGAAATCGTAGTCACGATTACAGATTTGCAGATCGCCCCACCCGCCTGGCAGAGCTCGGCACAGTTCGTTGTGGTCCCGCGCGCCCAGATCAAAGCTCGCATTTCCGAACTGCTCGAGTCACCGCCACGTCTACAATCTATTGAAATCACGAGCCCGACGATTACGCTTATCAATGATGAACTCAACGGTGGCAACTGGGCGTTTCCAAGCGCTGCGTTAACCGACGAATCTCAGGATGACAAAGCGACTCAATCGCTGCCCATGACAGTGGCGAATCTGTCGGTAACTGACGCCCTAATTTCCTATCTGGATGCAGAGCTTGGACCCACAAAAACCGCCAGGCTATCTCTTCAACAAACAATGGATGACGCGAGTGTTAGCAGCCGCATCGAAGGCGATATCAAC
>DAIRTN010000032.1:21996-24184 GCA_036803865.1 Luminiphilus sp.
CGATATCAACGAATTCAGGGACGTTTTAAACCTACCGTCCGTTATTAGTGGCCCTGTATCAATAACCATGGCTATCGAAAACGGAGCGGAAGCCGCCAAACTATCTGGCTCGGCAACAACATCGATAGCACAGATAACCCTCGACGGATTGGTGAGTAAGCAGGCTGATTTCACGGGTACGTCTGCAACCCTCGAGTTAGTTGGCGTAGAACTGGCTGACGTCACCAAGGCGCTCTCATTGCCCATGATTAGTGACGGCCCTTGGCGTTTATCAACGAACCTCGATGTCCGAGAACACACACTCGCTCTGAGCAATATTGCCTTACGAACAGAGAACGCAGAGTTGTTTGGAGAAAGTGAGGTCAACCGAAGATTTGATGAGGCCACGGTGATACTCAATACCGATAACGCACGCCCCTGGCTTGCGCAAATAGAGCTTCCAGCGAATTTTAACGCCGCTCGGCTTGAGCAATCGCTGAACGCAAAAGCCAAGCTCCTTTTGCTCGATGAGGGCATCACTGTTGAGCAGATGCGCGTGCAGCTGGGTGCATCGGTGGCTGAAGGCAATCTGACACTTCTAGGTCCAGACAGTCTCGCTGCAAACATTTCATTTAAGATCGACAACCTGCTGAGCTTTGCCGAAAAGCCGCCGGAGAGCGCTAAGTTCGACAGGCTTTCACTGTCAGGCACAGTGCATGCTTCGCTCTCACCCGGACAGCTTTCGGTCGAGGAGCTGAGTATTAGTATGGAAGATGGCACTGCCGTCACCGCGAGAGGCGACGTCCAATTTAGCGATTCTTTTGACAAAACTCATTTCGACGTCAATGCCAACATCGCCCATTTAGCGAGTTTCTCTCATCTAGCAGGCTACGCATTACCGTCACAGCCTCTTACCCTGCGCACCTCTTTGAGAGCGAGCGCGGGTGTACTCTCTGCAGAAACCTTTGAGCTAAAAAGCGGTGAATCGGACATCAATGGCAAGCTCCGGATAACGGATCCGAATCATCCAAACATTCAACTCATACTTAGATCCAAACACGTCGATCTCAAACCTTGGATACCCGAGCGGCAAAACTTAAAAGATGCGCCTAAAAAAGCAGGATCAGCGAAGCCGCGTGTATTTGACGATGCGCCAATCGATATCGAATTCTTAACAACCTTTGATGCAATGCTAGACATTAAAATTGATAAACTTTCGACTCGCGTATCCCCTTTTTCAAATATCGTCTTAAAAGCCACCAACACTGATGGCAGACTCATTATTGAAGAGGCGAGAGGTGAGGATAATGACGGTGGGAAAATTTCGATTGAGGGCAAGGTAGAGCAGCGACAGGACGACATTGCCGTGAACCTTGCTCTATTAGGCGAGGGTATAAATGTAGGCATCCCTGCGGTGTCTCTGGAAGAGGCAATGGCTTTGCCGCGCTATGACCTTGATGCTTTTCTGTATACCCAAGGCAACACGGCCCGGGAGCTGGCTGCGGGTAGCAACGGTTATTTTGAAGTGCAAAGTGGGCCAGGGCGAGTCGGCAAAATCACTGCAGGCCTGCTAACCAAAGACTTTTTTAGTGAGCTACTGGCTTTGGTTAATCCCTTTTCAAAAAAGCAGGACCATACCGATATCGAGTGTATTGCACTTAGCGGCAGTATCGAGCAGGGAAAACTCACAGGCGACCCGGCGTTAGTTGTAGTCACTCCTGCACTCGACATCATAGCAAAGGGTCGGATCGATCTTGGTAGCGAAAAGCTGTTTGGGACTTTTAACACTGTCCCAAAAAAAGGCGTCGGTCTTAGCGCGACAAAGGCGCTCAACCCTTTCGTTGGTGTTGGAGGCACATTGGCCAAACCCGCACTCACACTCGACCCACAAGGGACAATTATTCAAGGTGGCATGGCCTTTTTCACGGGAGGTCTATCGATTTTGGCGAAGTCATTTTACGACCGGCTAGCGAATTCGACCGATCCTTGTGGTGATGCAATGGAGCAAAATGCTAAGGGACGGGAGCAGGCGTTAAAAAGCTATCAACTTTGGAGTAATCAGACAGCGGCGGAATGACCTACGTCGTGGTGATAGAATTCGCGCTAATTCATTTCAACTGCGAGTAGATTACAGTGACACAACGCCTATCACGCTTAGTTACTTCATTGTTTTTTATGTCTCTGATTGCCAGCTCGCATGCTAGTGAGA
>DAIRTN010000033.1:0-22637 GCA_036803865.1 Luminiphilus sp.
CTCTCGAACTGCTAAACAGAGAGTCCTCGCATAGATGTATGTAGAACCTCAACAACCACGTGCAATTGCATCAGAGGCAAAATTTCTTGCGGCTCTTCGGGATCTACTGTTAGAGAAAAGTTACCACAACGTAACAGTGGCCGACATAGCCGGGAGAGCGGCTCTGTCTACCGGTGCATTTGTCACGCGCTTTGGGACGAAAAGAGAGGCGCTAGACCGACTTTTCCAAGAGTTTTGTACCGATGTCTATGACGCCTTAGACGCCCTCGCTGCCAGTTTACCTAACGGGGCCAATGCCACGGAGAGCACCCTATTTCTGCTTTCACAGACTTACGAGTCGTTGGTTATGAAGCATTGGGGGGCAAACCGAGCAATGCACGAAATCTTTTTAGTCGAGGAACAAATCGATCCACAAACTAAAGGCATTTTTAAGGCCACCATTGATTTGTTTTTACTTCTTTTCGCGTCGCCGAGTGACGTTCCAACTCCGGGCCAAATGTTTGCCGCCGTGCAGCTCCTAGTCACGCTCAACTATAATTTTTGCCTAGGTGCGATGCCTGGCTTGCCTTCGATATCAGCAGAGCGCCACAGCATCATATCTCGAGCCATATATTGTGCGATGCGGTCATAGATTTCGTTAACGACCGAGTTTGTCCAGCAAGCTGTAAAACAACATTCCCGCCACTAACCCCGGCCAGCGCAACAGCGTTCCCCCTGGGAAGCGGTGAGTGGGCACCGATGCCATGAGATCAAAGCGTTCGCTGTGACCGTTAATTGCTGAAGCGAGAAGCTCTCCGGCCAGTGTGGCCGTTGGAACACCATGTCCCGAAAAGCCTTGCGCATAGAAAATGGAGCTACTCAGGCGCCCGAAGTCGGGCATTCGATTCATCGTGATACCGAGTGTCCCGCCCCAGCCATACTCGATGTTGCAGTGTTCTAGCTCTGGATAGAGTTTTAGCATGTACGGGCGGACGAAGGACTGGATGTCGCGGGGAAAGCGCGACGTGTAGTTCTCGCCACCGCCAAAAATCATTCGGCCATCCTCGGACAGTTTCCAATAGTTGATGACAAACAGCGAATCGGACATGCTCAACTGATCGCGATTAATGCGTATCTTAAGTTCTTCCGAAAGTGGCTCGGTGGCGATCATGAAGTTGTTAATAGGCATCATATTGCCGGCTATACGCGGCTCTAAGTTCCCCAGATACCCATTGCAGGCCAGCACTAACACGCGCGCACGCACCTGGCCTTTAGGCGTTTTAATAACCGTCTTCCCACCTTCTTGGTAGTTTAACGCTGGCGTGTTCTCGTAGACTTCTGCGCCAAGCTGCATGGCTGCGCGCTTTAATCCGAGCGCGTACTTCAGCGGATGCAGGTGCCTTGCACCACTATCAAGCATGCCCCCGTAGCTTCCCTGCGCCGAGGTTAATTCCGCGACTTGATCGCTACTGAGATAGCTTGCGCCATCGTAGCCGTAGGTATTTTTTAAGTGCGTAACCTCGCTTTCTAGCTCGTCAGCGTGGCTGGATTTTGAGGCTAAATGTAAGTTGCCCTCGCCAAATTCACACTGGATGTCGAACTCCTTAACAAGGCTCTCGACTTTTTGTACTGCATCGAGTCCAAGCTGCCATAATCCCTTTGCCGCCTCCAAACCAACCCACTTTTCTAACGATGCCTGATCTGCGCGCTGGCCTGTACCAACGTGCCCGCCGTTGCGCCCCGATGCTCCCCATCCAATGCGGTTTGCCTCTAGGAGCACTACGTTAAAGCCGAGCTTGCGAAGGTGAATGGCAGTCGATAACCCCGTATAGCCGCCACCAATAATGCACACGTCGGTCTCAACATCACCGCTGAGGCTAGGCAGGCTTTGAGGTTCCTTGCAGGAGGCGTGGTACCAGGAGTTGGGGTAGGGTTGACCTGATTTCATGTACGGCTACTCATACGTGAGAGAGTAAGTTTAGGCGATCAGTCAATCGCCAGCATCTGCGCTTTACGGGATCACTATACCCAAACCTATAGCCTAGAACGCTACCCAAAGGTGGAGGGTCTAAGGCTTGCTGAAAAGGTGACCCCGGCACATACTGAACGACCTTTAGCCACTAGCAGGTTTGTATGTCCACTGAGCAGCCGGACGGTTCGACGACTACCACCACCCTCTACAAGCCGGAGAGTCCGTTCTCTACCGATATGATTCCAAGTAGCGACAACGAAACAATCAGTCGCTGGTTAACTGACAATGCTATCTCAGAGGTTGAGTGTATTGTTCCTGATATGACAGGCAATGCGCGCGGTAAATTTATTCCAGCTCACCAGTTTTTAGCAGAGCGCGATCAGAAACTCCCCGAAAGCATCATGATCCAAACCGTCACCGGCGAGTACACCGACGAGCACTGGGATTTTGTGGAGCCGACTGACACCGACATGGTGCTTCGGCCCGACGCAAAGACACTTCGCAAGGTACCGTGGGCGCGTGAGCCTACCGCGCAAATCATTGCCGATTGCTACAAACCCAATGGCGAACCGCATCCGTTGTCGACCCGAAACGTGCTCAAGTTCATCCTCCAGCTCTATGACGAGGCCGGTTTGAAGCCAGTGGTGGCCCCCGAAGTCGAATTTTACTTAGTCCATAAAAATACCGACCCAGACTACGAGTTGATGCCTCCTAAAGGTCGCTCGGGTCGTCGCGAGGTCGCTCGGCTGTCGTTCAGTATTGATGCGGTGGCTGAGTTCGAAGATTTCGTTGAGGACATGTATGACTATGCTGACGCCCAATCCCTCAATGTTGATACGTTGATTCATGAGAATGGTGCGGCTCAGCTTGAAATTAATTTTAATCATGGCGATCCGTTAGACCTTGCCGATCAAGTTTTTGTGTTTAAGCGCACAGTTCGAGAGACGGCACAGAAATACGGCATGTATGCGACGTTCATGGCAAAGCCCATGCAGAATGAGCCCGGGAGTGCTTTACATTTGCACCAGTCCATTCTCGACAAAAAAACAGGCAAAAATATTTTTTGTGGGGACGATGGCAATCCAACCGAAGCCATGATGCATTACATTGCAGGCCTTCAGCGTTATACGCCAGAGCTGATTAGCTTTTACGCGCCAAACGTCAACTCGTACCGTCGTCTTGCTCCAGATATTTCAGCGCCCATTAACTTAAGTTGGGGTTTTGATAATCGGACAACGGCGTTCAGAGTCCCAAGCAGTACACCTGAGAATCTCCGGATTGAGAATCGATTTCCCGGTGCCGATGCCAACCCTTATCTAGCGATTAGTGCAACCCTCGCCAGCGGTCTACTAGGAATGCGGCAAAAGTTAGCGCCCACTGCACCGCATCAAGGCACCGCTAACGATGAGGATATTACCGTCGCTAGAACCCTTGAAGAGGGCGTGCGCAGGCTTAACGATACCCCGGAATTGCAGCAGATGATCGGCGAGCTTTTCATGCGTGCGTATGCTGCAGTCAAGCTCGATGAGTTTGAGGAATTTAACCAAGTGATTAGCTCCTGGGAGCGGGAACACTTACTACTTCAAGTGTGAGCGGGGGTGATTCGTGAATGATGTCGCGTCCGGTATGGGTCGCAGCTCGACGCTGTATCGATGGTTTGTTTCGGTAAAGTATCTGACGTATGTCCTGCTTTCTTTCAATGTGTATCTTTTTCTAGAGGAGGAGCTGGTGTCGGCGGCCCATAGCGGTCTTGCCAACTTCGAGCTCGCGTCATTGATACAGCTGTTTTCTGCGACACTCGACACGGCTGCTTGGGTGTTCCTGCTCCTGTTATTTGAGTTAGAAACCGCCGTTATTCCCGATGATAAACTTCGCGGCATTACCAAGTGGTCCATTCACGGCGTACGCTTGGTGTGCAGCGCGGCAATTGTTTCGGCGTTTCTCGGGTACGTGGGTGAGTGGGGGGTGTTTTTGCACTCAGAAAGTCTGTCCGTCCCTGCCTGTGAACTGGTCGGCAACGGGTGGTCAGTGTTAGTCGATTTTGACGCCTTTACTCCTCTCGATAGCAGCAACTGCGCGCAGCTGGGTCCTGATACATTACACGTTACGGCACTTAGTCACGTGGTGTCGTCCCCCACCGCCTTCGAAAGCGCACGAGATTTAGCGCTGGTCGACGTACTCAATGCAGGCACTTGGATTTTGATTGTGATTGCGCTCGAAGTCGAAGTGCGATTGCAGCTAAAAGGCGGCTTACCTCGCCGGTTACAGTGGGGCCTGAATGCATCTAAAGTCGTATTTTATTTGGTGCTCACGGCAGCCGCCGTGTATTGGGGGTTTGAAGGCGAATTTCTCGATTTTTGGGATGCTGCGTTGTGGCTGTTTGCGTTCTTCTTTATCGAGATGAATGTTTTCGAGTGGCAGCGAGAGCTCGATCATAAAGCGCAGTAATCACAAGCCGACCCTGTCATGTCAGCGGATGTGATTACTGTCATTCGAGGCTAGTTACGAGTCGTCTTCGAAGTCGAAATCGTAATCGCCTAGCTCTTCGCGTAATCGCAGCATTTCTAATCGCTGCTCTGTTCGGCGGCGCTTGTTGGCAAGCGCGACTTTATCGCTTAGCGTACTACCTACGTCAAGCACGTCGACATCTTCGTCCATTAAATCGCTGGCAATCGCGTCGAAAAAATCATCGCCGCTGTCAGTGTCATTCGTCTGTATCTGGTTTCGCTCACCCATAAACCACCTCCCGATGATTCAGAACAAGTTCGGACTGTTTGATAACGGCCCTTGGTGCGAAGTTGGCCTCAACTCGCACGCCAGTGCAATGAATTTTTTGTACTTTCCAGCGACCTGTAAATAACTTTAGAAGCTAAGGCGGCCCACCACTTACTGCCTTTCCTGGCGGGAGCCTTCCTTGTCTCCCAATATTCTAATACCGACTTCCTGTCGGGGGTGGGCCGCTCTAAAGATAAAGCAATGGCTGTGCCAAAGCGGGGAAAATTCAATAATTTATAAGTAAATCAATAGGTTAGTATTTTATAATGCGTGCGTCAGTAGCGCGACGTTTAAGCCCTGAACGTGTCCAAGGAGGCAATCAGCTGTTCAATGCGGCCGCGATGTGTCCGGCAATCAGCTCGGGCTCTTCGTCATCAACAGATACAGTCAGTTGAGCCCAGTGCTCGTAAAGGGGAATTCGTTCCGCGTAAATGTCCGCAAGCGTTTGATTCTTCGACGAGGCGATACCGCGATCGGGTGCCAGGGAGATGCGGTATGCAACGGTATCGTAATGCGCTTGTAGGTAAACCACTTGGGTTTCTTGCGCGAGCCGAGCCATGATCTTATCGCTGTAGACCACCGAACCCCCAGTGGAAATAACGCTTTTGCCAATCGGCATTTGTGTTAACACCTGCTCCTCTAGCGTGCGCAAATAGTGGTGATCGGTACGAGCAATAATCTCAGCAAGCGTTGCGTCTTCCTGAGCTTGGATTAACAAATCTGTATCAACAAATTCAATACCCAAGCGCTTCGCGAGCAACACCCCTACCGTGCTTTTTCCGCTACCCGGGAATCCTATAAGACTAATGATGTGATTGTTCGACATGGTGCTTACTCCTAATAACGACAGCACTTTACCTCTAACACTTGCCGTTCGACTACATGCAAACGACAATACAGGCCTTAATTTAGTGGGGTCATTTATGTCAAACAAACAAACGGCGTTGTACGAACTGCACCTGCGTTTAGGTGCCCGTATGGTGCCTTTCGCCGGATACGATATGCCAGTTCAGTATACGGACGGCATTATCAAGGAGCATTTACACACTCGTGCCAAGGCAGGCCTCTTCGATGTCTCCCATATGGGGCAGTTGATTGTCGAAGGCCCCCATGCCGCGAGCGAGTTGGAAACGCTCATGCCCGCTGACATTCAGGGCCTAGCACTCTTGCATTCGACTTATTCATTACTCACTAATACCCAGGGTGGGGTTGAGGATGACTTAATTGTGACGCGCTTGAGCGATGAGCGTTTTATGCTTGTTGTGAATGCCGGTTGCAAGATGGCTGATCTCGCGATTATCCAAGCAGGCTGCACGCAATCGGTCGTGACAATGCACGATGAGCGCGCATTACTTGCCCTGCAAGGCCCGCATGCACGTGATGTTCTAGTGCGCTTGGCGCCCGATGTGGGCGCCCTGACTTTTATGTCTGGGCATGAAACTGTACTCGCAGATACCCCCTGTTTCGTGACGTGTTCGGGTTATACCGGTGAAGATGGTTTTGAAATTTCGGTGCCTAACACGCAGGCACAAGCTGTCGCGGAGCTTCTTCTAGCAGAACCCGAGGTTGAAGCCATAGGTTTGGGCGCTCGTGACTCACTGCGCCTCGAAGCGGGACTGTGTCTCTATGGTCACGAATTGAGCGCCGATATCTCTCCCGTAGAAGCTGGCTTGCGCTGGGCCATAGCCAGCGTCCGTCGTCCGGGTGGCGAGCGTGAAGGAGGGTATCCTGGCGCTGCTATCATTGCGGAGCAAATGGCGGGTGGTGTGAGTCGTGTGCGGGTTGGCTTGCGGGTAGAGGGCAAGAGGCCTGTACGTGAAGGGCAAGTCGTTTTAGATGCGCAGGGCGAGCCTGTAGGTATTGTCACATCGGGTGGATTCGGCCCTTCGGTGGCTGCGCCCGTGGCCATGGCGTTTGTCACTCCAGAGTGCCGCGCCGTTGATAGCGCGTTAAACGTCGATGTCAGGGGGACTTCGATTGGCGTTCGGGTTGTCCCTTTGCCGATGGTCCCGCCGGGCTACCACCGGGGTTGAGCCGATCAGGTAAAGGGTTCGCGGTCAGAGTGCGGTAGCCTTTGCGTAACTGATAGCGTCCTTTGGTTATTTCGTCGGCTAGTCGGTGAGGCAGCGAGCTCCGCAGTAATCTTAACAGGGCGAGCGTAATGATGAGTATCGCCAGAGCGTAGAGCGCTCGCTCAATCATTTGCGTGCGGCTTACCGGTTTGGGTGGCAGCTGTCCTGAAATAGTGAATTCAAGCTGCTCGGTTGTAAGCGTGGTTAGGCGACGCGTTTGGGTATTCCACCAATGGATGCGCGCGCCGCCTATGGCAACAACGCCGGGTGACGTGGCAATCAGGGTGACAGTATCCTCGCGCTGCGCGGAGAGTGTGCCTCGCGATGCGCGATTGGTCAGTAGAGGCGGCTCAGGATAAGTTTGCAGTCCCTCAGGTGGCTCCAGATTGATTGCCGGAAGCATCATTGCCATTACGTTGTCAGCTTTGACGCGTATGCTGCGTTTAATTGCCGCACCAATGGCGACTTTCCCCGTTTGATTGACGATTTGTTGCACTGACACTGCAGGACTCGCGATCCAATCGTCTAATTCCCGAAGCTCCGGAGGCATCTCGACAGCGACCTTAAGGGGTTGTGTGGTCAGGCTAAGAGTTTGATTGTTTCCGGGCGCCAGCGAAACCGAAGCCGTTACCTCGATCGGCGGAATTGTGATGGTGCCTGCGCGCGTGGCAAAGGCATCTATCGACCATCGTTGCACAGTCCAGCTCTCATCGCCTCTGCGTTCAGTGGCGTTCGATGCAAATTCTTGGTTTTGTAACAGCACGAGACCCGGCACTTCAGGCAAGCGTATACGTGTGCCGCTGGTGAACCAGCGAGGGGTGGCCACGGTTAAAAGAACACGAACTCGCTCGCCGGGTACAACGGGCGTTGAAGGTAATAATTCAGCACTCAGTTCTGCCGCAGGGCTATCGCTTACGTTTCCATGCGTTGCCCCGAAGCCGGCATTTGCAAAAAGCAGTGCGAAAAAGAGTACCGAAGAATACATAATGATTCGCGGGGCTAGCCAATACGGTGGGCGGCAGCTATTCATTCGCTCACCCCGCGCTCTCTGAGCTGAATAGCAAACTTAGTGCGGAGGAAACGGCCTGAATCCTGCTGCACACCCTTTAACCAGAGCTCGGCGGTCTCAGGACTGGCAAGGATCTCTTCTGCACTGAATTGCTCTCGAGGCCGCTGTTCGAGGCTCAGTTCTTCGGCACCCGCTTCCCCAATCTGAGGGTCAGAGTCATCAATGTCTTCACTGCCAACCCCGTCTTCCTGTTGCTGGGATTGACTTAAGCGATTGATGTCATCGACGATTTTCTTTACCCAGTCCCTGTTTCCCATGGCGCCGGGGAATTCAGGATACTCTTTCAATAGGGCATTGTAGGTAGTCAAGGCGCGTACATAGTCGCGCCTATGTGCATCCGCGTTTGCCTCATTGAAGCGCGCTTTTGGGCTGTCCTTGCGGGTAAAAAGGCTCGCTGCACTCTCAAACTGTTCGGCGTAGTAGTAGCTTGTTGCCTGCCACATAGGTTGCTCAAAGGTGTGAGCTGCTTTCTCGTAGAATCCGAGCTGTAGTAGGAGTCTGCCGTATTGATCTGGCGTGAGCCACAGGCTGACGAAAACATCCCATGTCTGCTCTACCCACGTTGTCTCAATTCGCGTTTCCACCGTGTCGTCAGTAATGGTTAAGGACGATTCATCGGGTCGGTTTTGTGCGTGTACTGGCTCGTTCACTGTCAGCAACAGGGGTAGTAGCAGCCAGCCCCAAACCCGTGTCCAGCCCCGCCTGAACCAAAGTAGTGCCAAGAGTAGCGCCGGGAAAATTAATGGGTAGCCACTATCAAGCCAGGGCAAGGCGTCGTTATCAATAATGTTATAACCGTCACTCAAGGCGCCGGTGATCGCCTCGACGTCTCGGGTATCGACACTGTTTTTAATGAAGCGAGCATTACAGTCGTCCGCAAGCGACTCAAGAGCAGAGCTGTCCAGTGGCACATTGCTCAAGTCAGTGCCTTCACTACCCACACCATAAATCACGAGTTCATGGGGTGACTGCTTGCACCACGCTTTGATTAGCGGTTCTGAATTTGCGCCGAGCCCATCAGTGATTAGGAGTACCGAGCCACTGCGTTGGACTTTAGCGAGCACACGATCAACGCTGGGAAACGCGTACTCAGGAAATTTCCCAGCTCTCGGTACGATACCCTCTTCGATGCCCGCTAAGTAGCTACGAACGATGTCATGGTCGTTGGTCAGCGGCACCACGGTATGCGCACTGCCCGCGAATACCACCAGCGCAACTTTTTTATCGCTGATTCTATCGAGCAGATCGGCTATTTTCTGTCGCGCACGAGTACCGCGGCTAGGTTCGATATCTTGCTCTGCCATAGACTCTGAAACGTCCAACAGTACTGCGAGCGGTGCAGTGTCCTCGGCCAGTGGCGAGGATTGTTGTCGCCAACTTGGGCCCGCCAAGATAAGCGTGACTAAAGCAAACATGAGCAACAGTGCGTTGTCGGGGCTAAACAGACGTCTGCGCGGTTCACGTAGGCGGAGGTGTTGTAGCAACGATGGCGCGATGATGGATTTGAATGGGTCGTCACTGGCGTCTTTACTGCGCAATAGCCGTTCGAGCAGCAGCAACAAGAACGGCAGCAATAGCCATTGAGGTCTTAGGAAGTGTAGGGCTTCCCATTCGTGTATCACGAGCCACCACCCGCGTTCTTAGCGACTGAGGATCGGCGTATGCTGAGTAGGCCTCCCATGAGTCGTATAACGATGTATGCGGCGGCGAGAAGTGCCAGGGGCAGCCAGTGAAGGTCAGAGCGAGGGCGAAATGACACGCTGTCGTAAACGGCGGGCTCTAGCTCTCGAAGCAGCGCAAAAATACTGTCGAGTTCTTCGCGGTCAAAAGCCATAAAACTCTTGCCCCCAGTCACTTCGGCCATGCGACTCAGCGTAATGGTATCGATAGCTTCCTCACCAATAGCCGAGGGGTCTCCGATTGCGATGGGATAGATGCGAATGGCTTCTGTTGCGGCGACACGTGCTGCGTCAACAGGGGGCACAACACTGCCAGTGTCGTTGCCGTCGGTAAGCAGAAGCAGTACGCGGTTTTCAGTCTCGGCTTCTTTGAACAGCTTAATACTTAATCCAACGGCGTCGCCTAAAACAGTGCTGGGTCCCGCCATACGAATGCGGGTCTCATCTAAAAGCGTTTCCCAAGTATCGTGATCCTCTGTAAAAGGCGATTGTAGGAACGCACCCGAGCCAAAAACTATAAGCCCTAGGCGGTCGCCCTGACGCTCTGTTATGAGTCGATGAAGTACCTCTTTAACAGCGCTCAGTCGGTCAACTTGCGCGCCCTCGCTATTGGTAAAGTCTTCAGCTTCCATCGATCCACTGAGGTCCACGGCGATCATAAGATCGCGCCCCGCCTTTTGCTGCTCGATGGGCTCTCCGAGCCATTGCGGCTTGGCCGCTGCGGTGACCAATGCTAACCACAAAAGCCCGATAAGCACTTGTTGGCCACGTCTTCGAATTAGCACCATAGCACCGCGGCGGCGCTGTTCCTCTGCAGCAGAGAGCAAGCGCTCGAAGAACGGCACGCGCACCGCATCGCGAGTTTCTCTGTAAGGTGGGAGTATGCGCATCAGCAGTGGCAATGGCAGTAAGAACCATGCCCATGGCGCATGCCACTGAATTTGCATAACCAAGTTCTCAAGTGGGTCCATGATCATCCCTGTGTTCACGGATCCACGTCTGTGCCTGCTCTAGCAATCGCGCGTCATCCGCGGCAGGGGATGATGCTCCCCGATAAAGTGCAGCTCCGACGGCTTCGGTAAGTTGTGTTATGGCGACAGGGTTGCTCATTCGCTGTGCCAGCCACTCACTCCAGGCATCGCCGGTGAGGGCGGCAACTTCCCTACGAGAACTGGCGATTATTGCCGCCGTTTTTAAGAGTTCATTAATACTTGCAGGCGTTGCCGCCTGTTCAGCAGCCAGTGCATTGAGTCGGTGGAGCGCCTCGCGACGATAGCGATCACGCAGCCATCGCTTAAACACTCGCCATGACCATCGGATAACTGCAGCTACTCCTAGAGCCCCAATGACATACCAGCCGATTGTTTGGGGCAGCCAATCGATATGTGCCGGCGCCACTATTTCATTGATATCGCGCATTAAGGGATTGCCGAAGCTGTCCGGCAGTGGCGGCAGATTCACGCTATTGATTTCGATGCTCGTCATAGTGGCTTAACGCCCTATACCGCCGCCCAGTTGGCGTTGCAACTGGAGAGTGACATCCGACTCGGTACCTATGGGTACCACGGGTATAGCGTGGCGCTTGAGCGAGGCGAACAGCATTTCATAGCGCTGCTGAAAATCTGCGCGGAAACGGCTCGCGGCTGCTGATCCATCGGTATCGATCTCTAATTGATGCCGTCCATCGCTGACAACCAGCTTGTGGGCGCTGACAATATCTCGTTCTAGGGGGTCGCTAACGACGGACGCAATCACGTCATTACTGCGACGAATGACTTTTAACGCGCGGAGTGATTCATCATCCCAGCCGTCAAAATCTGAAATGATAATTACCAGGCCATCATGGCCTAAGCGCGGAGCAAGCGCGCGTAAAGCCTGCGTCAGTGCTTCGGTATTCGGCGCGTGCTCGCTGTTGGCATTCAAGCTGTTGTTCATAGTCGTCAGTGCTTTGAGCCAGCCCATTGTTGTAGCCTGTGATCGACTCGGAAGACTGAGTCGCTGTTCATGGTCGCCAAATATCAGGGCTCCAATCCGATCGCCAACGCCAAGTACGCGCCATGCAGCGAGGGCAGCCGCTTCTGCCGCAGCCACCGACTTCATCTGGTACTGACTACCAAAAAACATTGAGAGTCGCTGATCGACGACCACCCATACAGGTCGATCACGCTCCTCAGTATAAATCCTCACATAAGGTGTTCTTGCTCGTCGAGTGATTCGCCAATCCATATTGCGAATATCATCGCCTGGTCGGTAATGGCGCAGCTCATCGAAGTCGAGCCCACGGCCGCGTAAGCGCGAGCGCTTGCGTCCTGAGAGTACTGAGTGCACTGGTTGAGCGGGCAGATAACTAAACCCGCGCGCGCGATAGCGTAATCGGGTTAAGTCTTTGATCCCAACATAGGCTCCTGCGACCATTGCGCTAGCTCGCGGCAACTAGCGATAGTATTTCGTTGACCACTGTGTCGCTATCGACGCCGTCGGCCATCGCATCGTAGCTCAGGATAAGTCGGTGACGAAGGACGGGCGGGGCCACAGCGCGCACATCTTCAGGGAGCACGTAATCTCGCCCCTGCAGCCATGCTTCTGCACGGCAGGCGCGATGCAGCGCAATGCTTGCTCGAGGGCTAGAGCCTACGCTTATCCAGCTGCCAAGACTGTTAGAAAAGTGTGCCGGGTTGCGAGTGGCCATCACAATATCGATCAGATATTTTTCTACTGGCTCGGCAACTGCGATTTGCTGAATTTCTTCGCGAGCCGTGAAGATGGCTTGGGGGTCGATGCTTTCAAGCGTGGCTTCACCACCCGACTCTTCCTCTTGCAGCATTCTTACTATGGATAATTCTGCGAGCGCATCGGGATAGTCGACGCGCACTTTGAATAAAAAACGATCCATTTGTGCTTCAGGAAGAGGATAGGTGCCTTCCTGCTCAATGGGATTTTGCGTTGCCAGCACCAGAAATAATGGCGGCAACTTATAGGTTTTCCCCGCTACGGTGACCTGGCGTTCTTCCATGGCTTCTAGAAGAGCCGACTGAACCTTGGCAGGGGCGCGATTAATCTCGTCCGCTAAAACCAGCTCATTGAAGATCGGGCCTGGCTCGAACTGCAGCGTGCCATTCCCAC
The DNA here is from genome assembly GCA_036803865.1 of Luminiphilus sp. GTDB lineage: Bacteria > Pseudomonadota > Gammaproteobacteria > Pseudomonadales > Halieaceae > Luminiphilus. The sequence goes on from DAIRTN010000033.1 coordinate 12,670, forward strand.
CATCATGATCATGGTAGGTCTCACTGCCCGTCACATCGGCGGGTAACAGGTCAGGGGTAAACTGGATTCGCCCAAGATTGACATTGAGCACCCGAGCGAGCGTTTTTATTGATCGTGTTTTAGCGGTCCCAGGCAAGCCTTCGAGCAGCACATTACCGTTACAAAGCAGTGCGAGTGAAAGGCTGTGAACGACGGACTCTTGGCCGAGTACGGATCGATTCATTTGCTGCGCTAATGAGCGCACGCTATCGAGGGAGGATGACGCCATGACTTACCTTTTACGATGGGTGTTGATAGAGCTGTAGCCTAGCAGGTTTTGCTCGGGCTGCGGTGCGGCGCGCTTGTTTAATGAGCCCAAGCTCTGTGCGCTTTAAACTGTTTTGAGAGGTAGTGCATCTGGTCAGTGAGCACTCGCTCTTTGGCCAAAAAATGCCACTCATAGGCATTCGGTCGGAAAGGAATGGCAAGCAACGGCATACCTGCTTCTTCTGGCGTCTTGTTGTCTTTTACCCAATTGCAGCGCTTGCATGCCGCAACAACATTTTCCCAGCGGTCTCTTCCACCGCGAGAAACAGGGATGACATGGTCACGGGTGAGTGCAGTCCGGTTAAACTGTTGGCCGCAGTAGAGGCAAGTATGATCGTCTCGGCGAAACAGCGTGCGATTACACAGTGGTGGCGCGAACACGTCGCAGATACGCCCCGCAGTGGCAATAATTGGCTGCACCGTTATTTGTGAGCGCAGGCCGCTTAATCGCTGTGTGCCACCTAAAATGGGGGGTAACGCATCCCCGATGCCATAAACAACATCGCCTCGGGCATAGGCGGTAACTGCCTCGTGAACGGTGAGCCATCTTCGAGGTTGTCCTGCCAGATCCAATTTTAGGATCGCTAGCATCCTGATCTCGCTTTCGCGTTTTCTCGAAACTACTGAATAGTACGCCTCAACACAATTGTCAAATAATGCCCTGAAAATCGCCTTCTCCGCGTATAAATATTTGTTACCGTAATAGTTGTGGCGTTTTGCAAAAATGCAGCAGTCTTTCAGCGCCAACTAAAAACCACTCGCATCACTGCAAAAAGAAGAAAGATTTTGCGGGGTTGCGTGTGACTAGTGTTAATGACAAGGAGTCGACATGGTCCGTAATACCCCAGTTTTCCAGACAACACTCATTTGCTCGGCTTTAGGCGTAGTTCTTGCGGCTACGGCGAACGCACAAGATGCTGCCCCTAAGCGAGCTTCGTCAGCATTGCTTGAGGAAGTAGTGGTTACCGCGCGTAAGCGCGAAGAAGGCTCTCAAGACGTACCTATTTCAATCAGTGCGTACAGCTCCGACCAAATTGACGCGCTCAAAGTACGTAATCTAACAAACCTTGCGGTTTCTATGCCAAGCGTTGTGCTTGACGAGATCGGTACTAGCCGTGGTTATGCCAACTTCTCAATTCGTGGTTTAGGCATCAACTCATCAATCCCCTCTATTGACCCAGCTGTGGGTATGGTTGTTGATGGTGTTTACCTCGGTACCAATGCGGGCGTGGTGTTTGATACGTTTGATCTTGAAAGCATTGAGGTCTTGCGCGGCCCTCAAGGCACACTTTTCGGTCGTAACGTGACGGGTGGTGCTGTACTTCTGAACTCGAAAGCCCCCACTCAAGAATTCACAGTTAATGCGCGTGTTGCTTATGACCAGGCCGAGGGCTCAGGCGGCGGTAACTACTACGCTATGGGTGGTATATCCGGTGGGCTCACAGATACGTTAGCTGCTCGTTTATCGGTTTATTACAACGATGACTCCGGTGCCCTCGATATTACAGATGGTCCACTTGCGGGCCAGGAGCATGGCGGCCAAGAGCAAATCATTATCCGTCCATCTATTGCCTGGACACCCACCGATGAGTTGGAATTGATTGTTCGTTACGAGCGTCAGGAGGTTGAAGCTGATGGCCCTTCGGCTCAGAGCCATACTAATGGTAGCGGCGTGCCAGGTTCTTTTGTCAACTATGGCCGCAACGACTTCGATTTCGCTATCGATAATCCTGGATCATTTGATCTCGAGATTGATTTCTTTAACGCCACATTGAACTGGGATGTTGCTGGCGGCACGTTGACCAACGTCTTTGGTTGGCGTGACTCGACAGTCAAAACCGATGCTGATATCGATGCCCAGCCCGTGTGGCTTTTCCACTCAGATACCGTATCGACTTACGAGCAGGTATCGAACGAATTACGTTGGAACGGCTTGATGTTCAACGACCGTGCCAACGTCACAGTTGGTGCTTACATGTTCGAATCTGAGTTAGCGTATGACGAAGATAGAAATCTGCTGGGCCTCCTTACAGTAGGCACGCCCATTGAGGGTCGACCAGCGTTGACGCAGAATGGTGGTGGCACGCTCGACGTGAGCAGCTTCGGCCTGTTTGCATCGGTCGATTACGATCTCACTGATAATCTGCAGTTAACTGCTGGTGCTCGCTGGTCGCGTGAAGAGAAAGAAGCGCAAGTTGTTACACTCACTCGAAATGTAAACAACGAGTGTCGTGTGGCTGGTTTGACGCCTAACATTAGCTACACACCTAACGAGCCTGACTGCGCCTATGATTTCGTCGACGATAAGACATGGTCTTTTGTGTCACCTAAGATCGGCGCGCGTTACTTACTCGATGACGATACCAACGTATACGCAACTTGGTCGCGCGGCTATCGCTCGGGCGGTTACAACCTCCGTAACACCGAGTTTCCCATCGTCTACGGACCGGGTCCTTTTGACGAAGAAAAAGCCGATAGTATTGAGATTGGTTACAAGACTCGTTGGGACGGCGGTCAGCTGAACTTTGCGGTTTACCGTACAGACATGTCTGACATGCAACGCGAAGTTAACTTGCCCAGTGCTACCGCAGGTGTGTTGCAGCTCATTCAAAATACGGCAGACGCTGAGATTGTTGGCTTCGAAGTTGATGGTACCTTTGCCGTTACTGACGCTTTCACCTTGAAGGCTTCGATGGGTTGGTTGAGTGCTAACTATACGTCGGTGAGCTTCGATCTGAACGGCGATGGTGTTGTCGATAGCGCAGACGAGGCCTTGAGCCTGCCACGCGCCCCCGACCTCACTTACAACGTTACAGCGATCTACGATATCGATTTGGGCGGTGCCGGTTACATCTCGACGTTGGCCTCATACGGTTATCGCGACGGGACTGCATACACTGACAACAACTTGGGCTTCGTGAACGAGCAGAAGCAGTTGGATGTGGCGGTCGATTATCACTTAGGTGGTGATCAGTGGATTGTGTCGTTCTACGGTCGTAACTTGATGAATACCGTTCGTCACGGTGGTGATACACAGCTTCCAGCGACGCTCGGTGTACCCTTAGGCGGTACGTTCTCACCTCTGAACAAGCCAGCAACCTATGGACTAGAAGTGACTTACACTATGTAAGCTGCTGTTGCTTAAGACTAAGCCGCCTTCGGGCGGCTTTTTTATTGGGCCTGCCAGGTGGCTCTGACCAGTTCGCGGTCGCCATCGAAAATGCGGCCTTCAAATTGAGCCCCTTGTGTCACTTCGCCAACACCTGCTGGGGTGCCGGTCATGACGATATCGTAGTCCTCTAAAGTCGTGAACTTGGCAAGTTCGCTAAGCATAATCGTAGGCGGGTAAAGCATATGATTACTCCCGCCTTTTTGGCGACATGCGCCATCAATCCAAAGCTCTAATCGCACATTGTCGAGATTAGCGGGTGCGGGTACGAAGTCGCTAAATAGTGCGCTTCCATCGAAGGCCTTAGCGCGTTCCCAAGGAAGGCCCGCTTTTTTGAGCGTCCACTGCAAGCCGCGTTTAGTGAGATCTAAACCAAAGCCAATTCCAGCAACCTGGCCTGCGATCATCGCAAAGCATATTTCGCCTTCAAAATGGATTGTCTCGCTATTAAATGACCGCAAAGTTTGGCTGATAGCCGAGTTGGGTTTCATAAAAACCACCATATCGTCGGGCACTACCGAATCCATTTCTTCTATGTGATCGGTGTAGTTTTTACCTATGCAGACAATTTTACTGGGAATAATAGATTCGTCGTTGAAAAGCACGGTGCGCATGGTGGGAGTCCTTAACATGTGTGACACTGAGCGTGCCCGTAGCGCTTAAAGAGCGCAGAGAAAAGTTTACCAATGAATGGCTCTGGAATGTCACTATGAAATTTGGTCCCGGTGCAATGGTTGCGGCAGCCTTTATTGGCCCCGGCACGGTCGTTACAGCGATTACTGCAGGTGCAGAGATGGGCGCTGCGTTGCTATGGGCGGTCGTGTTTTCTGTTTTCGCCACTGTCGTGCTGCAGGAGCTGGCTTTACGAACGGCACTTGCGGCGGATGCCGATCTAGCGCAACTAATCCATCGTCTGGGCACAGGCAGGCCGGCTGGCTGGCTGCTCATCGCGCTGATAGTTATGGCCATTGGTGTAGGTAACTCAGCGTATCAGTCCGGCAATCTTACCGGTGCTGGACTGGGTCTGAGAGCCGCTTTCGGCTGGCCCATAGAATGGGTCATTGGCTTTGCAACAACCCTGGGTGCCGGTCTCATTATCGCCGATCGTTACATTTTGATTGAGCGTGTGCTGTCGGCTTTGGTGATGGTCATGGCATTGGTTTTTGTGGGGCTCGCCATTATCTTGTTGCCCGACTTTTTAAAGCAGCCTGCAGATCGGTTGATTCCCGTCTTCACTACCCAATCAACCGGGCTTGTTCTAGCGCTCATTGGTACAACAGTTGTGCCGTACAACCTATTCTTGCATGCGAGTGCGGTGCGGCGCCGGTGGCAAGGAGTAGAGCTCGATCAAGCGCTCCATGAGGCGCGCTGGGATTCCCTCATTGCTATTATGGTCGGCGGTGTGATCACCCTAGCGATAATATTGGTCGCTGCTGTCTTGGTGGCAGACGTTAGCCGCGCCTCCGCCTTCGAGCAGCTCGTCCAAACCGTCAGTCTTCGCTTTGGGGTTGCGGGAAAATGGCTGGTTGGTGGCGGCTTATTCGCGGCGGGACTCACATCGGCAATCGCGGCACCTATTGCCGCAGGCTGGGCAGTGGCGGGCGCGCTTGGTTGGCCCACGAATGCCGGTAGTCGTGGAGTAAAATTGATTGCCCTAACGGTTTTAGCCGTGGGTGCGGTCTTTGCGTTATTTGCAACAAGACCCATTGGCCTAATTTTGAGCGCCCAGATCACCAATGCGTTGGTATTACCTGCAGTGTCTGCTGTACTTTTGCTTATTGCCAATCGTGCATACGTGCCTGCGGCTTACCGCAATACAGCGCTAACGAATGTTATTGGTTGTGGCGTGCTGCTTTTAGTTAGCGTTCTCGCCATCAGCAAACTTTGGAGCTTGATGAGCTAAGGTGCCCTGTAAAAATGGGTCGTAAAAAGTGCTTTATAAAAAGCTGTCGTTTAAAAGTACACGCAGGTTTAAGCGACAACCCTATTGTGAGATGCGTTACACTGCCAATAGAATAAGCAGCCTCACTTCTAACTATTAAAAACCAACGAGTGTAATCAATGCTAAGACTAATATTCGCCCTAGTAGCGACCTTATCGCTCACTGCTCATGCCGCCGATAAACCTAATATCCTTGTTGTCTGGGGTGACGACATAGGTTTTTGGAACCTGTCGACGAACAACATGGGCATGATGGGTTACCGAACGCCCAATATCGACCGTATTGCTAACGAAGGCGCCAAGTTCACCGATTATTATGGTCAGCAGAGCTGCACCGCTGGGCGCTCAACCTTTATTACTGGCCAGTCGCCCATCCGTACGGGCCTGACTAAAGTTGGTATCCCCGGCGCTGACTTAGGCATTCGCGCTGAAGATGTCACTTTGGCATCATTATTAAAGGAAGAAGGCTACGTTACCGCGCAATACGGTAAAAACCACTTGGGTGACCGCGACGAATTTTTGCCAACTCAGCACGGCTTCGATGAGTTTTTTGGCAACCTATATCACTTAAATGCTGAAGAGGAGCCAGAGCATCCCGATTACCCAACCGACCCTGCCTTTAGAGAGCGGTTCGGGCCTCGTGGCGTTATTCACTCGTATGCCGACGGTCGTATTGAAGATACAGGGCCACTTAACAAGAAGCGCATGGAGACCGTCGACCGCGAGTTTTTAGCGGGCGCACAGGATTTCATTAATCAAGCAGTCAAGGACGATAAGCCGTTTTTCGTCTGGTTTAACTCCACGCGCATGCACTATTACACGCACACCGCTGACGACGAGCTTGGGCTCTCGGGACAGGGTTTTTATAACGATGCCATGGTGGGTCACGACATGTTGGTTGGCCAGTTACTCGATCAGCTCGATGAGTTAGGTATCGCCGACAACACGATTGTGTTTTATTCAACCGACAACGGACCCCATTACAACATGTGGCCCGACGCCGGTATTACGCCTTTCCGAAGCGAGAAAAACACTAACTGGGAGGGCGGGTTCCGTGTCCCAGCGATGGTTCGCTGGCCAGCACAAATCCCAAGCGGCCAAGTTGTTAACGAAATTATGGCTCACGAAGACTGGGTGCCAACGCTCATGGCTGCAGCAGGGCGTCCCGATGTTGCCAATGAACTAAAAGCTGGCATTACCGTCAACGGACGCGATTATAAGAATCACCTCGATGGATTTAATTTCCTGCCTTTCTTGAAGAAGGAAGCAGAGCAAGGTCCGCGCAATACCTTTTTCTATTGGAGTGATGATGGTTTGCTTACCGCTATGCGCGTGGGTGACTGGAAGGTGGTATTTGCCGAGCAGCGCGCGAAGGGATTCGATGTCTGGCGTGAGCAGTTTGATACGTTACGCATTCCCAAAGTCTTCCATTTACGCCGAGATCCTTTCGAGCGAGCGGATGAAAACGCTAACACTTATGATGACTGGTGGAACCGCGTTGCCTTGCCGCGCATAGGTCTCTCGCGAGTGGAGTTGACGAAGTTTTTGGCAAGTCTTCGAGCGTTCCCACCTCGCCAGCGGCCAGCGTCTTTTACTATTGACCAGATGATGGAACCGTTCTTTGAGAAATGAGCGTAGATCACCGTAGAAAGAAAAGGGGCCCCCATGAGGGCCCTTTTGCTATGAGAGGAGAAAAACAATGCGCCATCTAGTTACCTCAACGCTGTTGGCCGCCTTAACCAGCATGCAAAGTAGTGCGCAAGGTGATGCTTCGGGCGCGTCAGCTGACGATCTACTTGCGCGAGCTGCTGATTACTCGGTTCGTTCAGAACCAATCCCGCGAAAGTTGCTGTGGGGCGATACACATCTCCATACAAAGTTCTCGTTCGATGCCGGTATGATCGGCAACCGGTTAGGCCCGGACGAGGCCTACCAATTTGCGCGCGGGGATACGGTGACCGCATCGATGGGTGTTCCAGCGCGATTACGTCAACCTCTCGACTTCTTGGCAGTGTCTGATCATGCTGAATCGTTAGGCTTAGCGCCTGCGATTAACGAGCGCAACCCTCTTGCGCTTGAAGATCCTAATGCTCGTCGAATGCGTGATCTTATTGATGAAGGCAAGCCCGTAGAGGCTTATAAAGTGTTCGCACAGCTCAGAGCGCGCGGCGAATATGTGCTGCATCGTCAGGATTTGATTACGGATATGTGGCAGCGTATTACCTCCGCAGCAGATCGGTATTATCAGCCGGGTCAATTCACAACACTGATTGGTTATGAATATACGTCCGCTCTGCAAACAAATAACTTGCATCGGGTGGTGCTATTTGCCGACAGTTCAGAAGAGGCCAATAAAATTTTACCCTTCTCGCAGGTCGATTCTTCGGACCCACAAGATTTATGGGCCTGGATGGCCGACTACGAGGCTAATGTTGGCGGTCGTGTACTGGCAATCCCCCATAATGGCAATCTCTCCAACGGATTAATGTTCGACGACACCACGCAAGAAGGTAGTCCTTTCGATGCTGACTATGCCGCAATGCGTCAACGCTATGAACCGCTCTACGAGGTAACGCAAATCAAAGGGGATGGAGAGGCGCATGCGCTCCTGTCGCCAGATGATGAGTTTGCCGATTTCTGGACCTGGGACCGTGGCAATTTTGGCTTTCAACCAAAGACGGCTGACATGTTACCTGGGGAATACGCGCGCTCGGCCTTAAAGAAGGGTCTCGCTTACGAGCAGCAACTCGGTGTTAATCCCTTTAAGTTCGGTCTGCTTGGCTCAACCGATAGCCATACTTCATTGGCGACGGCGGAAGAGGATAATTTTTTTAGTAAAGCGTCGCCAGGCGAGCCCAATGTCGGGCAGGCTCGGTACGATCAGCCGATTATTCAGCGATACCCAGGCCGTGAAGATATTTCAGTGCCTTCCTATGAATCTGCTGCAGGTGGGTTAATGGCTGTTTGGGCGCATGACAATACGCGAGAGGGCGTATTTGATGCGATGCTGCGTAAAGAAGTTTATGCCACTACGGGCCCACGCATTGGCTTGCGCTTGTTTGCTGGTTTTGACTTGCCTATGGATGCACACCTTCGTCCCGACGTTGCCGATATTGGCTATCGCACTGGGGTGCCGATGGGTGGAGATCTCCCGGTCGGGAGCCACACTAACCCACCTCGATTTACGGTAGTCGCGTCTAGAGACCCTCGCGGCGCTAATCTCGATCGTATACAAATTGTAAAAGGTTGGCTCGATGATAACGGCGAGTTAAAAGAACGCGTGTTTGACGTTAGCTGGGCGGGCGCGAGAGAGCGCGACAAGGCGGGTAAAGTGCCTGCTATTGGTTCAACGGTTCACGGTGCAGTGTACGATAACAGCATTGGTAGCTCGCGACTGGCGGTGACCTGGGAAGACTCCGAGTTTGACGCCGCTCAGCGGGCCTTTTGGTATGTCCGCGTGTTAGAAATTCCCACGCCAACATGGCTCGCCTATGATAAAGCGCACTTTGGTGACCTTATTAAGCTGCCCGAGGATGCTCAGTTAGTTCACCAAGAACGCGCCTATTCATCGCCTATTTGGTATAGCCCGGGTACCGTGCAGTAATCCATGGTTATTCCAACTTATTCGGATGTGCAGCGCGCGGCTCAACAGCTTGCGGGTCAAGCCGTTCGAACACCCCTGCTGCGCAGTCCGGCGCTCGATAAGCAAACCGGACGGCAGTTATTTTTTAAGCCCGAGTGCCTGCAGCGCACGGGAAGCTTCAAGTTTCGCGGTGCCTTTAATCGCTTGAGCCAGCTCACCCGTGAAGAGCGTTCTTTGGGCGTTATCGCCTGGTCGTCGGGTAATCATGCGCAGGGCGTCGCTTGTGCGGCACAACAGCTGGGCATTAAAGCGCGGATTGTGATGCCCGCAGATGCGCCAACCATTAAGCGTCGAAATACCGAAGCTTACGGTGCTACCGTGATTCCTTATGAACGACACAGCGAAGATCGAGAGGCTATTGCTTACGCCTTAGCCGAACGTGATGGCGGAATCATTGTCCCATCCTTTGACGACCCCTTTATTATTGCAGGCCAGGGCACGGTCGGCTTGGAGTTATTCGAAGACGCCGCGACCCAGGGCGTTATGCTCGACGCTCTCGTCGTATGTTGTAGCGGGGGAGGTCTGGTAGCAGGTTGCGCACTGGCTGCGGAAGTAGCGAGTCCCAGCACCGCAATTTATTGCGTTGAGCCCCTCGGATTCGACGACCATCGTCGCTCCCTACAGTCGGGGTTGCGTGAGCACATAGACAATAAAAGTCGGTCTATCTGTGATGCGCTTTTGGCGCCCATGCCGGGCGAGATGACCTTTGCTATTAACAAGCAGCGACTGGCTGGCGGTTTGGCGGTCAGTGATGAGGCAGTACGACAGGCCATGATAGCCGCCTTTGATCAATTAAAGCTGGTGGTAGAACCTGGTGGTGCCGTGGGCTTGGCTGCGATTTTAGAGAATGCATTACCTAAAGAACATCAGCGAGTGGGCATTGTGCTATCCGGCGGTAATGTCGATCCG
>DAIRTN010000034.1:0-21093 GCA_036803865.1 Luminiphilus sp.
AAGACAACCGCAAAGCCTGCCGCTAAAACGCCTGCTAAAACTGCATCTGCTAAAAAAGGTACGGCAACTAAAGCAAAGAGCAGAAAGACAAAGGCTAGCAACGTGGCAAGGGCCGTTGGCACCGTCCAGCGCTTTGAGAATTTCAAACCCTACAAGCCCGCTCGAGGCGAGTCCTACATGAATCAGGAGCAACTTGAGCATTTTCGCCAACTATTGCTCAACTGGCGGGCAGACCTCGTTGATGAAGTAAAAGGGACTATGACCCATTTGCGAGATGAAGCGGCGAACTTCCCTGATCCAGCGGATCGAGCGACTCAGGAAGAAGAGTTCAGCCTCGAGCTAAGAACGCGAGATCGAGAGCGCAAGCTCATCAAAAAGATCGACAAGACACTCGTGCGTATTCAAGAGGACGACTACGGTTACTGTGATGCCTGCGGCATCGAAATTGGTGTCCAAAGGCTGGAAGCAAGGCTCACCGCGACGATGTGTATCGACTGCAAGACGCTCGCGGAGATTAAAGAAAAGCAAGAGCTCGGCTAACGCTCGAGTCTTTCTCGCAAACCATGTCAGAACTTGGTGCGGACCCTCTTTACCTAGATCGTTATGTAGGTCGGTTCGCTCCGTCCCCAACCGGCCCGCTTCATGCGGGCTCGATGATCGCGGCCCTTGCAAGCCATCTCGACGCCAAACGAAACGGGGGTCTCTGGCTTGTTCGCATTGACGATATCGACCCCCCACGAGAGATTCCAGGCGCGAGTCAGGGCATTTTAGAGGCCCTCAAGGCGCACGGCCTCCATCCCGATGCAATCGAGTACCAAAGCCATCACAGTGATAGGTTTACTCGAGCAATCGAGCAACTCAAACATCAGGGAAATGCGTTCTATTGCGGCTGCAGTAGAAGCTCGTTAGGCGCCGGGGGTGTATGCGTCAGCGCTTGTCAGCGCCGAGATCTCAGCGAAACGAGAACTACTAGCTTGCGCGTTATCGTGCCCCCGGATACGCATATCGAATTCGATGACGCTATTCAAGGCAAGCAGACATTTGACCTCGGCAAGCAGCACCCAAATTTTATTGTGCGTCGCAAAGACGGGCTTTTTGCCTACCAATTGGCGGCCGCCTGTGACGATGGCCGAGAGATCACTCATGTCATACGGGGCTGCGACCTCCTGGAATCGACCCCAAGGCAACTGTTCTTACAAAGCTTATTAGGGCTATCGTCGCCGCAGTACGGTCACTTGCCATTGGTATACGGCGCAGATGGCCACAAGCTGAGTAAGCAGACCGGCGCGCACGGCGTAAACAACGCTACACCCTGTGCTAATTTACGCGCAGCGGCCGAGCATCTCGGCATACCCAAAGCGCCAAGCTCGATCGGCGAACCTACGCAGCTAGTCGAATGGTATGTCGAACGCTGGCATAAAAATCGTGTACCAAGGTAACATTTTCCCAGTTTTGTTACCGAGTGAGTTGCGATAAAGTAACGGACACTCATGGCAACAACTGTGCGGAGTATCAATTCATGCCTCACGTTCTTCTCGTCGACGATGAAGCCTATCAACGACAGTCCCTCCGCAAAATCCTTGAATCTCAGGGGATTAAAGTGGCCGAAGCAGGAAGCGTCGCCAGTGCCGATCAGCAATACGATCTACTCACATTCGATTTGGTCATCACCGAACTACGATTACCGGGGGATGCTGGCAGCGAGCTGATTGCCTTAGCACATCCCGTGCCCGTTGTTGTCATGACCAACTACGCGAGCCTACGCTCGGCTGTTGAGGCGATGAAGCAAGGCGCTGTAGATTACCTAGCCAAGCCTTGTGCCGCCGATGATCTACTGGCTGTCGTTCACGAGGCATTGGCACAACATCCTACGGTCAAGAATAACAAACAGATAGAAACTGACGCCTCGGAGAACAGCTACTTCGAAGGCGCCTGCCCTCTCCTCGCAAAGCTCTATGTCAACGTCAGAAAAATTGCGCAAACGGACTCGACCGTTCTTATTTTAGGCGAGACAGGCACTGGCAAAGAACTCACGGCGCGGCGAGTCCATGAATCAAGCCCTCGCGCCAGCCGTCGCATGGTTGCTGTTAACTGCGCCGCCATCCCCGATACGCTTATTGAGTCCGAACTATTCGGCTATGAGAAAGGCGCATTCACCGGCGCCAACACCAACCGCATCGGCTTAATTGAAGCGGCAGATGGCGGCACATTGTTCTTAGACGAAATAGGCGAACTTCCTCTGGCAGCACAGGCGCGACTACTCCGATTCATTCAAGAGGGTGAGATTAGGCGCATCGGTGCAGTCACCAGCAAACGAGTGGACGTAAGACTCATCTGCGCGACGCATCGAGACCTTGCCCAGCTCGCTCAAGACAACGAGTTTCGGCAAGATTTGTATTATCGTATTAACGTTCTGCGCCTCGTTATCCCACCTCTGCGTGCGCGAGGGAATGATATTAGAGCTATGGCTGAGTGGTTCGCCGGCACCATAGCTAGACGACTGGAACAGCCAGAGAGACGCTTAAGTGATCATGCCTTGGAGTCGGTGTTGCGTTACCAGTGGCCAGGCAATGTTCGCGAGCTTGAGCATGCCATTGAGCGCGGCGTGGTCATGGCGGAGGGCGCGGAGATCGAAGTCGCCGATCTCGGAATACAACAAGCGTCTCCGATAGCTCGATTAGTTCCAGCGGACCGTGGCCGCGCCACGTCACCCGCACCAAACCCCGAATCACAGAGCGATACCAGCGCGGCCACGGATGAAGAGCTCTCCCTAGAAGATTACTTTCACCGGTTTGTCATCGAGCATCAGGAGTCGATGTCAGAGACACAGCTCGCACAAAAGCTGGGGATTAGCCGAAAATGTCTTTGGGAGCGCAGACAGCGTTTTAATATTTCGAGAAAAAAAGCGCCCAAACAAAAACCCGCTTAAAATCACACCTGACAAGCGCCACGATAGGTAACACCGAGGGTGATGAAAGGTAACAGCAGGAACACTCAAAGCGCCTATTTAAATACCACCCTAAATACCACTTAACCTAACCTACTGATTAACAACATATTTATTCAAGTGGCACAGGTCATGCTACCTACAGGGCAGAGCTAAAATAACAATAATTGGCCAAATAACAATAAAATGCGTCACAACGGACCTAGGTGGGGAAGGAAACTTCCCCATGTTTGTTTATAGAGTCCGATAATTTCAAAAAGTTCCTCCCGACCAAAGATTACTCTCCCCACCGACGCCGTAACTTAGTAGACTGCTGGCCACGTCAGCCTTTACTTAAAAGGACGTTCATTGAGGGTCATAGACAAAGCCAGTCACGGCATCGATCAGGCAGCGATAAGTCGCGCAGCTCTGAGTGTTGTTCATCGCCTCCGAGAAGGTGGCTTCGAAGCCTTTATTGTGGGCGGCGCGGTTCGCGATCTGCTAATCAACGGGCAGCCAAAAGACTTTGACGTTGCGACTAACGCAACACCCGAGCAGACGAAAGCTTTGTTTAGGAGCGCCCGGATCATCGGCCGCCGCTTTCAGATTGTCCACGTGCGACAAGGCCGAGAGATTATTGAGGTCACTACCTACCGCGGGCATCATGACAGCGATGAAGCCAAACCCTCGACAAGCAAACAATCGGAAAAAGGCCTGCTGCTGCGGGACAACGTTTACGGCTCACTCGAAGACGACGCGAAACGGCGAGATCTCACTGTTAACGCAATGTACTACGACCCCGATGATGAAAGCGTCCTCGATCAGCAAAGCGGTTTAGAAGACATTGAGGCTCGCCTCATTCGAATTATTGGCGATCCCGCGACGCGATACCGCGAAGATCCTGTACGAATGCTGCGAGTAGTAAGGTTTTCAGCGCGACTTCAATTCGATATTGAATCTGAAACGGCTGAAGCGATTGCTGTTTGCGGGCCGTTGCTCAGCGAAATCCCTGCCGCACGGCTGTTCGACGAATTTCTCAAATTGTTTATGTCGGGGTACGCAAAAAGCACGTTCTTACTCCTGTGCAACTACGACTTACTCCGCTACCTGACCCCAGAGGCAGCCGATAGGATCGCTAAGGAGCCGCGATATAAGCAGATGGTTACAGCGGCGATGCAGAGCACTGATCAGCGCGTGCGAAAAGATCGACCCGTAACTCCGGCCTTCTTACTCGCAGCAATGCTCTGGCCAGCTGTTCAGCCTCGCTACGAAGCGTTGGCTCAAGCTGGTGAGCCGCAAGCGCAAGCGATGAATAGCATCGGCCAACAGGTTACGGCCGAAACTTGTCTGCACACAGCCATTCCGAAGCGTTTTTCAATCCCGATGCGTGAAATGTGGGAGATGCAAGGGAAGCTTGAAGCGCGAAAGCCTAAGCGTATCGTCGACATCATGAGTCAGCGACGCTTCAGAGCAGCCTATGATCTGCTTTTACTCAGAGAACAAGCTGGCGAGCAACTTGACGATTGCGGGGTTTTTTGGACAGAACAACAGCAACTAAATCCAGATGTTGTCGGCACTGCACCGCCCAGAGAGGACAGCAAACCCACTCGCCGACCACGTAGACGGAGACGCCAGTGAACTGCGCCTATATCGGCTTAGGTGCCAATATTGGCGACCCAATTAAGCAGTTGCAGCAAGCCCTTGACGCTTTGTCATTGGCGCCAAAAACGCGAGTCATAAAAACAGCAGCCGTTTACCGCTCAGCACCCATGGGGCCGCAAGACCAACCCGACTTCTACAACACCTGCGCCGCACTGGAGACGCAGCTAAGTGCGCACGAACTATTGAGTGAGCTGCAGAACATTGAAAGAACCATGGGTCGAATCAAGCGACGCCATTGGGGTGAGCGGTGCATAGATCTAGACCTACTCCTTTACGATCAGCTAAACCATCACTGCCCGATATTAACGTTACCGCATCCCGGTATTGGTGAGCGCGACTTTGTTCTTGCGCCGCTTATAGAGCTTACTGGCGGTGATTACGTAGTTGTCGGTAAAGACTCTGTTGGCGACATGTTTAAGCGCCTTACGAATGTATCTGTGACCAAACTGCCCGCAACGCTGTCGGCAGCCAGTTCCAGCAGGGCTTGCGCTCATGCCCACTGAAAGCCCCATGACGCCCGACCTAAGCCTCGACCTAACCCTCGACCTAAAAGGACGTGCTCTGCCAGGCTATATAGCCATTGAAGGCCCGATTGGTGTTGGTAAAACAACGCTCGCACAGCGCTTAGCGCGTCTTTTTAACTACGATACCTTGCTTGAAGATGCCCATGAAAACCCCTTCCTAGAGCGCTTTTATCAAAACAAAGCCGACGCGGCATTAGCAACACAGTTATTTTTCCTCTTTCAGCGAGCTCAGAAGATTCAAGACTTACGCCAGAATGACATTTTTGAACCTGTTCGAGTGTCCGATTTCCTCATCGAGAAAGACCCGCTTTTTGCTCGCGTTAATCTGGATAGCGATGAATATGCGCTCTATGACAAGGTTTATAAGCAACTGACGATAGACGCGCCCGCGCCTGACCTGGTGATTTATTTACAGGCATCACCCGATCGCTTGCTCGAGCGTATCGAGCAACGTGGAGCCGCGAACGAACACCGTATCGATCGGCATTACTTAGAACAACTGAATGAGGTTTACAGCGACTTCTTTCACTACTACGATGCCGCTCCGTTGCTCATCGTCAATGCCAATGAAATTGACTTAGTGAAAAGTGACACGGATTTTGTCCAACTCGTTGACTACTTATTGGATATTCGCAGTGGTCGGCACTATTTCAACCCGACATTCTTCGGGTAATCTGGCATTCTTAACGAAGATGTTACTGAAATACACTCTGGGGACCAGCAATGAGTAAGCGCGTAACCATCAGCACACTAGATGCTATGAAGGCGGCAGGCGAAAAATTCGTCATGATTACCGCTTACGATGCGACTTTCGCGCGCTTGGTCAGCGAAGCGGGCGCGGAAACCATCTTGGTCGGTGACTCTCTTGGCATGGTGCTACAGGGCCATGACACAACGATACCCGTCACTTTGGACGATATGGTCTACCACACAAAATGCGTGGGTAGAGCTCGCCCTCACTCTCTCGTTGTTTCAGACATGCCCTTTATGTCCTACGAGACCACAGAACGCGCATTAACGTCTGGCGCTGCGCTGATGCAAGCCGGCGCGCAGATGATCAAAATGGAAGGGGGTACTTGGCTTAGCGACAGTATCCATAAGCTGGTGGAGCGAGGCATACCCGTGTGTGCTCACCTTGGCTTAACACCTCAGAGTGTCAATGTGTTTGGCGGTTATCGCGTTCAAGGTCGAACACCAAAGGAAGCAAAATCCATTCTTGCTGACGCAGTGGAAATTCAAGATGCCGGCGCCAGCATATTGCTTCTTGAGTGCGTGCCAGAACACCTAGCGGCAGACATTAGCTCCAAACTCGATATCCCGGTTATCGGTATTGGCGCAGGCGCGGGTACTGACGCCCAGGTACTAGTACTGCACGATTTGCTTGGATTGTCTGAAAAGACCGCCAAGTTCGTACAAAACTTCATGCTCGAGCAAGGGTCTGTGCAAGAGGCGCTCAAAGCGTTTGTAGAGGCGGTGAAGTCTGGCAAGTATCCTCGCGAAGAACACGTCTATAAGTAAGGCGAGGGCAACGCAGATTGAAAACCATTGATAGCAGCGCCGAGCTGACAGCGTACCTAGCCGACATCAAAGCAGGAGGGTCGACCGTAGCCTTTGTGCCCACGATGGGCAATCTGCACGCCGGGCACTTGTCGCTTGTTCAACAGGCAAAGTTACGAGCAAATATCGTTGTCGTATCTATCTTCATCAATCCAAAGCAGTTTGGGGCTAATGAAGATTTAGCGTCGTACCCCCGCACGCTGCAAGAAGACTTGAAGCAGCTCGATGCGCTTCAAACCGATGTTGTGTTCACACCAAATGACAAAGACATTTATCCTGAGGGAGTTCAATCTCACACCGTCGTCACCGTTCCGGAGCTCACCGACGTGCTTTGTGGCGCCAGCCGTCCTGGGCATTTTGACGGTGTCTCAACGGTCGTTTGCAAGCTTTTAAACGTCGTGAAGCCGGATGTCGCCCTCTTCGGTGAGAAAGACTTACAGCAGTTGCTACTCATCAAAAAGATGGTCCGCGACTTAGCCATGGGCATTGAAATTGTCGGTATCGCAACCGCACGCGCTGACGACGGGCTGGCATTAAGTTCACGCAATGGCTACTTGAGTGCTGACCAGCGCACTAAAGCACCAGCGCTTTATCGTGAACTAGAGCGTGTTCATGAAGCGATAACCGCTGGACGGCGTGATTTCGATACCCTTTGTCGTGAAGCGGTACAGCGGCTCACCAAAACGGGGTTTACACCCGACTACATTGAAGTAAGGCGGCGCAGTGATTTGGCGTCAGCACAGGCAGAGGATACTGAAGTAGCTATTTTTGGCGCTGCAAGTCTTGGTAGTACCCGCCTCATTGATAATAGGCAAGTCGACCTCAGTACTGCCTCTACTCGGTAAACGTCAGCGATACTTCGCCAAAATAAGCAGCTCCGCCCGTCACAGCAACAATACGCAAAGCGTCGTCGCTCGCGATAGGCCCCTGGGCTAAAAACATCCAGTCACGTGTATTATTGCTTTGGCGCTGAGCGACCAGAGGCGGCCTATCACCGGACGATCGCAACCCCACCAACAGCGACTCTAGGGGTAACGCAGATTGGATATAGATAGCTCCTTCGTTGTCCACCGTACCCACCGTCAATGTCAGTATGAAATCCCCATTGCTCACCCGGCATTCACCCCCTTCATAGCGGCAACCGGACCGTTCTAGCAATGGGTAAGCCTGCCCTGATTCGGCAACCTCAGACTCGGTAAGATCACCCGCTAACCAGCCTACTGCGTACCAGCTGGCGATGGCCAGAATAGGCGCCACCAGCAGTGCTATGACAACATGCTTGTCAGTAAACACAGACCTTTTTAACGTCGATTCAGCCATCGATTTAACACCTAACGTCGCGAGCGATCATTCACATCAATGATCAACATGCAGCACGTCTGAGCCCATCGGAACGCGAATATCCTCGACGAGGTCTCGAACTCGCTGAGGCGGCGCGGGTGTCCACTGACTAATTGCGATAGCCACGGCAAAATTAACCATTGCACCCACCACACCAAAGGCATTGGGCTCGATACCAAAGAACCAATTACTGCCCCAGTCTTCTAAGTATCGCCAGTCGGCAACAAACATGATGCCCTTATGCTGGAACACATAAAATAATGTGATACCAATGCCTGCCAGCATTCCGGCAACAGCACCCTCACGAGTGACCTTAGTAGAAAAGATACCCATCATTAATGCCGGAAAGAGTGATGATGCAGCCAAACCAAAAGCGAGCGCCACCGTGCCTGCGGCAAAGCCTGGTGGATGCAAACCCAAATAGCCGGCACCCGCGATGGCCAGGGCCATCGCGCCACGAGACGCGTTAAGCTCGGCCTTCTCAGAGATATTGGGCATGAACGTACTCTTCAATAAATCGTGCGAAATGGCCGACGAGATTGCCAGTAACAAGCCCGCTGCTGTCGACAGCGCAGCTGCCAGACCGCCGGCTGCGACCAGTGCAATAACCCAGTTCGGAAGCTGGGCAATTTCAGGATTGGCAAGAACCAAAATATCGCGATCCAGCGTCACTAATTCATTACTCTCGGGATCTGCACTGTACTGAATACGGCCATCGCCATTTTTATCTTCGATCGCCAAAAGGCCTGTCTTCTCCCAATTGCGAAACCAGTCAGGTCGCTTATCAATCTCTAGATACTGCCCAGGAGAAGGCTCAATGGTTTGCATGATATTCAAGCGCGCCATGCCGGCGACGGCCGGCGCCGTCGTGTAAAGAATAGCAATAAATACAAGCGCCCAACCTGCCGAACTGCGCGCATCCTTCACTTTAGGAACGGTAAAAAATCGGATAATAACGTGAGGCAAACCCGCGGTGCCGATCATTAACGACGCGGTGAAAGCAAACATATTGAGGGTACTGATACGAGTCTGCGTTGTGTACTCGGGAAAGCCCAGCATTTGAACGGTTTGATCAAGTTTATCCAGCAAAAAAGTATCGGTGCCAACCAAAGTACTGCCCAAGCCTAGCTGAGGAATGGGATTCCCAGTCAACTGTAAACTGATAAAGATTGCGGGAATGGTATACGCCAAAATCAGTACGCAATACTGTGCGATCTGGGTATAGGTAATGCCTTTCATGCCGCCCAAAACGGCATAGAAAAATACGATGATCATGCCGGTATACAAACCGGTAGCGTAATCAGTCTCCAAGAAGCGCGAGAATGCCACACCGATGCCTTTCATCTGACCAATCACATAGGTCACCGAACAAATAATCAGGCAAATCACTGCAACAATCCGGGCTGCATCGGAATAAAATCGGTCGCCAATAAATTCGGGCACCGTGAACTTGCCGTACTTCCGCAAGTAAGGCGCAAGAAGCATCGCGAGAATCACATACCCGCCAGTCCAGCCCATCAAGAACACCGAACCACCATAGCCCATAAAAGCGATCAGGCCGGCCATACCGATAAATGACGCTGCCGACATCCAATCGGCCGCTGTGGCCATGCCGTTAGCAATCGGATGTATACCCCCACCGGCAATATAAAATTCTTTCGTCGAGCCCGCGCGCGCCCAAATCGCAATGCCGATATAAATGGCGAAAGTGAAACCGACAACCAAGTAAGTAGTGAACGCCAAATCCATTAATCGCGCTCCTCAACATTGAATTCTTTGTCGAGCTTATGCATCGCGTGGGAGTAATAGAAGATCAATGCGATAAACGTATAAATTGAACCTTGCTGAGCGAACCAAAACCCTAATTTATAACCGCCAACGTGTATCTGATTGAGCACATCGACAAGTAGCACGCCGCAGCCGAAGCTAACCGCAAACCAGATAAGTCCAAGTTTGAACATCAGCGCTTTATTCCTGCGCCAGTACTCTCGAGCACTGGCCTCTGACAAGTGTGACATTATTATTCTCCAGAGTTTTAGGTCGCTAGAGCGTACATAATAGCTGCTAGCCTGTATTTAATACTAATAAGATAAATTAGAGGCACCAAAGTACAGCGCGAGCTTTATACTATTTGCACATACTTATTTGATCGAACATGGAGATCATCGATGCCTGATCACGGCACTTACCCAATACCTCCCCAGTTTGCCAATGCGCATATCACCCCCGAAAGCTACGCGACCATGTATCGGCAGTCGCTTAACGACCCCGACGCATTTTGGGCGCAACGCGCAAGGGAGTTTTTAACCTGGGATCAGCCTTGGACCCGAGTTTCAGACAACGATATTAGCCGAGGCAAAGCCAATTGGTTTGTCGATGGCAAGCTCAATGTTTCGGTCAACTGTATCGATCGACATCTTCCAGAGCGCGCCGAACAAACCGCGTTAATTTGGGAGGGCGATGACCCTTCCCAGAGCTCACATATTAGCTATTCAGAATTAAAGAATAAGGTCTGCCGCCTCGCCAACGTATTGCGTGATCGAGGGGTTCAAAAAGGCGATAGAGTCTGCATTTATATGCCCATGATTCCCGAGGCTACCTACGCCATGCTGGCATGTGCCCGGATCGGCGCGGTGCATTCGGTGGTCTTCGGAGGTTTTTCTCCAGAAGCGCTACAGAGCCGCATCAATGATGCCGATTGCCGCATGGTCATTACCGCCGACGAAGGCGTACGCGCCGGCAAAAAAATCCCACTGAAAGCCAATGTCGATATCGCACTACAAAGCTGCTCAGACGTAGATTCAGTCATAGTGGTTAACCGAACAGGCGGCAGTATCTCTTGGGTTGAAGGCCGCGACGTTTGGTATCACGAGGCCACGGCCGCAGCAGCCAATGAGTGTGCGCCCGAAAGCATGGATGCAGAGGATCCCCTGTTCATTCTGTATACATCAGGCTCTACGGGCAGCCCTAAAGGCGTTCTGCACACAACCGGTGGCTACCTACTTCAGGCGGCAATGACCTTCAAATATGTGTTTGACTACAAAGAAGGCGAGGTTTGGTGGTGTACAGCCGATGTCGGCTGGGTCACCGGCCACACGTACATCGTTTACGGCCCGCTCGCCAACGGCGCAACCTCTCTTATCTTTGAAGGCGTACCAACTCACCCCGATGGCGGCCGCTTTTGGGAGGTTATCGATAAGCATAAAGTCAATCTGTTCTTTACCGCGCCCACGGCTATTCGTGCACTCCATGCATACGGCGATGAGCTGGTAAAGAAGCATTCTCGTGCGAGTCTCAGACTATTAGGCTCCGTGGGTGAACCCATCAATCCTGAAGCCTGGGAGTGGTATCACTCAGTTGTCGGCGACGGACGCTGCCCAATCGTCGATACCTGGTGGCAAACCGAGACAGGCGGGATCATGATCACCCCGCTCCCCGGCGCTCACGCATTGAAACCGGGCTACGCCAGCTTTCCATTTTTCGGTGTAGAGCCCGTCATACTTGATGAGGCAGGGAGGGAGCTTAGCGGTGCAGCGGAAGGCTACCTCGCTATTAAGCGTTCATGGCCGGGCCAAATTCGCACCGTTTATGGCGATCACCAGCGCTTAATCGACACCTATTTCAGCACCTATCCGGGCTATTATTTCACTGGTGACGGTGCATTACGAGACGCTGACGGGTACATCCGTATCACCGGCCGGGTCGATGACGTACTTAACGTGTCAGGACACCGAATGGGGACTGCTGAAGTTGAAAGTGCGCTTGTTGAGCACGAGCTCATCGCTGAAGCCGCTGTAGTGGGATTTCCGCACGATATTAAGGGCCAAGGTATTTATGCTTACGTCACCCCCATGGGAGGCGTAGAGCCGTCAGAAACGCTTCGAGCTGAATTAATTAGTCTGTGTGTGAGGGAGATTGGACCTATCGCCAAGCCCGATGTTATTCAGTGGGCCCCAGGCTTACCCAAAACGCGCTCAGGCAAGATCATGCGACGGATACTACGTAAGATCGCTGAAAACGATCTAGACAATCTCGGCGACACATCGACCCTCGCAGACCCTTCGGTTGTTGAAGAGCTCATGGCAAATCGGGCGATAAAATAATTATCTAACCGCTTGCAGTATGATCCTGTAACTACCCATTAGACGCGGGCCAGTGAGTCCCGAAACAAAACAGCACTGCACAAAAAAAGGCCGCGCCATTACTGGCGACGGCCCTTCTAAGCTCTGAGCACACTGCAACGGAGCCAAGCCCACGCTGCAGATCGCTAGCCTTTACTCAGCGCTCAAGTCTTCAGGTTCAGCCTCACCTGTTGCCTCGGCTGAATTCGCTTCCACTTCCTTCATCGAAAGCTTGATCCGACCGCGCTGGTCTACGTCGAGAACCTTAACGCGTACTGTCTGCCCTTCCGAGAGGTAGTCAGTAACATTCTCAACACGCTGATCAGCGATTTGTGAGATGTGAACCAAACCGTCTTTACCTGGCAGAATATTCACGAATGCACCGAAATCGACAATGCGAGCAACGACGCCTTCGTAAATAGCGCCGACTTCAGCTTCTGCAGTGATAGCCATAATCATCTCGACCGCTTTATCGCGAGCGTGCTGATTTTGACCAAAAACTTTAACAGTACCGTCGTCGTTGATATCGACAGTAGCACCCGAGTCCTCAGTGATTTGACGGATAGTCGCACCGCCTTTACCGATGATGTCGCGAATCTTGTCAGAGTCGACCTTCAACGCAATCATGCTAGGCGCATTTTCCGAGGTAATCTCACGAGGCTTCTCGAGGACCGCATTCATCTGACCTAAGATGTGCAAACGTGCCTGCTGTGCCTGCTCGAGAGCGACTTCCATAATCTGCTCATTGATACCTTCAATCTTGATATCCATTTGCAGTGCAGTAATACCTTCGGCAGTTCCCGCTACTTTGAAGTCCATATCACCCAGATGATCTTCATCACCCAAAATGTCGGTCAAGACGGCAAATTGATTGCCCTCTTTCACTAGACCCATTGCAATACCGGCAACAGGTGCCTTAAGGGGTACACCGGCAGCCATTAAGCCCAAGGAACCTGCACAGACTGACGCCATTGAGCTGGAGCCATTGGATTCAGTGATTTCCGATACGACGCGAATCGTATAAGGAAATTCTTCTTCGCTTGGCAGCACAGCGGCGAGACCGCGGCGCGCAAGACGACCGTGACCAATTTCACGACGACCAGTAGCACCGATACGACCTGCCTCACCCACAGAATAGGGAGGGAAGTTGTAGTGCAACATGAAGGGGTCGCGACGCTCGCCTTCCAGTGCATCGATGATCTGTGCATCTCGGGTAGAACCCAACGTCACTGCACCGATGGCCTGTGTTTCGCCACGAGTAAATAATGCCGACCCGTGGACCTTGGGAAGAACATCGACTTCGCACATGATTGATCGCACAGTGCGTGAATCGCGGCCATCAATACGTGGCTCGCCCGCGATAATACGCTGGCGGACAATATTCTTTTCCATGGATTTGAAGATGTCTTTGATATCGTCAGACGAAGGACCGCCTTCGACTGCCAACTTCTCAACAACCGCGCTGCGAATTTCGCCGACGCGCTCATAGCGAGATGCTTTTTCGGTAATGCGATAAGCTTCACCGAGCGCCGCTTGAGCTTCCGCCTCGACAGCAGCTTGAAGATCCGCATCGACGGGCGCCGCTTGCCATTCCCAACGCGGCTTACCGGCCTCTTCGACCAACTCATTAATCGCCTTGATAACTGTTTGCATTTCTTGATGCGCAAACAATACCGCACCGAGCATTTGGTCTTCGGACAATTCTTTTGCCTGCGACTCCACCATCAGCACGGCATCTGAAGTACCCGCAACAACCATATCGAGCGCGCTATCAGCCAATTGAGCATAGGTAGGATTCAAGAGGTATCCTTTGGCGGGATCAAAACCAACCCGAGCCCCACCGATAGGACCGTTGAAGGGGCAGCCAGAAATGGCCAACGCAGCCGACGTACCAATCATTGCAGGAATATCTGGATCAGTTTCCTTATCTGCAGACATAACGGTACAAACGACTTGTACCTCATTCATAAAGCCATTCGGGAAAAGCGGACGGACCGGGCGATCAATCAGACGCGATGTCAGCGTCTCTTTTTCGCTAGGACGACCTTCACGCTTGAAGAATCCACCGGGGATTTTTCCAACAGAATACGTTTTCTCAATGTAATGTACCGACAAAGGGAAGAAATCCTGGCCGGGTCGAGTTTGGCGCGCTGCAACGACGGTACACAACACACTGGTGCTACCCATGGTTACAAGTACTGCGCCCGAAGCCTGGCGCGCTACGCGACCAGTTTCGAGGGTGATTTCTTGATCACCGTACTGAAATGTTTTTCTAACTACGTTCACTGACTATCTCCAAAAAATGAAACGGCCGGCATATAGCCGGCCATTGGGCTGGTCATTACCGACGCAGGCCGAGACGCTTGATCAAATCGACGTAACGCGCCACGTCTTTGCTTTTCAGGTAATCCAGCAACTTTCGGCGCTGGTTGACCATACGAATTAGGCCACGACGGGAATGGTGGTCCTTAGCGTGTTCCTTAAAATGCGACTGTAATTGCTCAATATTCGCCGTTAATAGGGCGACCTGAACTTCAGGTGAACCTGTATCACTAGCTGACTGCTGGTAATCTGTAACGATCTGAGCTTTAGTGGCTGCATCTAACGCCATAGTACTTTCTCCAACCTGCTTGATTAATCGAGCCCGTCCGTGCAGGTTTACAGACGGGTCCGCTGAGTGTTCTTGAGTGGTTATCGAACCACTAATCGCCGCGGTGTAACGCGGCCGTCATCGAGCATTTCACCAATGCCCAAAAACAGGCCCGACGCCGCATAGGCGCGCACCATACCATTCCTTGGGCCATTTGGCACTAGTACCGCCTGCCCCTGTTTCAGGTAGTAAGTGGCAGAATCACCTAGCTCAACCGACGGTAGTGCATCGAGAGGCCCATCCATCGGTGCTAGCAACGCATCTAACGCATCCTGCCCCTGTGCTGCGCAAGCATCGAGCATGTCTAAGGTCACCGCCTGCGCCAAGCTATAAGGGCCGGCAATATCACGGCGCAATGCCGACACATGCGCCGGCAGATTTAGCGCAGCACCCAAGGACTCTGCCAAGGAGCGAACATAAGTGCCCTTACTGCAGCGTATCAGCACATCCGCTTGCGCTACTGCTCCCGGTCTGAAAGCGAGCAATTCAAAATGGTGGATGGTGACGTCTCTGGATTTGCGCTCAACTTCAATGCCGGCGCGCGCGAGCTTGTATAGCGGCTGACCATCGCGCTTGAGCGCAGAATACATGGGCGGTATTTGCGAGATAGGACCACGCAAAGACGCCATAGCCTTGTCTAAACGCTCAGTATCGACCAATGAAGCGTCCGCTCGGGCGGTTTCTACCCCCTCTGCGTCGAGCGTATCGGTGCCAACACCAAAAACAAAGGTACTTAAGTACCCCTTATCGGCATCGAGAACGTATTGAGAAAATTTAGTCGCCTCGCCAAAACATAACGGCAGAACACCTGTAGCTAAGGGGTCTAGGCTACCGGTGTGTCCCGCTTTGGCCGCATCAAACAAGCGTTTAACTCGCTGCAGCGCACCATTGGAGGTCATACCTCCGGGCTTATCAAGGACCAGGACACCGTCCACAGAACGACCGCGTCGTCTACGAGCCACGATCCACTAGTCCTCGGAGGTTTCCGCTGAGTCGGTATGACGTACGGAGTCAGCCTCTGTCGCGTCTCGAATCAGTGCTTCCATATCACGGCCGTGGCCAACACTTTCGTCAAACCGAAAATGCAGTCGAGGTACGGTTCGCATGGTGGCAGATCGCGCCAACTGCGAGCGAAGAAAACCCGCAGCCTTGTTAAGCACGTCAGTCGTTTCTTTGGACGATTCTATGTCGTCTGTTCCCAGCTGGGTATAAAACACCTTTGCGTGAGACAAATCTCGGCTCACATCGACCCCCGTAACGCTGACCATATCAACGCGAGGATCACGCAGCTCACGCTGAATAAGTTGCGCTAATTCCTGCTGGAGAAAATCCCCAACCCGCTGTGTACGACTGTATTCGCGCGCCACGCTAGCCTCAGAGTGTCCGTGCGACTTCGTTCACATCATAGACTTCGATGAGATCGCCCACTTTAACGTCGTTGTAATTTTTGACGCCAATACCACACTCCGTGCCGTTTCGGACTTCGTTCGCATCATCCTTGAAGCGACGTAGTGACTCGAGCTCGCCTTGATAAATCACAACGTTGTCACGCAAAACACGGATAGGCTTCGAGCGATACACGGCTCCTTCAGTTACCATGCAGCCCGCAATAAGGCCAAACTTAGGTGACCGGAAGACATCGCGGACTTCGGCGATTCCAACGATCTCTTCGCGCAGCTCAGGCGACAGCATGCCTGTCAGTGCCGCCTTAACGTCATCGATCAAATCGTAGATCACGTTGTAATAGCGAACTTCAACGGCCTCTTGCTCAGCAACGCGACGCGCACCCACATCAGCTCGCACGTTAAAGCCGACGATAATTGCCGAACTCGTCATTGCTAGCGAAACATCCGACTCGGTAAGACCACCTACGCCGCCTGACACGACATTCACTTTGACTTCATCGTTGCCGAGGTCGGCCAAGGCACCTTGCAGGGCCTCGAGTGAACCGCGCACATCCGCTTTGATAACCAGATTAAGCGTTTTCCGATCGCCGGCAGTCATAGACTCAAACATATTGTCGAGCTTCGCCGCTTGTTGGCGAGCCAGCTTGTTAGAGCGCATTTTTTCTTGGCGGAAGTCAGCGATTTCACGCGCACGCTTCTCGCTCTCGACCACTGCGACTTGGTCACCTGCATCAGGTGTCCCATCAAGGCCAAGAATTTCAACGGGAATACTCGGCCCCGCACTTTCTACAGGCTTACCGTTTTCATCGAGCATCGCGCGGACACGACCATACTGCAAGCCTGCAAGAACGATATCACCCTTGCGTAATGTGCCTGCCTGCACGAGCAGTGACGCGACGGGACCGCGACCCTTATCGAGGCGAGATTCAATCACAATACCCTGCGCAGGAACATCGGCAGGCGCCTTCAGCTCAAGCAATTCAGCTTGCAGCAATACCGCGTCGAGTAGTGCGTCTACGCCCTCACCGGTGTGAGCAGAAACATTGATAAACTGATTTTCACCGCCCCACTCTTCCGGAATAACCTCTTTCGCTGCCAACTCGTTCTTAACGCGATCGGGGTCTGCGGCTTCTTTGTCGATTTTGTTAACCGCAACAACGAGAGGCACTCCTGCCGCTTTAGCGTGCTGGATTGCCTCTTCTGTTTGAGGCATCACACCGTCATCGGCAGCAACGACCAAGATAACGATATCCGTCGCCTTGGCTCCGCGAGCACGCATTGCGGTAAACGCAGCGTGTCCAGGCGTATCTAGGAAAGTCACCATGCCCTGATCGGTCGTGACGTGATAGGCACCAATGTGCTGGGTAATACCACCCGCCTCACCGCTCGCTACTCGCGAATGACGAATATAATCCAGCAGAGAAGTCTTACCGTGATCAACGTGCCCCATTACAGTCACAACCGGTGCACGAGACTCAAGCGTTCCTTCATGACTGGCTAGCGTCTCTTCCAGCTTATCTTCAAGTTCGTCGACGCTGACCAAGTTAACTTTATGTCCTAGCTCTTCAACGACCAGCGCCGCTGTATCTTGATCAACCATCTGATTAATAGTGGCCATCACGCCAAGCTTCATCAACTCTTTGATCACAACTCCGGCCTTGACGGCCATTTGCTGTGCAAGATCACCAACCGCAATGTTCTCTGGCAGATTCACGTCGTAGACAATCTTTTCTGTGGGCTGTTCAAAGCCGTGCTTACCGTGCTCCTCATGACTGCCTCTCTTGGCACGTCGACCACCACGACGGCGACCACCGGCTTCTGCAGCCTCGAGGGCGCTCAGCGAGAGGTTATGTCCGCGCTGCTTACCACGCGCTCCGGAAATAGAGGACTTGTCTAGACGACCACCCTTAGCCTTCTTACGGGCAGGCTCCTCCTGCACAGGGGCATCATGTAATCGCTTAGGCTTGCGATCAGCGCCAGCACCGGCAGACGATGGGGTGGCTTGATCTTTGGCAGCTTTTGCCGCCGCAGCTCGCGCCGCCTTCTCTTGCTCTTCACGCAGAGCTTCGGCTTTCTTTGCCTCGACAACCGCTTCTAGGTCGCTCTTACGCTTTGATTCTTCAGCTTGACGACGAGCAGCCGCTCTCTGCCGAAGCACCTCTGGATCTACGTCCGCAAGGTCTTCTTCAGGCTCGGGCTCAGGCTCAGGTTCGGGCTCAGGTTCGGGCTCGGGTTCGGGCGTTACCGGTTCATCTACCGCACTAGGAACTTCAGTTTCCGACGCGCTTTCTACAGCAGGCGCCTCAAAAACGGCTGCGTCATCAACGAGAGTCGCATCTTGCTCCTCTACCATCTCGTCAGTCGCTACGCTCTCTGACTCGTCACGCTTGACGTACGTGCGTTTCTTCCGTACCTCGACGTTGACTGTGCGCCTGCCCGCACCGCTCGTTCGCAGTGTGCTCACTTGCTTGCGCTTCAACGTGATTTTCTTGGGCGCCTCTGCACTATCACCATGACTGCGCTTTAAGAACGCCAAAAGCGTTTGCTTGTCTTCTTCTGAAACAAGCTCGTCGGCCGCTGCGTGAGGCAAGCCGGCGTCTTTCATTTGAGACAACAACCGCTCGACGGAAGCTCCTACCGTCGCTGCTAGTTGTTCTACTGTCGCCTGAGCCATTTGATACTCCCTGATCCGTTTGGGTTTGCGTCGTTAAAAAAAGCGTTTTTTTAGGCGCCTTCTTCCTCCGCAAACCAAGGTGCACGTGCTGTCATTATCAGCTCCGCCGCACGCTCCTCGGTCATTTCTTCAATATCCATTAGGTCGTCAACGCCTTGCTCCGCGAGATCTTCCATGGTGACAACACCACGGCCCGCAAGCACAAACGCAAGATGACGCTCCATTCCTTCCATGCTCAACAAATCTTCTGCTGGCTCGTGAGCGCCCAGCTCTTCCTCAGAGGCAATAGCCATCGTCAATAAGGCGTCTTTTGCTCGGGCTCGGAGCTCCTCAGAAATATCTTCATCGAAGCCTTCGATCGACATCATTTCTTCGAGCGGGACGTAAGCGACTTCCTCTAGCGTGGTAAAACCTTCATCAACTAGAACGCCAGCGACATCCTCGTCGACATCGAGGGCTTCCATGAACGTTTCCATCACCTGCACTGTTTCCGCTTCTTGCTTCTCGACGGCCTCATCAACGCTCATCACATTGATAGTCCAACCAGTCAGCTCTGATGCTAAGCGCACATTTTGGCCGCCCCGACCAATGGCCTGGGCTAGGTTGTCTTCCGCTACCGCCACTTCCATTGTGTGGGTATCTTCATCGACGACAATCGACTCAACTTCCGCGGGGGACATGGCGTTAATTGCCATCTGTGCGGGGTTGTCGTCCCACAAGATAATATCGACACGCTCATTATCGAGCTCGTTGGAGACCGCCTGAACCCGCGAACCACGCATACCCACGCAAGCACCCACAGGGTCGATACGCTGGTCGCCGCTTTTCACAGCAATTTTGGCACGCGACCCAGAATCACGTGCAGCTGCACGAATCTGAATAACGCCTTCAGAAATTTCGGGGACTTCAATTTTAAAGAGCTCGATCAGCATTTCTTTGCAAGACCGAGACAAAATCAGTTGAGGACCACGCGACTCAGAATTAATTTCACTGAGAACAGCGCGTACGCGATCGTTAATACGAAATGTCTCACGACCAATCAGCTCACTGCGGGGAAGTAGGCCTTCAGCGTTACTGCCTAAATCGATAATGATATTGTCGCGAGTCACTTTCTTGACGATGCCCGCTAACAGCTCGCCTATTCGATCGCGGTACTCGTCAACGATCTGGGCGCGCTCAGCTTCTCGGACGCGCTGGACAATAACTTGCTTGGCGGTCTGAGCAGCGATACGGCCAAAATCGACATTGTCGACGATCTCCTCGTGCACATCGCCTACCTTAAGGTCGGCGTTCGCTTCTACGGCCTCCTCGGTGGTGAACTGCGTGCCCAACAACGCTAACTCAGTATCTGCCACGACGAGCCAGCGACGAGTAGTCACATAGTCACCCGTTTTGCGGTCAATTTTGACTTCGATGTCCGCATCTTCGTCGTAGCGCTTTTTGGTTGCGGTGGCTAAAGCCAGCTCAATTGCTTCAAAGATGATCTCTTCCGAAACACCTTTTTCGTTAGAAACCGCTTCCGCGACCATCAAAATTTCTTTGTTTATCATACGTATCCCAGCGTCCGGCTTTATTTTGCCGTGTCAGTAGATTTGTTACTCTTGGCCTTACCGACCTCAAGGCGAGGTTCTACCTTTGCCTTGTCTATATGTTGCATGGGCAGCAGATACTCATGATCGTCTACCCGCACGACGACATCGTCGCCTTCGATCCCTAACAGCCAGCCGCGGAACTTGCGGCGACCCTCAAAAGGGAGGCGAAGTTTAATCTCAATGGGTTCACCAACGTACAACCCATACTGCTCAGGCTTGAACAACAACCGATCAACTCCAGGCGAAGACACCTCTAGAGTGTACTCACCTTGAATAGGATCCTCCACATCAAGCACAGAGCTCACGTGACGGCTAACCGTCGCGCAGTCACCAACGGTTACTCCATCTTCACCTTCGATGTACAACCTAAGCGTAGCTTTGCGATTGGGAGAAATGAGTTCAAGTCCCCAGAGCTCAAAACCCAGCGACCCAATGGTTGGCGCGAGAAGCTCAGTCAATCGCGATTCTTTTCCTGACATCGCTGATTTCTCCTGCAATCCGCCAACGGCATTTTCTGCGGATACGAAAAAGCCCCAATAAGGGGCTTCACACGTGACGATATTTTGAGCAATAAATACCGTCGATTTGGTAGCGGGGGCCGGATTTGAACCGACGACCTTCGGGTTATGAGCCCGACGAG
>DAIRTN010000035.1:0-10250 GCA_036803865.1 Luminiphilus sp.
ATTGCGCAATCGATTATTGCTGACTGACCTCATGGTCAGGAGGTAGTAAACTGGGCGCGAGGCAATCTTTTCACAGGGTCCTCATACAATAGTCAAACGCGCTTTGTCGCGATTAATCAGATTCTTTGGTCAGATAAACTATGCCTATAGAAAAAAATACGGTGGTGACTTTTCACTACGATTTAAGTGACGAGACAGGCGAAATCATCGAGTCAAGCCGCGACGGTGAGCCTCAAGTGTATCTACACGGCTATGACGGTATCTTGGCGGGTCTAGCGAATGCGCTTGAAGGTAAACAGGCCGAGGATAACGTGGTTGTCACACTGGCACCCGAGGAGGCCTATGGTTTGATAAAACCTGAGTCTATGCAACGGATATCGCTAAAGCACCTGATGGGCGCCAAAAAATGGCGTCCCGGTATGATCGCTCAGGTCAATACCGACCAAGGACGCCGGCATGTGCGGGTAGTTAAAGTCGGGCATAAATTTGTCGACGTTGATACTAACCATCCATTGGCAGGGCAAACGCTGACCTTCGCTATTGATATTGCGAGTACACGTGACGCCGATCCGGAAGAGATAGCGCATGGCCACGTACACGGTGCGGGTGGTCATCACCACTGATGTCTCTTTTAGGCAGCGTTTATTCTCGAGCGCTTAGCTCTTACACTCGCTAAACGCTACATCATTACGGAGATCAGCATGGCGCCATTTAAACATCTCAGTCCCGACGGTTTGGTATCGCTCATGGCTGAAGGCTCGGTTCAGATTGTCGATATTCGCGACGAGCGCTCGTTTGAAGTAGGGCGAATTCGCGGTGCGCTGCATCTCGATAACACTGGCGTGCAGCGATTCGTTGAAACCGCCGATCTCGATGCTCCGCTCGTTGTTTGTTGTTATCACGGTAACTCAAGCCAGCCGGCGGCTGCATTCATGAACGAGAAGGGGTTCGATGATGTTTACAGCCTCGATGGCGGTTTCAGCCAATGGCAGCTAGAGCAACCTACGCTGGTGGAAAGTAGCTGACACCCATTGGTGGAGCGCGTGTACAACTGCGGAGTTTCAGCGACTCCCGTGCAGCTGAAAACGCGAGCCAGAGTACCCGACTTTCAAGTGTAAATTGGTGCTTCAACGCAGAGTCACTATGCCCTTATGCGTAGAGTCATTATGCCGTTATGCGTAGAGTCACTATGCCGTTATGATAGTGACTTGAATCTCACGGAGTAAATACGCATGACACTGTCTCGCCGCTTTTTCGCTGTTGTTTTTGCCGCTGTTGTTCCCCAAGTAGGCTTTGCCGATTTGTCGCCTGCTATGGAGGAGACTATTGCATCTGTGATGCCAAATGTCGTCGCATGGCGACGCGATTTCCACGAGCACCCAGAGCTTGGTAACAGCGAGTTTCGCACTGCGGGTATCATTGCTGAGCATCTACGTGCACTCGGTATGGAGGTTCAGACTGAGGTCGCACACACAGGCGTTGTCGGTATTTTACGTGGCGGAAACGGCCCAGTTGTCGCCTTGCGTGCAGACATGGATGCACTGCCGGTCAAAGAGCTTGTCGATTTACCCTTTGCCTCAAAAGCCATCGGAGAATATCAAGGGCGCGAAGTGGGTGTTATGCATGCCTGTGGTCACGATAATCATGTGGCGATTCTCATGGGCGTGGCCGAGGTACTGGCTGGATTAGGGAAAGACTTACCGGGCACTGTGAAATTTATTTTCCAGCCTGCGGAAGAGGGCACTCCCGATCAATCGGTGGGCGGCGCTGAACTCATGGTCAAAGAGGGAGCCTTCAATGATCCCAAGCCCGATGCAGTATTTGGCCTTCATGTTTTCCCTTACCCGGTTGGTGTCGTAGCCACGCGCCCCGGCGGCCTTATGGCGTCATCGGACTTCTTTCGTATAACGGTCAAAGGTAAGCAGACACATGGTGCTGTCCCCTGGGCAGGTGTGGACCCTATCGTCACCGCGAGTCAAATCGTACTTGGCTTGCAAACCATAGTCTCTCGTCAGCTTGATGCGACCCTAACGCCGTCAATAGTGACCGTCGGCAAAATTGAAGGTGGCATTCGAAACAATATTATTCCTGAGTCGGTTGAGATGGTGGGGACTATTCGGACCTTCGACGCAGACACTCGGTTAGATATTCACGAGCGTGTTCGCCGCATCGCTACCCAGACGGCTGCTGCTGCCGGTGCGACAGCAGAGGTTGAAATTGATTTGGGTTACGGCGTAACGCGAAACGATCCTGCATTATTCCGCCAAATGTCTCCGACTCTCCGCTCGGTTGCGGGTGACGGCTTTATTGAAGCGAATCAAACGACAACGGCAGAGGATTTCTCGTATTTTGCTAACGAGGCACCGGGTCTATTCTTATTCTTAGGTGTGGCTCCGGAAGACTCGTCGTTGGTGTATCCCAATCACTCACCACGTTTCTATGCCGATGAGCGGGCGTTACCAGTAGGTGTTCGAGCGCTCACAGCTCTGACCCTTGACTACTTAGCCGCGCAATAAGCGCGATGTATCTCTTTTAGGGGGAGAGTCCAGTGAATTCACGAAACGATCGAGCATTCGACATTGTCCTATTCGGGGCCACCGGTTTCACCGGTGAATTAGTCGCCGAGTATTTGGCTGAAGGGGCCGATGCAGGAACACGCTGGGCTATTGCCGGTCGCGATAAGGCGAAACTTGAGGCTGTACATGCGCGTTTAGGCCTTTCAAGTGACGTGGCTATTTTGATCGCAGACTCTACCGATGCTGATGCACTTCATTCGCTAGTGGCCCAAACTAAAGTGATATGCACTACGGTGGGACCCTATGCGCAGTTAGGTACAGCGCTTTTACATGCATGCGCTGAAGGCGGAACTGATTACTGCGACTTGACGGGCGAAGTACAGTGGATGGCAGCGGTCTTTGACACCATTAACCCGGTGGCACAAAAAAGTGGCGCAAGACTCGTACATTGCTGTGGCTTCGACTCGATTCCCTTTGATCTCGGTGTTTTGGTCGCTCAAGAAGCGATGCACGAGCGCTTTGGTGTCTATTCCCGCCATGTGCGTGGTCGCATGGGTACGTTCAGTGGTGCATTCAGTGGCGGCACTGCAGCTAGCATGCTGTTTATGATGGAGCAGGCCACTCGAGATCCCTCAGTACGAAAGCGTATGATGGATCCGTATGCTTTGTATCCCGCGGGCACGGCTCCGGGTCTCGATGAGGCGGATCAAATGGGCGCTCGTTGGGACGATATTTTTGGAAGCTGGACAGGCCCATTCCTGATGGCGCCATGCAATACCCGTGTCATTCGCCGTTCAAATGCCTTAATGGGCTTTCCTTACGGCGCTGATTTTCGATATGACGAATCCCAGTTATGTGGCAATCGCTTTAAAGCGATTGGTTTGGCAGCAGGATTGGGTGGTTTTATGGGCGCGGCATTATTTCCTCCGACGCGTTACTTGGTAAAAAAAGCGTTACCCAGTTCGGGTGAGGGCCCAGATCGGAAAGCACGCGAGAATGGTCATTTTGAATACGTTGTTTATGCGCATCATCCGACGGATTCCGCGAGTGATATTCGGGTGACGGTGAAAGGTAAACGCGACCCGGGCTATGGCGCAACATCACGAATGATTGCTCAATCGGCACTGTGTCTAGCGCATGATGATTTGGACGTTGGTGGCGGTATTTGGACAACTGCGTCAGCCATGGGGCAAACGCTTGTGACACGACTCGCGACTGTTGATATCACTTTTAAGTCTGACTAAAGCACATCCCTGAAAGGAATGCGTGTGAATACCTACTCGGTGCGAGTCGCCACGGCCGTTGTTATTGCCAACATGATCGGCACCGGGGTTTTTACCTCGCTAGGCTTTCAGCTCCTAGATATTCAATCGACCACGGGTATTTTGTGGTTATGGGCCATTGGTGGTGTGTGCGCGTTATCCGGTGCGCTCTGCTATGCCGAGCTTGGTGCTCGCAATGTGGGCTCTGGGGGCGAGTATCATTTCTTAACCGAGCTTGTGCATCCTTATGCAGGTTTTGTTTCAGGTTGCGTGTCTGCAACGGTTGGCTTCGCGGCCCCCATTGCATTAGCGTCGCTAACCTTCGGTGTTTATCTTGCTACCGCATTGCCCGCTGTACCTGCAAAGCTGAGCGCAACGCTACTGATTTTGGTTATGGTAGCGCTTCATACACGCACTCGGCGAGACAGCGCCCAAGGACAGTTTGCGCTCACGTTGCTAAAGATAGTATTGATCGTCGTGTTCATTGCAACTGCACTAGTTGTAGGCGCCGATTATGACCACCAATTATCTGGGCCAGTATTCTCGGGCGCTGATGACATGCTGTCGGGTGGTGGGGCGGTTGCTCTTATTTATGTGATGTACGCCTATTCAGGTTGGAATGCCGCGACCTACATCCTTGGGGAGCTCGAGAATCCGCAGCGTGATTTACCGCGAGCACTGATCGTTGGTTGCATTATCGTCACATGCATTTACGTTGCGCTCAATGCAGTTTTCTTGATCTCTGCACCTATCGATGAGCTACGCGGAGAGGTCGAGGTTGCTTATATTGTTGCCGATTACGTAGTGGGAGAGCAGGGCGCATTCGCCGTTTCGCTCTTACTCTCTGGCATTTTGATATCGACTGTCAGCGCTATGATTATGGCGGGACCTAGGGCCCTGCAGCGTCTCGGTGAAGCCTATTCGGGCTTCAGTTTACTAGGTCGCCCAAACAAAGCAGGAATCCCGGCTAATGCCATTTTTTTTATGGGGTTTATGGCACTGATATTTCTATGGACGTCTACCTTCGAAAAAATTCTTTTGTTCTCCGGTTTCGTAATGGCTGCGAATACCTTCATCACCGTCCTTGCAGTCTTTGTAAGTCGTCGTAGGCATCCAAAGAGCAACGCTTTTGGCATGCCCTGGTATCCGCTTCCTGCCATCGTATTTTTGCTAATAACGGGATGGACTTTGGTCTATACCGGGATGCAGTTTCCACTGCAGGTGATGCTCGCCACGGCTATCATCGCGCTCGGTTATCCACTGTTTGTTTTTTCTAGTCGACGGCGAGC
The DNA here is from genome assembly GCA_036803865.1 of Luminiphilus sp. Lineage (GTDB taxonomy): Bacteria > Pseudomonadota > Gammaproteobacteria > Pseudomonadales > Halieaceae > Luminiphilus. The sequence continues at coordinate 5,068 of DAIRTN010000035.1, forward strand.
TCGATAGTCATGGGCGTTTTTAGGCAGCGTTGACCGATGAATTACTTAGCGCATCTTTATTTGGCCAGCGATCACCCTGAAGCAGCAGTGGGGAGTTTGATGGGTGATTTCGTAAAGGGATCGATTGATCACAAATATCCACGCGTGATGCGCGCGGCGATTGCCCAGCACCGCGCCATCGATTCTTTTACCGATGCTCATCCAATAGTTCTTCGCAGCAAGTCGCGTATCGAGCCGCCATTTCGACGTTATGCGGGCATATTAGTCGATATGATTTATGACCATTTTCTCGCGACTGAGTGGTCGCGTTATGCACGGTCAGAGCTTCCTGATTTTATCGCTGATAGCTATCGTCAGATCGATACGCATTTCCACTGGTTACCTGAGCGTATGCATCGTACAGCGCGTTATATGATTGATTACGACTTGTTAGGGAGCTATACCAGCATGAAAGGAATTGAGCGCGCGCTGCGCGGCATTGAGACGCGGCTGTCTCGACCGAGTCGGTTGGGTGATGCAACCCTTGAATTGAGCAGGCTGCTTGAGCCGTTGCGCGAAGATTTTCATGATTTTTTTCCGGACCTCATAGCCTATGTGGACACCACTGACTATGCATGTGGTCGCATAACTGGCAGTGACTATCGTCATCGTTATTTCTCATCAGACATATTACCCACCGATCGAGAACACCCATGAGTAAACTATTGTTTACATTGACCACCGCGCCGCAGCGATAGGAGAACACCCAGTGTCATTATTTGCTCAAATGCGTATGCCGCTCGTAGTGGCCCCTATGTTCCTCGTATCATCGCCAGAGCTAGTGATTGCAGCAGCTCGCTCAGGTGTCATTGGTGGGCTACCAGGCCCCAATGCGCGCTCACTGGGCACGCTTAGCGACTGGATGGAGAGAATCCATGACGCATTAGCACCAGAATCACTGCCCTGGTTGTTTAATATGATTGTGCATCCAACCTATGATCGATTTGATGGTGAAGTGGAATTAGTTAAACGGTACCGGCCAGCCATCGTATCGACTGCTTTAGGATCTCCCACCCGTGTGATTGATGCGATCAAAAGTTACGGGGGCTCGGTGTATGCAGACGTGATCACCCCGGAAATGGCGCGTAAATCAGTAGCCGCTGGAGTAGACGCATTGATTCTTGTCACCCAAGGCGCTGGTGGCCATACGGGGCGCTACCACCCTCTCGCTTTCATTGCGGAGGTACGTGAATTTTGGGATGGCCCCGTTGGCATTGCAGGTTGCATCTCTCGAGGTGATGATGTCGCCGCAATGTTGGTCGCGGGTGCTGACTTTGTAGTGGCAGGCACACGTTTTATCGGCACCGATGAAAGTTTTGCCTCTCCGGGCTATAAAGCCATGCTGACTCAATCATCCATCAATGACATTGTTGAAAGTAAAACAATAACGGGCGTCACCGCGAACTGGATGAAACGAAGTTTAGAGCAGGCAGGAGTTCCCCTCGATGCTCTGGGACAAGAGACGAGCGTTGATTTTTCGGGTAACGCGGGAAGCGACGACAAAGCGTGGAAGGACGTTTGGTCTGCGGGGCAGGGCGTCGGCGTTGTTGAGCGCATAGAGCCCTGCCAAGCAATAGTCGATCAGATGGTGGTTGAGTTCCACCAAGCGATCAAAAGAACCGCCTCCCTACAGTCCTGATGCCGTTTGCTGGATAACCTCAGAGTTTGCGGGCAGCGAAAATGAAACGCCGTCCTCGCCAACTGTGTACGTGGGGAAGATAGCTTCTGCACCATTGAGCCAGAGTTTTTCCTGTCCGGGAATCACCATAGGCGGCACAATATGATAATACAGCAAGTGCCCTACATCGGCATTTTTGGCGGTTTGTGCGGCTTCAGCCGGGCTTGCATGGTAGTCGAGGATGTCGACAAATATTTTCGCAACGCCCTCGTTACCTGCATTCTTTGCTGCGCTATGCATTTTCAGCACCAGATTCGGTGCCAGTGCTTCGTGCACAAGAAGATCGACACCGTGTGCAAGTGTCTCGATGTTGCTCGATTGTTTAGTATCACCTGTAATGAGAAGACTGCGCCCTTTATAGCTAAACTTATAGCCCACTGCGGGGTGCACGGGAGTGTGATCGACAAGTAGTGCTTCAACAATCAGTCCGTTTTTCTCGAGCACTGTCAACAGCTCGCCCTGCTTTGGCGTGGCGAATGGTTGAGCGGATAGACCCGCGCCTGACATTGGGACTACTGTGGCACCATGATGTGCGTGACGATAAGTCATATCCTGTGCATAGGCACTATTGAAACCGGTAACGACTTGCTCAACCCCGGTAGGACCGTATACCGGGAGTGGCTCTGTATGCTGCCCGGCAGCCCAACGAATGGTCCCCATTTCGCCCAAGCCGTCAATGTGATCCGAGTGAAAGTGTGTCAGGAACACACTATCAATCATCCCTGCCGGGTATCCCATGCGACTTAAGTTACGCAAGCCATCCGTGCCAGCGTCGACGATATATAGATCTGTACCCGCCACCACTGCCACACAGGGTCCCGATGCTTTGGGCCCAGGTAGTGGTCCGCCGGCGCCGCACAATGCTAAATGAAGACCATCATCGAGATCATTAATTCGGTTTGTGAGAATGCGCTCCTCAAGCCCACGATCGAGGATTTTCTCGGCAATTGCCGCGCGTTGATTAATAACCGCGACAGCGCCTATCAATATGACGCCTAAACCAATAAGTAGCTTTTTCAAAGGTGGCACCTCGCGACGCATTGGATAACTAAGTTCACATTAGTCAGGCGTTGTTGTTGCTTCAGATTCTTTAACCGGTGCTGTGATCGGTGCTGTGAGCCCTAGTGTGGCAGGCGTTTCATTAAACAGTAACAAGGGCTGCGATGAGCCCTTGTTATGCTCTAAAAAGAACTTACTGAGCCGAGGCGGCCGCTATGCTAGGAGCCTGTGCATCACCATTGGCGACAGCGAGCCAAGCCTGCTGCAGAACGTAAGCACGAATTGCATCGGTCTCTTCCTTGGACAAGTGGTCGGCGAACGACACCATACCTCGGTCAGTCAACAAACCTTCGCGGACGATTTTGTCCCATGCAGCGTCATTGCCTGCATAAGCAGACCACCGCAAATCGGGTAAAACACCTGAACTCACTGCGAGTCCGCCATGGCAGAACTGGCAATTGTCAGCAAAGCGCTTCATACCGAGCAGTGCAATAGCGTCATCACCGAAGGCTTCACCTTTCGGTGTTCTCGCCACTGAAGGCAATACGCTTGCGGGGAGCTCACCGGTGCCGCCAATTTTGAACGTGATGACTTTGCCTGGCTGAGGCGCTGCTTGCTCACTCCAGGCGAAACCATAGGTTACGCCCCATGAGCCGCCAACGCCTGTCGCCGTAGCGAGATACTGTTCTCCGTCGACCTTGTAGGTCATTACAGGTGCGGAAGTGGGGTTATTTAAAGGAGATGACCAAAGGCGCTCGCCTGTGCGTGCGTCATAGGCAACGATTTCACCCATTAACGTGTTTTGGAAAACAAGTCCCGATGCAGTGCTCAATATTCCGCCGTTACCGGTCGTAATATGAGGCACTTCCCATGCGGGTTTTCCGGCTACGGGATCCCATGCCAATAAGGAACCGCTTATCTCTTTGCCGATAGCTTCGAGGGTACCTTTCGGATAGACAGAGGGGAGACCTGCGGCGAGATCATAACCAATGTTCCAGAACGAATTAGAGGGGTCATCTGGATTCAGGTCGCCGTATCCCTGTGGGACTCTATTCGCTGGAATGTACGCGAGCTGCGTGTCAGGGCTGTAAGCCATGGGGTGCCAGTTGTGCGCGCCCATGGGGCCGGGTAGCGCAATGTAGCCAGGCGCCAAACTTCGTGCATCGGGGTTTTCAATGGGTCGACCCTCTTCGGTCAGTCCCGTTGCCCATGTTTGCAATTCATAAGGATTGCCCGAGATGAATTGCCCAGTCTCAGCGTCTAGAACGTAGAAAAAACCATTTTTGGGCGCTTGCATGACGACCCGTCGATCCGCGCCGTTTTCACCTAAGGGGAGGTCGGCGATCACGATACCTTGCGTGGCCGTGTAGTCCCATTTATCCCGCGGGGTAGTCTGGAAATGCCATCGGTAAGCACCGGTGTCGGCATCGACGGCGACGATTGAGGATAGAAATAGGTTGTCGCCGTTACCCTCTGGGTCTCGTACATTATCGTTCCATGGAGAGCCATTGCCGAAACCGATAACAACTTGATTATTGACGGGATCGTAAACCATGGAGTCCCAAGCTGTGCCACCACCACCGTCGGTGGTCCAAGCTCCCGTATCACCCCAAGTGTCGTTGGCGAGTTCAGCAAAAATCGCGTCCGATGCAGCGTTATCGGGCTTTTTCTCCGGATTGGGTGTCGCATAAAAACGCCAGGCCAACTCACCGGTATTGGTGTCATAGGCCGTGACGTAACCGCGTACGCCAAGTTCCGCTCCACCGTTACCAATAATAACTTTGTCGTTGAACGCTCGTGGCGCGCCGGTAATAGTATAGGGCTTGCTTTGATCCACTGTGACGGTGCTCCACAGCAACTCGCCAGTCGCCGCATCAAGCGCCTCAAGACGACCATCAAACACGCCAACGAAGACTTTGCCTTGATAAACTGCAAGGCCTCGGTTTACGACGTCACAGCAGCCTTTTGCTGCATCTTGGCCCGATACTTCGGGGTCATAAACCCAAAGTTCTTCGCCGGTTGTTGCATCCAGTGCGTACACGACTGACCAGGAACCACTGACGTACATCACGCCGTCGACCACCACCGGCGTCGCTTCAACGCCGCGGGTCTTACGCATTTCGTAGGTCCAGCCAACGCCCAAATCGCTCAGCGTATCGCGGTTAATTGTTGTGAGTCCCGAGTGACGCTGCTCTTCATAGCCACCGCTGTAGGTCATCCACTGTTCGGGCTGCTGAGCGGCGCTTTCAATGCGAGCGGTATCAACTTGCGCGACTTGCGCCGGTTTCTCCATTGAAGTTTCCGCTGCTGCACCTGCAGGTTGGTCCCCGCTTGCAGTTGTTGCAGCCTGCTCGCCCCCACAGGCTGTAAGCACTGATAAAACAGCGAGACCTAAAAGCTTTGTTGAGTAGTTTCCCATGACCTAACCTCTTGCCTTGTCGTTGTTATTTACGCGATGCTCGAACCT
>DAIRTN010000035.1:10350-16268 GCA_036803865.1 Luminiphilus sp.
GAAGGAGCGCACAATGTTTAAGCTTGTTACACGTACCGCGATCGCGGTTGTTCTGTTGCCTAGCCTAAGTCTCGCCGACACATTAGAAGGTGTGTGGCAGCATGAGGATGATCCGGTGTGGATCCAAATGCAGCCCGGCAAGGGCTTAGCCACAATACTGCGAAACGACAATAAGCCCGACTCCGCAGGTTTTCAGCTGGTGCGAGGCTTGCAAAGCGAAGCCAGCGATGGCTTACAGTGGACGGGTGAGGTTTACGCTGCTGCCCTCGGTAAATATAAAGATGCGGAGATCACCCTTGTTGAGCCCGATGTAATGCGTTTTAAAGTTAAAGTTGGCTTTATCAGTCGGTCTGTAACGTGGCAACGCATCGCGGCATTGCCCGACAAAACATTGCCTGAGAAAGCATTGCCTGAAAAAGCATTACCTGAAAAAGCATCGCCCGAGAAATGAGCGCGCTCCGGTGTGTGGGTTAAACGACGTCATTGTGTAGATTTTTGAGGGCGAGTTATGGCTCAGCAATTTAAAGATCAAGGAGGTGCTGCCGCATCGGACCCGAGTTGGCTCAGGCGTCGTATCGTATCGCGGGTTATGTCTAGGCTGTCAACACCTGAAACGCTCCTCGAGCGGCGAGCGAGGGCAGAGAAGGAGAGAGTCGACGACGGCAGGCCACATTGTGTTGAGTACTTTCATCAAGTGGATGACGGCTATAGTCATTTGATTGCGCAGCGGTTGCAGCAGTTTGCGCTGCGTTACGACGTATCAGTTAAGAGCCACTTAGTAGGGCCTCCAAAAGGTAAAAACGTTGCGGAACCCGATTTGCTGTCGCGACTGTCGCGTTACGACTCTTATCACATAGCCCATGGCTATGGGCTCACTTTTCCTCACCATCCGGATGCTCCAGACCCCAAGCTCGTAACGCTAGCTACCGCCATACTTGCGAATCAACATGATGAACACTTCTTGTCGTTGGTCGAGCCAATCGGCAGGGCCGTCTGGAGCGCGGATAAGCCCGCATTAGAGAGGCTGGCGGCGGCTCATGGCCACGTTGACGGCGGGCAGGTGGACGACGTTCTCGAGCGAGGGAACGCGCGTCGAGCAGCATTAAAACATTACTCCGGCGCCATGCTCTATTACGAGGGTGAGTGGTACTGGGGCATCGACCGTCTCTATCAGCTTGAGTTACGTTTAGTGGCGCTGGGACTTGATAAAGACCCTGAAAAACCGTTACTCGCGCCACGGCCGACAGTGGAATCGGGTGTCTTACGTGATGATGGCTCCTTACGGCTCGAGGTGTACGCCTCGTTACGAAGCCCCTATACCGCGGTTATCTTCGATAAAGCCGTGCAGCTTGCGAGAGATACAGGTGTCACCCTCGACGTGCGGCCTGTTTTACCCATGGTCATGCGCGGTGTCCCCGCTACACGAGAGAAGGGCATGTACATATTCATGGATGCCGCGCGCGAGGCTAGGTCTCAAGGTGTGCCCTACGGTAAGTTTTTCGATCCAATCGGGAATCCTGCACGCCGGTGCTACTCGTTGTATCCATGGGCGAAATCCCAAGGGAAGGATAGTGAGCTTATTTCTAGCTTTTTGCGGCACGCTTTTGTGTTAGGTGTGAATACCAACAACAACCGCGGGCTTCGCAAAGTGGTTGAAGCTGCAGGTCTCAATTGGCGGGAGGCGAAACAGCATTTAGGCACTGATGGCTGGCAGGAAATTCTGGAAAGAAACCGCCAGGCAATGTATGAATCAGGCTTATGGGGTGTGCCGAGCTTTCGATTGCTAGATTGCCAGGGAAAGACGCTTCTCGCGCTTTGGGGTCAGGATCGGCTTTGGGTCATCGCGGAAACCATCCGCGAGCAACTGTTACTACGCGCTGAAAGCGCTAACGAATAGCGTGTCCTTTGCTCGTGGAAGATTTTGGGTTCAAAGATGTATGGTATCGAGCGACTATCTCGCCCTTGGAAAACACTAAAAGTTCCTGAGCGTCCATGGCCTGCCATTCTTCGTCCGTTGTAAGCGGTTCGGTGGCGATGACGGTGACAATATCCTTAGGTGTTGTCTCGGTACCGAAATCGACACGCATCTCTACATCTTTCAATGTCGCCTTTCCAAAAGGTGCGCGTCTGGTAATGTGATTCAGTCGATTAGAGCAATGAGCAATAAGGAAACGGCCGTCGCTCAACAGAAAATTGCTAACGCCCATCTCATGCAGTGTCCTCGCACAGTGGTTAATAATGTCCCACACGAGCTTATCCTCAGAGTCCTCGCTACACTGATCTGCAATGCACTTGAGAAGCCAGCAAAATACATGTTCGCTATCGGTTGTTCCTATGGGCCTGTGTTGCCCCAAGGGTAATGTTACAAACCGGTCAGCATCTAACTGACCATTGTGCGCAAAGGTCCAGTTACGCCCCCACAGTTCGCGGCAAAATGGATGTGTGTTCTCTAAACCAATACCGCCGACGTTGGCTTGCCGAATGTGGCTGATAACCGTCTCACTGCGTATGGGGTGAGAGCTGACCAAGCTCGCAATGTCTGATGCCACACTAGGCTCTGGGTCTTTAAAGGTTTGAATACCTTTGCCCCGATAAAACACAATGCCCCAACCATCTTGATGTATGTCGGTGCCACCACCGCGTTGAACGAGGCCTGTGAAGCTAAAGATGGCGTCGGTGGGGACATTGGCAGACATGCCCATGAGCTGACACATGTGAGTACCTAGCATAGAGTTTTTGAATATACGTGATTATCTGACACGAAGACCTTTGAGAGAAGGTTTATTGATCACATAGCCTTAACGCCTTTTTCGGTAGCAAAGATAATACGCGGTTGGGACCACGAGCAGAGTGAGTACGAGTGCTGAACCCATGCCGCCGATCATAGGTGCAGCAATGCGCTGCATCATTTGTGAGCCCGCTTCGTCGCCAAACATAATGGGTAGCAGGCCCAAAATAACGGTTGCGGTGGTCATCATGACCGGCCTCAGGCGGTCGCCTGCAGCCTCTATCACAAGCGTTTTCAAGGACGTGTTATCGGCGGCTGTCATAGCCTCGCGCGCATTCTTTAGACTGACCAGCATGACTATGCCGTCCTCAATCGCCAACCCAACGAGCGCGATCAAGCCAACTACCACGGCAACCGACAACGCATAGTCGAGAGACCATAACAGCCAGATGGCGCCTGTGAGTGCGAGGGGCAGGGTAGCAACAGTAATCATGACTTCGGTCCATCGCTTAAATGCGAGGTATAGAAGAAGTAAGATAATCGCCAGTGTCATAGGAATGACCGTCGACAAACGCTCTTTTGCGCGTTCAGCTGCACGGTACGCGCCGGTCCACTCAATGGAGTACCCCGCGGGTATTTTTATCGCGTGTCCCAATACTTTTTTAGCAGAGTCTAAATACTGATCAGCATCTACGTCCTCGAGATCAATAAGAATCCAAGAGGAGGGTTTCGCGTTTTCACTTTTTATAGCTGCCGGTCCATCTTCGATACGGATATCGGCGACGTCCCCGAGAGCGATAAGTGCGCCGCTCGGCGTAATAAAAGGCAGTATTTCGAGTGCTTCGGGTGTGTCGCGCCATGCCTGCGGGTAACGCACGTTAATGGGATAGCGCGCGACACCTTCGACAGCTTCAGTAACTTTGATACCACCAATGGCATGACGTATTTGGGCATGTACATCGTCAATATTTAAACCATAGCGGGCAGCTGCGTCTCGTTTGACATCGATCACGACATAGCGGCCGCCGGATGAACGTTCAGCATAGATAGACGATGTACCCGGATGATTTTTAAGCGCCTGTTCAATACTCACAGCGAGTTCTTGCAGCGTATCGAGATCGGGCCCCGACACTTTAATGCCGATGGGTGTTTTTATGCCCGTTGATAACATATCGATGCGGGCTTTAATTGGCATGACCCAGGCGTTAGATACACCCGGTAGGTCTACTAGCCCATTGAGCTCTTGCTTGATCTTCTCGGTTGTCATCCCCTCCCGCCATTGAGCTCGGGGTTTCAGTGTGATGAATGTTTCGATCATAGTGAGTGGTGCGGGGTCGGTGGCTGTCTCAGCGCGACCAACTTTGCCAAATACTCGGTCGACCTCCGGCATCGAGGCAATGAGTCGATCGGTGCGCTGCAACAATGCTCGCGCCTCTGCGATGGAAATGCCGGGTAAGGTTGTCGGCATGTACATCAAATCGCCCTCGTCGAGAGGAGGCATAAACTCAGAGCCCAGCTGTTTCGCGGGCCAGTAACAGCTCAATGTGACTAATAGCACGAGACTTAACGCAGCCCATGGGTAGTGGAGGGTGTAGTTAAGTAATGTGTGATACCGATTGAGTAACCATTGGTGAGCGACACTCTCTCGAGGGCTCGATGTACGCCCTTTGACCGCGTAGCCAAGTAGCACCGGCACGAGGGTAATAGCGAATCCTGCACTTACCGCCATCGCCCACGTTTTGGTGTATGCCAGTGGCGCGAATAATCGACCTTCTTCAGCTGTGAGCGCCAGCACGGGAACGAAGCTTACCGTGATAATGAGCAGGCTAAAAAATAGTGCGGGGCCTACTTCTGCAGTCGCCTCACCGACCACGTTCCAGTGAGTTTTGTCGGGAGTGGCTCTACTCAAATGTTTGTGGAGGTTATCGATCATGACAATCGCGCCATCGCTCATTGCGCCAATGGCAATCGCAATACCGCCAAGAGACATAATATTAGCGTTGAGTCCTTGCGCCGACATAATGAGAAAAGCACCCAATATGCCTGCGGGCAAGGTGATGATGGCGACGAGGCTTGAGCCTAGGTGGCGCAGGAATAAAAAGCTCACTGCAGCAACGACTAATAACTCTTGCAGTAACTTACTTTGTAGATTGTCGATTGCGCGGCTTATGAGTTGCGAGCGGTCATAAGTGGTTACAACCTCAACACCTTCGGGTAAGCCTACTGATAGCTCTGCCAGCCGTTCCTTGACACGGGCAATGGTATTTTGTGCATTCTCGCCTGAGCGCATGATGACAATACCCCCAGCCACTTCGCCCTCGCCATTGAGATCGGCGACGCCGCGCCGCATGGCGGGTCCCGTTTGAACATGAGCGACATCTGCAATGGTAACGGCACGTCCATTATTAGGTTGAGTAATCGGAATCGCGCGAATATCGTCGAGAGACTCAATGTAGCCCGTCGTTCGAATCATATATTCAGCTTCAGCTAACTCTATGACTGACGCCCCTTGTTCGGCATTGCCTCGTTGCAGTGCGAGAGCAACTTGTGGGGTAGTTAGACCGTGTGCCGCTAGTTTCATTGGGTCGACAATGATTTGATATTCACGCACCATGCCGCCGACGGAAGCTACTTCAGCGACCCCAGGTAGACTCTGTAGCTCGTACTTCAAATACCAATCTTGGAGACTACGCATTTGCGCTAAATCATGTGCGCCTGTGCGGTCGATAAGTGCATACATGTAAATCCAGCCAACACCGGTTGCGTCCGGGCCTAATGCTGGCTTGGCTTGGGACGGTAGCGAAGCAGCTACCTGAGACAGTGACTCGAGTACCCGAGATCGTGCCCAATAAAGGTCCGTGCCCTCTTCGAATAGCACATAGACATAGGAGTCTCCGTAGAAAGAAAAGCCACGTACGTCAGTAGATCCCGGTACAGCGAGCATTGCCGTGGTGAGTGGATAGGTAACTTGGTCCTCGACAACCTGAGGTGCTTGCCCAGGGTAGCTCGTTTTTATGATCACCTGAACATCGGATAAGTCAGGGATTGCGTCGACAGGGGTCTCCCGCATCGCCCAAAAGCCCGAAAATGCGAGGATGATGGCCGCAAGTAACACGACCATGCGGTTACCAATGGACCAGTAAATAATGCGCTCAATCATGGTCATGTTCCCCAGCGTGCTGGCTATGGT
>DAIRTN010000036.1:0-13298 GCA_036803865.1 Luminiphilus sp.
CGGACTCATGCCGATGGCCTGTTCTATGGTGGCACCAAGCCTGCTTGGTCTCAGGAAGTCATGGTGGCTGGACTGAGGCGCTGGCTGAAGGATCAGAAAACCGTCTTGCTCATTGACATCCATACAGGGTTAGGGCCCTACGGCGTTCCTTATCTTGTTCACGGTTATCCTGAGAATGACCCGCGCTTTAGTGTCCTCAATACCCAGTTTGGATCAGCAATGCGCTCGACAGCCGTCAAAGAAGCTTTCGATGAGGATCTCCCCGTTGACCCAGAAGGGCCTATTGTTCTAGCAATGGATTGGATTCTGCCGGATAAGCAAACCTATGCCTTTGTCATTGAATATGGCACTTACCCTCCCGATGAAGTACTGGGCGCTCATCAACAGGATAACTGGCTTCATGCCTACGGAGATTTGCAGTCCGAACAGGGCAAGGCGATCAAAGAGGAACTGCGCCGAGTCATGTATCCGGAGTTTGATGACTGGAAGACCATGATTTGGAACGAGGCTGAAGACGCCCTGTATAAATCAGCAAAGGTATTGAGCGGTTAGGACGCCACACCCAAACCATGCAAAATTTGGGCTTTGGCACTTTCCGCCAGAGCCCTGCCATCGAGTGTATCTGCAAATCGATACCACTCAAGCAACATACCGTCAGTAAGAGCCACCAAGACCGCCGCCCGTTCCTTGATCGCGACTTTGTCGTCAAACAGGCCAAGGGCCTGCCCTTCAGTGGCTATGCGGTTCATCTCCTCATGGTAGCGGTCATACATCTTACGAACATGTTCCGCTACAGCCGGCTCCTTACCCATCCCCATCGCCTGAAGGGAAACCAGTATGGGGAGTACCAGCAGCTCCTGATTTTTAGCGCCGGTCTCCGCACACCAATCCACAAACATGCTCAACTGCTCTACCGGACCCTCATGAGAAGTTCGCATTTGCTCAAAAATCCCTGCATACAAAGCTTCGGCATCGTCCAACAGTGCATGGAGCAAAGCCACTTTGCCTTTAAAATAAAAATACACTGCACCTTTGGTGAGCCCAGCTTTTGCAGCTATGGCATCGATAGTGGCGTTTTCGTAGCCCTGTGATACAAAAAGTTGCAGAGCAGCAGCCAGCACGTGCTGAACACTTTGCTCTCGTCGCTCCTCGTTACTGCGTCTGGCTGGCTGCATGCATCAAACCCCGCCGGCGCGTCGCTCTGACGGGCAACACCCGAACCACTTCCTATAGCTACGGGCGAAGTTACTGCAGTCGCTGAAGCCCAAATGATAAGAAATTTCGTTAATCGACTTACCAGAATGGGATACCAGCTCCGCCGCCAACTCCTGACGCGTCCTTAGAACAATCTGGTGATGACTCAGCCCCGCTTGCTGCAGTGCAACTTTGAGACGGCAATCCTCCATACCCAACCATGCGGCGATGTCCTGCCTGTCATAAGCCCCCATGGGCAAAAGCTCAAAAAGTGCCATTCGAATCTGAGTTTCGAGATCAACAGAGCCCATGAGCCGAAGATGATCGAAAACCTGGCGCTCACTTCGTCTTGCGAGCTCGGCATTACCACCCGCCAATGGCTCATCCAACACAGAGGCGTCAAAACACAAGGCGTCAATGGCGCTTCCAAACTTCAGCGAGCAGCGAAAATAGTGTTCATAATCATCCACAAAACCCAAAGGCGGCGGTGAAGAAAATTGCACTTCAACGGGAGCAAAGCCGGGCGAAGAGACCATTCTCAGCATCCGGACCCAGGTAGCCGCCCAACCCGAGAGCCGCGCAAGGCGCGCCATAGGGCTGTCACCGGCCTCCTCATGGCAGTGATAAACAAGCATCGCTCTGCCATTAACCACATCAAATGACACCGAGTTGTTAGTGGCGACCCATGCATAATAACGGGCTAATCTGGTACAAAACTGTCTAAGTGTGGGCGATGAAATAAGCATCAAACCGTAGCAGTGGTAAGTTGTGGCGTGCACATTCTCCGCAAATTTTAATCCAAACAACGGCCCCAGCTCCGAGCTCACTGCTCTAGAAATAATTTGCGATAGCGATTGGATCGGCACACGTTCAAAGCTCTGAGCCAAGGCCTCTGGCGACACACCCGCCTCCATGAGCACGCCGTGGGTATCGACACCCAGCTTGTCGAGTGTTGTCGCAACGCCCTGAATGCTACTCATTGAGACGGATTCCCCTGCGGGAAGTGCCGCTGCCGAAATTACTTGCCTCATTTCATCCCCCTGTCTCTATTCTTTTATCACCTCTACCATGCAGGTCGTCGTTTGGCCTCGCTCACTTTCACACCAGAGATTCAACAACCATTTTTCCCCTCGCTCTACTTCATCAATAGCGACAACCTTACCCCGAAATAAAAGCGTATCCCCCACCACATTGAAATTTAGCATCTTTAGCGGCCCTATTTTTTTAAATCGTATGCGAGACCCAGCCCAGTTACGCACGAGCCGCTCGAACATACCCATAAGGAAAAAGGTATTAGCGAAAGCTGCACTGGCACCGGCCGATTGCGCCACAGCAGAATCATGGTGCATGAGTGAAAAATCTCGATTGGCCCCTGCTTCCATAACTAGCCGCTGTAAGGTAATAGGAATTTCAATGGCAGGTAGCACGTCTCCAACCGCCGGAGCTTTGGCAAGTTGCTCAGTCATTTGGTCACGCCCTGTTCCACATAGAAGCGGAAGATATCGAGATTAGCCACCGCAATAACCTCTCCCGATTGCTTAGTATAGGTATCTTCCTGCCTAAGAAATGCGCCGGGGCCTACTTTCAGCGTTTTGCGCTGAATATCGATTAGTCTGCTGACGCATCCAACCACGTCACCCGGATACAACGGTTCGTTAAACTCGACTTCCATACTGGTGGCAAAACTTTTATTACAAGGCGCGGGCACATTAAAGATCACCGGTATCTGTATTTGGGTGGGTTCATCGTCGATAGACTTCGAGGAATCTCCGGGTGACCAGTAAGGCGCTACACCATAGCTAAACACCATCGAAGCGGGCGCCACCAGATCTGGAAAACCGACGGCACGAGCAGCGCCGACATCGGTATGAATTGCGCAGTCAAACTCCTTGGGCTCAAGCCAACGGCGGATACTGCCCGGCTCAACAGGGTCCGGACCCCACCATTCACCGACCACCGTGTTGAGGCATGCCTCAGTCTCCTCCCAGCTGCCCCACAACCCCCAGCCGACATCGCTCATAGACTATACCGGCCTAAAAAATGGCAGGGTGATGTCCTCGGTAATCGAGCGAAAGACTACCTCGACCTCCATCCCGATGGCGACGTCCTCAGGCTGGCATTCCACTAGATTGGTGTGCATGCGGATTCCCTCAGGCAGATCTATCCACGCCAAAATGATCGGCAAATCCTCCACAAATTTTTGCTCCACACCCTCATAGGTTACGGAATACGTATAAACCGTTGCACGCCCGGACGCTTTAATCCATCCCAAGTCCTGACTCCAGCACTCCGGGCAGTCGCGGCGCGGATAAAAAATATTGGCATCACAGGCATTGCAGTGCTGTATGAGTAAAAGTCCCTTTTTAGTCCCATCCCAGAAGGGCTGGCTATAAGGCTGTATTTCGGGCAACGGCTTTTTATAGTCGCTCATCGTGGCTTCCTCCCAAAGACCGTGGTGCAGGTATTCATCACGGAACCACCGGAAGTGGTCAGAATCGCGTGTTCACATTGATCGACCTGACGATCCCCGGCCTCGCCGCGCAATTGGCGGACGGTATCGAGGTAGAACGCCATACTGACGCCACTGCCTGTATGTCCTCTTCCAGTTGCATCGCCCATGGTCGTGCAGGGCAAGTCGCCTCCGGGACCACAACGTCCCTCCGCCCAGAGCTTTGCTCCCTGTCCGTCCTCGCAAACGCCATAACCCTCGAGCGCGCTACATTGCGTATAGGGGTAGGCGCCATAGATCTGCCTGAGGTCCATATCGTGGATTGACAGCCGAGCCTGGGACAACGCGTCGCGACTGGACTCGCGGTAAGCTTGGCGGTGAAACACATCCTCGCGAAGCATGGGTGTAGCACTCATAAAACGGGTGCCATGTCCCAATTTGTAAACCGCCTTATCACCTAACTCCCGAGCCTTTTCCCATGAGGTGACCACCATCGCTCCACCACCATCTGCCAGCAAATTACATTCCTTAGCCTTCAATGGTGTACTAATCATGCGAGAGTTCATGACGTCGTCCAAGGTTACGGTTTTACCATAAAAGATAGACAGCGGATCGAGGGCGCCCCAGGCCCGTAAAGCAACTGTCACAGAAGCTAACTCTTCCTCCGTTGCACCGGTCTCATACATGTAGCGCTGAGTAATAAGACCCATTGACCCGTTAAAACTTACGCCATAGGGATACTCAAATTGCTTATCGAGGGGTGCGGTAGCAAAGAAGTTGATGAGGTCCTGGGGCGGCATATCGGACTGAACAGTGGTGTGTGGAATCAGAACGTAGTCCACCTGACCGCTGGCGATGTGCTGCTCTGCCAGCCGCAAACAGTTGGTTGTGGATGCGCCCCCCGCATTGCAAATTGCGATGTCGCGACAGCCTTTCAGGCCCATGACCTCGGGAATTTTTCCCAGCGACATATCATTTTGCATTGAGGGCTGCGCCATCGGATTATTCGAAATGACAGCACCGATAAGATTCTTGTCTATTCCCGCATCACGAATCGCTCCCATACAGACATCCAGCAGGATGTCCCAGCGCTGACGCTCTGGATCACGGCGTGTGGGCACCTCCGCGATCCCTACAATCGCGAGACCAGATTTTGTCATTGGCTCCCTCCTCTTTTTATTTTTTAAGCCGGCCAGTGGTCAGGATTTATGCGTAATCGGTATGGCTGTACTCCGCGCGGTCAACTAAATCGAGATTGTCGTCAACGCTGACAGCGAGGGGGCGCCTCAGAGTCACGGTGTCTGGATCTGTCGGTACCATGAACTCCCACAAAGTTGGCGGTACAGTTGCACCGCGGCACTTGCGTCGCACTGAGTCCCAGTCATCTGGGCACTCGCAACGCAGCTTCGATTGAATTTCTGTAGACTCTAGGCCCGTTGCTTGAGCCAGCACATCGACCACATCGTCTATAAAACCTGACCGTGCAGATTCAAGTGACGCCGCTCTAATACCTGCGTCTAAAAGCAAATCCGCTGCAGCAACATCGCCAAACCAGCGCGCTACCGTAGGCCCCCGTATGGCGAGTGACTGCCGCATGTCGTCCTGCTCTTCATTGCTAGTCGCCGTCATCCAGCCCTCGAGGCCCAACCGGTGAAAATAGAGCTCCTTGCCAAAATGCTTCACCATGCCCGATAGCGCTTTGTCGCTCCCCTCTAAAAAGGTTGAAAGTAGGCGCCATAATGCACATTCCGCCAAGAACGCAGTGACGAGGAAATCACCCCAGTTCTGCGGAGGAAGCGACAACACCTCAAGATCATGTAATTCGCTAGGTTGGCGACCAAACTCAAGCTGGTGCTCGGGCAGTCCAAGACGATCTTCCAACAGCCGAAAAATCGCCCGTGTATGGCCCAGGCTGTCCTGCCCCATCCCCGCGAATGCTGTGCAATCGGGGAGACTGCGGCCATTCAGCATCACTTTGATATACCAGTGTCCTAACACCCAGTCGGTATCGGCAATACACAGTAACTCCTGCATCAACGCCTTGTCTGTTCCAGACATATCTCTCTCCCACTCGCTGCCCCGAACTACTGCCCGGGAAGTTTGTCCTGCCACTTCATCCATCCAAAAACAGACTTACACAGATTACACTGCATACTCATTTCGGACACCGTACCGCCAAAAGGATTCGAAACACGCGTGCTCTCCGACCCACACCAAGGGCAAGCGACGGTCGCGTCGTATTGCAACCCGAACAACTCTGTCAGGCTGCTAGAACGATCCTTGGTGCTATCGCGACCCTCAGCCACGGCTTAAGCAATCCCGATCATGTCGTTAACCGAGATCACCGGTATCACCTCGGCACGAGGACAAATACACATTTCTACCCAGGGTTTTTCCGAGTACACCATCCTTGCCTGGCCAACCGCTGCAGCCCTGTTTGGCGCACTGACAGAGCCCAAATGAAACAGGGGTCCGTCAAGCTTCTCCCGTGCAAATACCTCAAAATAGTCCCAGTCCATCGTATTGCGCGCTGTTTTTTGCGTGACTAAACCCACCTTCTGCTCCTAGATGCAATAACCATGTTCACGTGCAATAAGTCGAGCCTCGGGAACGATGTCGTCCCGGCTCCATTCGTGTTGCCACTCAACCCTAACTTTGGTGGAGCGCACGCCCACAAGCGCGCCAACCGAACGCTTAATATCGTTTTGGATCAAATCCCAGGCCGGACAACCCACGCACGGGAACACCAACCCAACATCGACATCACCGTCTTGTGAAACCGTAATCCTTCGGACCATGCCCATATCAGGGAGGCTAACGTTCATGTGCGGATCCATCACACCATTGAGTACCTCAGCTACGGCGCCTTCGGTTACCACAACTGATCACCCCATTCTTCCCGCTGCAAACGCTCGTAGCAGGAGGGACGCATCGGCCCACCAGACTTGAAGTTGCCGATAGCACGATCCCAACTGGTCTCTTCCCATTCCCAATCATGGGCTCCTGCATCAAAGGTCATCGGGTAAGGCATATCGGTAATACGATACTCACCGGTTTCCTTGTCCTTCTCTGCAGGCACTTTGAGACCGACCCGGTCAGCAAAGTCAGTCGCTGACCGGAGCCATTTATTGCGCATGGTGTCGTTACTCCACGCGCGGACCTTGTAGTTCAGCTGATCCGGGTATCCCTTTAAATCGTCCGGACGTCCGTACCAGTGGTAACCCCAGGGAAAGACCCAGCGGACGGCATCTTCAACCAGCTCTTTAGTCTCATCGTTCTGATTGAAATAGAACTCCGTCCACATCGCGCCATGACGAAAATGATAAGCCTCCTCAAAATTGACTTTTTTTAACGTCCGCCGATAGGGCGCAAAGCTGCAATTGAGCTCGATGTCCCACGTCGTAAAACGACCAGCTCGATCCAGGAATGCCTGTGAAACCACAAACTCTGCATAATTTCTGACAGGAAACTCCATAATGGGCAGCGACCAGTATTTTCTGGGATCCGCCTCAAAAGCGACCTTCTGCATATCAAAACCAAAGCGCTCAAAGAGCATGCCCTGTTGGTGGGCATGTCCCACTTCGTCCTGAATGGTTCCACAGATCGCGACTTTGGCTCCGATATCTGGCGCAACTCTGAACGCGGTGTAAGCCCACGTCAGCACCGTCACTTCAGACTGCGCAGCAATCTCGAGGGTTCGCTCCAGAATTGCGCGATAGCGGGGCGTCAACTCCTGCATATCCTCGATCAATTCGCCGGCGTGTATGCGTTCTAGTAGCGCCTGCTCTTGGGGATCAACCGTTGTCATTGGCTGCGACATTTTTTTTCCTACCGTGGCTTGTTCATAGATACCTACTATACGGTATGTTTATGAAGTGGATTTGTCATTTTAGGCAAATTTTCGGGCCCTACACCGCTTCAAGCCGCAGCTTAATGGCCTTTTTGTCTACTTTTCCAAGGTTGGTAAGCGGCAAAGCACTATCAAATTCGATGGACTTTGGGGTTAGCAAGGGGCCCGCACTTTGCCTCAGAAAGCCAATCAGCTCTTCCTCTGAGCACTCCCGGCCTGCTTTTAGCACCACTAGCGCGTGCACCCGCTCGCCCCACTTACGATCCGGCAGTCCAACGACCGCCGCAACATCAACGCTGTCATGCGCCATCAATGCCCGCTCCACGTCCTGTGAATAGATATTGAAGCCGCCGCTGATAATCATGTCCTTGAGCCTATCAACGATAAACAGAAACCCTTCTTCATCCATAAATCCCACATCGCCGGTATGAAGCCACCCCGACTGCAGCGCTTCAGCGCTAGCCTCGGGGCGTTGCCAGTAACCCGCGAGGAGACTTGGCCCCTTAACGCATATTTCACCCACCTCTTTCAGGGGTAAGGCGCTGCCGTGAGCATCAACGACCGACACCGACATACCGAGAGTCACTCGCCCCACACTCTCAAGCCGCCTACTCACCGATGGATTGTGTTCCTTGTGTGTCATACACGTAATATGAATGCTCTCCGTTTGACCGTAGCACTGGTGTAAAATAGGACCGAAAAGGTGGAGGGCTTCACGAAGCCGCTCCCGTGCGATGGGCGCCGACGCATAAATAATGTGCTCCAAGTTGCTCAGATCTCTTTGACCAACGCCAGGATGATCAAGAAGTCCGTAGATCATACTGGGCACAAGAAAGAGTGTATTGACGCCCTGATTCTCAATACATCGAATCACCGGCTCGGGCGAGAACTCAGGCAACAGCGAAACGCGGCCGCCAAGCATCAAAACTGGCAGCACTAGAAATCCCGCCGCATGACTGATCGGTGAACACGCCAAAAAATGCGGCTGCTCGGGAAACTGCCACGCAGCTCGCGCAATCTCAGCAGTCGCCCCCATACCTTTCTGTGTGTGCATGACCCCCTTAGGATCACCCGTGGTACCACCGGTGTAACTAACCCATGCAATATCTTCGCTATCTTGTTGATCATCCAGCCAAGGCCGATCAACTAATAGATCCCCCAGATACTCACCAAAGTTTGCCCGGGAAAGCGTGATCACGGCCAGCTTGGGGAAGGCGTCGGCTAATCGGGCACCCCACTCTGCAAATGCTGCAGAATCAATGACCAACAGCTTGGCTTGGGAATCATTGACAACAAATCGCTGCTGATCCAAAGAACCCAGAGGATGAAGGGGCGTGTAACGAACGCCCGCGCGCAGACAGGCTGCCATAACGGCAAAAGCGTCTACACAATTACTTGCAAGCTGTGCCAATCCATCGCCACGTTCTAGCCCAGAGGCTCGCAACAGGCTGGCAATACCCTCAATACGCTGTCGCAACGCGTGACCGCTGTAAAACTCCCCGGTTACATCAGCGACCGCGACTGCATCACCGATATCAGCCAAAGCTTTATTCAATAAATCTGTGTAATTAGCTGATGCCACAACCCATCCGCAATTGCTCTGCTCTTATTGCCACAGCCTAAGAAGCACTTCGTGCTGATGTCGTATCAATACCGGCAAGATTGTTGTGTTTTAGGATTCTTCGTTGAGTGCGACTTTAATGCGGTAGGTCATCGGTGAAAGCCCCGTCCACTTTTTAAAGGCTCTTGAAAAATTTGCAGTGTCAGAAAAGCCTGTAAGGTAAGCGATTTCGTTCACCGGCAAACCCTTTGTCAGATAATCCTCAGCCAGCAGCTTGCGAGTTTCATCTAGAACCTCACGAAAAGTAGTACCCGCCTCTTCAAGACGGTTGTATAGCGTCCTAGTACTCACGCACAGTACGCTTGCCACAGCATCTTTTCCAGATACACCAGTGGGTAGTAATCTCACCAATTCGTTGCGAACCCGCGCTGGAAAATCGGCTTTTTCCAGCTTAGCTATATATTGTTCGGTCAGCTGGTCATAAGACTGGGCGAGCTGTGGATCTGCACCAACCAAAGGCAATTTAAGCAGTTGAGAGTCAAAAGAAATCGAGGTCTCAGGCGCACCAAAAAGGACCTCGCATCCAAAAAAGTCCTCGTAGTGCGACGCCTCATCTTCAGGGAAAGGGCGCGCCAAATACACAGTGCGGGGCCGAAATTCGTTCTGACTTGCTATGCGAAGAATCGTTACGAAGATGGCAGCAATGCCATCTTCACGGATTGGAGGAAATGGCTCTGGATTATGCGTCGTCCAGCGCAGCGCACATTCACCGACCTCTTTCACCAGAGACATCACATCATTGGTAGTCACCACAGAGTAGTAACGTATCATTTTTTCAAGATACTCACCCATTGTGGTGCTGCAATAGGCAGCTACGCCCAAGCTGTAAAAAGTGGTGGGATGGATAAACTTCGCCAAATGTAATCCAAAGGTGCGAGCCGAGGCCTGCGCTTCAATCGCTTGCAACAAATTTCGAAAAGCGCCGTCAGCGATCCGAGTATTAGGGTCAAGCAGCGGCCCTACCTCAATACCAGCCTCTGCGAATAAGGGCTCAGGTTCAATACCTAAATCCTCCAGCGCTTGCCAGATAACGACACCTAGGGGACCAATAGTCGAAAATTTCTTTGCGATCATAAAAAGGATGGAATGCACTTAGCCAGTATTCGAGCCCCTCATCATCCGCTTTTTGTCTGATGAATCAATCCCCGATTACCTATTGGCGTAGTTGAAGGCACACAGGATGGACCAAAAACTTTAAAAAAAAACGACCTAGTTGCACGCATGGACACGTGCCGCTTGGTGAGTGCACTGCTAGGCTTCCACCCTTGGGACGACTAATGACTGATGTCGACGATAATGGGGGTGCCAGTAGAGATTCATGAAGACAATATTGCAAACCCAAAGAGATTTCGAAAGCCGCGTTGGTAAAACTCTGTTTGAGTCACAACCTGTAATAATCGATAGCGATCGAATCCAAGCCTACTGCAAGAGCCTCGACCAGCTTGACTGGTTCCATTTCGATGAGGATCAATGCCACGAAGCCGGGCTCACCAACATAATCGCGCCAGGCTCGCTGACCTTTGCTTTGGTACACTCTACTTTTTTCCAACATATCGAATTAATAGATCTTAAAGCGCTTTTTGTGGGCAGTGATCGCTTTCGGGTAATGCGCCCAGTCACGGCAAACGATTTGGTAACGCTACGAATGGTCATCGCTACTGTCGAAAGTAGACAGGAAGGCTTCCGAGTGGCCTACAAATTTGAGTGGCAAGGGGCTAACGAGGCCGACCCAATATCCAATGGGATGTTTCTTGTTCGATACTGGCCCAGCTAGAAAAACCTTATAAACCGGGTGGAAAGGTGATCACTGAACAGCGGTAACCGGCAACACAGCAACCCCCTGAGGCGCTAGGGCGGGATGTCGCCTAGATGGCCTTGGGGTCGTTGTAAATCACGGGGCTACTGTTAGATCGCGGTAATGTTAGATCGCGGTAACTTACAGACCGCAAAACCCTAACGTCGCCTTAAAAACTGTATCGGCGTTTTCTACCGCGCTATCTATGGGGCTGCTATCAGCGCTTTGCCGATTCTATTCATTTAGCGCCGCAACCATCTGATCACGCATCACGAACTTTTGGATTTTCCCCGTGACCGTCATGGGGTATTCGGTGACAAACCGCACGTGACGCGGAATTTTGAAGTGTGTGATTTGATCGTTACAAAAGGCCTTGAGCTCATCTTCGGTCATTGACTGTCCCTCGTTGAGCTGCACCCAGGCACAAACCTCTTCACCCATTTTCTCGTGAGGGATGCCAAAAACCTGAACCTCTGAAATCGCAGGATGCTGATACAAAAACTCTTCTACCTCCCGGGGGTAAATATTTTCACCACCACGAATAATCATGTCTTTGATGCGACCTACAATTCGGACGTAACCCTCTTCATCCATCGTGGCCAAGTCACCGGAGTGTAACCACCCCGCTTCATCAATCGTCTCCGCCGTGCGCTCGGGATCGTTCCAATATTCACGCATTACCGAATACCCCCGGGTGCAAATTTCCCCTTTCTCACCAATGGCTACAACACGATTTGATTGATCGATAACCTTGATCTCTACCCAAGGCACGGCCCGGCCTACGGTTTCAGTGCGACGCTCCAAAGAATCGTTGGGGAGTGTCATATGGTTGAGGGGACTGACTTCCGTCTGACCATAGCCAATCAAAATATCCTCCATGTGCATTTCGGAAATAACACGTTTCATGATTTCGACCGGGCACGGTGCGCCCGCCATAATGCCTGTTCGCAACGATGACAGGTCAAACTCGCCGAAGCGGGGGTGGTCGAGCTCGGTGATAAACATGGTGGGAACGCCGTGTAATGCCGTGCAACCCTCGGCCTCCACTGTTTGTAATGTTTCAAGCGGGTCAAAAGCTTCGCCAGGGAACACCATGGCCGAGCCATGAGAGACACAAGCCAGCACCGCCAAAACCATACCAAAGCAGTGATACAACGGTACCGGAATGCACAATCGATCCGTCTCGGTGAGCTGCATAGCCTCCCCCGCAAGGTAACCATTGTTGAGGATATTGCAGTGGGTGAGCGTGGCCCCTTTGGGGTTACCGGTGGTGCCGCTGGTGAACTGGATGTTGATGGCATCGTCAGGCTTCAACTGGCTTCGCAATGCTAGCAACTGGTCGCCGTTCTTTTCCCCGCCCAGCCCACAGACAGTCTCAAAATTTAGCATGCCGGCGGTCTCGGCGGTTCCCATCCGAATGACGGTTCTAAGGTTTGGTAACTTCTGAGCTTGGAGTGCTCCGGGTTTTGAATCTGCGAGCTCGGGGGCAAGGGTGTTGAGCATGCCCAGATAGTCACTGGTTTTAAATTTTTCTGCGGTGATGACCACCTTGCACTCGACTTTGTTCAGGGCAAATTCAAGTTCGTAAAGTCGATAGGCCGGATTAAGACAAACCATAATGGCGCCAATCTTCGCCGTCGCCAGCTGAACCATGACCCACTCATAGCTGTTAGGGCCCCAGATACCCACGCGATCGCCGGGTGCCACCCCCAGCGCCAACAAACCACCCGCTAATTGATCAACCTGTTTCTGAAGCTGGCGGTAAGTCCACCGCACGCCCTGATGGCGCACGATAAGCGCGTCCTTATTGGGGTGCTGATCGCAAATACGATCGAAGTACACTCCAATCGTTTCATAAATGATTTGAGTCGTGGAGGCACCGCAGTAATAGCTTTGGTCGAGTGTTTTCATAACGGATATCTTTTTATTTTCATTCGTTTTACATCAGGGGATGGTGCGGAGCAAACATCACCGACCACCATCTGGCGCAACGAGCGCATACCCAGCCAAACCTTCAGCCAGCATTCCCCGACTGGCACATTATGCATGGCGAATTAAAAGGCTGTCCCTGTCTAAACAGGCAGGAATTCGGTAACCGAGAACGCACCTCAGCTACCGTACAGGACATCAACCTTGGCTTTTTCCCATAAAAACCCAAGGATTTGCAGCGCAACGGGGCTTAGGCGCAGTTTATGAAAGTACGTCCAAAAACGTTTTTGAAGCCTCTACAGATTTTGGATTTGTACCGAATGGTCCAAAGATACTAGCTGTGGAACTGCCTACAGAGTGTGTACGTCGTGCAGCGATAACTCTGAGCCTTACAGGGTGAGTTTAAGTAGATAAACGCGCAATTTACGGGCGACGCCCGTGCCTGTAAGTGCATCTGTCA
>DAIRTN010000036.1:13398-15931 GCA_036803865.1 Luminiphilus sp.
GTCAACAACGTAGAGCAGTAATTCGTCAGCAGCCGTCGCCCATTGCGCGATTAAGAACGTGAAGAAAACGGTCACAATTCGGCGAGCGCGGAACAATGTTGTCATTAAAACCTCTCGATTTGATAACACGCTGAACCGTCGATAAGAGAACGGCAGCAGATAAGCAAACCCTAGAGATTAGGCGTGACAGCTTTGCGTCGATAACGTGAATTTTTTGTGACAAATGGCCCCGAGGACGCCGGGGTGGCGTTTCCCAGCAAGGGGATATTGAGTACACAGGCACCTAATGGCGCCTGTGTCTGAGCGACTCGCGTTTTAAGCCGAGTAACCGCCGTCAACGGGCAGCGATTGGCCGCTGATGTAGCCTGCATTTTCCGACGCAAGAAATACCACAGTATCAAACAGCTCCGCCGGTGCGCCCGCTCGTCCCAACGGCGTCTGCTTCGTCCACTGATCAAGAATACCGCCGGGTGGCGATTCAATTTCCTGGGACAAACCAACCGCAATGAGACCAACGGCAACGCAGTTGGCGCGAATACCATGATGCCCTTCTTCGCGCGCAATGGCGGTACACAAATGCTGAACGCCCGCTTTGGGGATTGACGATAGTCCGTCTGTACTGATGTATTTGTGAATGGCCGCTGTGGTGAGCGCGGTAATCGAGCCGCCACTCTCTCTCAGCGCAGGAACGACCGCGCGTAATACGTGGTAGAAGCCTTTTACATCGGTGTCCAGCGTTTCATAAAAAACCTCTGGCTCGGCATCCATAATGGGCAAAATATTCAGGAACGGGCCGGTTGCAAACACCACCGAATGGATTCTTCCAAAGCGCTCCGTCACCGAGTCGACAAAGGACTGAACCGCCTTAATGTCCATCAGGTCCACGCTGGCGGCCATACCCTGACGACCGTTTTCCTCGACCTTGCCGATCAGTGCATCTGCTGCGTCTTTATTCTTGAAATAAGTGAACGCAACATCGGCCCCACTGCGACTCATCAGTTCGACAACACCGGAACCCAAACCGCCCGACCCGCCGAAAACGACTGCCACTCCATCAGCTGGAAATCTGTAATGACTCACTAAGATTCTCCTTATCTTTTTTATTTAACTACCACGGGACGCACGATTAGCATGCAGCTCCCATTAAATGTATTTAACAGTGCCTTGCAGAACCGCAATACCTTACGCTAATTTTTTGAGCACCACTACTGTTTGCAAGCTGCGGAGGGCGGCAGCTCAACAAACGCAACCCAGAGAGTGCTTAACTCGGGGTCAGCACTTTAAACGCGCTCGATAATAATGGCCGGCGCCATACCCCCTGCGGCACACATAGTGATGAGTGCGTAACGTTTTTGCTGGCGTTCGAGCTCATCGAGTGCAGTGCCAATGAGAATAGAACCCGTCGCCCCAATAGGGTGTCCCAAGGCCATTGCACCACCATTAATATTGACTTTCTCGCGATCAAGATCGAGCTTACGGATGAAACGCTCGGCAACCACCGCAAACGCCTCATTGATCTCCCACACATCAATATCATCTTTGGTAAGTCCCGCTTTCATCAGCACCTTCTCTGCAGCGGCAACAGGCGCGTTTAGCATGAGTGTCGGACAATCCCCCATGTTGGCTGTCGCGACAATACGGGCGCGCGGCGTCATACCTGTTTTTTGTATGTAGGCTTCTGACGCGATCAGCAGCGCTGCTGCGCCATCGACGACACCCGACGAATTGCCTGCATGATGAACATGGCTAAATTCTGTGATCTCAGGGTATTTGCGCTGAATCAAGGCGCCATAAGTTGTGCCTTCTTCATCGATGGGTATATCGCGCAACATGCTAAAGACCGTTTTAAGACCAGCGAGTCCCTCCTTAGTGGTCTCAGGGCGAGGAAACTCCTCGTGATCAAGTGCCACAGTGCCGTCGGGGTTCTTAACAGTAATAAGCGACTTATTGAAACGTCCTTCGGCGATGGCGCGCGCTGCGCGCGCCTGACTGACCAGCGCTAAATCATCGACTGCATCTCGGTCGATTCCCTCAAGCGTCGCTATTGCGTCAGCACAAACACCCTGCTGTGACTGAGGATGCATATCTCTGAGATCGAGATTCCCCGCATCCAACATAGGTGGCTTGGTGGGATCGGCGATCTGAGCGTGGTAACTCATCATCTCGGTGCCACCAGCAATGACCAAATCTTCCATTCCCGACATGACTTGCGCGGCGGCAAGGTTGACGGTGGTAATACCCGAGCCACAAAAACGATCGAGCGTTACGCCCGATGAGCGCTCGGCATAGCCGGCGTTGAGTGCCGCCATACGACCCAAATCACCAGCCTGCTTGCCTACCTGGGACGAGGTCCCCCAAATAATGTCGTCGACCTCGGCAGTGTTGAGATTATTACGCTCAGCAAGAGCACGAAGAACCGTAGAGCCGAGGTAAGAGGGGTGCAAATGCGCAAGAGCTCCCCTGCCTACTTTACCAATGCCACGAGGTGTGCGGCATGCATCAACAATAAAAGCGTCCGGCATAAAGCTCTCCT
>DAIRTN010000037.1:0-4064 GCA_036803865.1 Luminiphilus sp.
GATATTCTCGCGGATATTGAGCAAGCGCTAGAAGCAAGCCAAAGTCACTGACAACGCGACCGCAAAGCGCCCGAGCTCCTCGCTGGCGATGCAAGTCGCAATAAGGGCAACTCAGTAAACGACTGCGCTAGAGCGCTTGGGAGGGGGTCCAAGCATTTGACGATGGGATGGGGGCTGCCTGCCATCATCGAGAATGCCAAGTTGCTCTCCCAGCTCAGCGGCTATAAAGATATCGCCAGCTAAAGCTTGGGCCTCTGGGTCTGTTGCCAACGCCCATGTTAGGTGGCCAGAGTACTCGGGGGTTTCGGCTACCTGCATAATTTCGTGATATTGCTCGGGGTGCACCTCAGCGGCTTTTAGCGCGCGCTCTGTCCTTAGTGGCCCCATCCACAGAGATAGGGCTCTGACGCCGGTGTCGCGGAAATCGTGCTGCATATCGAAGGCCATCTTATCAATGCCGGCCTTTTGAGCGCCGTAGGCAGGGCCATGCATGTAGCAGTTGGCGCCAAAGGAAGAGCCAAAGACGATGAGCCCGCTGTTTTGGGCCACCATAATGTTGGCGGCGTGCCAGCTAGCGACATAGGCCGAGCGCAATCCTACTTGAAGGATACTCACTGCATCTAAGGACTTTTCCCAAAATGGCTTAGGCGCGATAAGTTCTTCATGAATATAGGTGGCGTTGTTGAATAAAACATCCAGCCTGCCTTGTTCGTTCACAATCTGGTCAAAAACAGCTGCTACCTGTGAGTCTTCTCCATGATCGCAGGCCACAGCGATTCCATGCCCTCCGGCGGCAGTGACCTGCTTGGCAGTCTCGATAATGGTTCCCGGAAGTGGCTGTCCATCCCAGCCGTAGGCGCCGCTGCTGGTAACTGATCGGCCAGTCACATAGACGGTCATGCCATGTTGGCCCAACGCTCGCGCTACTCCAGCGCCGGCACCTCGACTCGCTCCTGTGACCAAAGCAACTTTCGGTTCCATGCTGTACCTCCCTCTAGCAATGCGTATCGATTGTTTCCTGATTCGCACCAACCTAATCTAACTTTAGCTACCGCATATCCCTCAAGTGGACCATGCCGATCACCGATTGGTGTCGCACACTCAAATGAGAAATTTTTTGCTACCCAAACAATAATCACGGAGTCTTGACTATGTTTCGCACTACTCATTTCACATGCGCACCCCAACGCCTCGCCTTGGCCGTTGCCGCCGTATTGTGCAGTTCCGCAAGCCTCGCCGCCCCCATGCTTGAAGAAGTTATCGTTACTGCGCAAAAACGCGAGCAAACACTGCAGGATGCGCCCATCGCAATCACCGCCTTTGGTGCTGATGAGATTGCGACCCGTGGTATTCGAGATGTACAGGACATTGGGCTGTTTGTGCCCAATGTGCAGGTAGCACCCTCACCTGGCGGCGCAACCGGCGCGACAATTGCCATTCGAGGCTCAACCACGATTAACCCTGCGATCACATGGGAGCCAACCGTCGGCTTGTACTTAGATGGCGTATTTTTAGGTAAGAACCTAGGCGGTATCTTCGACGTCGCTGAGTTGGAGCGCGTTGAGGTGCTGCGCGGCCCGCAGGGCACTCTGTACGGCAAAAATACAATCGGTGGGGCTGTCAATCTGATTACGCGCACACCCGGTGAAAACTTTGGCGGATTTCTTGAAGGTAGTGCGGGCAATGAGGGCTATACCGGCTTTCGGGGTCGTATCGATACCGGCTCTGCGGGTACGGTAGGTGAGGGCCTTGGTGAAATTCGCGCTTCGTTTGCTTACTCAATGCAATCGCGCGACGGGTTCTACGACAACGTCGACAGTGACCCCACGGGTGGTTTTAACCCCTTCGTGAATCCTCGTTCAAATAGTACCTTCGAAGATCTCGACTCAGACGCGTTTCGGGCCGATGTTGTCCTCGATGTCACTGAGCAACTGAGCGTGCGCTACAGCTACGATCAGGCCTCTACTGACAAGGCACCCAATATGGGGCAGCTGACCGATGTCAATGAGGCTTTCTTCGCCGGTCTCGGCTTGGGATTTCTCGCTGACTTGCAAGCGCTTTATGAGACTTCTGCCGATAACCGAGCCCGCAGCATAAGCAATGACGAGTCGGGGTTTGAGGAGTCAGAGGTCAGTGGTCATGCACTCACAATTAGTTACGACCTTGGCAATATGACCTTCAAATCGATTACCGCGAGTCGCGAACTGGATTGGAAAGACAAGTTAGATATCGACGGTACCCCCATGAATTTGTTCACATCCACACGCGATGTGCAATACGAACAGGTCAGCCAAGAGTTCCAACTCCTGGGTAGCTCTGAAAACTTCGATTGGGTAACAGGTCTGTATTACTTCAACGAAGAAGGGAATGTGTTTAACCCTATTTCATTCTTTGGCCTGTTCGGCGCGCCTGCCGATAACAACGAGTACGGTTTGGATAACACCTCCTACGCAGCCTTCGGTCAAATTGAATGGCGTCCTGCGTCGATGGACGGCCTGACGGTTACAGCGGGACTGCGCTATACGCAAGAAGACAAGGACCAGTATATTTTCCACCCCAACAGCTCAACCGGTGGCGTGGGTAGTTTCGACGTGGCGGCCAGCGATGACTGGAGCAATACCACAGGTACACTGGTTTTAGCTTATGATCTCACCGATGACATCAATGTGTATGTGAAAGCTGCTCAGGGTTGGAAAGCCGGTGGATTCAACGGCGAAGCCCCAACAGCAGAGGCATTTTTTGCTAGTTATGAGCCCGAAGAGGTCATCTCCTATGAGGCTGGGCTCAAGTCCCGGCTCCTCGATAATCGCCTACAGCTCAACGTGGCGGCTTTTTATAACGATATTGAGGATATGCAATTCAGCGTATTCCTGGAGGGCACAGGTGGTGCAGCATCTACCGTGGATAACGCCGGTGCGGCCACCGTCAAGGGCCTTGAAGTTGAGTTGGTTGCCCAGTTAACCGAGGATCTGCGCTTCGGAGCGAACTACGGTTATCTAGATACCCAATACGATGAGTTCACCGAGTTGGGTGTTGATGTCCGTAATCAGAAAGACTTTCCGTACTCACCCGAATCCACAGCCAGCCTCGATCTGGATTGGACGCTGATCAATAGTGACTGGGGCCGCGTAGATGCGCATGTCGATTGGAGCTTCAAAGATGATTATGTCCCCTACACCAACAAGGATCAGAACTTTTTCAGCCAAATTGATGCGTACGATATTGTTAACGCTCGTCTTACCGTCGACGACATCAAGGTGGGTAATGGCATGACGTTGCGGGTATCCGCTTGGGGTCGAAATATCACCGACGAGGAATATCGCGAAAACACCATACCCTTTGGGCTGTGGACTATCAGTTATTGGGGGCAGCCGGCCACTTATGGCGTCGATGCTCGACTGTCATTCTAATCCATCATGTACATGGATGGGGTGAGCAATAGCCGCTTGCTCCGTCCATGAATGAGTTCTATGAGCTACCTGCGACGCCAATAGGCCAATGAAGACCCTTCCCGCCACAGATACCTGTCCCGGCGCGGTTTAGGGCATTTTGTTTCGCGCTCATCAAAAACGACAGCGCCTGTTGTTACTCATTGCCAATCTACACCACAAACAAAAAACCACCCTATCGGGTGGTTTGTGTTTGGTGGAGCCAGGGAGGATCGAACTCCCGACCTCAACACTGCCAGTGTTGCGCTCTCCCAGCTGAGCTATGGCCCCATATTTCGCCAGCAGGACTTTGGCGAGGGGCGCATATTATGCACAGCGTCTACGCCTGTCAACCGCGGAAACGGTCATCAAAACCGACCAAACCGCTTGAGCTAAAAGAGCAGCTGTACTAACGTGGAGCTAACGCAACCGAATAGGAAGGACTCTTATGGCAGGTCAAGGCTCGGGCGGGAATGTTATCGCCGCTATCTGTAGTTTTTTTATCCCAGGGCTTGGGCAACTCGTTCAAGGCAGACTTCTCGCCGCGTTCCTGTTCTTCATCTTTACGTCGGCGTGCTACGCGCTCGGGGCAACTGTCATACTGTTCATTATGTGGCTACCTGCAATATTGCTGCA
>DAIRTN010000037.1:4164-14022 GCA_036803865.1 Luminiphilus sp.
CGCCTCATCGCCGAGATGAATAGCGCTATTGTCGAATCTAACGCCTTTATTCAAAGCCTCAAATGAGAAGCGAGACCCATGAAATTTAGTTTACCCCATCTGTTATTGCTGATCACTGGTGCTGTATTTACCGGCTACGGGGTGGTGTGTTGGCTCGATCCTGAACTGCCTGCGGAATATGCGGGCTTATTTATTGCCACACACGATGGCTACGCTGAAATGGTGGCGACCTACGGCGGCCTGCAAACTACCCTAGGCGGCGTTTTTATGGCGAGCGCAGTGCTAAAAGGCTACCTCAGACCAGGGCTTTGGCTCCTGCTCATTTGCGTAGGCGGTATCGCCCTGGGTCGCGGTAGTGTGGCCTTCAGTGAACTGGACTCAAGCTTCCAGCTCGCGGGAAGCTCCCTAGGCATGGCAATGAGCTCGAACTTCACCGCCTATACTTGGGGGGCTTTGGCCTTCGAGAGCATCGTGACACTTCTCGCCGCAGTCGCGCTGATCAAAACACGCTAATACTTTATGCCGCGGGCGATGCGAGGTCTGCGTATTCCTTTTCCAAACGCTTAAGGGCTTTTTTCGACACGCCCCCTAGCACGTCTAATGCCTTTCTCAGGCGAGCGCGGGTCATGTCGGGCCCTAGAATTGCCATTGAATCGGGCATTGAGTAACCCGATGTACCACCAGCAATCGCGATAAACAGAGGCGCAAATAGCTCCTTGGGCTTCAGTGTTAACTCGCTAGAGAGCCCTTTAAGGCATGCGAACAATGCGTCACGCCCCCAATCTCGCTGAGCCTCGAGACGCCAGAGCACAAACTGCAGTCGGCGTACCGTTTCTTCCTGTGGTTCTTTTAAAGATATGAAGCTATCCGTCACTAAAGGCAATTCTCCGGAGGCGAGATACGCCGACAGAGGAACAAAGTCTGACAGAACCTCCATACGGCCCTGCGCATGGGGCAGAACTTTCATCAGCATAGCTTCATTGAGAGCCCAGCTCTGGAGCCGTTGCGCAAGCGTGGCCAAATCAAGCTCTTCGCGAATCCACACGCCGTTTAACCACTTTAGCTTCTCAACATCAAATATTGGGCCGCCAAGCGACACTCTCTGAATATCAAAAACTTTTTGCATCTCAGAGAGAGAAAACTTCTCGCTCTCGTCAGGCATAGACCAGCCCATACGACCGAGGTAGTTCACAACGGCCTCAGGTAAAAACCCCATACGCTGGTAGTAAAGAATACTGGTTGGATTTTTGCGCTTGCTTAACTTCGATTTATCGGGGTTGCGTAACAGCGGCATATGACAAAGCTTGGGCATTTCCCAACCAAAGTACTCGTAAAGAAGATGGTGCTTGGGCGCTGAGTTAATCCACTCCTCGCCACGAATAACGTGCGTAATGTTCATCAAATGATCATCGACGACATTGGCAAGATGATAAGTGGGCATGCCGTCTGACTTTAATAAAATCTGAGCATCAACCATGCCCCAGTCCAACTCTATTTCGCCACGCAACATATCGTGAATAACGCAGCTACCCTCGTCCTCAGGCACCACCATACGAATCACAAACGGCAAATCCGCCGCCTTGCGCGCCGCTTGTTCATCGTCGGACAACATGAGGTCTGATGGCTTTAGTGCAGTACTGTTACCAGCCTCTTTGCGTTCGGTTCGAAGCGCATCGAGTTCTTCGGCCGTGCGATAACACACAAAGGCCTTACCTGACTCGACCAACTGCCACGCATATTGGGCATAAATATCGCCACGTTCACTCTGACGATAAGGACCATGTGGTCCACCTACGTCGGGACCCTCGTCCCACGTCAAACCTAGCCACTTCAGAGAATCGAGAATGGCTTGCTCGGCTTCAGGCGTACTTCGTGCGCGGTCAGTATCTTCAATTCGCAGAATGAACTCACCACCGTGGGCATGAGCAAAACAACGATTAAAGAGCGCCATGTAAGCAGTGCCTACATGGGGATCGCCAGTAGGTGATGGCGCGACGCGAGTACGGACAGACATAAGAGTGAGCTCCGAATACAGAGGCTAGATGAGCCGGCA
This sequence comes from Luminiphilus sp., assembly GCA_036803865.1. Lineage (GTDB taxonomy): Bacteria > Pseudomonadota > Gammaproteobacteria > Pseudomonadales > Halieaceae > Luminiphilus. The sequence goes on from DAIRTN010000037.1 coordinate 6,218, forward strand.
AGTCTATCAAAGCTGTTTAGATTTTACCCTGTAGCTTTCAGGTGTTATCACCAGAACCGGCACACTGACGCTCTGCTACCCTGAGACATTGGATAAAAATCAACAACAAGTTAACGCTGCTCAGTCTTTTTAGGTAGCATAGCGTTTTTAGTCATGAGCTTATGGATACCATGAAGCAATCTCAATACGGACATCTCCTGACTGTACTGCTGACTCTCGTCATAAGCGCGCTTGTCTCGGCCTGCGGCACTGGTGAAAGTAATGTAACCCAAGGTAACCGCGACGGCATTTTGCACTACGGCAACGGCGCAGAACCCCAAGGCTTAGACCCCCACGTCGTAACGGGAGTCCCTGAAAACCACCTCATTAGAGCCCTGTTTGAAGGCCTCGCTGTTAAAAATCCGGTCACGTTAGAACCAGAACCCGGAGTGGCTGAGCGCTGGACGTTCAATGAAGACCGATCTGTCATTACTTTTTATCTGAATCCTAATGCCAAATGGTCTAATGGCGAACAGGTAACAGCCGATGACTTTGTGTGGAGTTGGAATCGAGCGCTGCACCCCGAGACGGGCAATCTGTATGCGTACATGCTCTATCCCGTTAAGAATGCCGAAGCTTATGCAAAAGGCGACGTTAGTGAATTCAGTGAGGTTGGTGTAAAAGCTCTCGATGAAACCACGCTTGAAGTTACTCTTAACGCCCCCACCCCTTATTTCATACAACTGATGGACCACTACAGCACGTTTGCAGTGCATCCGGAAACGCTCCTCAAATTTGGCAAGATGACCGATCGATTCACGCCGTGGACCCGCGTTGGAAATATCGTCAGCAACGGTGCGTTTGTGCTCGAGGATTGGGCGCTCAATCGACATATCAAAATGATCAAAAACCAAGAATATTGGGACAAGGACAACGTCAGCCTCAATGGCGTTGTGTTCTATCCTACGGAGAATGAAGTCAGTGAGGAGCGAATGTTTCGGGTGGAGCAGCTTCATCGGACTGAAGGGGTCCCACTCGATAAGGTCCCTGTCTACAGAGAGATCCCCGAGTCACCTTATATGCAGGACCCGTACTTGGGCACTTACTATTATCTCGTCAATATCGATCGCCCACCGGTTGATGATGTGCGAGTGAGGCAAGCACTCTCGATGTCGCTTGATCGCGAGCAACTGGCACGCACGGTTATGCAAGAAGTCGTCATTCCCGCCTACAGCATTACACCGCCAGGCACCCTGGGATACCAACCGCCAAAGCTATTCGATTTTGATCCCGAAAAAGCGCGACAACTATTGGCAGAGGCAGGCTACCCCAATGGCGAGGGCTGGCCGGGACTCGACATTATTTACAACACTAATGAAGCGCACCGAAAAATTGCTGTCGCCGTTCAGCAAATGTGGAAAAAATACTTAAACGTCGACATCACCATCTCCAATCAAGAGTGGAAGGTTTATTTGAACGCGGTCTCGCAGCGTGATTTCCAGGTCGCACGCCGAGGCTGGATCGGCGATTACGTGGATCCCAATAATTTCCTCGATCTTTTCATAACCGATGGCGGCAATAACAATACGGGCTTCGCCAACGATTATTACGATGAAATGATTCTACAGTTGGCACCGCGCGCACCCACGGAAGAAGAGCGCTTTGCTATTTTTCATGAGGCGGAAACCCTGTTAATGCAACAAATGCCCATTATTCCAATCTATACCTATGCCACTCGACATCTAGTACACCCGAGTGTCGAGGGCATGTCCGCGAATCTGATGGACTCGTTGAACCTCAAATACGTCAAACTGGTTCCTGGTCGTAAACTTCCTGAGGAGCTCCAGTAATGCTGCGCTTTATCGTATCGAGGTTATTGCAGGCCATACCGGTCATATTTATTGTTATCACCGCCACCTTCTTCCTCGTGCGCGCAGCGCCAGGAGGACCTTTCGACGACGAGAAAGTAGTCCTTCCAGAAGTTAAACGTGCACTCGAAGCTCAATACAAACTCGACCTCCCTTTGCACGAACAATACATTGCGTATCTCACGGATTTGGCCCAAGGCGATTTAGGTCCTTCATTCAAGTACCCGGGGCGTAGCGTCAACGAGATTCTGTTTTCAGGGTTACCCGTGACAGCCGAATTAGGCTTCTATGCGCTGATCATCGCCTTGATTATTGGCGTTTTGGCGGGGGTTTCGGCTGCGCTCAAACCGAACACGCGCCAAGACTATATACCCATGACGTTAGCCATGATCGGCATCTGTATGCCCTCGTTCCTGCTGGGACCCTTATTGGTATTGGTGTTTGGCATCTACCTCGAGTGGCTGCCTATTTCGGGCTGGGGTGCCATTCCTGGCGATAAGATCTTGCCGTCGATCACTCTCGGAGCCGCCTATGCGGCATACATCGCACGTCTCAGTAGAGCGGGTATGCTCGAAGTACTCTCGCAAGACTATATCCGCACCGCGAGAGCCAAGGGCTTACCCGAATGGAAAGTCGTGACCAAGCACGGTCTGCGGGGAGGCCTAATTCCCGTCATCGCATTCCTTGGGCCTGCGTTTGCAGGACTGCTTGCCGGATCCTTCGTAGTCGAAACTATATTTCAAATCCCTGGTCTCGGACGGTTTTACGTGCAAGCGGCATTTAACCGAGACTACACCATGATCTTAGGGACAACGGTATTCCTCTCCACTCTCATCGTGCTGTTTAACTTGCTTAGCGACGTGACTGCGGCATGGTTGAATCCGCGGCTTCGAGCGCAATTCAAGGGAGCTGCCTAATGTCTGATCCCTCAACCCTATCTATCTCCGACGAAATCAATTTATCTGAAGCAGAGAAAGGATCATCGCTCTGGCAAGATGCTTGGATTCGCCTGAGTAAAAACCGCCTCGCAGTGGCGGGCGGCGTTATCCTCATTTTTCTCATCGTGGTCGCGCTCTTAACACCATGGATTGCCCCCTACGATTATGAGACGCAAAACCTCGACTTAGGTGCGACACCACCTTCCGCCGCACACTGGTTGGGCACCGATGTGTTTGGCCGCGATTTGCTCACACAAGTTATGTACGGAGGGCGTGTATCACTCGCTGTCGGCTTTATAGCAACGGCAGTGGCGCTCTTAATAGGCGTTACATGGGGTGCAGTAGCAGGCTATGTCGGAGGCCGCACGGACGCCTTCATGATGCGTATTGTCGATATCCTGTACGCCCTTCCCTTTATGATTTTTATTGTTCTACTGATGGTTATATTTGGGCGCAACGTTTTGCTTCTATTTCTTGCGATCGGTGCAGTGGAGTGGCTGACGATGGCTCGTATTATGCGCTCACAAGTGCAGTCGCTCCGGCAGCAGGAGTTTGTGGAAGCAGCCATCTCCCTCGGTCTTTCACCCGCTGCCATTATTAGAAAGCATGTCATACCCAACGCGCTTGGGCCCATCATTGTTTACACGACCCTAACAATCCCCAGTGTCATGCTCTTAGAGGCGTTCTTGAGCTTCCTCGGTCTTGGCATTCAACCCCCTCAAACGTCTTGGGGACTTTTAATAAGTTACGGGGCGGAGACCATGGAGGAGTATCCATGGCTACTGATCTTTCCCGGGATGGCGCTGAGTATCACGCTGTTTTCACTAAACTTTCTCGGCGACGGGCTACGTGATGCTCTCGACGTGCGCGGCTCAAAGGACTGACCCATGAGTTTACTGACAGTAGAAAATCTTGAAGTCAGCTTCACCACTCGTAACGGCAAGCAAACTGCGGTTAACGACGTAAGCTTCACCGTCGAGTCAGGCCAAATTACGGCCATCATTGGTGAAAGTGGCTCGGGGAAATCTGTTTCATGCTACGCAATGCTTGGATTAATCCCCTCCCCGCCAGGACACATTGATGGCGGTCGCGCGCTCTTTAATGGTCGAGATTTACTCACCTTGTCGGATGCCGACTTGCGTGCAGTTCGTGGCCGTGATATCGCGATGATCTTCCAAGATCCGATGACATGCCTAAACCCTTATATGAGTATTGGAGAGCAGCTTATTGAACCTCTGCTTATCCATAAAAACCTCAGCAAGACCCTAGCAAAAGCACGTGCCATTGAGTTACTCGAAGAAGTCGGCATACGGAATCCAGCGAGCACCTTTAATAGCTACCCCCATGAATTTTCTGGAGGTATGCGACAGCGTGTAATGATTGCGATGGCACTGATTAATGAGCCGCGCCTACTCATTGCGGACGAACCGACAACAGCCCTCGATGTGACTATCCAAGCGCAAATTCTTGAGCTCATAGCCGAGCTTCAGAAAAAGCGCGATATCGGTGTCTTGTTCATCAGTCATGACCTAGCAGTGGTAGCGGATATTGCCGATCAAATTGTGGTCATGGAGAAAGGATCCGTCGTTGAACACGGGACACCAAAGGCCATTTTTGAACACGCCAAACACCCATACACGCAGAAATTATTAGCCGCTATACCAACGGGGCAGCGCCAGTCCGGCCAAGCAAGCAGCGATCCACTCATTACTGTAAGCCACCTTAGAACCTGGTTTTACCCGTCCGACAGTGAAGACCCCGTTAAAGCTGTAGACGATGTTTCGCTCACCATTAATCGAGGCGAGGTGCTGGGTTTGGTGGGTGAATCAGGTAGCGGGAAATCGACGTTGGGGCGTTCTATTCTCCGTTTAGCGCCAATCACCGATGGCTCGATACAATTTGATGGCACTGAGTTAACAACGCTCGAAGGGCGCAATTTAAAATCGTTTCGCCGACGCATGCAGATGATTTTTCAAGACCCTTTCGCTTCACTCAATCCTCGCATGACGGTTTACGACACGCTGGCAGAGCCATTGCTCCTGCACGACATTTGCACCAAAAAGAATTTGGATCAGCATATTGCGAAACTCATGGACGACGTTGGCCTAGCGCGGCACTTTACGCGTAAATACCCTCACGAGTTCTCTGGAGGCCAACGCCAGCGCATTGCTATCGGTCGTGCGCTTGCCACAAAGCCTGAGTTCGTTGTCGCTGACGAGCCGGTATCGGCGCTCGATGTGACCATCCAGGCACAAATCCTTGATCTATTGCAGGATCTGGGCAAAGAGTATGGGCTCACTATGCTCTTTGTATCCCATGACATGGCGGTCATACGTCATATCGCTGACCGCATTGTCGTCATGTACCGAGGCGAGCTTGTTGAGGAGGGAACGGGCGAGGCTATTTTCAATGCGCCACAACAAGAGTACACCCGTGCTTTACTCAGTAGTATTCCGGGCGTAGTCCGAGGCTCCTAACTCGCACAGTGCCTGTCACCGAGGCACGCAGTCGCTACAGCGTAAAGCCCGAGTCAATGGTCACTAGCTGTCCGGTCACATAATCCGACCCAGTCACTAAGGACGTAATGACTTCAGCAACATCCTCGGGTGTGACCACATGCCCTAGCGGTGTTTGATCCTCAAACATGTTTTTAAGGCCTGCATATTGGCTGTCATCTCCACCGCCCCATGTTTCGTACGCCCAATCACCATCAATAAGACCGGGAAGCACCGCGTTTACCCGAATACCATCCTTGCCTAGTGATTTCGCCAAGGTGCGAGTCAAGCTATTGAGACCCGCTTTAGATGCACAGTAAGCGATAGAGCTGCCATTTGCCGTAATACTGGCAATACTCGAGGTCATCACAATCTCGCCTCCGCTAGCTCTCATGTGCTCCGCCGCCAAACGTGACATGAAAAAGGCCCCCATTAAATTAACGCGCAGCGTGCGCAGCCATATATCTTCAGTTAACAAATCTAATTCATGATGAGGAACAAACGTCGTCGTGCCCGCATTGTTAACAAGCACGTCGAGCTTGCCGAAATGATCAAGTGCGGCTTGGACAATTCGCACACAATCGCTCTCAATACTGACGTCTCCTTGCACCGCCACAGCTGCGCCCCCAGACGCTGTAATGGCTGCACACACCTGCTCTGCGCCCTCTTTAGAGCTACAATAATTAACGACGATACGGGCACCTTGTGCCGCGAGCCGGTGCGCTAGTGCCGCGCCTACGCCTGAGCTCCCGCCAGTAATGATCGCTACCTTTCCTGCTACGTCCATCTTTATATTCCTCTACTGCCTAACCACGTTGTCATTACTCGCAAAGCTCAGTCTTGGTCAAGGTGAGCAAGTCCTGCGCCATCATAATTTGGGGGAAGAACCACCCAGTCGGGAGCGTCGAACTCCCCTAGAAAACGGATATCAACAAAGGGTAACTGCGCATTGATTATCGCTTCGATTTCTTCGGGTGGATTGACCTCCATAGCGTCTCGACTGGCTTTGGAATCCCATGTTGCAATAGCAAGAACCGTTGTCGGATCGCCAATTTTTCGATGTAAGCGCGTGCCGCGAGCACCGGGCGCTTTCTGAATATAGTGACTCGCCGCTATCCACCCCTCTGCGTAAGCCTCAACGCTGTAGCCGTCTTTCACTGTAACTTCAAAGATGTAATGCACGGAATTTAGCTCCTTAGTCTTAAGGTATTCATTGCCATCGATGCGACGGCCACCGCCGTCTTTTAAAAACGTGCGCTTTTCAAACGGATATTTCGAAATCATCCGGTTTCTTTAACTCACGCTCTGCTTCCTTCTCTGGCACAATAGCGGTGTCTGAACTCGGTACTGCCTGGTTTCTATCAAGTACCCACCAACTATTTATTAACTACCTATCAGCAACCATTATCGCCAAATCATGCAGAGCAAACCATTAAAACTCGCTGAGCAGCCAATCAATCCTTGGCGATTTTGTACCGCGCCATGTATGGACTGGACAGATCGGCATTGCCGTTACTTTTGGCGACTCATGACACGCCATGCTCGGCTCTACACCGAAATGGTAACGACAGGCGCACTGCTGCATGGGGACGTTAAAAGACATTTGCAGTTCAATGATTGCGAGCACCCTCTTGCGTTGCAGCTCGGTGGCAGCGATCCCAAGGATCTTGCTCAATGCGCGGCGCTAGGGCAAAGCTGGGGCTACGATGAAATAAATCTCAACTGTGGCTGCCCTTCAGACAGAGTTCAAAACGGTCGATTTGGCGCATGCTTAATGGCTGAGCCGGCCTTGGTTCGTGATTGTGTTGCCGCTATGCGCGACGCGGCCAGCATACCGATAACCGTTAAACATCGCCTTGGTATTGACCATCAAGAAAGCTACGCGGAGCTCGTCGATTTTGTGGGTACGGTAGCAAATGGTGGCTGCGACGTATTTATTGTTCATGCCCGAAAGGCCTGGCTGCAAGGCTTATCACCCAAGGAAAACCGAGAGATACCACCACTCAATTATCCGTGGGTTCACCAGCTCAAGAAAGATTTCCCCTCACTCACCATCGTGATCAATGGTGGGATCACGGATCTGACGGTAGCCGAAGAGCAGTTAAAACACGTGGACGGTGTAATGCTGGGACGTGCGCCCTACCAGAACCCCTGGTTACTGAGTGAGGTAGACCCAACATTTTTTGGGGTGGGCGCCCCACTTGCCTCGAGGGAGGCTGTCATCGATCGTTTAATCGACTACATCGATGGAACCCTGAGCGATGGCAATCGCCTACACCACGTCACCCGTCACGTTCTCGGCCTCTATCAACGACAACCAGGTGGGCGGCTCTTCCGACGAGTGCTCAGCGAGGGCGCACATCATGCCACCGCGAGTAGCGCTTTATTGCGAAAGGCTGCCGATGCGTGCGCCGTTAGGCAAACGGAATATCAATAAGATTAGTGGCACTATTGCCCGCTGCAGACACGGGGTCCTGCGTTAACAACACCTTGGGGTCGATGCCAAAATGTTTTTCATAGCGCGA
>DAIRTN010000038.1:0-10259 GCA_036803865.1 Luminiphilus sp.
TCAAACGCCTGATCATCCTCAAAGCCGAGGCGGATTTTTGCCGTGACAGGAATATCGCTTGGCACGGCTGCGCGAACGGCTGCGCAGACGTCGTAAATCAACCGTGGATTCTTAAGTAGTGAAGCCCCTCCTTGCGATTTATTGACCGTTTTTGCAGGGCATCCAAAGTTCAAATCAATGCCGGGCGCGCCTAAACGCGCAGCAACTGCCGCGTTTTTTGCCATTAAATCGGGGTCACTGCCCAAAAGTTGTATGAAGACGGGTGTGCCACTGGGGGTAAGACCGTGGTTATGCAGTTCAGGGCACAGTCGATAAAATACGCGCTTAGGAAGCACTGTTTGTGAGACACGAACAAACTCGGTGACGCAGCGGTCATAGCCGCCGATACCGGTAATCAAATCGCGCATAAGGCTGTCCATGACGCCTTCCATAGGCGCCAAAATCAAGCGATTCGAAGTTGATGAGTTCCGTGTCATGAGCGTCGAGTGGGCCGTCAAACGAGAGTGAGTGCAAAATTCATGGACGCGAGCATACCTGAGGCATACTTTAACTGTCACTTGGGCGTGGCGGAATGTCTTATGCTTTTGTAGACTCTACCTCCTAACCGTTTCTCCTCACAGGACAACACCATGAATCCGAACTACCTTGACTTCGAACAACCCATTGCTGACCTCGAAGCCAAGATCGACGAGTTACGCAATGTGGGTGCCGACGCGGATCTGAATTTGGCCGATGAGATAACGCGATTAGAGGAAAAAAACTCGTCGCTCACGCAAAAAATCTATTCGAATTTGAGCCCGTGGGACATTGTTCGCGTAGCTCGCCATCCCCTCCGTCCTTACACCCTCGATTACATTCCTGAGCTTTTTACCGATTTTGATGAGTTACACGGCGATCGCCGATTTGGTGATGACAAGGCGATAGTCGGTGGGGTTGCCCGACTCAACGACAAACCTGTGATGGTTATTGGGCAGGAGAAAGGGCGCTCGGTAAAAGATAAGGTCTACCGAAACTTTGGCATGCCAAAACCTGAGGGTTATCGCAAGGCTTTACGTCTCATGGAAATGGCTGAGCGATTCAAGATGCCTATTGTTACGCTCATCGACACCCCCGGGGCCTATCCGGGTATCGATTCAGAAGAGCGAGGCATTAGCGAAGCGATTGCGCAAAATCTCGCCGTTATGTCTCGGTTGCGCACGCCTATTGTGTGTGTCGTTATTGGAGAGGGCTCTTCAGGTGGCGCATTGGGTATTGGTGTCGGTGATCACCTGGCTATGCTGGAATACTCGACGTATTTCGTCATCTCACCAGAGGGCTGCGCGAATATCATCTGGAAGAGCTCGGAATTCGCACCCCAGGCCGCCGCAGCCATGGGTGTGACCTCATCAACATTGCAAGAGCTGGGCATTGTGGATGCAACAATTAAAGAACCTATGGGCGGAGCCCATCGAAACCCGTTAGAAATGGCACATCGTATTCGCGATCATGTCGCCCAGCAGGTTGAACTGCTGTCGGCTATGAGTACTGAAGATATGCTTGAAACTCGCTACCAGCGTTTGATGTCTTACGGCAATTGAGGGCGGCAGCAGACCCATTACCTACATCGGTAGGGCAAGCCCTCGAGTCTGTCTGTAGTGCTCCGAAATGGTGGTTAGCGCTATCGGGAGGGCGAGATAGCATTGTGTTGCTCGACATGGTGCATCGTTGGCTGCAGTCTCATAAAGGCCCCGAGCTCCACGCAATTCATATCCACCATGGCTTGTCTGATCGCGCAGATCATTGGGCGCGGCTGTGTGAGCAACACTGCGCTGACCGCGGAGTGCCATTTGAATGCCATCGAGTGTCTGTCTCGCGTGATCTTGGTCTGGGCTTAGAAGCCGCGGCGCGGGAAGCGCGTTACGCTATTTTCGAGAATCGCCTGGAGTCTGGTGAAGTATTACTGCAAGGGCATCATCAAGATGATCAGGTAGAAACGGTGTTATATCGCCTACTGCGTGGCGCTGGCCCTCGTGGCCTTGCGGGAATTCCAGCTACGCGTTCTTTAGGTGTGGGCCGCATTATAAGGCCATTGCTTACTATTAGTCGGGCAGACATTACGGCCTGGGCTGAGGCCTCAAAGCTGCTTTTTGAGGACGATCCAAGCAATATCGACACTGCATTCGATCGAAATTTTCTGCGCCATGAGGTATTGCCCCTGATCGCTACGCGCTGGCCCAGTTTTCGACAAACCGTGACCCGAGCCGCCCTGTTACAGCAACTCACGCTCGCGGAGCTAGATCAGTGTCCTCTGGCACGTATTTCGGGGCTTCTCGGTGAACCCGGCTTAAGAATCGACGAGGGCAGTGATAATGCAGCTCTTAGTCATCAGCTCTATCGCTGGCTGGTGGAAGACGCAGCTGAACCCCCTAACTTTACGCAGCTCAGCGAATTCGCGCGCCAATCACTGGAGGCGCATGCTGATCGACTGCCAGAATTGATCTTTGGTAACCAGCGATTAGTTGCTTGGCAAGGAGCTATCTATCGTTTGCCAATTGAGATGCCTACTGCTGTTTTGCCGAGTGAGATAGTCGTTGGTATGAATCTCACAGGCGATTGGGGCTCCCTCTACTGGGAGGCCGATGGTAACGGTTTACCGGAGGGCCTTTCCCTATCTAGCAGGCGTCGTGAACCCCGTGAGAAGTTTGCGCTTCGTGGCCGTCGATCGCGCGATTTTAAGCAATTTTGCCAAGAGCAGGCGATACCGCCTTGGTGGCGGGCAGCCCTTACTGTGCTTGAGCACGATGGTGTTCCTGTCTGTCTGTTGGGGGTCTCGGTATTACGTGGCGCCGATGACATACCGTGGGTTGGTGATATTGCCCGTTTTTCTCCACGTTGGTTGCCATTCCAATCGCTCGATCGAATTGAGTGAATGGCTTCATACTGGTAAGCTAACACCCCATCTGAGTGCGGGTCATGACTATACAAGGTCGGGGCGCACATACTTTCGTTTGTTCCCTGATTTGGTGGTCTGCATGACACGTTATGTGTTTGTTACAGGTGGGGTAGTTTCTTCACTGGGTAAAGGTATTGCTGCGGCTTCGCTTGCGGCTGTTCTGGAAGCTCGGGGTTTAAAAGTCACCCTACTAAAGCTCGATCCTTACATCAATGTCGACCCCGGCACGATGAGCCCCTTTCAGCACGGTGAGGTCTTTGTTACCGACGACGGTGCCGAGACCGATCTAGACTTGGGTCATTATGAACGCTTTACCCGAGCGACAATGAACCGAAAGAATAACTTCACCACGGGCCGAGTGTACGACACAGTTCTGCGTAAAGAGCGCCGTGGAGATTATCTCGGTGCCACTGTACAGGTGATTCCTCACGTTACCGATGAGATCAAGCGTCGAGTTAAAGCAGGTGCAGAAGGCTATGACGTTGCGGTAGTTGAGGTGGGCGGTACGGTTGGCGATATTGAGAGTCAGCCTTTTCTTGAAGCCGTTCGCCAATTGAAGCTCGAGATGGGTGCATCACGAGCCATGTTAATGCACCTAACGTTGGTGCCTTACATCCCCACGGCGGGTGAGATTAAAACCAAGCCTACACAGCACTCAGTCAAAGAGCTGCGCTCTATTGGCTTGCAGCCTGATGTGCTGCTGTGTCGGTGCTCTGTCGATATCGACGAGGGAGCTAGACGAAAGATTTCCTTGTTTACCAACGTAGAAGAGCGCGCCGTTATTCCTCTTTTAGATGCCGATAGTATTTACAAAATCCCCGGCAATCTTAATGCCAATGGCCTCGATGACTTTGTTCTTGAGCGTTTCGGCATCGACTGTCCCGCCGCCGATCTATCTGAGTGGGACGATGTCGTAGCACGGGAGTTCGCTGATCGTCGTGGTACCGTTAAAGTCGGTATGGTCGGTAAGTACATAGATTTAATCGATGCTTATAAGTCTCTCAATGAAGCGCTAAGCCATGCGGGACTGCAGACACGCGCCAAAGTCGAAATAGAGTATATCGACGCAGAAGATATTGAGACTCACGGTACCGGCATCCTTGATAGCCTGGATGCGATTCTGGTTCCGGGTGGCTTCGGTGATAGAGGCGTGGACGGTAAAATCGAGGCAGTACGTTACGCCCGAGAGAATGGCGTGCCGTTCTTGGGTATTTGTCTTGGAATGCATATGGCTATCATAGAATACGCGCGAAATATGTGTGGCCTTGAGGGTGCACATTCTACCGAGATGGACTCCAACACCCCGCACCCCGTCGTAGCATTGATCACTGAGTGGCAGAAAACTGACGGCACTGTTGAACAGCGCACGGAAGCATCTGATTTAGGTGGCACGATGCGCCTGGGTGCTCAGACCTGTCACCTAGTTGAGGGAAGCTTAGCCGCGAAGGTGTACGGTGCGAGTGAGGTGCGCGAGCGCCATCGGCATCGCTATGAAGTGAACAATAATTATGTTTCCGGAATTGAGGCCATGGGCATGAAAGTGTCGGGCTGGTCCCATGATCATGAGCTGGTGGAAATGATTGAGCTGCCTAACCACCCATGGTTCCTCGCTTGTCAATTTCACCCAGAATTTACCTCGCGTCCTCGAGGTGGTCACCCGCTGTTTACCAGTTATATCGAATCGGCCCTCGCACATGCTGAGAGTACTAAGGCGTGAGCAGTGAGCAGGTTGTCCGTGTTGGTGATATTAGCTTCGCCAACGATCAACCTCTGGTTTTGCTAGGAGGCGTTAACGTCCTAGAAAGCGAGCAGTTCGCGTTAGACGTAGCGGGCCATTACGCTGAGGTATGTGGGCAACTGGACATTCCGCTCGTATTCAAAGCGTCCTACGACAAGGCTAACCGCTCATCGATTCACAGCTATCGTGGGCCCGGAATGGAGGCAGGTTTGTCGATGCTTGCATCCGTGAAGCGTGAATTCGGCTTGCCAGTTATCACTGATGTTCACGCGCCTCACGAGGCTGCACCTGCCGCGGCGGTCTGCGACATTATTCAGTTACCCGCGTTTCTAGCGCGGCAAACTGATTTGGTGGCGGCTATGGCCGAAACGGGCGCGGCGATTAACATTAAAAAACCCCAGTTTTTGAGCCCTGAGCAGATGGGCAATGTCGTCGATAAGTTTCGCGAGTGCGGGAATGACAGACTGCTTATTTGCGAGCGGGGCAGTAATTTTGGCTACGATAATTTGGTCGTCGACATGCTGGGTTTTGGCGTCATGCGAAAGGTCACGCAAGGGCTACCGATGGTTTTTGACGTCACCCATGCGCTGCAACGTCGCGATCCGGGTGAGAAAGCGTCGGGCGGTCGGCGCCACCAGGTATTAGAGCTCGCGAGAGCAGGCATCGCGACTGGGATTGCCGGCCTTTTTCTCGAGGCGCACCCCAACCCAGAGAAAGCCTTGTGCGATGGCCCAAGTGCATTGCCGTTGCATTTATTGGCGCCTTTTCTTGAGCAGGTCAAAACGTGCGATGCGATGATTAAAGCATTGCCGGCACTCGACATCCCTTAGCATAGCTTACCCATAGGAGAGCAGCACGTGAGCGAAATCATTGATGTACGCGGCTTTGAAGTATTGGATTCTCGTGGTAACCCCACGATTATGGCCGAGGTCACTCTGGAAGACGGATCTATGGGATCGGCCTTTGCTCCCTCTGGAGCAAGCACAGGCAGTCGTGAAGCGCTTGAGCTTCGTGACGGTGATGACAGCCGCTACCTTGGAAAAGGCGTCTTAACCGCTGTTGGTAACGTGAACGGCCCTATTCGAGACTTGTTACTGGGTCATCAGGCTGCAGATCAGCGCGTCATTGACCAGCGTATGATTGACGCGGATGGTACTGAGAACAAAGCGAATTTTGGTGCTAATGCTATTCTGGCTGTCTCACTTGCAGTCGCTAAAGCGGCCGCTATTTCAGCGGGCAAGCCGCTTTATCAGCATATCGCCGACCTTTCGGGCAATACTCAGCTGACTATGCCTGTTCCCATGATGAATATTTTGAATGGTGGTGAGCACGCAGATAACAACGTAGATATTCAAGAGTTTATGGTGCAGCCGGTATCTGCGACGAGTTTTGCAGAAGCCCTGCGCGTTGGTACTGAAATTTTCCATCATTTGAAGAAGGTGCTTTCCGCCCGTGGCTTGGCGACCGCTGTCGGAGACGAAGGTGGTTTTGCGCCTAACCTGCCGTCTAATGCGGCTGCCCTCGAAATAATTGCTGAAGCTGTGGCTAACGCGGGGTATATCCTCGGTGAAGATGTCACATTGGCACTCGATTGCGCCGCTTCTGAATTTTATAAAGACGGGGTTTACGACTTAAAAGGCGAAGGGCGTCAGTTTTCGAACGCCGAGTTTGCAGATTATCTTGCTGCCCTGTGTGACGAGCACCCAATCATATCGATCGAAGATGGACTTGACGAGTCCGATTGGGAGGGCTGGGCGATTTTGACTGAGAAGTTAGGACAGCGCATTCAATTGGTCGGTGATGACCTTTTTGTGACTAACACACAGATTCTCAAGCGTGGCATCGATGAAGGTGTTAGTAACTCAATACTGATTAAATTTAATCAGATAGGCTCTTTATCCGAGACTCTGGACGCGATTGCCATGGCCCGTGCGGCAGGTTATACCGCGGTTATCTCACATCGTTCAGGTGAAACCGAGGATTCGACGATTGCCGATCTCGCGGTGGGTACTGGTGCTGGTCAGATTAAAACAGGCTCACTGTGCCGATCTGATCGCGTTGCAAAATATAACCGTCTGCTGCGAATTGAAGCTGAGCTAGGTATGACAGCACCTTATCGTGGTCGGGCGGAATTCAAGCAGGGCTGATCGATGCGCTGGCTCCTAGTGGGGCTTACGGCACTGCTGATATTGTTGCAGTACCGTCTCTGGCTCGCCGGTGGAGGTATTGCCGAAGCTGTGCGTCTGAATGCTCGAATCGAAGATCAGCAGAAGACAAACGCACAGCTCCAAGCTAGGAACGCGCTGCTAGAGCAGCAGATTCTCGAACTTCAGAACGGCAGTCGTGTTATCGAGCAGCGTGCAAGAGAAGACCTAGGGCTTGTTAAGGAAGGGGAAATCTACTTTCAGTTCACTGATGGAACCTCTGAGAGAGAGCAGCCATGACACGCCTGTGGGCGATCGTGCCTGCTGCGGGTGCCGGTCGGAGAATAGCGTCGGATGTACCTAAACAGTATCTGATGGTGGCGGGTGCACCCATACTCGAACATACACTGCAAAGACTTTTAGCCTGTGCCGATATTAGTGGGATAGTTGTTGCTGTTGACCCTCACGATCATCATGTCGACGGTATCAGTAGTATTTCGGATCCGAGAGTCTCAACCACTGCAGGAGGCGCCGAGCGTGCGGACTCGGTATTAGCCGGGTTACTTGCACTGTCATCGGTTGCAGCACCCCGCGACTGGGTGTTAGTTCACGATGCAGCGAGACCATGCCTGCCCTTGAAGGATCTAAATCAACTTATTGCCGAGGCGCGAGAGCATGATTGCGGTGCTATTCTTGCGCAGTCCATAGTCGATACGATTAAGCAGGCGGATGACCAAGGCCTGGTGGTTACCACGTTGGATCGGTCACAGTTGTGGCGTGCCCAAACACCGCAGATGTTCCGTTTGAGTGAGTTACAGACTGCGCTGGAGGTGTCTTTAAAGCGCGGTGACGTCATTACCGACGAAGCGAGCGCCATGGAGCGAGCGGGATTTCCTGTCCGAGTTGTGCCAGGGCCCGTCTGCAATTTGAAGATCACGATTCCAGAAGACCTTAATTTGGCAGAATTTTACTTACAAGCGTTATCTAGGACGGATTGAATATTATGCGAATTGGACACGGTTTTGACGTCCACGCGTTTGGTGAAGGAGACCACGTGGTTCTTGGTGGAGTGAAAATCCACCATCATCATGGGTTGGTAGCACATTCAGACGGCGATGTTGTTTTGCACGCGCTCTGTGATGCTTTATTGGGCGCGGCTGCCTTGGGTGATATTGGCCGGCATTTTCCAGATACCGATGAAGCTTGGCGCGGCGCAGATAGTCGCGAGCTCTTACGGCAAGTCATGGTGAAAGTCAGAAGCCACGGATGGCAGATAGGCAATGTAGACATTACGGTAGTCGCGCAGCTTCCTCGACTGGCGCCTCATATCGATACCATGCGAGCGCATATCGCTTCAGATCTTGACACCGATTTTCGTAACGTGAACGTTAAAGCTACAACGACTGAGCGGCTCGGCGCTATCGGTAGAGAGGAAGGTATAGCGAGTCACGCAGTGGCATTATTGATGCCCTTGGACACTGGGGAAAACGCTAGGTGATGGATAAGCAAGGCATAGGAATGACGTCCCAGAGGACGCGCGAACGCCTAATTCAACGGTTGATGGAGCAGGGCATCACGAACTACTCGGTTCTCGATGTTATTCGAACAACGCCTCGTCATGCTTTCGTTGATGAAGCCTTGGCTCATCGCGCGTATGAGGACACCGCCTTGCCCATCGGCTGGGGGCAGACCATTTCACAGCCTTATATCGTGGCGAGAATGACCGAACTTGCGCTACAGGCGGGGCGTCCCAATAAAGTATTGGAAATTGGCAGTGGATCGGGCTATCAAACTGCAGTGCTTTCGCCTTTGGTTGGCGAGGTGTATGCCATTGAGCGGATAAAAGGGTTGTTGGACCGCTCTCGAGAACGCGTGCGAGCGTTACGTCTGCGCAATGTACAGCTTCGTCACGCCGACGGTCTCGAAGGCTGGGCCGATAAAGGGCCCTTTGACGTTATTCTAGGAGCCGCAGCACCTGAGCTAATCCCGCCCGCGTTACTCACACAGCTAGCCCCTGGGGGGCGTTTGATTTTGCCGGTAGGAGGCGTCGATCAACGACTGGTCATGGTGACTATGGGTACTGACGGCCCCGAAACGACCCACGTGGAGAATGTTAAGTTCGTGCCGATGCTCAGTGGTACGGAGCGAGGATGACCGATACATCAAGTATCAATGCTCTGGGCGTATTTTTACGCGGCGTGGCTATGGGTGCGGCCGATGTAGTGCCCGGCGTATCAGGTGGCACTATCGCGTTAATTACGGGCATTTACGATCGATTGCTCGCCTCCATATCGTCGGTAGATGCTAAAGCACTGACCCTATTATTATCGGGACGTTGGCGGAACCTTTGGCAGCATATCGATGGTCGGTTTCTATTGCTGCTTCTTCTCGGTATTAGTAGCTCCGTCTTACTACTCGCCAATATTATTCATAGGCTCTTGGAAACCTACCCATTGCCGTTGTGGTCCTTTTTCTTTGGGCTAGTCTTTATGTCGGCGTGGCTGCTTTGGCGCGATGAGGTGGGCGAATTTACACTTCCGCTCGGCGCTGGTTTTTTAGTAGGCACCGTTATTGCGGCTGCGATTGGTCTTGCACCTGGACTGTCCTTTATTGAGGGCAACTTTGGATTCTTTTTGGCAGGTGCGCTCGCTATTTGCGCAATGATTTTACCGGGCATTTCGGGGAGCTTCATTTTACTGCTGCTCGGCATGTACGGCCCGGTCATCACAGCGATTAGCTCCTTGGATGTTGTCGTGATGGGGTTGTTTGGCATGGGCTGTATCGTGGGCTTGTTGATCTTCTCTCGAGTCCTCAACTGGGTGTTAGCGCACAAGCGTCGCATGAGTATGGCGGTCCTCACAGGTTTTTTGGTGGGCTCGCTTGTGACGCTTTGGCCATGGCAGAACGCTGTGAGTACTGTGATAGATCGCCACGGTGACAGTCGCGTGCTGCAGACTCTGCCCGTACTGCCGACGGACTATGCCGCGATTCATGCTGATCACCAGCTAAGTCTGTGTCTGTTAGCTGCAACGTTGGGGGTTGTACTCATTGGTCTCATGCATCGCCATGCGTCTAGGCGTTCAGCTGGGGCTCAGTAAGTGATTCGGCGGTATGTCATGTTGTTGACTACCGCACTAGTAGTTGCCTGCGCGGAGAATGCGCCGGCGCCTATCGAAGATCGAAGCGGTGGACGCTACGCCCCAAAAAAAGGCAGTGTAGAGGAGGTATCCCAGCGCGGTACCAAGGGTCCCGTGATCGGCCAGGCATATACCGTGCGCAAGGGCGACACGTTGACATCGATAGCCTTTGCTCTTGGTATACATTTCAAAACTCTGGCCGAGATCAATAATATTAGCGACCCCTACGACATCGACGTGGGTCAAGTATTGCAAACACGCGCTCTAAAAAAGAGCACCCGCTCGCGCAAGAAAGCACCGGTTGCATC
>DAIRTN010000038.1:10359-13992 GCA_036803865.1 Luminiphilus sp.
ACGACAATAAAGGTTTCCAAAGGGGATACTCTTTACTCATTATCACGAGAGCTCGGCATGAGTGTCGATCAATTGGCGAGGCTCAATGGTCTTAAGCCGCCTTATAAGATTGAATTGGGCCAGCAGCTGAGAGTGACCGCCACTGCAACGTCTAGTGCTGCCTCCCCGGGAAGTGCAAGCAAGCCCTCCGTAGCACAGGCACAACCGGCAAAAACTGAGTCGAAGAAAAGATCAACCACAACCGTCGCTCCGTCCTCGTCACAGAATTCTGCCGTATCATTTGGGCCGGTCGCTCGCTGGATCTGGCCGGCTACGGGTAAAGTTGTACGAAGTTATTCTGACAATCTCCACAAGGGAATAGATATTGCAGGCCAGCGAGGCGCCGACGTCAAAGCGTCTGCCAAGGGCGTGGTGGTTTATTCGGGCACGGGCGTAAAAGGCTACGGTGCTTTAATCATTGTTAAGCATAACGAGGATTATCTCAGTGCCTACGGACACAATGACGCCATTTTAGTATCTGAGGGCGCAACGGTAACGGAAGGGCAGACGATCGCACGGATGGGTAGTAGCGGCACTGATAAAGTGAAACTGCACTTTGAAATTAGGCGGCGCGGTAAACCCATCGATCCCTTGAAGGTCTTCCCAAGACGCTAAGGCCCCTTGGGAATCGTTACGATGAGGCTTATGTTAGCGTTCGAGAAGCTCGAGCTTGTTGGGTTTTCCTGCCCAATCTTCCGCATCTGCGGGCGGATCTTTCTTCTCTGTAATGTTGGGCCAGACTTCTGCAAGTTCAGCATTCAACGCTAGAAACGCTTGCTGGTCATCGGGCAACTCATCTTCTGAGAAGATCGCGTCGACGGGGCACTCAGGTTCACAGAGTGCACAATCTATACATTCGTCGGGGTGAATGACGAGGAAATTAGGTCCCTCGTAGAAACAGTCCACTGGGCAGACCTCCACACAATCGGTGTGTTTGCACTTGATGCAATCTTCGCCCACTATAAATGTCATGATCTATCCTCTTGTTGAGTCCGCCGAGAAGGATACCCCCCCTCGCCGAAAATTTGAATATGTAAGTGCTTCAGATCTGACTTTTCAGCGCATAAAGAAGCGTTAAGGCTTCTCGGGGCGTCAGAGCGTCAGGGTCAATACCGTTGAGCTGTTCAATCGCTGGATGTGGCGCTTGCTTTTGGAAGAGGTCCGTTTGTGACGGTGAGGCCATTGGACGTGGTGTTTGCCCCGGATCTGCGGTTTCAAGCTGTATGAGCTTGTCATGTGCGAGGACTAATACGTCACTCGGTACACCAGCGAGTTTGGCTACTTGGAGCCCGAAACTACGATTCGCTGGCCCCTCCTGAATGTTATGCATGAAAACAACATGGTCTTCGTGCTCGGTGGCATCGAGGTGAACATTGGCCATGCTAGGGTATTGATCAGGCAGAGCGGTCAGCTCAAAGTAATGGGTAGCAAATAAGGTGAATGCTTGGACTCGAGTCGCCAGAGCAATAGCACTTGCCCACGCTAAACTCAGCCCGTCAAATGTACTCGTGCCACGGCCTACTTCGTCCATGAGAACAAGACTTCGTGGCGTAGCGTTATGTAAGATGTTGGCTGTTTCGCTCATCTCGACCATAAAGGTAGACCGGCCCGAGGCCAAATCATCGGAAGAGCCAATGCGCGTGAATATCCGGTCGAGGAGCGATAGTCGCGCTTCATCGGCAGGCACAAAACTGCCGACATGAGCGAGGAGAGCGATGAGCGCATTTTGACGCATATAGGTCGATTTACCGCCCATATTAGGCCCAGTGATTAATAACATGCGCCGACTATCGTCGAGGCGAGTGTTATTGGCGATAAAAGGCGTCTCATTGATTTGCTCGACGACAGGGTGTCTGCCACCGCGTATGTCCATCAGCGCTTCGTCACTGAACTCAGGCCGGCACCAGTTGAGCATTACCGCGCGCTCCGCAAAACATGCGAGGACGTCTAAGTCAGAGAGTGCGGCGGCAGTCGTTTGTAAAGGGCTGAGGTGAATCCGCAGCTTATTAATCAATTCTTCATACAATGCTTTCTCTCGAGCCAATGCGCGAGACTTACTCGATAAAGCCTTGTCTTCAAAAGTCTTTAATTCTGGTGTGATAAATCGTTCAACATTCTTTAACGTTTGGCGACGAATGTACCGGTCGGGGGCTTTCTCCGACTGGCTTCTGGAAATTTCAATGTAATATCCATGCACACGGTTGTAACCGACTTTAAGGCTGCTTAGGCCTGTGGCTTCGCGCTCCTCCTGCTCGATCTTAATAAGATAGTCGCCCGCATTCTTGGAGACATTGCGCAGTTCATCGAGCTCCGCATCATACTTTTCAGCAATGACGCCGCCGTCACGTATGAGCACGGGAGGGTTTTCGACGAGTGCACGATTAAGCTCATCAACTAATTCCGGATAGTCATTCAAGTCATTAACGAGGAGTGATAACTTCTGCGGTAAATCACCAGCGCCTGCGCAGGCAGCTCGAATAGCGGGCAGGGCCGTTAGCGTGTCCGCGAGGCGAGTGAGGTCGCGGGGACGGGCTGATCCGAGTGCAACCCGGCCTAGTATGCGTTCTAGGTCACCCACTGGAGCCAAGGCTTTTCTGATGGTTTCAAAAGTAAACTGTTCGGTGAGCAATTGTACTGCTGCGAGTCGAGCATCGAGTTCATAGCGATCGTTGAGTGGTCGATGTAGCCAGCGACGGAGATGACGAGTACCCATAGCTGTCACCGTGGTTGCCATGACGCTAAATAGCGTGTGCTCCTCCCCACCCGCTAGGTTGAGATCGATTTCTAAATTCCGGCGTGTTGCCGCATCGAGTTGCACGCTGTCGGATAATTTCTCTTCACGCATGCTCTGTAAATGCGGTAGGTCACTGCGCTGAGTATCCTTGAGGTATTCTAATAAACAGCCTGCTGACGTAATCGCAAGCGTGAGATCTTGGCAGCCGAAGCCTCGAAGGTCTTGAGTTTGAAATTGTTGGTTCAATGCACGCTCAGAGGCTTCTTTGTCAAAGTACCACGGCGGCTGATGTCTGACTCCTGTCCGGTTTGCGAGCGGAGCGTACTGACAGCCTTCCGTAATCAACACCTCGGCAGGGTTAAGTCGCTCAATCTCAGCGCGGAGCGCCTCTTCTCCCTCGACTTCTGAGACTAAAAACCGTCCGCTTGCGACGTCGATCCATGCCAATCCGAATAGACTCTCGCGGTGAGAGAGCGCCAGCAATAATGCATCTGCCCTGGCATCGAGGAGTGATTCATCAGATAACGTCCCGGGCGTTACAACTCGGACGACCTTTCGATCAACGGGTCCTTTGCTCGTCGCGGGGTCGCCCACTTGTTCAGCAATGGCAACAGAATGTCCGGCTCGTACAAGGCGCGCAAGATAGTTTTCGGCAGCATGGAACGGCACACCTGCCATGGGTATAGGTTCCCCAGCAGACTTGCCTCGTGCAGTGAGCGTAATGTCGAGCACGCGAGCCGCGAGCTTTGCATCTTCGTAGAACAACTCATAAAAATCGCCCATTCTGTAAAACAGCAGCTCGCTAGGATGCTCGCGTTTCATCGAGAAGTACTGACGCATCATTGGTGTGTGTTGTGTTT
>DAIRTN010000039.1:0-12881 GCA_036803865.1 Luminiphilus sp.
GTACTCGAGACGCTATCTTCATTTTTTAAGCCCGTTTTTTATTTGCTAGCTTTTGCCAGTTGGGTTCTTTGCTTTCTCGTCCCGACGCCCCCGCTTGGTCAACGGTTTTCCATCTGCACCCACAGTGCTTTTGGGTGTCTCACCTTTGGCTTTCTTTGAGGCGCGGCTACGAATGATTAGCCCTAGGGTTTCCTCGTCGCGCAATTTGACGGCGTTCTTCTCGAGCGTATCTAGTTCTTCAAAACTGTATACGTCATTCTTGAGTTTTTCTATTCTGTTCATATTACGCTCGCCTGCATGACGGAGTGTGTATCGTTGATTCGCGCGTTAGTGGCATTTAAGCCATTAAAATCGTAATTAATCCGTACCCTGTGCCGACTAGGCATACCAGGGTTGATAGCAATCCTATGGTGAATCCGATCTCTCGTTTGCTGGGCTCTTTGTAGTAGCCCAGTGCATAGATGATTCGGCCAATTGGATAAAAGACACCGGCAATAGCGGCGTACATATCTGAAACAGTCAGCGCAAAAAGCCACAGCGCCGGCAAGAACAAAATCAGACCTTCAATCGTATTTAGGTGCACTCTTACGGCGTAAGTAAACGGCTCTGGACCTGTCATCTCAGGCACTTTAACACCATGCTTTCCTCTCGCTCTGCCGACCATGACGGTGACCCAGAAAAGAACCAGCAAGCAAAAGAGAGTGACTAAACCTGTCAGTGGATACTGAAACATTGTTTTATCTTCCTTTATGAGTTGTTAACGACTGTATTGGCTAGCGGGTAAAACGCAAGTGTTTTATCCCCTTCTGAGTCACGGCTCCTCGTGTGTGCACCTGCGAGGGACCGCGTTAGTTCACGATGCGCTTGCTGGTTTCGCCAGCTATTTCGCGAACCAAGCGGGGCACTAAATAGCCGGGTAAGGCAGCGCGTAGTGCCCTGTGAATCTCGATCGCTTGGGTGTCATCCGTGTGGAAATGTGCCGTACCTGCTACGGGGTCAGTGAGATGAAGGTAGTAAGGCATGACGCCGGCGTCGTCTAAGCGCTCGCTTAGCTGCGCCAGTGTCTCTGCATTGTCGTTCACTCCATCAAGCAGCACCGATTGATTCAGCAGCGTGATGCCTCGGTTACGCCACTGACGTAGTCGCTGTATTAGCGAGGCATCGAGTTCGGCAGGATGATTGCAATGAATCACGATGGCAATGTTCAGTGAGGACTTTTGGATGCGCTCTGCGAGTGCGTCAGTTAAACGCGCTGGGATAACAACAGGAAGGCGGGTGTGAATGCGCAGTCGTTTCAGCTGCGTCACGTCCTCGAGCACAGTCATGAGTTTGTCTAGGGCAATATCATCAAGAA
The DNA here is from genome assembly GCA_036803865.1 of Luminiphilus sp. Classification (GTDB taxonomy): domain Bacteria; phylum Pseudomonadota; class Gammaproteobacteria; order Pseudomonadales; family Halieaceae; genus Luminiphilus. The sequence continues at coordinate 1,355 of DAIRTN010000039.1, forward strand.
TCAACGGATCTCCGCCGCTTAAGATCACTTCATTGATCTCTGGATTCTGCTCAATGTAGCTGATGATGTTGGCTAGTGCTGACTCATCGAGACGATTATCCGCATAGGGAAAGTGCCGTCTAAAGCAGTACCTGCAGTGGACAGCGCACGCTGACGTGGGCATGAGTAACACGCGGCTTTTGTACTTATGAATCAGTCCCGGAAGCGCGTTGGCATCAGCCTCTCCAAGTGGGTCCTCAATAAAGCCTGGAGCTGGCAGTGTTTCTGCGCGGTCCGTGATGACCTGCCGCAGCAATGGGTCACGAGGATCGCCGGGTATCATCCGCGCCACAAACGGTTGCGGAACGCGTATGGGAAAGTCCAATGCCGCCCGTTCATGCTCAGCTAAATCGTCAGCGCTTAGGTTGACGGCATTTAGGAGGGCGCTGGCCGAGCGAATGCTATCGCGCAGATCGGCTTGCCAATTGTCTTCCGCAATAGTGTGCAGCGCTAGTGTTTGCACGCCGGCTGATGGCTCGCTCATATCTGCTCAGTCATGGATATGGTCTACTTCAATAAAACCGGCGTCTAAAAGGTCTAAGTGAAATAAGAGGATGGTTATTACCGCTACGGCGCGCAGACCGTCAATGTGCGGCATGTGTTGTGTATTTTGCATGGATGCAGATTACATCACATGCTTAAAACGAGGCTACTATTTAGATGACGTTACCCCAGACCTTTCATGCCGCTTTTTTGGGAAGGCGAAGCGGCATAAGTAATGCTGCAGCCACCACCATGAGCCCGGTATAGATCCACAGGCACAGCGCAAAGCTGCCAGTGATATCGTAAAGCCTTCCCGTTAACGGGAATCCAACCATAACAAAGATCATTATAATCGGGCCCATGAGACCAAAGGCGCGACCATAACTGGTTAGGCCGAAGATCTCCGCCGTCAACGCGCCCCATACAGGCAACATGCCTCCGGCAGCTAATCCGATCGACATGCAAGCCAATATAACAAGCCCATAATCAGGCGCTATTGCCAACAATGCATATCCTAAGGCCAGCAGTAACTGGGCCATCCAAAGCGCTAATTTATGACTCATGATATCCGCTGCGGCGCCAAATAATAATTTTCCAACCAGGCCGCTGATAGCAACAACCATAATAAGCCCTGAGGCCAGGTCATTACCGCGGCCGAGCTGCGCGGCATAGGGCGTTAAATTCGATAAAATCGCCGTGTAAGTGCTAAAAAGCAGTCCAAGAGAAATGCTTAGCCACCAGAAATTGGTATTAGCAAGAATATCTTTGGACGTGAGCTGCTTTGCTCTCGATACAGAGCCTGGCGCATTCTCAGCAACGGCCTCATCATTTTTAGTATCCTGAGGCCAATTCCGAATACACCAAAAGACCACCGGCACGACAACAATAAGCAGCACGGCCGCCAAATATTCAAGCGAACCGCGCCATCCGTAATCGGGAAGCCAGAAAGTCATTAGCCCAGGCACAAGAACACCGCCGACCGATGTCCCCGTTGCGGCAACACCCAGCGCCTTGCCTCTATTATTCGTAAACCACCGCGATACGACTGCAGAGGAAATCATGGAGCCCGCTAAAGCATTAACCAGCGCCATCGTGACACCAAAAATCACAATGTATTGAAAAATAGTCTCGGTTTTCGCCAGCAACCAAAGCCCCAAAGCAAATACCAAAATGCCCGTCACGAAAATCCGACGCACAGAAATACGATCAATCAATATCCCAACGATTGGCGTGGTGGCTAGGCTCAAAAAGGTGCCGAAAGTGAGGCTATACATCACCATTTCAACACTGGCATCAAAGCTTTCTTGCACCGGCTGAGTAAGAAGGCTCACTGCATAAGTGAAAAACCCAATGACAAAGGCCTGCGAAACAAAGCTACCGCCAACAACCCGCCAACCACTCACCATGCTCATACCCCATAAAAGTTTCGCCACACAAAACGTAGTATCACCAGCAGCACCTAATCTGCTGACAGCCGGTCATAGCACTACAGGGCCCAAGATGACTCAGCAAACATCATCACGCCATAGTACAGTCGTACGACATGATAGCCTTTCGCGTCATTTATAATGAGAATCCAGAATGTGAGCAGCACGCATCGTTTTCTCATATGGAATTGGCAAACACACATGACAGCAAACAAACTGGCCTCCAGTGCACGAGACCAACCTAAGTTCACCCAGAGTCTTGTGCGGCAAGTGTCATATGAACCGCATCCAGGGTGCGCTCGGCTTAGATGTCGTTGTGATGACTGAAGATAAAGATATCCGACATAAAATACCTGCTGTTGATCGCATACTCCTAGCGTCTGGAGATCTTGTACATGAGTGGGGCCACAAACGCGTAAGCGGCGCTATAAGAGAGCACTTACAAAAAATCCGGACCAATATCAGCACCGTGACAGCGGCAGAGTGCAACATCAGCGAAATTCATGATGCTATAAAGTCGCAGCTTGCTATGGCGGCTGCTTCCGGAATCAAGCCAGTCATCAATCTATCGGGCATCGTTCTACATACCAACCTAGGGAGAGCTTGCCTGCCAGAGATCGCGGCCAAAGCGGCCTTCGAGGCAGCGATACACCCGACCAATTTAGAGTACGATCTTGAGACCGGCAAAAGAGGCGACCGTGATAGTCATATCGCTGCGCTTGTGTGCGAGCTCACTGGCAGTGAAGCTGCCACCGTCGTCAACAACAATGCGGCGGCGGTTATGCTGGTACTTAATACCTTAGCCAAGGGACTCGAAGTGCCGGTATCACGCGGCGAACTTGTGGAGATTGGCGGCTCATTCCGAGTTCCTGAGGTGATGGCATCATCGGGTTGCACCCTGATTGAGGTGGGCGCCACAAACCGTACGCACTTGAAGGACTACCAGTCTGCACTTTCGGCCAGCACCGCGTTGTTGATGAAAGTCCACACCAGCAACTATCAAATACAGGGCTTTACGCATTCCGTGAGTGAAAAAGCACTCGCTAAACTTGCGCACGAAAACGGTCTACCCTGCATTGTCGATCTCGGCAGTGGCTGCCTGGCTGACTTTAACGCATTGGGTCTACCGAATGAGACGAAAGCCGCAGACTACATCGCCAATGATGTAGATTTAATAACGTTCAGTGGTGATAAATTACTCGGGGGGCCTCAATGCGGCATTATTGCCGGCAAGCGCACATTGATTGAGCAAATCAACAAGAACCCGTTAAAGCGCGCGTTACGCGTGGACAGTATGGTATTGGCCGCCCTGGCCGAAGTTCTTAAACTTTACCAAAATCCAGATGCCTTAATCGAAACGCTACCGACGCTGAGGCAGCTCACGCGCCCAGCGGCTGATATAAAAAAGCAGGCAGAACGTCTTTTCAGTTCGATATATGAGCATTTTTCGCCGATGTTTCGACTATCAATAGCACCTTGCCACAGCCAGATTGGCAGTGGTGCACTACCCATTGAAACCATCGCAAGCTTTGCCATTGTCATCGAATCGGTTGCTGGGAGCGACCGTGAGCTCAGGCATTTGGCAAAACAATTTCGTCTACTGCCTTACCCTGTCATTGGCCGAATCAGTGATGGCCGCTTGTTACTGGATCTGCGCTGCCTAGACTACGAGGACGCTTTCCTCCAGCAACTCCCCCAACTCAGAGATGCATTGGTATGTTAGTCGCTACTGCGGGGCATGTTGATCACGGTAAGACCAGCCTTGTGAAACAGCTAACGGGAACCAACACTGATCGCTTAAAAGAGGAGCAGCAACGCGGGCTTACTATTGAGCTGGGATATGCGTTCGCGCGCCTAGGTGTCAACAAAAGCATTGGATTTATCGATGTGCCGGGGCATCATCGATTTATCAACACAATGATATCGGGAATTAACGGTATCGACCTGGGCATGCTCGTCGTCGCCGCTGACGACGGACCGATGCCACAAACACACGAACATTTAACGTTGCTTCGTTTCCTCGGCGTAGATAAATTCGCCGGCGTCATCACCAAAAGCGATCTAGTCGACCGCGCTCGACTCGATGAGGTGAGGCAACAGACTGCGTCGCTCATCCCCAACTCACCACTCTGCGAAGTCTCTAACCGAACCGGTGACGGTCTTGAAAGCCTTCAGTCGATCCTAGAAAAGCAAATCGAACAAACCCAGCAACGCGTAACCGAACAGCAGTTTCGTTTGTATATAGATCGTGTCTTTGTCAAAAAAGGCGTGGGCACGGTTATCACGGGCACTTGCCTATCGGGTTCAGTTAACATTGGCGATGAGCTGCGACTCCACGCTGCAATTAATGAGCGCACAGGATCTAGCACTGTGCGTGTACGTGCTATCCACACTCAAGGCCTGCCGGCCGATGAAAGTCATGCGGGACAGCGATGTGCATTGAATATCGTAAGCAAGTCTTCGAGAGTCCAAATTCAGCGTGGCGACTTCCTATGCACGCATCCCGCAGCGCTACCGAGTAGCCGCCTAGATACTCGCTGCTGGTTCGCCGATGAGCCCGACCACGCCATAAAGCATCTAGGTAGGGTGAAGCTGTATTTAGGCACGCGACGGATTGCTGCCAAAACTTATCTGTTGGATCGGGATGACAACAAGGCTCAAGATACTCAGGTGCAGCGTATTCAACTAATCCTAGAGCAGGGCATCGTCGCTTTCAGCGGGGACCGATTCATCCTCCGCAATGACAGCGAAACACGCACCCTCGGTGGCGGCATTGTTATTGACCCCGACGCACCACAGCGCGGCAAGTCACGTGATTATCGTCTTAGGTATCTCGACGCGCTAACGATGAAATCACCGTCAGCTGCACTCGAACAAATGCTGTTTAGCAATGACGATATAGTGAGTCTTAACAAATGCTTGCGCATCTGGAATTTGTCTCAGCAAGAGTTAGACCGCATTCTGAAGAACACGCCGTTCAACAACGGTGCGCTCGTCAAAATTCCCGACGATAACGACGAGCTCCTCCTCTCGACATCACTTTGGATGCGCCACCTTAAACACCTAGACCAACAGCTAGCTCGGTGGCATGGCACACGGCCGATGGAGCGAGGCATACAACCCGATTTACTGCGTGCCCAACTGCAGCCACAGACGCCAGCCTATTTATTCAAAGCGCTCCTGAATGATCGTATACAAGCGGGCAAGATCATCTACTGTGAGCAGCTTATTCGGGCGGCCGGACATCGGCCCAGCCTTTCGCCACAAATACAGCAACAGTGGCAAAAACTCGAAGCTCAGATGCAATCGAGGGGATTAGATATACCACTGCGCTCGGAGCTTCAGCAGGCACTGGGGTTTGAAAAAAAACAGCTCGAAGCGCTTACTCGACCTGCCATCAAGGCAGGAGACCTCTTTGAAATTGGTGAAAAACGACTCGCGTTACCTCATACCATCAACGAGCTCGCCGCGTTGATACGGCAATTTAAAGGGATAGCCACTGGGATATCCGTCATTGATGCTAAGCAGGTGTTTGGCCTTGGAAGAAATCAAACTATAGAGATACTCGAATTTTTTGACCGCCTAGGCTTTACGAAAAGAATCGGCAATTTACGCCTAATTGCTAATAATGATGCGCCCTCACAAGCAAACGGACCAAAGGAGATTTGGTCGTAGACGATACCAGCTGTCAGAATAATGGCTGCAATCTTGTCCTAACAAAGACAATGGAAGAGTGACATCCCCGGTGGGATGCCTGGTCTTCAACACCAGTGAGGCGCGCAGTAACGTGCCTGGTAGGTTCGACTCCTGCCTCTTCCGCCACTTTTCTTAGCGTGGCGTGGTTAGTCTTAGCGTGGCGTGACTAGCCGCTACTCCACCGGTATCAGCAAGCCCGATCCGAACGCATAGGGCGTGCTTCCAGCAATCAAGTATGGGTCTTGAAAATTTCCTTCATGCAACAGCTTATCGAGTCCAATGAGAATATCGGCAGAACCCACATGCCCGGTCTCATGGCCGGTGACTAGAAAATTTTCGATGGGCACATCAATTACAGATGCAATTAACTGTAAAAACAGATTCGACGTCTGATTGATAATGACGCGATCGGGGCTGCAATCGAATCTCGCTTTAAGTGCTTGAAAGCTACCAAAATAACCATCCGAATAACGCTGCCTTAGGTCATTCCGACTCAAACCCATTAATTTGCGTTCAAAGGGCGTTATGCCGGCTGGTGCGATCGGTTGACGCGTGCCGCCATATTCGATCAATACCGTACCATTGAGGTCACTCTGTGTAATGAATTCAGCACCGCAAAAAACTGCCTTTGCCGCATGGGCTGTATCTTGACTAACTATGGTCGCCGCGGCGCCGTCACTGTGCCCCCACAAACCCATATTCTCAATAGACGTGTAGTCGACAGTATACGTCCAGCGTTCAGCGGTAATGATGGCTGCAACGCCGCCACCATGCGTGGCCAACCAACCCTGCGCCATATCTAACGCAGACAGCGCCCCCAAACAGCCCGCGGTGATATCTAAACTCATGCAATGACCGCCAACACCACAAATGTTCATGATCTCAGTCGCCACGGACCATGACGGCAGATAGTCGCGTGACATGCCCGCAAATAGCACCAATTTCAACTCGGACGTGGATACATTCGCGTCCTCCAGCGCCTTGGTCAAAACCATTGCACCCATAGAGCTCGGGTGGTCCTCATCGCGAGCGTGACAACAGTTATCCCAACCTTGGTGACCACTCGGATCCTGTCCGGCATCTCGAACCACCTCGCGAACAGGCCGACTTGACGGGAGGTAAACCCCCGTCCCGAGTATTGATAGCGTATTTTTCATGACGAGGGGTTCTCCGGCGCCAAATCATTGAGTAACCGCTGAACTGCATCGGCAATTTGCGCCGCGCGACGAAGCAGTACATCGTCATCCACCATTTGTGTGGGATGGTCAACGACTATCGCGGGCAGAGGTCGATCAGCAGGCTGATAGGTCATACAGCGATCAACTTGATCGCCGAAAGGCTGCGTTAATATCGCGAAACCGGCAACGCCGATCCGCTGTAAGGCTATTGAGTCAAGCGAACTGCCCGACGAACAACTGCCTCAATCGGATATGCCGCAGAGGACCAAGCCTCCCTCCCCAGCAAATGATTGCAGCATGGCCTCAGGCATTCGATTACTCGCATCGTCCTTGATGAGAATCTCCTGGCTAACCTCAATACCCCGCTCAATGAGAATGCGCTGGGCATAGGTCATAATTGTTTTTGAATTTGGTTTGTGATGATCCAAAAACGTAACTCTCGCCAGGCGAGGCTTAAGCGTCACGCTAATGGGGTCTGGCGTTGGCCTCGGTATAGGGTCAACTAACAGCTCACAGCTGACATCACCACAACTGGTCAACTGTCTGGCTGGGGGATTAACGCCAGCGCGATTTTCAGATCTAGATGTCATTGCTGCTTCCTCGCTTAAAGCATTTAGATGATTTGTTTGCAAACCGTATGAGTGCTGCCGACCCAGCGCGGTATTACCGCTGAAAAGCGACCGCCCTCGGCGCCGCACTCAATAAAGGTTATTTGCTCTCGATTTTTTAACGGTGAACGTAGCTCGCCTGGCTTTACCTCAGCAAATTCAATAGGTGGACTGGCAATCCGGCCAACTTGGGCAAGAAGATCGGTCTGGCGCCGGGCATTCTCATAGATATAGTCGCTCGCTTGGGCGCGACTAAAGTCTTTAGCAACGAGAGCCATGTGGTCAGGCGGAATAACGACGACAAAGCCACCTGACCTGTAATACCAAGCAGTTTGCCCGAAGTGGCATAAGCAATCGCCGATGGTGTCGAGTATCTGGGCGCCGGTAACACCGTAATGATTGTTACAGGAGTTTGGTCCCTCGGTAGACATTAACGTCACCGCGGAAGCCGACTCGGGCAGACCAAATTGAGTGTGATAAGCGCCCCATTGCGTCTCTGGGTGTTCAGCGATGCAAAAACTGATGCGACCTGGATGACCTATCGTCCCGTGAGATTGCAAAACACCACCGCCACGACCACAAAAATAACGCATCATTTGAGCAAATCGCCCAACCGTTGCGTTGGCACGACAATTAGCACCCAGTGCATTAGTGGTGTGCTCAAAACCTAGCTGCTCAACAACAGGGCCACTGACAATCACTAGAATCGCAGCACCACCAGTTGTCACTTCTACGCCACTCAGATTTAAGCGCGGATCCAGAAGCCCCTGCGTCAACGCCCTAAGCAACACACCGTACTCGGGTTTGCAGCCCGCCATGACAGCCGTTGCCGCGGCTTTTTCTGCTCGCACAACGATGTTCTGGCTCGCCATTTCGCCGACGACATCAAGCGCTTGCCACCCCATCGCCTCCAACATTTCATCGACGAGACTGCCATATGGCGGAATAACGGGTAGTCCATCCGTCCATCCGTTATTCATGCAATTTTCTATATCTTCAAGTGTCGCGTATGTCGTCATAGTTTGTGCACGAATGTTTGATTCCCTGGGTTAAACCATTTTGAGCCTTGATGACTCATAAGAATTTGGATGCAAACAAGACTAACAGTGACGCCTTCACGCTAGCTTCGTACACTTGTACTACAGGTATACGGTCGGATGGGGTGGGGTTACAGGGGGGTAAGGGGTACTACAGGGGGTACTCATCAGCACGCGCATAAAGTGCAAACTATGCCAATATTTAGCCGCCTACTGCCAGTGGGCCGCAAATGTTTCTGACACCAACTTAACCAATTGCGCCTGACGATTAACACCCGTTTTGGAAAAAATAGAGGCCAATTGTGCTCTGGCAGTATTTCTAGAAATCCCCAGCGTTTTCGCTGCTGCAGTGAGGGTCATACTATCGACAAGATGGATGATCAACTTGGCTTCGGCGGGCGTAACGCCAAACACATCAATCAAACGGGCCTGACTAGGCACACTACTACGAACAGGCCCTTGCAGAAGCAATACAAACTCTGGGCCACCTTCGTCGAATATAAAATTTTTCGTCGACACTCTGCGAACGTGCACATCCCATTTACTCTTCACTGCCTCGCGCTCGATCACAATGCTCAGGGCTTGCCGATCATTTTTATTAACCTCTGGATTCAGTAGTGCGCTGCACGCATCTTGTAAACGTCGCTGATCAGTAGTCGAGCAACAGCGGAACTCGTTACGTCGCAAGAACACGCCATCCTTGGCAGCAAGCACCTGCCTTGCCTGCTGATTCTCCGAGAGCACTTCAAGCCTCGCGTTCACGATCACCGAGGCAATATCCATTGACCCGAGGAGTTCGTCATAAAACTCTGTAAAGAAATTGTTATAGGCATATGCACCATAAAGCTTCAGTGCGTTGTCCATCAGCGGCACGATACTTTCTAATCGGGTTCGATCCCTCTGTGAAAATCCACTTACGTCGCCAATTCGGACCAACCTTAGCCTGAGTCGAATATGGCTTTGTTTGTCATAGACATCGAAGCCAATGAGATCAGAAACGCCGTAGGTTCTCAGGTAATCGCAGAATTCAAGTGAGTTGATTTCAGTACTAGAAACCCGATCGGCAAGCGTAAACACCTTCTTTACGGGCAGTTCGGCAAATGGCGAGTCAGCGGAACCCCTGTTCCGGAAGTCCTCAAGCGCATTCTCATTTGCGTCAGAGTAAAGGTAGACCGTAACACCGGGATCGGAGCGTCGAGGGCGACGTAAAACCAGCGTAGCACTTGAGACCTGCATATACCCCTCAAGACGTTTAAGCAGCGTTTTCCAAGGCGGGCGTTCAAGAACACCCTCATAGATAGCTTGGCTTAAAGGATGGGATACTGGCGTCTTTGACAAACTGACCTACTCCAGAAACGACAAAGTTTAAATTATGCGGCCGTAAACTGCATATACGCTCTGCCAATTAATAGGCATTACCGACCCAATTCCATGCTCCCAGGGATGCACTAACCCTAACGCTTAGCGTCTCTCGATAGTTAGCAGCTCTCCATAAGATGCACAATCGCCTGACACTCTCGGTAGAGACAAAACCCACATAAAGCGACCCTACGGAATGCGCGCCTATCATGATTAAGCCACTTCTGGCGCATAATGACACCCTTTTGGCGAGGCAGGAATGGGTGAACTGATAGTTGTTCAATTAACATAAAGTTTCTCAGCCGGGAGTCTGAATATGTCTAATCGAGAGCAAGTCCAATTGATGAAGCGCGCGGCGAACAGCTACTGCGATACCTTGGCTTGGCCCACGGTTATATTGATCACCATCGTGTTCCCAGCGTACTTTTTAACCCCAATCGCCGTGGTCGCGGGACTAATGCCTGCGGTTGCGGGAATGCTTGTGATGGCTTTTCTAACGTATGCCGTTTACACCGCGCTACATGAGGCGGTGCATGGTGCTGTCTGTGGCGGACAACAGAAACACCGCTGGGTCAATGAATGGGTGGGTTATCTGGCGGCGATCCCATCAGCCATTCCAATGTGCGCTCATCGCTATGAACATTTTTCACACCATAACCACACCAACAAGGTAGGTGAGGATCCCGATCTCATTTGTGCCGACATGACAAATAGCCTCTGGCGACTTGTTGCGTCGCCCATGTTGCTAACCGCGCAGCAATATCAACTCTTTTTGCAAGAGAGGTGGCCTACTGCGCACAGGGAACTCCGCCGAACGTTCATACTTGAAGTCTGTGCCATCGTTCTAAGTCGCGTTCTGTTACTGATGGCGTTGTTCGGCCCTGTAGCCGCAAGCGCGGGTGCTTCAAGTTTGTCAGTGGGTATGGACGTTGCCCTCACTTTGGGGGTTGGGCCTGTCCTTGGTCAAGTTGTCTTGGTTTATCTGTTTGCCTACGTAGTCCACATGCCTCACACAGTAGCGGGGAAATTTGTGGACACGTCCATTTTCGAATTGCCAACGGTTTTGCGCGGCGTGGGTACTTGGTTGTGGGGGTTTCAAAACTACCACGGCATCCATCACGCGTTTCCCAGAGTGCCCTGGTACCAATATCGGGCAGTTTTTGAAGCCCACCGCGATGAGTTATTTGATCAGGGAATGCCCACTTACCAGCTTTCTGGCTTAAAATGGCGGCGTGTTAACTGACACCTAAATTCACACGCAGGAATGTAAAGCATGCCCGTTATAACCTTCATCGAATTCGACGGTACGCAGCACCAAGTTGACAGTGAACCTGGCCTCTCCATCATGGAGATGGCTTTGAAGCACGATATCCCTGGTATTGATGCCGATTGTGGAGGTTCAGCCGTTTGTGGAACCTGTCATTGCTTTGTCGAAGCCTCTAACGATTTACCAGCGGTAGAGCCTCAAGAAGAGTCTATGCTGGGGTTGCGTCCAGACAGAGAAGCAAACTCTCGCCTTAGCTGCCAACTTCAAGTGAGTGAGCACAATGGAGATATCACCATTCGGCTCCCTGAATTTCAGATGTAGCACCACTTGCATTGGGGCAATGGATACCGACCCGGCAGGTGACTGCTGAAGGTTTTGTTCCCCTGAAGGTTGGCAAGTCGAAAACCAACAGCGAGACTGCGGCGCAGACAGC
>DAIRTN010000040.1:0-3087 GCA_036803865.1 Luminiphilus sp.
AGCAGACCTTACGGCGACAAAGCGCCAATGGATGGTTAAACTTATGTCTCGCCGCCTATCTTGACAGGTTTAGAGGTCGGCGGTTCGACAAGCGCGACCTTAGGAGCGTTTGGTCCACCTTGGCAAAGGCACTACAGGAATAAGTGATGTCTGATCAAACGACGCTCAGCAGACATACCGGCGGCTGTCACTGTGGCGCTGTACGCTGGACCATTAGTGCGCCTGCCGCCCTTCAGACCCATACCTGCAACTGTTCCATTTGTGAGATTCAGCACTATCAGCATCTCATTGTCCCGAGCAATCGATTTCAACTTGATCAGGGTGACGACGCACTTTCGCTCTATACCTTTGGCTCCCACAATGCCAAACACTACTTTTGTCGACACTGTGGTGTGAAATCGTTTTATGTCCCACGATCTAACCCTGACGGCGTTAGTGTGCACGCACGATGCCTAGATATGGCTACTGTAGAATCAATTACCGATGCGCCTTTCGATGGTAAGAACTGGGAAAAAAATGCACATAGCCTCGCACATCTCTCCAAAACGTGAGCGAATTTGGCTTCTGGCGCAACAAGCCCCTCGACGCGCTAAGTGATACCGAATGGGAAAGCTTATGTGATGGCTGCGGCAAGTGCTGTCTAAATAAGCTGCAGGATGAAGACACAGGCGACGTCTACTACACGCGAATTGCCTGCCATCTACTGAACACAAAAACCGGGCGCTGCAGTGATTATAGTCATCGCCAAGAGAGAGTCCCTGACTGTTTAAACGTCAGAGACATGACCACTGAACAAATCCATTGGCTGCCCGCCACTTGTGCCTATCGACTCGTCGCCGAAGGAGACGATTTACCTGAGTGGCATCACCTCATAAGCGGTCGCCCTGCGCTCGTTCACAAGGCCACCTGTACTGTCCGCAATCGCGTTATTTCCGAGACCGATGTTGATCCAGAAACGCTCGAGGACCATATCATTCGCTGGATTGATCGTTAAATTTAGATAGCTATAGGGCAATTTATGCAGAGTTTGGATCATCAGGTGCTGTCGCAACTCGACCAATGGCTCGCACTCGGTGCGCGCCCTTGGCTGTGCACTATTGTGAGTACGGTTGGGTCCTCACCAAGACCCATTGGATCGCTGCTCGCCTTCAATGATGGCCATACGGTAGGTACTTTATCGGGCGGCTGCGTAGAAGAGGATCTCCTTGAGAAGATTGCGCAGGGGGCCATTGCATCTGATCGACCGCAGCGGATGGAATACGGCGTCAGTGCCGAAGAGAACGAGAGATTGGGGCTACCTTGTGGGGGCCGACTGGGTATTGTTGTTCAGCAGTTATCAAGTGACGACAAGCGCTGGATCGAAAAAGCCATCGCCGGCATTAGTGAGCGTCAGCTGGTTAGTCGCACGGTTGATCTCGATGCCGGGCACACCACAATGCAAACCATCGACACATTTGAACCTCTGCGGATCACCGAGCATTTACTGGTACAAAGTTTTGGCCCCAAAATGCGTATGCTCTTAGTTGGCGCCGGACAATTGGCGCAGATACTTGCTGATCTTGCTATCGCCATGGATTTTGACGTAGTGGTCACTGACACCCGCGAGTCAGCAATCACGCAATGGCGCGGTCCCGATGTCCCTCTCATACACGGACTTCCCGACGATGTCATTTTGGCGCAAGCCACCGATCGACACTCGCTGATTATTACCTTAACCCACGATCCGCGTATCGACGATATGGCGTTGCTTGAGGCCTTAGAGAGTGACGCATGGTATGTGGGGGCATTAGGTTCCTTACGAACAACTGAACAACGCCTCAAGCGCCTCAGGGAACTTGGCGTGAACGAGCAGCAATTAGCTCGGCTTCATGCGCCGGTGGGGCTACCGATCGGTAGCAAAACGCCCTGGGAAATAGCTATAGCAATCATGGCAGAAATTACTCAGTTGAAGAGATCACTTTAATGCCATTCGCTGCGCATGCTTTCCGACTCGCCTCAGTCCGAAAGAAGCCGCGCAATCACTCTATCCAGCTTTTGTTCTTCCCGCTCAATAAGTTCTAAGGCGGCCGCCTCAAGCGCTGCCAAATTGGCCTCCGATGCGTCATCCATCTCGTCATTCGCGCTATCTAAACTCAGCTGAAAGCGGTAGTACCCATCGCCAAGCAGCAAGCGCATCTGCTGATCAGTGACTTTCGCAACCCCATCGAACATACAGTCAAGTAATGGCGCCAACCATCCGGCCGCCCCCCACTCTACAGCGCGCTCAAGTGGAATAGGGCGTGTTAAGTGGCCAGTGCCAATGGAAACCACATTGATATCACTATCGGGATAAAGGGCAATGGCTTCTGCATAAGCAGAGACTGCAGGCGCATTGATGTAAACACCGCCATCGATCAAGGCATGCGGCTCACCTGCAATTCTAACTGATGCGGGCTCAAAAAATGTCGGGGCGGCAGTGGTGGCACGGGCCGCATCAACACAGCGGATGGCCTTATGATCGGGATTAAAACTTTTTAAGAACACCGCCTCTCTGCGCTCGATAGCATAGGTTGTAACCATGGTTGGCACACGACACTCAGCTAGCGTTCGCGTCTTAAAATAGCCTTCTAAGACATGCTCTAACGTTTCTGCGCTGTAGCTCTCATCCAGTACTCCAGAGACGGAACGTAGACTGCGCCACAAGGATGGATCGAATATTCGCGGTCCGCGCTGTTTGTAAAATTCGACAAGCTCACTCGCGGTGTACTGACTTCCATCACGTGCTAGCGGATCAGGCATCGAGAGACCCAGAGCTAGAATGCCGCCGGTTGACGTGCCGACAACAAGGTCAAAGAGTTCTGCAATCGGGCGTCCCGCACGCCGCTCGATGTGACTGAGAATAAGCGCGGGAATAATCCCTCGAATACCACCCCCATCGATGGCCAGTATATTGCGTTGTTGCATGATATTTTAGCGTTGCGGGTTAGACCTCTAAAATTAAAATCTCACCCCTAAAAAAACAAGGGCACCCGAAAGCGCCCTAATGTGACCCACCTGTACTGACACCCTCTCAGCTACCCAATACTCTCAGACTTGCCGATAGTGGCT
>DAIRTN010000040.1:3187-11623 GCA_036803865.1 Luminiphilus sp.
GCGCCGTCGATGAGCATCTCAATCGATGGGAAACTAAAAGGTACTAACAAATGCACCGCCATCTAAGAGGACGTTTTGCCCCACCATGAATCCCGCGTGCTCCGAGCACATAAAAGCGCAAGTCTTCCCGAACTCTTCTAGGCTTCCGTAGCGCTTTGCAGGAATAGTCGTTATTCGACGCGCTCGAACAGTGTCGATATCCTCACCCGTGATCTTTGCTTCCATCCCATCGAGAGCAATGGTTCGGTCAGTGGCGTGTAGACCGGGCAATAGGTTGTTCACGATCACACCTTGTGCAGCAACGTCGCGAGCGACGCCGGCAACATAGCCTGTCAATGCGGTTCGGGCGGTATTAGAAAGACCCAGAATTGCTATAGGCGACTTAACCGCTACGCTCGTGATGTTAACCACTCGTCCCCAGCCACGCTCCGTCATACCCGGTAGTAATTCGGTCATTAGCGCAATGGGGGTTAGTGCATTAGCGTCCATAGCTGCGATGAAATCATCACGGCGCCAATCGCGCCAATTACCCGGTGGCGGGCCTCCCGCGTTAGTCACTACTATGTCGAGTGTTCCTGCTGCTGCCAGGACGTGTGCGCGCCCTTCTTCAGAGGTGATATCGGCGGCGACTGCCGTCACTGACACATCGTAGTTTGCGCGAATAAATTCAGCCGTCTCATTAAGCGTTTCAGCGCCGCGAGCGTTCAAAATTAAGTCGACACCCTCAGCTGCAAGAGCCTCAGCGCACCCTCGTCCCAGCCCCTTAGATGACGCACATACCAAAGCCCTTCGCCCCGCGATACCTAAATCCATTTTATCGTCCTTAGCTTTTTCAAAGGCTGTTACGTTAACAGCTTTTTCGACTCACGTGGATCGGTGCCCGACTCAATCTAATAAGCCGTTTGAGCCCATAATTGCGCCGGAGCTAACGCATGAATAACGTGCATTAGCGTTCATCGTGGCAGGATTCATTAAGCGCCAAAACAAACACTCATAAGCCATAGAGAATCAAGTAAACTAGGCGCAAACCAACCTCGTCAGATCAACTGCGAAACACGAAGATATTAGGGATCCGAAATGATCGAATTTGAACTCAATGGTCAGCCCGTCGTTTTCAACGGTGCCAGTGACACCCCTTTGCTGTGGGCCATCCGCGACCACTTTAAGTTAAAAGGTTCTAAATTTGGGTGCGGTGCCGGCTTGTGTGGCGCGTGCACAATGCATGTAGACAGCACTGCTATGCGCACCTGTGTATTGCCGGTTGCCGCTGTAGCAGGAAAACGTATCACTACGATTGAGGGTTTATCTGATGATGGCCTGCATCCACTCCAAGCCGCGTGGGTGGAACATAACGTGCCCCAGTGTGGCTACTGTCAAAGTGGCCAGATCATGTCCGCGGCGGCGCTTCTCTCGTCGAACCCACGGGCGACAACCGACGACATAGATCAAGCACTCGCGGGTAATATCTGTCGTTGCGGGTGTTATCCCCGCATTAAAGAGGCCATTTTGTCAGTTGCTGAGCTCAGCTATGACGCAACCACCGAGGAGACATCAGCATGAGCATTCGCAATGTATCTCGTCGTCGCTTTCTCAAATTGGGAGCGACCGCTGGTGGCGGTCTTATTATCGGTGTCAACCTCCCTGGATGCTCGTTCAGTGGTGCACTGCCCATTGAGCAAGAAAGTGATGGCTTTATTCCGCATGCATTTTTACAAATCACGCCTGATAACCAAGTGATTTTCTACTGCCCAAGCGATGAAATGGGACAAGGTGTTAGAACTGGGCTCGCAACAATTATTGGTGAAGAGCTCGATTTTCACCCACAAAACATGTTGGTCAAGGCCGCTGGATTACATGAAGACTATGCCAATCCAGAATTTGGCGTTCAAGCGACAGGCGGTAGTAATGCTGTCCGTGCTTTTTGGGGGCCTCTTCGTCAAGCCGGCGCAGATACTCGAGCTTTGCTGTTAAACGCTGCAGCGCAAGATCTAGGCGTCAGCGCGAGTGAACTCACCACCGACAACGGCTATGTCATTGTCGGCGATGATCGTTTTCCGTACGGCGACTTCGTGACAACTGCCGCGCAGCTTGCAATGCCTATCGAAACCCCGCTCAAATCTAGCGCAAGCTTTAGATACATAGGCAGTGAATTCAGCCGTGTCGATGCGCTTGCAAAATCGACCGGCACAGCTGAATTTGGTATTGATGCCGATATACCCGGCATGGTCTATGCCGTTGTAGTTCGCGCTCCTGTAGCAGGAGCCCGCGTTCTAAGCGTCGATAAAACAGCGGCGGTATCGATGCCTGGCGTTGTCGCAATTGTGCCTGTATCGAGCGGTATTGCCGTCGTTGCAAACGCCTATTGGCGTGCTAAAAATGCTGCACAAGTGTTAGAAATATCTTGGGAAGAGATACCGCTAGGCCAGGTCAGCAGTGCGCAAGTTCGCACTGACTACGAAGCGGCGCTTGCTGAAGGCGACACTGTAGAAGCGAGCAACCAAGGCGAGCTTGCGGCAGGCTTCGATGCAGCAAGCAGCACATTAGAAGCCGATTATTTCGCTCCGTTCCTAGCTCACACCCCGCTAGAGCCCGTAAATGCCACACTCCACATCTCCGACAACTCGGCTGAATTGTGGACCGGCGTGCAGAGCATTCAAGGCGCTCAAGGGCTTGTAGAGCGCCTCACAGGCTTGCCGCGTAGCAATATTCGAGTCAATAACTTGTATCTCGGTGGTGGGTTTGGCCGCCGTGGCACGCTGACCCATATTGTTGAAGTGACAGAGATTGCGATGGCCATCGACAAACCTGTCCAGCTGTTGTGGTCACGGGAAGACGACATCCGAAACGGTCTGTATCGCCCAGCATCGCTTATGCGTATCAAGGCTGGTGTGACAACCGATGGAATCGTTAGCGCATGGGACGTCCAGCGAGCAGGCGGCAATATCACTTCGGATACCTTAACCAATATGCTTCCAGCCTTGCTTCCAAGCCTACCGAGCTCGCTGCTAAACGGATTAAGCGGATTTGCAGAGTACCTATTCAGTCAGTGGACGGTGGACCCTTCAAGCGTCGAAGGCTTACACGAGACCTATGACTTTGAGAATCACCGCATCGCCCATGCCACGGTCGACCACGGACTGCCACTTACCTTTTGGCGCTCAGTCGGACATAGCTATACAGCGTTTGCCGTTGAATCAATGATGGACGAGCTAGCTGATCGAGCGGGAATAGACCCCATGAGCCTTCGCTTAGCCAATACCCAGAACAAACCGCGTATGCAGGGCGTATTACAAACTGCACAAGCAGCGATGAAGTCAATGACCGTCCCAGACGGGCATCATTTAGGCATTGCCGCGCACAGTTCATTCGCCACTGATGTTGCTGAAATCGCTGAGGTCTCCATAGAAAACGGTGAAATTCGAGTTCACAAGGTGACCTGTGTTGCGGATGTTGGAACCGCGATTAATCCCGATATCGTCCGCGCTCAACTCGAGGGGGCCGTCATGTTCGGACTCACAGCCACACTATACGGACGCATCGATTTAGACCAAGGTGAAGTAAAGCAAAGTAATTTCCACGACTACCCAATTCTGCGTATGGACCGCGCGCCCGCGGTGGACGTCATTTTAGTTGATAGCGGTGGCGACCCCACAGGCATTGGCGAGCCGGGGGTGCCTCCCATTGCACCTGCCGTCGCCAATGCAGTATTTAAAGCGACGGGGCAACGCTTGAGGGAGTTACCTCTTAAGTTAGCATGAGACGCTAGATCGCTGACATTCCGCCATCGACCGCCACGGCTTGACCATTCATATAGCTGTTGGCGGGCGACATTAGCATTAGCATCACTTCTACCATCTCTTCAGGATCACCCAAACGCTTCATTGGCGTGCCTCGCGCGAGAGAATCCATTTTTTGTCCTAACTCAGCATCGGTCACAAGGGGCGTTGGAGAAAAGAAAGGGCAGATGGCATTCACACGCACGCCCTTAGCTGCGTATTCATACGCGGCCGTTTTAGTAAGGCCAACCACTGCGTGCTTGGCAGCAGCGTAGGCGCCAATAGTGGGCGCACCACCAATTCCCGCCATAGAGGCCACGTTTAGAACAATGCCTCCTGGGGGTGACTGCGCAAGCATTTGGCGAATCCCGTACTTGATACCAAAGAAGACACCCTTGGTATTGACGGCATAGTTAATGTCCATATCTTCTTCGGTGGTATCGATTAACAGTTTGGGGGACGTACCCAAACCTGCATTGTTGACCATAATATCGACTCGCCCAAAGACATCACGTGCCTGCTCCACCAGAGCTTTTACGTCTAGCTCAACGGCGACATCACAGGTCGTGGTCACCGCATTATCCGGGAGCGCGAGCTCTGCCGCCACGCGAGCCAAAGGCTCTGCATTAATGTCGGCTAGAACAAGCTTGGCACCCTCTACGCTGAGTTTATTGGCCAAAATACGACCAAAACCACTGGCAGCACCGGTGATGACAATAACTTGGTCTTGAAAAACATCCCATCGGGACATGGGCTACTCCTTTGTTTTTTTTAAAAACGACACGCGTGTCAATCGAACGAGTGTCGTCTGTGCAAGGACTTTCAACACATAGAATTGGGGTTTTAAGCTTAACGCCCTTTCCAATTGGGTAAGCGCTTTTCGGCGAAGGCCGTGGCGCCCTCCATGGCATCCTCGCTCCCAAAGACGTCTTGAACAAGTACTTGCTGCTTCGCAAACATCTCATCAGTCGCCCAATCCTGAGACTGAACAACGACTTGCTTCGATCGCTTAACGGCTAAAGGGCCATTGGCGGCAATTCGTGCCGCCAGCGCCTGCGCGCGTGCTAGTGCCTGACCAGATTCAGCCACCTCGTTAATCAAGCCAAGTTCAAGTGCCCGAGACGCATCGAGAAAATCACCTGTGAGCGCAAGCTCCATTGCCAATCTGTAGGGGAGCTGACGGGGTAGCCGCATGAGCCCCCCCGCGGCAGCGGCCAAGCCACGCTTCACTTCCGGAATACCAAACTTGGCAGTGTCAGCGGCGACAATCAGGTCGCAAGTCAGCGCGATCTCGAACCCCCCCGCCAGCGCGTAGCCTTCAACAGCTGCAATGAGAGGTTTTTCAGGTGGCGCTTCAACAAGGCCAGCGAAACCGCGACCGGCTACATACGGTGCCTCGCCGCGTACAAACGCTTTTAGATCCATTCCTGAGCAAAACGTGTTGTTCGCACCGGTTATGATGCCTGCCCGAATTGAATCATCAGCATCAAGCTGGTCGAGGGCGGCGGCCATACCCTGCGCTAGCGCCAGATTCACGGCGTTCTTGGCGTCAGGCCGATTAAGGGTAATGGTCATAACACCATCATGGATATCAATTAACACGGGGTCAGACACGCGTTTCTCCTATTATAAATGGTCGCTTTTAAAATTATAGCGCCGTGAGTTTACTCGGATTCTTCCACTAACTGAAAATAATTCACGTGAGCATCAGTCACCACCGAAACGCTAAGGCCGAGAGGCTCGCACGTTGTTAACACTTCGGCTATCTCTCGATTACCTTTGGGAGTCATTGCAATAAAGCGCTCATTAGTCTTATTTAAGCGACCTACAATGACAGCAGATTTAGCCTTGCCCTCGCGGTCATAGCTAAGCGTATACGTTTCGATTCGACCCTTTCCCTCTGGGGATCGATTGAAAACTGGAGAAGACAGCGCGTCGACCTCCGCCTGAACAGCGGCACTGTCGCAATGATTGAAATTCTCTGCCCGCGAACTGTAGACGCCGACCGCATATTTCGACAAAAAGCCGCCATTAGCCGCCACCATGCCATATTGCCCCTGCCCCTTACGAAGTCGATCAACAACCTCGACAATGGCGTGCATAGAGTAGTTATTACCCGGCCCTCCAAAGTAGGGTAGCCCACCCGTGAGCGTAAGCCCTCGAGAATCATTCGCCGCTAACCCCACGGCCTCGATCGCATTAGCTACCGCAACGGGAAAACAACTATAAAAATCAAAAAGCGCTACATCATCAAGGGATACATTGGCAGCACTGAGCGCGGCCTTTATTGCCAATCCCGCAGACCGTGCCTCGCCGATATCGGGCCGCTCAATAACGGCTCGCTCGCTCGCATGTGCATAACCCTTAAGGTAAATACGCCGCTCCATGGGAACATTAAGCGCATCCGCTGCGGCCGTTGACACAACAACCACAGCCGCACTTTGGTTCACTTTATCGCGAGCAACCAAACGCTGGGGGTAAGGATGAGCAATCATTCTGTTGTGCTCACCAACAGTAGCTAACTCGCTAGCCGTGTAACTTACCCCAGGCTGACAAGAATACGGGTTTGTAGAGGCCACCTGGCTAAAAGGCGCAAACAACTCGCCCATATGGGACAACCATTCTTCAAAAGCGCACTGAGTTCGGCCCCGCCGTGCATTTTCGATCAAGCCATGAAAAAGCGGAGGTGTGATCAGACCATGCGCCAATTCGTCATGACTCACGTAATCAATGCCTTCACCGCGGTCATCCACGGATTCATCAACTGCTTCTGACCAATCGACCGTTTTGCCGGCCTTAATCAATGCCCCAGCCGTGGACATGGCTTCACCACCACAGATCAGTACGGCACTGCTGAGACCCTCCGCGATACGCTCGCATGCCTCGACCACCATCTTTTGAGGAGAATCACCGCCGGACATGGCCCATACCGCAGATGCGGGTGAAATATCTAAGCGCTTGCACACAGAGCGCGGAAAGTTATCTGAGCGCCCGTGAGGAAAGGCCAATGCAGGCGTCGAATCCTCGAAAGTGCGTGCAGTCATAATCGTGTCAATCATTTCCCCCATTCGGCTACCACCGCAGTCCTGCAGGGCAAGCCTTGCGGCTTGCGCCGTTATCGCTACGGGCGAAAGGGCTTGATAGTGGGGGTCGTCTAATCGCTCCGTATACTGAGCGATGCCGATTAAAACGGGCGTGGTCGGTGATATTTGCGACATTACAGCTTTTGATTCCTTGTAATTTACGTAAGCTTAGCGCTCGCTTTCGGACCTTCACACTACCGTGTGGTCCATAAACTTTGACCAGCTCTAGGAGTGACCGACAGGCTAATGCAGTTTTCTCGCTTTGCACAACGATTCCAGCAGGATACCGGTACCGTTCAACTCATGGATGATCTCGGGAAAGCACGATCAGCGCCACCCCCAGTTTACATGTTAGGAGGCGGCAACCCAGCACACATCCCAGAAGTCGAAGCCGTTTTCAAGGAAGCGCTGTCTGAAATACTTAACGACGCCCTGCGCTTTGGACAAATGGTTGGGGAATACGACAGCCCACAAGGTAACGACACCTTTTGTCACGCTCTCGCAAATATGCTGCACGAGCAATTCGGCTGGGATATTAGTGCTGACAACATCGCCATTACAAATGGCAGTCAAAGTAGCTTTGGCCTGCTGTTCAACTGCTTAGCGGGGCAGTTTTCTGACGGTCATTTTAAAAAAATCCTTTTGCCCATCACGCCCGAGTATGTGGGCTACGCGGACGTTGGCCTGGCAGAAGAAGATATTTTTGAAGGCCATCGTGCCACTATCGAATGTTTAGATGAGCACACTTTTAAGTATCACGTCGACTTTGACCAACTCGTCATCGACCCTATGCGTCACGGTGCGGTTTGCGTTTCACGTCCGACAAATCCTACGGGTAACGTAATCAGTGATGCTGAACTGACACGCCTCCGGGCTCGCTGCCAAACGGCTGGCGTTCCTCTTATTATTGACGGCGCTTATGGTCTGCCCTTCCCCGGGATGATTTTTACCGACGCCAAACCGCTATGGGACGATGGGATCATTCTCTGCTTGAGCTTATCGAAACTCGGTCTGCCCGGTTTACGAACAGGCATTGTTGTCGCTGACCCTAGCATTATTCGACTTATTCGCAACGCAAACGCTATTAATAGCCTCTCCCCGGGCCGAGTCGGCCCGACCCTTGCGGCAGCATTAATACAGCGCGGCGATCTGATGCGTCTGTGCAATGAATCTATTCGACCGTTTTATCAGAGCAAAGTTGCGCACGCCCTGTCTGAGGTTAAGCGTGCAATGGGCAACTTACCTGTGCGGGTTCACCGCGCAGAAGGCGCATTATTTCTCTGGCTTTGGTTTGAGGGGTTACCCATATCTAGCGGCGAATTGTATGCGCGCTTAGTCAAAAAAGGCGTCTATATCATCCCGGGACACCACTTCTTCCCGGGCCTGAATGACGATTGGCAGCATCGCAACGAATGTATCCGCGTGAACTATGCCGCACCCAATGACGTTGTAACCATAGGTCTTAAAATCATCGCTGAGACAGTGAAAAACGCATACGACAATAGCTGATACTACAGCGGCAGCCTCACGGCTCAACATTTCAGAATCACGGGCTGTTTCGACTTGCTTACGCGCAC
>DAIRTN010000041.1:0-3271 GCA_036803865.1 Luminiphilus sp.
AGGCCGCAGGCTCCATGACGCTCTTTGCAGATCGAGCTACCGACCGGTCTTTATTTGGCATTCAACTAACCGCAGCTCAATTTGGTGCAGCCAACTCCTTTTTCATCTTTACCCTGGCGCCCGTCTTTGCAGTGCTCTGGACGTGGTTAGGAAGGCGCGGGATTGAGCCCAACACGCCCATGAAATTCACACTGGGGATTGCCCAAGCAGGCCTGGGTTTTGGTGCACTCGCCTACGGCGCACAGTTTCCCGATGAGGCTGGGCTAGTATCGGCTTGGTGGCTAGTTCTTGCATACTTGTTACACACAACCGGCGAACTTTGCTTGAGTCCGGTTGGATTGTCGGCAGTCACTAAACTCGCCGTACCAAGCGTTGTGGGCGTCATGATGGGAACGTGGTTTCTGGCTACTGCCTATTCGTCTTTCGTTGCCGCCCAACTTGCTGCGGTAGCGACAAAAACCGTCGATGTTGCCAACACAGCGGTTAGCAATATCGACGCTTATGCTGAGCTCTTTGACCAGCTGTTTTGGACAGGGCTTATTGCAGCCGCTGTTTTGCTCGTGCTTACGCCCATCTTAAAGCGCCTGATGCACGGTATTCACTGATCGGATTTGAGCAGTGCAGCTGCCTCTTGAGGCGGCTGTACCGGTTGAGCAACACCTAAACGCTCTTTTAACCGTTTGGTTCGCTGCTGCCAGTCCCAACCGATGAGGTAGAGCGCAGGTACCATTAGCAAGCTCACGAATAGGGCGAATAACACGCCAAATGCCAGCGACAATACCGCAGGTTTCAAGAACTCTGCTGTGGTCGATCGCTCAGCCATAATGGGTAGCAAACCCACAAAAGTCGTTACCGTCGTCAGCAATATCGGCCTAAAACGATTCACAGCCGCGTCGATAACGGCGTCAGGCGAAGATAGGCCCTCTCGCTCTCGGCGCCGGATGTAATCCACCAGCACAAGGTTATCGTTCACAACGACGCCCGCGGCCGCGCCAATACCAAAGTAGGAGAAGAGCGCCATTGGCAAGTCAAATAGCAAGTGCCCAAATACTGCGCCCATAAATCCAAACGGTATTGCTGTCATGATCAGCAACGGCAACGCATATGACCTAAAGGCTACAGCAATCAGCGCATAGATAACGAACAGTGCAACCGTGTACAAGGCGCCTATCTCGCTGAAGAACTCAGCTTCTGACTCTTGAGAACCACCTTTTAACACTTCAAGTCCCGGATAGCGCGCAACCAACTCAGGGATAAATTCGTCGTTAACTGTCCGAGAAAGCTTATCTAACGCGTCACGATCAACGCTCGCTACTACTCGAACCACGCGCCGCCCGTTTCGACGGTTGATCTTTTGAACACCCTCTCCCAGCGTTACGTCGACCACCGAATTCAGTGGAATACTCCGACCGTCTAGCGTCCGTATCCGAAAATCGTCCAACGAAGCAAGCTGCTCGCGAGCATCCCGTGGGTAACGCACCATCACGCGTACATCGCCAAACTCGCGAGGTAAACGCTGCACCTCTTCACCGTAATACGCTTGCCGAACCTGCTGAGAAATATCCGCTAAGGACACACCCATTTTCTCTGCGCCCGGCTTTAATGCAAAATGAAGTTCGCTCAACTCACCTTGCTGATCATCACGCACAAAGAATGCAGCTTCATAACCCTGTAAATGTAATTGCAGGTCTTCACTGGCCTGCTTGAGCGTCTCAAAATTATTGTGCTGAAGCAGAAACGTCACGCTAGGCGTATTGTCATTGAGGGTGTAGTTAACACGGATTTCATCCGCATCAGGGATTTCACCCGTTAACTCCCTAAGTCGCTCGGCCGCCTCACGAGCACTCAAATCACGTATCTCTGGAGGCGATAAACGCACAATTGCGATAACACTGTCGCGTCGCGAGCGGGTATACCAACCCTCAATCAACTTACCGGTGCCTTCGCCACTACTCTCGGCCTCAGCCTCCACTTCTTGAACCAATGCCCGCTCAGCGCTTTGCAGCTGATCAAGAACTTCTAGTGCCCGCTCGTAAGGCGTGCCCGTCGGCAAGTTCACACTGATGTAAATCTGCTCGTTTTCGACTTGAGGCATAAAATAAAATTTCACCCAGCCCGTCGCGAACAAACCAATTGACACAATAAAGGCAGAAACAAATACCATCGCAGTGGTGTAACGATGCTTCACACATTTTTTAAGGAATGGCTGATAGTAACGCTCACTGAAAATAACAATACTGTGCGCTATTTTCTGCTGCTTAAGAGCCAGACCTTTCAGATCGTGACGCGGTTCAACGTGCCGTAAGTGGGCGGGCAGAATAAAAAACGCCTCGATCAGAGACACGATTAAGGCCAGGGTAATCACAATAGACAACTGGCGAGTCACTTGTGCATCGACACCGGACACAAATAACCAGGGGGCAAAGGCCACAATCGTTGTCAGCACAGCAAAAATAACAGGCCGCGCGACGCTCATGGTTCCAACGATAGCCGCCTCTTCACCAGGAAGACCGATATGGGCGTGGTGATGAATACTCTCCCCCACCACGATCGCGTCATCGACAACAATGCCCAGTACCAACAAGAAAGCGAAGGTGGAAATCACGTTAAGTGACACATCATTAGCCGGCAAAAGCGCGAATGAGCCCAAGAACGCGACGCCAATACCTGCGGTAACCCACAGCGCAACTCTAGGGCGCAGGGTTAAGATCAGCACAATGAATACAAGGATAAGGCCTAGAATCGATGACTCAGTAATCAAGTCCATCCGCGAGGTATAGATATCGGCAGTATCGAACCATAGCTCCAAGTGAACACCTGGGGGCAACGTTTTATTGGTCTCTGCAATCCAACGTTTGGTTGATTCACTACTTTTGACAACCTGCATATCATCGGTGGACTGCACCTGCAATAACACCGCCGGAATACCATTAAGAGTGGCGAGAATCTCCTCTTCCTCGAATCCGTCGATGACACGGGCGACATCGCCAACGCGAATGACACCGCCTTCGGGCGATTGCCTAATAATAATGTCGCTAAAATCTGCCGCGTTATCGGCCAAGTTGAGCACTCTAAGCTGGATGTCTCCAGTTGCAGTCCGCACTTGACCTGACGATAAGTTAATGGAGTTCGTTCGTATGGCGCCTGCTACCTCTGCGAACGTCAAGTCATATCGTCGCAAGGCCAGCTCAGAAAGCTCTACGGTAACTTCTTCTTTGCGAGCGCCAAATAACTCGACCTTGGAAATATAAGGCTGGGAAGCAAAATCCTC
>DAIRTN010000041.1:3371-6464 GCA_036803865.1 Luminiphilus sp.
GGCGAGGCGCCGGGCCAGATGATCTCGATTTGGACTTCGTAGGGACTAACTGATGGAAAGGCTTCTTTCTCAATATTTTTGAGCCCTAACCAGCCCGCTATTAAGATGCCGAGCATCAGTAGGTTAGCGGCGACCGGGTTACGGATCCACCACGCGATTAAATTTTGCACGATCCTCTCCTCAGTCCGCGAGGGCGTCGATGACACCGCCTTCCTGCTGATCTTCCTGCTGACCTTCCTGGCCACCTGACTTCGAGTCGATGGACTCTAATCGCATACCGGCAATCGGATTTCGGATAGCAGACACTATGACGTTTTCGCCTTGCGACACACCTGAAGAAAGCAGTGTTTGATACGCTGTGTTATGAATAACATTGACGTTGCGTATTGAGAGCTGCCCTTCCTCGGTAAGCACAAACACGCGACTACCTGCACGCAGCCCTTCCGCTGGAATCTCTATCGCATCATCAACAATGCGACCCGCAATGGAAGCGTTAACGTACAGGCCTACGGCCAGAGGCATCGCATCACGGCTGGTTAAATTCTTGTAAGGATCTTTGACCTCTGCGGTGGCATAAATGACCCGTGTCGCCGGGTCGATTAACGCATCCACTCGGGTCAGCTCGCCAGACCATCGATAAATCTTACCGGCGACCTCGGCACTGAAGTCCACAGGCAAGCCCTGCCCTTCCTCGAAGCGATAACCAATGGGGACGCCTAGCGCGCCTAACTGGGCATCGGTAAGTGGTAACCGCACTTCGACACTGTCCGTAGAGAACGCCGATCCAACGACTTTCCCCGCACTCACAAATTGCCCAAGATCGACGGTAGTCGTCGCTATACGCCCAGCATAGGGTAGCGAGACGCGGGTGCGTGCCAAATTAGTTTTAGCCAATGACAAGCTCGCCAATGCGGCCTCAAGGCCCGCCTCTGCGCGTGCGACCTGTGGTTTTTTCAATGCTAACGGCGAGGGATTCGCCTGCCCTGCCAGCTGTTTGCGCGCCACGTCTGCATCCGCCAGGGCTTGCTCAAGATCCACCTGCGCGGAGGCAACCCGGGCTTTAGCCTCATTCAATGCAGACTGGTAGTCCGTGTCTTCAATAACAAAGAGTGTCTCGTTAGCGGCGAACGCTCCACCTTCGATAAACTCGGGAGACACCTCAATAATACGGCCGTTAACTTGTGGAACAATATCGGAACGAATTCGAGCACGGACTTCACCGTTGGCTTGTACGCGCAATTGCGCATCGCGCTCAGAAGCCGTTTCGACATAAACACTGAGTGCACGGGGGAGTTCCGTAGCGGCATCGGGTGTAGGTTTGGTGGCATTGAGTAAAACGAAAATCCCAATACCAACTGCGAGCACAGCTAGGGGAACTGCTGCACTTTTTAAGCGGGTCAACATAACAACTCCTTGTTCAGTTATGACTTCCTGTCAATTCGGCTAGATTCCAAACATGAGGTCGGGCGCCGAGATTGGCATTGTAACAGGCAAAAGGGGTGGCTGATCAACCCTAACAATGGCAGCAAATGCAGCGCTTGACTTACTGAATTGCTCCGCGGTACCTCCGTACTCATCCGCGACGGCAACAGTGGCCGTTAGAGCCACAACGATCAGAGTAATCCAACCCCTTGTGCGCGTCGTAAGTGTAAATTACAAACAAAAGGAAATCTTCATGCTAAATCCAACAGTTAAAAGCAAGACCGTCAACTTTCCGTCGACTTTAAGCACCGAAGCTGAGCTGGTTCGGAGCGCATTGATGGAGCGCGGCCTGGAGACACCTCTGATCGAGAATGGCTACACCCGTGAGCAGAAGTACACCATTATCCGTGACGCTTTTACTGACATCACAACAGCGCTGGGCCTTGATCTCGCTGACGACAGTTTGTGTGAGACACCCCATCGCATAGCGAAGATGTACATCGATGAGATTTTTTCTGGCCTCGATTACGGTCAGTTTCCGAAAATATCAATAATCGATAATAAAATGCAGGTTGAAGAAATGGTTCGCGTTGATGACATCGATCTAACGTCGACCTGTGAACATCACTTTGTGACGATCGATGGTAAAGCCCGTGTGGCCTATATCCCTAACGATAAAATTATCGGACTCAGCAAGCTTAACCGTATCGTTAGATTTTTCGCTCAGCGCCCGCAGGTGCAGGAACGGCTAACTCAGCAAGTTCTGGTAGCACTCCAAACACTACTTGAAACCGACGATGTTGCGGTCACCATAGACGCAGTACATTACTGTGTTAAATCGCGTGGGGTTATGGACAGTAATTCATCTACGCGTACGACTGCACTGGGTGGGGCTTTTAAAGCGAACTCGGAAACCCGCGCTGAGTTTCTTCGTTAAACTGGCTGCTAGCGGACCTACGTACAGCAGCGCGACGTCACGGGCTTAAAAGCATCTTTCGATCCCAGCAAGCATTTCTACCAAGGGATGGTTTTTCCATCCCAATCAACGTAAGACAACTCTCCGTCTGCGGCGATAGCGTCAAGTAAAGTAATAAGGCGGTGCGCGACAAAGGACGGTTCGAATAACTTGCCTTCAGGCACTCCCTTCTGAAATGGCTTTGACATCGCGGTATCCGTCGTTCCTGGATGGAAAGCGATCAACTTTGTGTTCTTATTGAGTCGAGCGTACTCAATGGCCGCACATTTCAGCGACATATTAAGCGCCGCTTTACTTGCCCGATAACTACACCAGCCCCCTAAACCGTTATCGGTAAGGCTTCCTACTCGCGCTGAAAAAACGGCAATCCGGAGTTCATCTGCATTCTTAATAGCCGTCGTAAAAGCGGCCAACCACAACATAGGAACGACAGTATTCGTCTCGAGCACGTGGAGCATACTGTGTCTATTCAGATGCTTAATTGAGCGCTCAGGCCGAAAACTTTCGCCGTGCAGGACGCCGTTGCAAATGATCAAGCGTGACAGTGAACCGGGCTCAGCGCTGATGGCTTGAGCGATCCTTGCAATCGAGTCATCTTCGTAGTCGCACTCCCAAGAGTGGTCGACCAATGCATTGACAGGCTCACGCGATACAGCGTGAACCGTATAACGCTCCGTGGACATAAGCTCTGCAAT
>DAIRTN010000041.1:6564-10873 GCA_036803865.1 Luminiphilus sp.
TTAACCCACCTGCCTTTTGACAGTGAATTCATACCAGAATAGGCCAAGCATCCTTGCGCTGCGCCAATAATCCTATAGCCTTGGACATGCCATTCACACTATCTGCGACGATCATTGGAATCGCACGAAGATGTCACCTTATAGCGAGCCCACTAGCGTTTAATGCGTAGTCTTAGACCACTAACATCATTATTGATAGCAACTGCCCTGCTCTTGGCTGGGCATGGCTTGCATCTGACACTCCTCCCCTTACGCGCAGACCAAATTGGCTTCAGTGATACGCTGATCGGCCTAACAGCCTCCGCTTACTATCTGGGGTTTGTAACCGGCTGCTTTTTTATCCCCAATATCATTGCTCAGGTTGGCCACATTCGTATCTTCGGCGCACTGCTTGCCGGATTTTTGAGCGCACTGCTCGCCCTCGATTTATCAAACCACCTGGCAGTTTGGCTCATTCTTCGCTTTACCATCGGCGCAATGATGTGTGGTGCCTACACCGTCATTGAGAGCTGGCTAACCGACCAAACACCGAGCGACGCCCGAGGAAAAGTACTTGCGATTTACACGTTTCTAACTCTCGCAGCGATTACACTGGGGCAGTTCTTAGTCAACTTAACGCCTGCAGATTCGTCAAAACCGTTCATCTTGGCGGGCATCTTGATCGCGCTCGCCGTAGTACCCGTTAGTCTCACCAAGTCTTTGGCACCAGCACCGGTCCCCAGTACTAAGCTCAGTTTTACACTGCTCTACAAACGCTCCCATACCGCTTTTGCAGGAGGCTTACTCTCGGGTATTGTGATGGGCAGCTTTTGGAGTCTCGCCGCAGTTTTTAGTCTCCGTGCGGCTGGCACCACCGATTTTGTGCCGCTGTTTATTAGCTCAACGGTCGTCGGCGGCGCTTTAGCGCAATACCCCATCGGTCTCATATCCGATCGAATTGATCGACGCTATGTGCTTGCAGGTCTGGCAATCGCAACGGCTGGATCCAGCTTGCTCATGACGCTGTCGACCAATACGAGCTGGCTGTTATGCGCAGGATTCCTTTTTGGCGCAGCAGCCAATGCTATCTACGCTGTATCCTTGGCAAAAGCTGCGGATAACAGTAAGCCAGATGAGTTTGTCACTATTGCATCTTCAGTGCTGCTACTTAACTCACTAGCCGCTGCCACAGCGCCTTTGGCCATTGGTCAGATGATGTCGCTGTTCGGGAGTAGCTTTCTATTTTTCGGGATCGCGGGCTTTTCGGTCATCGCCGCACTTTACATTATGCTTCAACCACTCGGTAAAACCGCTGTATCCGTTCAAGATCAAAGCCCTTTCGTCGCCGCTGGCCTCGATACCGCGCCCGCGAGTTTTGATAACGACCCTCGAAGTCCAGAAGCTAGCGAGGCGGATCTACAGCCTCTTCCTGAACGCCCCTCGTATTCCGAATTTGAAGCAGAGTTCGACTACGATGAAGTATTCACGGAAGAGGAAGAGTAAGGTCACCAGGCGGTAACCGTACCGTCTTTTCTCATCTCTGTTGCTCCCGAGTAAACACCACTGTTTGGGTCTCTCACTATTGCCTGATAGCCTCCAAACATCACTCCGCCATCATTGACTTCAACCGTATGGCCCAAAGCCGATAGGGCATCGATTGTGCTCTGGGGAACACCTGGCTCTACATAAAGTACGCCGTACTCATCGGGTGTACCCCCGTCGGGACTTGCACCGCCATCATGGGAAAAACGCGCCGCATCACCCGCCTCTTGGACGTTCATGCCAAAATCAATCATGTTTACCACGATTTGCACGTGTCCTTGAGGCTGCATGCCCCCACCCATGAGGCCAAAGCTCATGAGAGGCTGTCCGTTCTGAGTGAGGAAAGCTGGAATAATTGTATGAAAAGGACGCTTACCGGGTTCGTAGCTATTGGGATGCTTAGGATCTAACGAGAACAATTCACCGCGATCCTGCAACATAAATCCCATACCATCAGGGACAAGACCCGAACCCATGCCTCGATAATTAGACTGGATGAGCGACACCATAACGCCATCTTTATCAGCTACAGTCAGATAGGTGGTGTCACCCTCACCCTCTAATTCAACCGCCAAGGCGTCTGGCGCAATCACTGTTTTGGGATCAATTCGCTGAAATTGTCGTCGCGCAAAATCCTCTGACAACAAGTCATCAATAGGAATATTCGAAAAATCAGAGTCTCCAAACGTTTGCGCCATAGTTTCAAACGCTAACCGTTTAGCTTCGACCATGTAATGGAAGATTTCTGGCGAGCCTCTCTCGAAATCGCGTAAGTCAGTCTGTTTGAGAATATTGAGCATCATCAAGGCAGCAAAGCCCTGCCCATTAGGAGGCAGTTCCCATAGCGTAACGCCATGATAATCAACACCCCGCGGCTCAACCCACTCTCCTCGATGCTGCTTGAGATCGTCGTAGGTAAGGTCCGCACCAATACGCATGAAGTATGCGCCAAGTCTGGCCGCCAACTCGCCCTCATAAAAAGCCTCGCGACCCTCATCCGCTATTGCCTGAAGTGTTTTGGCCAGATCAGGATTGGCAAAAATATCGCCTGCAGCAGGTGCCTTTGCGTCGGCGAAATACAATGCCATAGCATTATCAAGCTCTTCCACCATCGGCGCGACAGACTGAAGACGGCGAAGATTTGCAGCAAATCCACTGGCTATAACAGGCGATAGGGGGAAACCTTGCTCGGCATAACCAATCGCGGGTGCAAGCACTTGCTTCATGGGCAGCTTTCCCCAGCGCTCATGCAGCGCAAACCATCCATCAACAGCACCCGGCACTGTTACTGACAGCGATCCGTGGGAGGGAATACCGGCATAATCTGCAGCAAGACGACCGTCGGCTTTCATCGCGGCAATCTTTGTATTCATCTGATCAAGATCACGACCCAATGGCGATCGGCCTGACCCGTTGTAGCCATAAAGTTTCTGCGTTTTGGGATCCCAAACAATGGCAAATAGATCGCCACCGATTCCATTGCCCGTGGGCTCCATCAATCCTAAGGTCGCATTTGCTGCCACCGCAGCATCAACCGCACTCCCCCCCGCTTTAAGCACATCAAGAGCGACTTGCGACGCCAACGGTTGCGCCGTAGCTGCCATGCCGTGCGTGCCATAGACAGGACTGCGCGACCAATCGGCACCCACGGGTCTTGCGCCGGGACCCAAGCTTTGCGCGAAGCCAGACATCGCGACGCCAGCGACAATTACCCCTGCGACCATTTTATGTAGTACCGCCATGCCCTAATCCTCCTTGCACTTTAATTAACGTGTAGCGTTTAACTATCTTTATAGTACATCTATTATCATGCTCTCTGTATGGGGGTGGCATAGAGTTAGTTGCATTCTGGACCCGGCCGAGCCCACGTTACGGCGAATAATATCGCTCAAGGGGATAGAGATGACATCGAACATAAAGCGCGTTGCTTTTATTGGCTTAGGGGCCATGGGCTACCCAATGGCGGGCCATCTACAGAAAGCCGGCTTCACTACCTGCGTTTATAACCGCACCGCCGATAAAGCCACGCAGTGGGTAACAGACTACGGCGGCGTCAACGCCGAAACGCCCGCCCTTGCTGCATTAAATGCCGATGTGGTTTGTATCTGCGTCGGCAATGATGATGACGTCCGAAGCGTGATCTATGGGGACAACGGTATATTGGCCACAATGAAGCCAGGTAGCGTCGTTATCGATCACACCACCGCATCTGCCGAGCTTGCGCGCGAACTTGATCAGACCTGCACCGAACACAATTTGTGCTTTCTCGACGCGCCAGTATCGGGTGGACAAGCTGGCGCTGAGAACGGTGCTCTCACCATCATGATTGGAGGCGCCGAGCCTGTTTACGAGCGCATAATGCCACTCCTCAATTGCTATGCAAAAAGCACTCGACTCATGGGGGAAAGCGGCGCGGGTCAACTCACTAAAATGGCTAATCAAATTTGTATTGCGGGGCTGGTACAGGGTCTTTCAGAAGCACTGCACTTTGCCGAAAAAGCGGGGCTGGATGGCCGTGCAGTGATTGCTGCCATCTCTAAAGGCGCCGCACAAAGCTGGCAGATGGAGAATCGACACGCCACTATGATCGATGGTCAGTTCGACTTTGGCTTCGCAGTCGACTGGATGCGCAAAGATTTGGGTATCGTGATCCAAGCCGCCAATGACGTGGGCGCATCGCTGCCGGTCACCGCCTTGGTCGATCAATTCTATGCTGACATTCAACATATGGGGGGTGGTCGTTGGGATACATCAAGCCTCATTGAGCGCCTAAGGCGTCTTAATGGAT
>DAIRTN010000042.1:0-8098 GCA_036803865.1 Luminiphilus sp.
GGCACACCTGTGCCAGGTGGTTTGGGCTGGTATCAGTCGCTTGGACTTATCGAATCAGTTGCGAGTCAGGCAGAAATAATCGGCTTCGATCTCACTGAGTTCGCCCCCATCGAAGGCTTCCATGCCTATCAGTTTTCTGCCTCGGTGCTTCTTTATAAGATGATGGGGATAGTGCAGCGCAGTCGCTAATTGCCTAAGACGTTCTTTTCAGATTTTGCAGTTCGCTTCGCAGCCTTTTTTTCTTTTGGCGTGAGGAGGGCTTTCTTTTTAGTTTCTTTAGTACTGCTTTTTTCTTTACTCATAATCATTAGTCCTTTTTAGATAGAGTTATTAACTGGCAGGGTTGATGCATTCCAATTTAGTAGGCTCAAGCATTGCTTTGTCGTGAATGCCGATAATCCAAATAGAGGAAGGTGGTCATAATTATCGTTGCGAGCACTGAGGTGACGATAAGGATAAGGATAAAGTCTTGCCAGCCCCCCTCTTTATTTGCCACAGCACCGCCGATGAAATCAAAACTCATCGCACCAAAGTAGGCAATAGCATCTATTAGTCCCACAAGCAGGCCGCAGTGTCTACCACCGAAGCTTATTGAGAAAACACTCATAGGAATATAGTACGCAGGGGAGATTGCAAATCCGAACAAAAATATGAGTAGAACGGTAAGCGTTAATTCTAGCGTTCCTGTAGAGCCCTGGTCGCCGAGTACTCTTAGTAATAGTAGGCTTGCTACGGCTAACGTTAAGCTAAGCCCGAGAGCATAAATCAGGCTTTTCTTGGTGAGTTTGTCGTATATGAATCCACCGCTAAAGACAGCGACTAAACAACCTAGCGAAAAAGTTGAGGAGGCGATTCCTGCGTAGGCGGGCGCTAAGTCATAAGTTTCGCTAAGGTAAATAGGAAGGAACACCTGAAATTCGAATAGAACGGCTAGTGCTGATACGCCAAGGCTTATTAACCAAAAACGGGGGCTTCTTATGAAATGGCCTATCGCCTCTCTAGTCTTCAACGTCTTCAGCGGATGAGGTGCGGATACCTCGTCATCTAAACTGGTCGGGTTATCTGCGTCTGCGGGTTGCACTGAATTGTGTAGGTCTTTCTTTGGTTCTTTCAGTGTTTTTATGAGCACTGCTGCGATAAGTAATGTCAGGATTCCAGCACTAAAGAACATGCCCCGCCAAGAGAATATTAGAAGCAGGCTGCTGGCCAATAGTGTAGTTGCTACGGAGCTTATCCTAGAGCTTGTGGCGATGAATCCCCATATTCGCCCATGGCGATTCTCCGAAAAGCTCGCTCTAATTATATTAGCGATCGAGGGCCAACCAGCCGCTTTTGCAAAAACTGTTAAAAAGTAGAGAACAAAGAAAGCAGAGTTGGTAGATAGAGTGCCAAAGATGAATGTGGCGATTGCAGCAAAAAATATTGCTGAGATAAATATTTTACTACCACCAATTTTATCTGCTAGCGCTCCAGTTGTGACCTTCCCCATTAGATTGCCAGCAGTGCCCCATCCTAGAATTGCTCCGAACGTGGCGGTGTCGATATTAAGCGTTGGATCTTCGAGCATGGCTGGCCCAGCTACGCCCACCACCGTCCTGCATAACATTAATAGTCCGTATCCAAAGCAAATACTAAGAATTAATTTAGTCGCAACGATTGGATTATCCGATTGTTTATTGTTCATTTTTTTCCAAAAAAGGAGTTGATTAGAGGGCGACTATTTCTTCTCGAAAATTCAGATCTCCTCCCTTTATTTCAGAGCGAATGATATGGATTTTCATTGTTTCGGTTCCGAAATCGCTATAGTAAATAAACATGTTGGTGTCGTTGGGCGTATTGGCGCTGGAGAGCGAGCCATTTTTGTACTGTACAAATGAATGGCCGTGGTACAAATCTGTCGATTTCATAATCGATAGCTGATGAGTGTGACCGCAAAACACATGGTTTATTTTGTGTTCGCGTACGAATTCGATAACTATTTTAGAATTGAAGAGAGGGTCTGAATCTGTGTCCAAGATGGAATGATGATTGAGTAGCACTATTCTGTCATATGCCTCAGAACGAATTCTTTCTGACACAGCCTTCAGTATTTCTTTGTCTACAAACCCTGTGTCTTTATAGAGTTCATTCGAATCAAGGCAGACCAATAAAATAGCTTCTGAGTTGACTTTAATTTTTTTAAGGAAGTTGATATCTGTAAAATGATCACTTATGCCTGTGGTGTGGCTATCTAGGTAAAGGTGGTGCTTTCGGCAATTGTCGCGATCAAGCGGACGGATTACTTCGACATTATCAATATACTGGCGGAAATAGTCAGCACTGCGCATATTGCGCTTATCGTGATTTCCCGGTATCGAGATGACATTTGTGCAATCTATTCCCTGGAGAAATTGGCCAGCTTCCTCGAACTCACTTTCTAACGCATCTGTCGTGCTATCTCCGGTATTCAGAACAATATCAACATCGTAGCTGTTAATTTTCTCTAATAATTTTTTATTGTTCCCTAGCCAGTGGCGAGGTCCGAAGTGCATGTCGGAGAGATGAAGTAGGTTCATGTGAATGTTTGCCATAGCCGAGGGGAGGGCCATCCTAACCTTTCTCAAGCAATTGAACGAGTGCTTCAATAAGAGATTAGGAATTCTCTTTGATCGTGCTAAGGTGCTGGGAGCACAGTCGCTCTTACTCCTCTATAATCGGTTCCATCGTGCGTCTATACATATTATTCTCTGACCGCAGCTAATTAATCCCGAAAATAAAGGGAGTGCTCGACTGCTGCTGTCTTATCTAATAAATGCACATGCTTAGGAGTACGCCTTGAATAATTCTTTCCAGTATCCTAAACCACGACTCCTTTCCATCGTCATGGGCCTCATAGGGGTGCTTTTGCTGTGGATGGGCGTCTTGCTCGTAACAGCCGGTGGCTCGCTCTATTACGCCTTTGCGGGTGTCGTGCTTGTCGCCACTGGAGTGCTTCTGTTTCGCGGCGACAGCCGTGGCGCATCGCTTTACGGCGCGTTCTTGCTGTTCACCTATTTATGGGCGCTTTATGAATCGGGCTTAGATGCATGGGCTCTCATGCCGCGTGTCGCCATGTTCAGCGTGTTGGGCCTGTGGTTTTTATTGCCAAGGGTGCGCAGAGGGCTATTGCAGGCCGAGCCTGCGCCTTTGTTTTCGCTACGGGCAACTCAGGCCGCAGTAGCCAGTTTAGCCATGCTAGGTGTTGCGCTGCTTTTCAGCGGCGGCTACGAAGTCGGCACCCCGACGGCTCTGGGCACAGGCACTGTAAACAATGCGACCGGCGACTGGGCTAATTACGGCTCCTCTAAGTCTGGCACGCGGTATGCGGCAAGCGCGCAGATCAATCTCGATAATATCGGCCAGTTAGAGCGCTCTTGGGAAATTCGCACCGGTGTGCCTGGCGCGTTCAAAGGTACGCCGATTCAGATCGATGATGGCCTCTTCTTATGCACCGGCCAAAACATTATCTTGGCGCTAGATCCGGACACAGGCGAAGAGCGCTGGCGGTTTGATCCTGACTTACAGTCACCGAAAATTGGCTTCTGGGATACCTGCCGCGGCGTAACTTATTATGAAAGCCCCGAGGCGGATCCCGAGACCGAGTGTGCAGAACGCATTCTCACCGCCACTACCGATGCGCGATTAATTGCTGTCGATAAGAATACGGGCATTCCGTGCAGTGACTTTGGCGTTGATGGCCAGATCAGCCTCCTAGCCGGCATGGGCGAGGTGATACCGGGCTTTTATTTCGTGACCTCTCCGCCGACTATCTCAAACGATGTGTTGGTGCTGGGCGGCTGGGTGCTCGATAACCAAATGACCGAGGAGCCCTCGGGTGTCGTACGCGGATTTAATCCTCAGACCGGTGAACTGGTGTGGGCTTGGGACATGGGGCGCGAAGATCGAACCGGCCTACCCGAGCCAGGCGAAAATTACACGCGCGGCACGCCAAACGTGTGGAGTCTAACAAGTGCCGACGAAGAACTCGGGCTGATCTATGTGCCGACAGGCAATGGCACGCCAGACTATTTTGGCGGCCACCGCACCGAAGCGATGGACAAATACGCAAGTTCGATCGTGGCGCTAGACGCGCGCACGGGTCGTGTTCGTTGGAGCTTTCAAACCACGCATCATGACATCTGGGACTATGACGTGCCGTCGCAGCCGACGCTTGTCGACATCCCCGTTGACGGGGTAATTCGCAAAGCAGTAGTCGTGCCTACTAAGCGTGCGGAGCTGTTCTTGCTCGACAGAGAGACTGGCGAGCCGCTCGCCGAAGTCGCCGAACTGCCTACGCCGCAAACTGACATTCCTGAAGATTTCACGAGCCCAACGCAGCCGTTCTCGGTGGGTATGCCGTCGTTCGCTAAGCGTCTTACCGAGGCGGACATGTGGGGCATTACGCCATTCGATCAGGCTGCCTGCAGACTCCAGTTTAAGCGCATGCGTTATGAAGGCCCATTAACGCCGCCCACTACAGGCTATGGTTCGCTTTACTACCCGGGCGTTGCTGGTGGCATGAACTGGGGGAGTGTGGCGGTCGATGAGGTGAATAACCTAATGGTGGTCAACACCATGAACAACCCGTCGGTTGTGCGCCTAATTCCTAGAGACGAAGTGAAGGAAAACGAAGTATTCGGTATCGGCGGTGCGCAGGCGGGTACCCCTTACGCGGTCTACTCTTTCTTCTTCCTCTCGCCAATCTTCGCGCCCTGCATCGAGCCGCCCTACGGCGAGATGGCGGTAGTCGACCTCGCCTCAAAAGAGCTTCTATGGCGACGACCATTAGGTACAGCGAAAGAGCAGGGGCCTTTGGGCATTCCTAGCCGTCTGCCTCTGCCTATGGGCATGTTCTACAACGCAGGCTCGATCGTTACCGGCGGCGGTGTCATCTTTAATGCGGGCGTCGTTGACAGCACCGCGCGTGCGATTGATGTGTTAACCGGTGAAGAGGTGTGGACCGACAGTCTGCCAGGTTCGTCTACGGGCACGCCCATGAGCTATGTGAGCCCAACTACTGGTAAGCAATATGTCATCGTTACCGTCGCAGATGGCGGCGGTGCGCTGCAGCTTGAAAATGCCGTTGATGAGGATGCCGAAGCAGGTGACGTGCCGGGTGGGTATGTGATTGCTTACAGTTTGAAGGATTAACGCGGCGCGGTAACGCTGTCTAAAAATATCGGTCCATAACCTCGTGAGTTTTCCATTCAGCTTAAGAAATGGAAAACTCACGAGGGAGACTTGCTACTGCGAAGAACACATTCTTACTGCAAGCCGTTTCGCTCAATCACCCGGGCTATAAGCGCGTTTCGTATTTGCCACCACATCATCCCAGTGAAACCACGCCGGTTTGAAGCGCCTTTCCGAAAGGAGTGTTGCCTGATCAAAAAAGTGCGGTGATTCTGGATTGTGGCTTTGCCCGTAGTGTAAGTAGCTCGCGGCCCTCACTCCATCGGGATGGAACTCGTACACCGCCTTATACGACGACCCCGTAGTTGCATACTCAAATTGCCGATTCGGGTCGTCCGTCGGCGCGGTATGGTAAATAGTAAAAGCGACACCGAGGGGGCCGCGCACGCCTGCCACTCCCAGGCTCGGCTCGCGATCATCGAACGGAACGCTGCTGGTGCTGCCATAAGGCGCGTGCCGCTGAAGCCGATGAACGTCGCCGTAGGCGACCTGCCAAGTGCCGTAACGCTCTTCAAGCGTCTGTGCTGCGCGAGCAAGCGCACGGAATCGCGCAGGGATGTCTGCCACGAATTCCTCTTTCAAGGTTTCAACCGGATAGCCCCTGCCATAAAGCGCCTCATACCACGCGACGGCGAGCGTTGTTTGCGTCGATTTAAGTGAACTTCGGTAATCCCAATCGAGGAGGTGGTCGAGAAAGGGTCTTACTTCGCTGGCGAGCGTGGGGTGAGTCTGTTCCAACGATTCGAATCGGCGTTGATAGCGGGGTAGCTCCGTCATCGGCCAGTAAAGCGTGGTGTCATAGGCCAGCTCTTGAAACTTTTCGAACGTCATATCCTTGGCCTGACGCAGCAGCCAACGAGACATTTGCGCGCGGCGTTTGTCGTCCGTGGCATCTTCCACCATGTAAGCTGGGAAATCTAACATCGAAGGATTGCCATCGTCGGTTGTGGTGAAGGGGGTTGAATTGGTGTTTTGCATGAAGCCCGACGCTGGGTTAAAGACCTGCGGCAGTTCCTCAATAGGATGGAACTCGCCCCACTCAAGTTCAGGATCGGAACCGTCTACGGGTTTTGTCCAATCAACACCGGTCTTACGCTTGGCGACCGTGCCATTGTAGAGATAGAAGATATTTCCGTCGGCATCGGCATACATTGTGTTGAACGTCTGCAGCTGAAGGCTAGATGCAGCGGTGTACCACTCGGTAAAATTCGACGCGCGTGATTGGGCAAGGGACTGCACCATACGGGATCCGTCGTAAAGTCGCGGTACTTTTATGGCAAGAAAATGCGTTTCGTCTTCTTGCCTAGTTATCGGACCATGATGGCTCCTGCGCAGCTTATAGCGCCGTGGCTGGGTTTCACCTTTCACAGCAAGCTCAATCTCCCATGTCTCAGCGCGCCGCCAATCGCCGTCATAACGATACAGGTCAGAATCGCTTGGGTGATCGAAGGTCAGTCGATACACGTCTGAGATATCCGCTTCGTTGACCGTATAGGCCCAGCCAAGGTGGTTGTTAAAGCCAGCAGTTGGGAATGGCGCACCGGGATACATTGCGCCAGAAAAATCCCAACCAGAATCGCTCTTCACGTGCATTTCGGTGAACATGCCTGAGCCATACCAAGGTTGATGCGGGTTGATGAACAGCATTGCGGTGCCGTTGCGCGTGCGGTCGGGCCCAATGGCCCATTGATTCGAACCGAGGGACGCGAGTTCCTCGGCCTCTAATTGCGCCACCTCGCGGGACGGCGCGTGTGCCGCACCCAACAAGCGCGGCAATATCATAAAGCGCTCAAAAGCTAATACGTGCCACGGCTCCATTCGAGTAATAAGACGCGGCGTGACATCAGGATTGCGCTCGAGGAAAAAGTTATAACCCTCGGCAAACGCGCGGGCAAGGGTTTGAATTTCTAACGGGAGCGAGGTGAAATCGCGCTGCGAACTTTCGACGATCTCAAAAAGCGCGACGTCGAGATCACTTTCAACTCCAGACTCACCCATTACTTCGGCGTAGCGTCCAAGGGCCTTTATGTAGGTGTCTTCAAGCTGCCAGAAGTGGTCTTCACTCTGAGCCCAGGCGGAGCCGAACATAACGGCAGCATCTGATTCTCCGCGGATATGCGGCACACCCCATTGATCACGGTGAATAACAACCTGATTCGCTAGCGATGAGGCATAGGCTGGGCCGGCTAAGCTGAAAAGGATTATCAGCCTACTAAGGGACTCGATGATTTGACGTAATCGCATTGGGTGGACGCCTCTGAAGTAAGTAGATTAAAGGTATCTCTAGACTGGCAGGTTGTCCATGAAGGTTTCCCCTTGCAATGCCGCGGCTGACGATGAGTGGGCCTGCTTAGGCTTCGCTAGGTTGCCTCTTCTGAAATGTTTGGAAGGCAAACTTGATGGCCAAGTACAGCAGCAAACCGCCTGGTCCAAACAGTAGCGTGGCAAATAAACACGGTATGACAGCAAGGTGATGAATGCCCGTTTGCTGAGCATCTTTCACCTCCCAGGCACCGACGAACAAATCAAAAGCCAAGTAGTGAATCCATCCGGCGAGTAAAAGCTCAGGGACAGAAAAAAGTAAGGTGACGCCTGCAAGTGAGCCGAAGCCTGCGCCTTCTGGTGCTGCGGGATAATTGCTGGTCATCAACCAAACATAAACAGTGCCGATGATAATAGGCGCAATGACGGGTGCGGCCCAATCCCGAGTCACGCGCCAGCGGGGCGCTATTACTAGACCAAGCCAGCCGACCATTGATAGGTTGCCGCAAAGACTAAATAGCTGTTCTAGAGTCATGAAGTGCTCCAAGTGGTCTGCTTTACAGTGGCTATTTTTACAGTAACAAGTTTAAAGTGCCTCTTCCGAACTAATCAGAATAAGCTGAACGCT
>DAIRTN010000043.1:0-7771 GCA_036803865.1 Luminiphilus sp.
TGATCCATGCCCTCCATAGAGTGATCACTCATTGACGCTGGCTGACAGCTAGCACTGTCATTGTGACTCATGCGCTGAAAGTCGCTGTCTTTACTTGACTCGGAATCAATCAGGAACTGGGCTGATGTGACGACTTGGTCTCCATGGCGTAATCCTTTGCGGATTTCGACCCAATCCCCAATGACATTACCACGCGTAATCTCCACCGATTTAAAGCTGCCGTCAGAGCAGATCATGACTACACGGTCTTGCCCCGCTGTTCGGATGAGCGCTTCAATAGG
This sequence comes from Luminiphilus sp., assembly GCA_036803865.1. Classification (GTDB taxonomy): domain Bacteria; phylum Pseudomonadota; class Gammaproteobacteria; order Pseudomonadales; family Halieaceae; genus Luminiphilus. The sequence continues at coordinate 282 of DAIRTN010000043.1, forward strand.
AATCGCAAGCTCTGGTGTGCTGGGTGGCAGCTTAATGGTCGCTTGAGCGTACATGCCAGGCTTGAGTGTGCCTTCCGTATGGGTGAGTGGCGCTCTAAAACGAAGGGTTCGACGATACGCATCTACTTGGGGGTACACGTAATCAATCTTCGTTTGCCACTGAGGCAACGGTCGTCCCGCGAGGTTTACTGTTATTGGTGCGGCCGATAAGTCGGTGACATTGGCATCGTGCGTGACTTCGCCGATAACCCACAGTGACGTAGGATCTGCTATCGCCATGAGCTGTGTGCCTGGCTGAACGTACATACCTTGTCGAATAGTTAAGTCGGTGACGACACCCGACATTGGCGCTAAATGCGTCACCGCACGTTCAATTTTTTTCGATGCGCTAATAGCCTCAATAGTTGATTCGGAGACGCCTAATGTACGTAGCCGATCTTTAGCGCTGTTAATAAGCGCTTGCTGCCCGCGCTCGAGGGCGACAAGTAACTCCTCTTGCACATTAACCAGAGTCGGTGAGTACAACGTATACAGCGGTTGGCCTTTGGTGACCGCGTCCCCTTTCGTAACGACCCCCATTGCTTCTATCCAACCGTCAACGTGCGGGTGGACGCGTGTTATGTACGCTTCGTTAAACTCTATAGTAGTCGTGGCTTCATACTGTTGTACTAATGAGCGATGGACGACTTCTGTCGTTCGGACGCCCAACCCTTGGCGGATCTCTGGCGCAAGCTGAACACTACCTACTAACGCACCATGCGTTTTGTTTCCATAAACAGGCACCAAGTCCATCCCCATAGGCGATTTCCCCGGCTTGTCTCGGCGGTAGTTAGCGTCCATGGGTGCTACCCAGTAGAGCGGATCTTGTACTTCTTTCGCTGCAGGTTTGGGTTCTGATGACCACCATTGGCTTACTAAAAAGCCCGTTGCCATCGCGAGCACTAATAAAACGCTAGTGAGAGTACGGTTCTGCATCACAGATCCTCCGAAGGCAGGGCTTGGGTTTGTGTATAGCCACTTAGGTAGTTTAGTTCCGCGACGCTAGAGTGCTGAGCTACCGCGATTGTTAGCAACTCAATATGGGCGTCGATCATCGCAATACGGGCTCGAATAACGTCTTGGAGTTCACCTTGGTCATTGGCGTAATCGGCCATCGTTGCATCAGCTTGTTGAGTGAGTTGTGGCAGCAGCCGTTGCTCATAGAGCGCCTTGCGTTCATTGAGGCCCCGCCAGTCCACTAATGCGGCACGCATCCGTGTGACAAGATCGCGAACAACTAACTGCTGGTCAGTTCGTATACTTTCAGCACGTGCTTTGCTGGCGCGTACGTTTCGGTCTTGCTTATCAGCTGTAAACAGAGGCACGTCAAAGCTGACGCCAAAAGAAAATAGGTCAGCGCGATCCATGCCCGTGCTGGTGTCAGCACGGTAGCCATAGCTCGCTTCCAGCGCCCATTCAGTTTTGTATTGTTGTTCTGCGATATGGGTACCAATGTGAGCTGCCGCAATGTTCGCATCGATGGCACGTAATTGAGGATGGTCAAGCACGCGCTCATAAAGGGTCTGGTTGTCCGGAAATGTCGGTGTTGTGAGCAATTGCCTTAGGCTTTCGTGGGGAGCAATCTGACTTTCAGCGCTATTGCTGGTCACAGGTCTATATGCTGCTAGACCAACCCACTCGGCGAGGCGTTGTTGCGCAACATCTCGGCGTTGTTGCGCGGCAGTTAGACGATCTTGCAACCGCGTAAGCTCGAGCTCTGCTTGCACAAGATTGGTATGCCCGACATTTTGGCTGCCGCTGCGAAATTTGGCATGAGCGAGGGACTGTAGTTCGCTGACAAGTGGCTCAAAGTCATGCAGTAGGCTCAGTGTGTGCTGGGCTCGATAGACCGCAAGCCAGAGCTCGGTCACATCGCGTTCGACTACCAGTCGTCTATTGTGCCGCTGCCAGCGCTCAGCATCTGCGTGCTTGTTACTGGTTTGGCGCGCAAGATCAAGGGAGTCGCCCCGAGGTAGCTTCTGTTGAACACCCACAGACATCTGAGTCATGCCTTCCTGAGAGAGCGACCAACTATCGACGGGTAGGTTACCCGCCATGAGCTTGATACGTGGATCAGGTAGTTGCGCGCGAGCTTCACCTTGATCAATAAACGATTGCTCTCGGAGCTCACTGCTCTCAGCCCACGGGTCACCTTTTACTGCGAGTAGCCGTGCTTCGCGTAAACTCAGTTCAGATGTTTCTCCGCGTGCCTCGAGTGTGCAGAGCATTAATGTTGCGCTTAAAAAAGCGGTAAGCAGCCGATGTAAATGCATGGAGTGTCTCCATAACCGAAAAGAAGGTACGCGCCCTTGAACACTAGGCGCAATTATCCTGCTTTAGGCGGAAATGGGTGGTCTAAGAAGTGCGCCGCGCTCACGAAAGTGAGGGGAAGAGGTGTCAGCGAGGTAGGGCACGCCCGCTAGGATTAAGCCGTCATTAAAAGCACTTAAGACATGTAGGCCTACAGGTGCTGAGCAACCGGAACTATCACAAGCCGTGTGATCACAACAGCTTTCGGCAATCATACTTGAGTGCATGTTGAGAGAGGTGTTGAGAGTGCTGTTGAGAGAGGTGTTGAGAGTGCTGTTGAGAGAGGTGTCGAGAGTGCTGTCGGTCAAATGGTGCGCCATTGCCATGCCATCGAGCATGGAGGCTTGGTGAGTCATAGATGGGTTGTTACTCGAATGCACACTGGAGTGCATGTCGTCGATGGAATGTTTGTTACCCGCGAGCTCAGAACAGCAGCGCGCACTAAGTGATGGACACAGCAGGGCGATAACGCAAAAAAGCGCTAGGTATTGCCGATACGTCGCTGTGACTTGTGTACCCATCGAGCTAATCTCCAACTCCACGCCAAGAGAATAACACGCGGACCCCCAACTCCCAACTAACGCATTTAAGTCTTGATGAGCGCGTTAAGGGCGGAAACCCAGGTCGATTCCTGCGCATTCGCAATAGTCATCAACTGCTCCACGCGCTTCTCTATGGTGAGTATGGTTGAGAGAAACGCCTCGGCTTGTTCTTGCTCGGAGCCTGCGACAGCAGACGGGTCGACGAGACTCCAGTGCAGCTGGTGCGCGTGGCCGAAGTAGAGCGGGCAGGTTTCTTGGGCGGCTCGATCGCACACGGTAATCACCACGTCCGGTTCCCAGTCGGCAAAGTCATCCCATGACTTGCTGCACAGTCCTCCTGTGGCATAACTGTGCTGCTCGAGATGGTGCAGCGTCATCGGATGAACTTCGCCTGCGGGCGAACTTCCCGCGCTGCGAGCCTCTATCAGACCCGCCGCTCGCTGTTGAGTGATTGCTTCTGAGAGTATGCTTCTACAGCGGTTGTGGGTGCAGATATAAAGTAGCTTCATGGGAAGATCGTGTGCTCGAACGTTCTGTTAGCGGATACGGTAGTAAAATTTCACAGCGGTAACCTGACATTCTTGGTTAGCAGGCAGGCTCTTAAAAGACAGTCTCTTCGAAGAGAGCCTCTTAAGCGAGAGCCTCCTAAACGAGAGCCTCCTAAACGAGAGGCTCTTAGCTGAGAGTGACAGTTTGATCACTCAAGTCTCTCGCCCGGAAAATTCCCTTCAACCCCGTTGCCACACGGGTCGTAGCAAAATACTTGAGAAATATTAAAGTCGGGAATGTATTTGGTGTTGTATTCAACCGATAAGGTGTTCAAGCGCTCTATGTAAGCAGCGATATCACTCATTTGAAAGGCAACGTGGTCGAGATGGGGTGGTGTTTCTGGCGCGCGATGGACGTTGCTCTCCACGAGATGAACAATGGCTTTTCCCTCGCCATAGAGCCAAAATCCCCGAAATGAAAAGTTAGGCCGTGGGCCTTCTTCAAGTCCTAGCGCGAAACAATAAAAATCACGAACCTTGGTGAGTAAGTCCATGGGCGCGGCAATATTGATGTGATCGATTCTCATGGAAACACTCCGCCTCTTCTCGGCTGGTTACTTATATCTCGCGCGCTTGTTATGTCTGGTGCGTCACTTAGTAGTGGTTAATGTCGTCGGTTTCTTTGGTGGTTTTTAAAACCCATCGCCTGAGCGGGAAGAGAATGACGACCGACGCGATCCCAAAGGTAGTAACAGTGCTCTCCCAGGTTTTAAAAAGATCAGCGTCTGCGAATATGAGCATACCGAGGCCAGTGACAAGACCACCAATGCCAAAGGATAGGGCGAAGAATTCAAGCCCCAGAGCAATGTCCAATACAATGAGCACCAGTCCCAGAATCAACCAAGTTTCGTAGCGCATGAGTAGCGATAGCATGGAGTAATCCTCTTTTAGTTAGATTTGACTAGATCTTGTAAGGCAGACAAGGCGCCAATGGTTTTGGTGACGTCGGTCGGCAATACGATCGTTTTAGCATTGTCAGACGATGCCAGCACGCCGATAGCCTCGACTTGTCGTTTTAGAATATCGTAATCAATGGCGGGCTTGCCGTTATCAGCAATCGCCTGGGCGATGACTTTTGTCTGTTGCGCTGCGGCTTCTGCGGTTTTAATAGTGGCGTAGGCGTCCGCGTCGGCCGTTATTTTAACGGCCTCAGCCTGTTGCTGCGCAGCATAGAGCTCAGCATCGGCCTCTAGCTGCACTCGCGCACGCTCCCCTTCAGCCCGTGCGACGGTGGCGCGACGCTCGCGCTCGGCGTTTAACTGTTGGCGCTGCGCATCTTTGGTTTGTTGGTCAACCTGTACGTCGGTGATTTCCGAGCGAGTAACCTCAAGGCCCCACAGCGCCGCGGCTTCCCGCAAATTCTCTAGAATTCGCTCATTCATTTGATCGCGCGAGCTTTGTAGTGCGTCAAGTTCAAGCTTGCCCGCTTCGTTACGAATGGTTGATTCGGCGGTGGTTTTCAAGGCCAGCGGTATGTCGCGAATACGGTAAACACTTTTTGCGGCATCGATAACGCGGAAAAACGTCGTGGTCTCTAACTGGATTTCTACGTTATCGGCGGTGATAACGGAAACTTTGAAGGCATCGAGCTGGCGTTCTAGTACCACCACTTTGTGGGCTATGTTATCGAGCCATGGCACTAAAATATTGATACCAGCTGACAGAGTGATCCTGAATTTCCCCAGTCGTTCGACTACGTATTCTTCACTTTGAGGAACGATCGCCACGGCTTTTATGCCAGTGAGGATCATGAGAACTAAAAAGGTGAGGGTAAGAGCTGTACTTAACGCCATGTTGCTTTCTCCAGTCAGTGCAGAGGTACCGTGTATCGAAAAGAATCGATTGTCGCTGTTAGATCAACGCTAAACCGCTTTACCGATGCCGGCAAGTTTTCTAAGGCATCATCTGGTAGTGTGTGTCCGGTCATTACGTTGGATGACGTGGTTTGAAAAATATTTTTCTAACCTACACTATTTCAAAGCATTGCCTAAGCCATAGTTGCGAAAGCGGTTGAGTTGTAACGGAAACAGGAGATCACTTCATGAAAGCAATAGCCTTAAACACCCCCGGCGGAATCGATCAGCTTCATGCGATTGACGTCGCGCCGCGAGATCCTGGTCCACGTGATATCCAAGTCCAAATTAAAGCGACATCCCTCAATTTTCATGATTATGCCGTGGTCGTCGGGTTGCTGCCAGTCGATGATGGTCGGATTCCTATGTCCGATGGTGCAGGTGTGGTCACGGCGGTGGGTGACGCGGTGACGGACTTTACCGTCGGTGACAACGTTATTAGCCATTTCTTCCCCAATTGGATAAGCGGACGTCCCGCTATGAAAAACCTCCTGGGCGTCCCGGGGGATCACATTGATGGTTTTGCTTCGCAAACCGTCACCATGCCCGCTACCACATTTGGACGTATGCCGAGTAATCTAGATTTTGCTGGTGCATCTACATTGAGCTGTGCCGCGCTGACGGCTTGGAGAGCGCTCGTTGTTGAGACGGATCTTAGGCCTGGCGATTGGGTGTTGGTTCAAGGCAGCGGTGGTGTATCGGTATTCGCGCTTCAGTTTGCACGGATCATGGGTTGTCGCGTTATTGCTACGTCATCGTCTGATGAGAAATTGGCCCGTCTGAAAGCCTTAGGGGCAGAGCATGTCATCAACTACCGCGACGTTCCTAATTGGGGTGAGACGGCCTTTGAGATGACCGGGGGGGAGGGTGTTGATCTCGTTGTCGAAGTGGGTGGCCCCGGAAATTTACCTCAGTCAGTGAAGGCGTTAGCCGTCGACGGCTGCATTAGTTTAATTGGGGTGCTCACGGGTTTTGCGGGTGAGTTGCCGACAGCCGAGCTTATGACTAAGAACGGGCGCTTGAGCGGCATCACTGTTGGCAGCCATAGTGAACAAGCGGCGATGGTGGCTGCGATTGAGGCGCACAATATTTTACCCGTTATTGATAAAACGTTTGCCCTGGAAGAGTTGGGCGCAGCATTCCGCTATCAAGAGTCACAAAAGCATTTTGGGAAAATCTGCGTTGAGCTTTAAACAATGTCCGATCGCCCAGAGTCAAAACCCGAGCAGTCTACGTTTGATTCCGCTCGTCGTATAAGCTGACTTGCGTAGAGAGTCTCGTCTGTTAGCTTTTGACTGTCATTGGCACTCGCGATCGAGAAAATCGCGGGTGCTAGCGAGTAGCTCGTCGCGATGATTATTAAAGCTATGGTCATCAGCAAGTAATTGATAAGTCACAGGCACGTTAGCTTTTCGCATTGCATCTGCGAGCTCTTCAATTCGAGTGAGCGGGATAACGTCACTATCGGCAGCTATTAAGAGCACGGGACGGCTACCAATAGCTTTGACGTAATTGCGCAGATCAAGCTGTGCTTGATTGGATTCGACTTCCCGCTTGGATTTTTCCCCGGACCAACCACGCAGCATAAAGAGACTGTCACCGTAGGCTACCCAGCTTGCGGCTCTATCGGCATCGGCTGCGCTAAATGTAACGCCAATATTGGCCGTATCGTATGCCACGGCGCACTTAATAGTCTCGTTTTGTTGCAGACCAGCGAGAGCCATATGGCCACCCATGCTGTGGCCAACCAGTGAGAGCCGGTCAATATTAACGTTGAGATCACGCGCTCGGTTACTGTCCGAGAGAAAGGCAATGGCGGCCTGAACATCCGCTTCCGCATTTAAGAAACCAAACTCCCCCTCTGCGCCCCATGCGCCGCGGTAGTGAAAGAACATGACGTTGTAACCGTAAGCGCGTAAACCCTGAGCAATATCGAGGTTTTTTTCATTGCCGGGATAGCCATGTAGCAGTATGACCGTCGGATGTGGTCCCGGGCCTGCCGCGCCGTAGTAGAGGGCGGGAAGCCAGCTTCCCTCGGATTGGAAGCGAAGCTCTTTTGAGTATTTGATGGAACTTGCACCGTGCACGTGAGCTTGCACCAGCAGTGACGCTGTGAGGAGTAGTTTTATCAACAGCAGATGGCTTTTATTTTTTGACACAATCCGATCTCTATTTGCTATGTCTAACGCCAGTGTAAG
>DAIRTN010000044.1:0-6610 GCA_036803865.1 Luminiphilus sp.
AAAAAAACCGCCGTTAGGCGGTTTTTTTAGTTTTGGCTACTGCGTTTCAGTTTTGTGCGACGTTCACGTTCTCTTCCGATCCCTCGAGGTACGCCGTTGCTTTTCGTGCGCCCACTTCCTGCGCAAAGTCACTCAGATTGAGTTCATTACACTGGAAGCTTTCAAGGGCAGACTTCCTGCTGTGGCTCGTGAAAGAAGTGAGGCGATCGTGACGAGCTGCTCGTCGGACTAATCTGTCGATGTCCGCTGGACGGTCTTCGACAACCGCTTGGCATACCGCTGCGGCCGTTCGCGCACCCCGGTACTCGTATTCATCGGCCTGCACACTGAGGCTTGTAACTGCACTTGTGCTGACAACTGCTGTTCCTAATACAATGGCTGCTAATTTCATGATTCAACGCTCCGTGTTGTTTACTGTGTATTCAGGCCATGTCCTTGGCTCTGATGGGTCTAGTATCTAGTTCTTTTAGGGTCTGTGACAAACATCAAAAAACACCAGTGATCGTCAAAGCTGACCATCGATGCCGACCAGTTGTCGTATTTGTGAGGTAAGTCGCAGACGGCGATTTTTGGATCAAAACAGCGCTTCTCCTTAAGCCAAGATAGCGGCGTTTTTGTTGGCCAAGCTAGCGCTGTTTGCTCGCTGTGCGTTGAGGATTTTTTGGTCTATCTAGTCAAGCCTCATCCAACAACTTGCGCTACACTCAGGGCGCTCAGTTTGCGCTCGTCACTTGGTGGCGCCGATTGATGAAATGGTGAGTGACGCAAATGGGTGTGAGACGTTAATTAAGCCGCCGCACAACGATTAGGCAATGAATAAAATAAGTAAAGAGAGACACGATATGAGATCACTATGGCTAGTTGCTGGATACTGTTGTGCGACTTCGTTGCAGGCAGCTACCTTAATTCATGCGGGGCAACTCATTGACGTAGCCAATGCCCAGGTAGACAAGAACAAAACGATTGTCGTCGAAAATAATCGTATCAGTGCGGTTGAGGATGGCTTCGTTGTTCGAGAGGGCGCGACCGTTATTGACCTGTCGGCAGCGACTGTCATGCCTGGGTTGATAGATACCCACGTGCATCTCGATAACGAGCTTGATCCGCCCATGAGTTATTCCGAATCGTATTATATGAATTCGGCTGACTATGCATTGCGCGCTACCGTATACGCGCGCAAAACGCTTGAAGCAGGATTCACAACGGTCAGAGATTTGGGCGCTCGAGATAAGGACGCACTGTTTGCGCTGCGTAACGCGATTAATACTGGCATCGTCCCTGGCCCAAGAATTTTTGCTGCGGGTAAGTCGATTGCAACCACGGGAGGGCACGCTGACCCGACCAATGGCTTACGCGAAAATCTTCGTGGGGACCCAGGCCCCAAGGAAGGGGTTATTAACGGACCGGAGGACGCCTACAAGGCGGTTCGCCAGCGTTACAAAGACGGCAGTGACGTTATCAAGTTAACGGTGACAGGCGGTGTCTTATCGCTTGCTAAGAGTGGCGATAATCCTCAGTTCACTACCGATGAATTAGACGCCGTTATGAAAGCGGCTAATGACTATAACTTTGTTGTCGCGGTTCACGCTCACGGCCCAGAAGGTATGAAGCGCGCCGTCGAAGCAGGTGTGCACTCGGTAGAGCACGGCACCTATATGACGCCTGAGATTATGGCGTTGATGCGAGAGCGAGGTACGGTTTATGTGCCTACTATTTTGGCGGGTAAATGGGTTGCGCGCTTAGCCGAGCAAGACGGCAAGTTACCCGATGTAGTTCGGCCTAAAGCCGCTGCGGTAGGGCCAAAGATCCAAGGCACGTTTGCCAAAGCTTGGCAGGCCGGTGTGCCAATTGTTTTTGGCACCGATTCAGGTGTCTCGCCCCATGGAATGAATGCTCTAGAATTCGGCTACATGGTCGAGGCAGGTATGCCACCCATTGAGGCCATTCGTTCCGCGACTATTAATGCGGCGGCATTGCTTCGTGTTAGCGACGAATACGGTCAAATTGCGCCTGGGTTCTACGCGGACATCGTTGCTGTTAATGGTGATCCCCTAGCCGATATTACAGAGCTAGAAAGTATTGATTTCGTGATGAAGGACGGTCGCGTATTCAAGAATACCGGCGAGTAGCAGCGCGATGGCTTTAAGACGCGTTAATCGTACAGCGGCAACAGTATTCGTCGCTATAGTTTCCCTCCCGAGCGCCGTTGCTGCGGCGGAAACCGCTCCGGTAGCAATCGCGCTGCATGGCGGTGCTGGAACCATCACGCGTACCGCCATTACGTCAGAGCAGGATGCCGCCTACCGAGAAATACTGTCTTCAGCTATCGACTACGGGCACACACGATTATTAGCTGGAGCTGATGGCCTGGATGTCGTCGTTGAGGTGATTCAGATCATGGAGCAGTCACCGCTTTTTAATGCAGGTATTGGTGCCGTGATGACTTGGGAAGGCAAACACGAGCTCGATGCCTCAATTATGACCGGTGCCAACCTTGACGCCGGCGCTGTCGCAGGCGTGACGACCATCGCGAGCCCCATCGCTGCTGCCAGGGCGGTCATGGAACATTCACCGCATGTCATGCTCTCGGGTGCGGGTGCTGAAGTGTTCGCAAGAGATCAAGGCTTGGAACTTGTTGATAACGCTACCTTCACTACAGAGCGTAGGAAGAATGCGTTGGAGAGATACAAGTCTAAGGTGGCTGCACGGCTCACGCCCGACAAAGACTATAAATATGGAACCGTCGGTGTTGTTGTACTTGATGCTAATGGAGACCTTGCTGCAGGGACCTCGACGGGAGGAATGACGGGTAAACGTTGGGGGCGAATAGGCGATGCGCCAATCATAGGCGCCGGTACCTATGCCAATAACGCTAGCTGTGCGGTGTCAGCAACTGGGCACGGTGAGTTTTTTATTCGTTACCACGTTGCTGGCGACATCTGCTCGCGGATGCAATATCAAGGTATTTCACTCACCCAAGCGGCGGACACGGTTATCAATGGAGAGCTTGCCCGCGTTGGCGGCGAGGGTGGCGTCGTGGCCGTTGATGCGAGAGGTAATGTGGCAATGCCGTTCAATAGTGAGGGTATGTATCGCGCAAGTATTGATGCGGCCGGTCACAAGACAGTGGCTATTTATGGAATCGATGATTGAGGGGTAAGCATCATGGGTGAGGGAGACGCTAATCGGCAGCTGAATGTTCTCGGAGAGCCATTATCCTTGTGTTGTAAGGACCCTTTGACGGGTTTTTACCGCGACGGCTACTGTCATACGGGACCAATGGATCTCGGCACCCATACGGTATGCGCTGCGTTAACGGCCGAATTTTTAGAATTCTCTGCGTGGGCGGGCAACGATTTGATAACACCTAGACCGGAATTTAATTTCCCCGGGCTGAAGGAGGGTGATCAATGGTGCTTGTGCGCTACGCGCTGGTTAGATGCCCACAAGGCAGGCCAGGCGCCACGCGTGTATCTTCAGCGTACAAATATCAAAACGCTTGAGCTGGTTCCACTGGAGATTTTAAAGCCGTACGCTATAGACCTTTCATAGTATGCCCATAGCGTTTTCCACGCTGGATACTTGTGTAATGATATAAGTGTCCACAGCGTTTTCTTTTTTGCAGCCACAGTGAGTTTTTATTTATGACAGCGCCTACCAGTATCCGTGATTGTATGCATCGTAATCCACTGACCATCGAACGCGGCGCGCCGCTGGTTAAGGCCATTGAGCTCTTAGTCGAGTTTAAATTGACGGGGCTCACGGTGTTGGGCGTCGATCAGGAGCCCTGTGGCAAAATTACTGAGTTAGATTGCATCAAGGCGGTATTAAACGCCATTTACAACGATGGTAGCCCCGAAAATATTCTCGTAGAGCAGGCGATGACGCATGAAGTTCATTCCTGCTCCCCTGATGAGAGCATTGTTGAAGTCGCGCAAAACATGATCGACTCCCATCAGCGGCGCAATGCTGTGGTTCAGAATAATAAGCTCGTCGGTCAGGTCAGTTCTAGCAATATCTTATGGGCGCTCATGGAGCACTCTCGAAAAAACTGATTCGCGATAGCTGTGGCTAGGAGTTGAGGCGGGAAGTATTAAGGCCAAGCTTACCCGCGAGCCACATGCCTAGGATCATAGCTGCACAAAAGACGATGGTTGACTCGTGTCCATACGCGAGAGATGCAATAGCAGGCCCTGGGCAGTAGCCCCAAAGACCCCAGCCGACGCCAAACAAGGCGCCACCAATGATAAGTTGCTTGTCGATGGATTTGTTGATCGGCAAACTAAACGCTTCTGCTAACAGCGGCTGTGTCCACGCAATTATCCAGGGTGTGGCACCCAGTGACACGACCAGCGCACCTCCCATGACAAACATGAGGTCGGGGTCCCAGGCACCAAAAATATCTAAAAATCCTATCACTTTAGTGGTGTTGGTCATCCCCGAAAGTGCGAGCCCTGCGCCAAAAATAAGCCCAGTTAGCAATGCGGGCCAATGCTTCATAGCAGTGTCTCCATGATAGTTCGCACGATCAAAACAGTGATAACACCTGTCGCCATGAAGACGCAGGTGGCAACGAGCGAGCGTAATGATAGCCGTCCAATGCCGCAGATGCCGTGACCACTGGTACAGCCGCTGCCCATTCTGGTGCCAAACCCAACGAGTAATCCGGCCATCACTGCGAGAGGAAGAGAGCCTTCCGGCGCTGAAGGTATGGGGCTGCCCGTAAGGGTGTGCAGAATAGCCGCACCAGCCACTAGCCCCATAACAAAGAGCAAACGCCACTCTCTGTCTGGCCCGGCAAAAGCACCCCAAGCAATGCTCGAGATACCCGCAACACGCCCCAATGTCGCCAGCAGGCCCATCGAAGCAATACCAATCAGTATGCCGCCTGCAATCGGTTCAAAAAATTCTTCCATGACTCATTCCCACATACGCAAGAAAGCAATGGCGCCTGAAGCGCCACTGCTAAATGTTAAAGACAATAAGTTTACGCGAACCGAGCGGTTTAGTCGCTAGACGCTGCTGACATCCAGCCGCTGGCAATAATAGTGTTTTCTTGCTTAGCAGAAAGGGCAACATCGGCTGCTTGTTGGTCGATAAAGCGGGTCACCGAGTCCACATCTTGAGCGCTAGCCTGTCGATAGCCGCTATCCTGCTCAATGAACAGATCTCGAGCCATCACTTGTGTGACCCAGCTGCCGTCATGACGGCAGGCTACACCACGCCAATGGTCAGCTTCTTGTGCCAGCATGAATTCGCGACACCAAGCCCCTTGTGCTGAAGGGAACGTTAACACGGTGCGAATGCTGCTACCGTCGGCTAGCGTATCCCACCCTTCCGCGCGGGAGGGTAATACTTCAAGTGCTTGCGCTACGTCGACATCTATTGGGTATGCACCGCTTTGCTGCGACGTCGCCCATTGAAATGTTAGGCCGCAAGCCAGCATTACAGTCGCAGCAATAGCAACAATTTGCCGGCCATGCTTATTTGAATGCGCTGTTGGTAGACTGGGTTCTGGCGTTGTGAGGCGCAGTGCGATAGCCGGATTCAGTGTTATCTGATCCGTTGAGAGAAGTTCACATAACAAGCCATCGGTGTATTTAAATTGCTCTAATCGCGCAGCAAGCCCTGGTTCCATTGCTAGGCGACCAGCAAATTCTGCCTGTTCGTCAGATGACAGTTCACCGTCGATCCACTGAGAGATCAGTTGATCAGTTTTATGGCCTTGAATGTCAAGTTTGTGAATATTCGTCATTTTTGCCTCACCGCCTGTCTCAGGCCTATTGTCATCGCGCTTGTCATCGGGCTTGTCGCTGCGCCTATGACTAAAAACGCGTATCTCTCTTGCCTAGCTCGACTTCTCTACCAATGCTCGTCGAGCTCGCGCCACTCGACTCATAACCGTGCCGATCGGAATGTCCAAAATGTCAGCCACTTCGGCATACGATCTGCCTTCGACTGCGACTAGTACTAAGGCTAGTCGTTGCTCTTCGGGCAGAGCGTGCATCAATTTCTCTACCCGCTCTAATTCAAGCATTCGCTCAGAATGCGCAGATGATGTCGGCGTTTCGCTGTTTACCGCGATCTCACCCTGCGCATACCGGTACCGAACGTCTCGTGAGCGCAGCTCATCTAGCCAAATGTTTCGACAAACTCGAAAAGACCATTTTGCAACGTGAGCATCGCTGGGCATCCCTTTGTCGAGAATTCTTTCAACGGTTAGTTGAAGCAAATCTTCTGCATCGGCGTGATTTCCAGTCAGAGACACACAGAATCGCTTGAGACCTTGCAGTTCGGTCATCAGCGCTTGCCGTTGTTTTTCACTGATTGCTGTCATTGGCGGCCTGTTATACTCATGACGTTCCGAAGCTGGAATTTATTCCCGAAGATGTGGTGGAATTTATGGTCGGCTGATACGTTAAATGATAAGCGGCGCCAATCAAGGCGCTGTTGCCGAGGTTGGCTCAATGATGAACTGCTTTACAGCGACAAATCAAGATCGAAATTTTCGTGCAACCGCGAGTGTTGCGCTCAGTTTGCTGCTCGCCGGCCTAATAGCCGTGAGCCCTAGCTACGCTCAACTGACTTTTGGTGGCAGTGAGCCCGCAGA
>DAIRTN010000045.1:0-6474 GCA_036803865.1 Luminiphilus sp.
CAACCAAAGCTCTAAGCTAACACCAAAGCTTGGTTGCGCTCGGGGGACGTCTACCAAGAACGTCAGCAAGCCGCACGCAATGCCAACTATAAGCGTACTATTTAATGTCGCAGCCGCGGGGGTTAATGTCGCAGCCGGGCGGGGATCATTTGCTGACATTAAAGACGCCCCCTTTCACGACCAAGGTGAGGATTGTCACGCCATCAGCGTGGATAGCACGAACGCAAATGAATAGCATCGCCAAGAAGAGCCCCTTGAGCTATACAGCATTTCACCTTAGCCTAGATCAAACCATAAAAATACCAATCATTATGAAAAAATACGGCCTACACCGAGTTACCCCATCGAGCTTACTATTCACTTTACTCCTCACTCTTGGCTTGAATGGTTGCAATGATTCTGTACCGCTTGAAAAAGTCGTTTCAGAGAATCTTGCCGGGATAGATCATGACGCTATACCCCTATGGCTATCCAACTGCGCGCTTTGTCATGGTGCTACAGGAGGCGGCAATGTCGATGTATCGGCGCCCGCCGTTACTGGCCTACAAGCTTGGTATCTTGAACGCCAGCTTCGTCATTTTAAAAATGGGATCCGAGGTACCCATGCGCAGGACACTACCGGGGGGCAAATGGCAAAAGCCATCAAGAACCTCAGCGAGGCAGAGCTTGACGGGCTAACGGAGCTAATGACCTTACTCCCGAGCACAGCGGCGCAAACTTTTTCCTCTGGCGATGAAGCCAGAGGAAAGGATTATCACAACAACCTCTGCTCGGCATGCCATGGATCCGACGGAAAAGGTAATGAGGCTTTGCAGGCACCTAGCCTCGCGGGGCTTAATGATTGGTATATCGTTAACCAATATGAAAAGTTCCGTTTGGGCATCCGAGGAAGTCATCCCGAAGACCACTACGGCGCTCAAATGGTGCGTTTTTCACCGGCTGTAAAAGACGCGGAGGTGGTAAGAGATATCGCCTATTACTTAACCACGCTGCCTATCGATGCGGCTCAATAACGTATGCACTCAATCATTTACATCGCGATCGCGAGCTTCATTTTGGGGTTTTCTGCACTGAGCAGTGCCCTCGAATTGTCTCCGCACTGTCCGCCTGCAATGCGACTCGATGACAGCGGGCACTGCAAATTACACAGTCGCTACCAGAGCTACGCTTCGCTCTACGACAAAGGCGTCGGCGGACTAAAAACGGGGTTGCCTCCCTGGCGCGATGGCTTCACAGCTCAGCAAATTGATCTTGGCCGCCTTCTATTTTTCGATCCGCTGCTATCTAGCAACCAGGAAGTTTCTTGCTCAACTTGCCATGACCCCGCGCTAGGTTTTAGCGATGGTCGCCAAAAGAGCGTGGGAGTTGCAGGCAAGCCGATAGCGCGCTCAGCGCCGTCACTGTGGAATGTCACGTTCATGCAGCGACTCTTGTGGGATGGCAGCAAACGTACTTTAGAAGAGCAGATGCTTGGCCCGCTGTATTCCCCGGTCGAGATGGGCACTACTCCAGAAAAGCTGTTAGAGAGCCTCCAAAGCAATGAAGCGTACACTGCATTGTTTCACGAGGCTTTTGGAACGCCATCGCCCACGCTTACCGATCTCTATTCGGCACTCACGGCCTTTCAAAGCTCATTGATATCGCTGAACAGCCGCTACGACCTGTACGCTCACGGCGTTGCCGACGCACTCAACGCGCGTGAAATAGACGGTCTCAATGTCTTTCGTTCGTTTGTGGCACGCTGCGCCGAGTGCCACACACCGCCAACCTTCTCCAACCAGCAGATCGCGGTGCTAGGCGTGCCCGAACGAGACGGTGACCCGCTTGATATTGGCGCACAAGCAACAACTGGCGATGCGTCCCAGCGCGCGGGCTTCCGAGTTCCATCGCTACGTAATAGCGCGCTGACGGCACCTTACATGCACGGTGGTAATTTCGATACTCTGCGGGAAACGGTTGCCTTTTACACGGGTGGCAGGGGCCATGCAGTTCCCGAGGGCGAAGATTTAAAGTTGCATTGGCATATTTGGAATCCAGAGCTTACCGAGCGCGAACTCGACGACATCGTGTTATTTTTGAACGCGCTGACGGACCAAAGCTTTTTACCTGACATCCCCAACGAACTACCTTCTGGGCTACCACCGGGACGCGCGATAGCACCACAAGCCCGCGTACATAGCCGCATAGTAGTAGGAGACTTAGATCATGAATAGCTCACTAAAGCTCGCCACACTGGCCTTTGTTTTTTTCAGTACCGCCGCGGGGGCTAAGACTCTCGAAGTAAGAGCGGGTGAATCCATACAAGATGCGATTAAAGGTGCAAGTGCGGGCGATACGGTCCTAGTACACCCCGGCGTCTATGAGGAAACCGTTTACATTGATAAAGATGACATTACGCTAAGGGGCGTCATCGAAGACGGCGAGTGGCCTAACCTCGAAGGGAACAAGCAGCTTAATGATGCCATTTTGTATTCGGGCAACGGATTCAGCGTCGAGTGGTTCAAGATCACGAACTACAAAGGCAATGCCATCATGGGGCAGGCGGGCAACAACTTCTCTATCCGCAATAACTGGATTATCGACACTGGCGTTTACGGGATTTTCCCCGAGTTTGGCGAGAACGGCCTCATTGAAAATAATGTACTTAGCGGCATTGAAGACGCGGCTATTTATGTCGGCATGAGTGACCACATTGACGTACGCAACAACCGCGTTTTCGATAATGTTGCCGGCATTGAAATTGAAAACTCTCGACATGCGCTAGTCGAGGGTAACATCGCTCACAACAATACCGGCGGTATTCTCGTGTTCATCACGCCCGGGCTACCGATCAAAACATCGTACGACGCCATTATTCGACGCAACACGATCATCAACAACAACACGCCGAATTTCGCTATTCCCGGTTCGCTGGTGTCCAATATCCCTGCGGGCACGGGCATGCTCATACTGGCCTCCGATGATGTGATCATCGAGGACAACATTATTACCGGCAACAACACAGCGGGAATAATTGTCACCAGTCAGGACTTCGCCACCGATGTCGCCGGTGATTCCGAGTCGGACCCCAACCCAGACCGCATTCAAATTCGCGACAATGTCATGTACGACAACGGCAACGACCCCGTCACCGATGTCAAAGCCTTAATGCTGACCCAATTTTCGACGCAGGGACCCGATATTCTCGCGTACAAGTCGGCAGCGGATGCAGAGCGCGGCAGCTGTGTTAGCCAGAAAAGTGCTTACCGCACCTTTGGCTTGGGAGACTGGGCGGAGTGTGGCCGTACTACGGTGCGCGCCGCCGACGCGGTCGCAAGCGCTACACCACCCGACAGCACGTCGCGCGCAGTAGCGAGCAAAATGCTCGCCGAACCCGCAGCGCCTCGCGTAATTACCGTAGATGCCAACGGCGCAGAATTGGTTTACCAGGGCATATGCGCCGGCTGTCACACATTAAATGTACGCATGATCGGGCCACCCGTGCTCGCGATTCAAGCGCAATATGGCGATGATGCCGAAGCGATAGCACGCTACATTGCCGCGCCAGAAAAAAAACGGCCTGACTTCCCTACAATGCCTCCGCAGGATCACCTGTCAGAAGCTATGCGTATAGAAGTAGCGCGTTATATGTTGTCACTCAGCGGGCGCTAACTCGATAGGAAAGCTCACCGTGGCAGTGATTCCTTTGGAATCGCTGTCTAAGGACAGCGTGCCGCCCAGATCAGCCGCGATTTCGTGACAAATGGTTAGCCCCATACCGGGATGGCTACCGTCATCCGCCTCGGTCACAAACGGCGCATGCACTAGAGCAAGCTTCTCAGGGTCAATGCCACCTGCGTTGTCTCTGACCACAAGCGTGAAACTATTACCCTCGACGCTTTCAATCACTTTAATAACACGGGCTTCTGCCGGCTCGCTCTCACCGGTGATATCAAATACCACTGGGCCTTGGCGAATAAACGCATCCACTGCATTCTCGACTAAGTTAAAGACGATCTCCTGCAGCGCGGTGGGTACCGCTTGTACCTCACACAGGTGTTCGGTCGGCTGATAATCGAGCTCAGCATCAGCTGCCGAAAACCGCTTCGCCAATAACTCCAAGGCGACACCAATCGACTCGCTTGGCTTGATAGGCGTTTTCGACTGAGATGCCGTTGGTGAAAACGCTTTCATACCGCCGGTAAGACGAGCCGCTCGCGCAATCTGATCATCGATACGCGCAAGCTTTTCTAGCGCGACGGCGGGGTCTAAGGTGTTTTTTTCGATTGCACGCTTTAAGTTATAGGCTGCCATACGGATAACATTGAGCGGCTGATTCAACTCGTGGGCGGCACCGGCGGCAACCTTCCCTACACCCGCTAGGCGTGCCGAATGCTTTAGTCGTCTAGCCAGCTCATTGACGTCCGGGTCACTGTCAGTCATAGGGATTGGCCTTTTTTAACATGACGATTATAGATAGACGCGATTATTAGAGAGCCCGCATCCACGCGGGCATGATTGACTTGCATGTGCCGCTCTCCTGAGTATTAATAACGCCTGCAATATGCGCACCAGCGTAGCACCACTAGCGACCCCGTAACATGGCTGCTGACGTGATGCGATAAATCTCCCCACAAATAAACACAGTAAGGACTCACATGGACACACGCGCTCTCTTTTCTCTCGAAGGTCGTACCGCACTGATTACCGGTGGCTCGCGAGGCATAGGCCTTATGATTGCCAAAGGTTTCCTCGCGCAAGGGGCGAAGGTTTACATTTCCTCGCGCAAAGCCGATGTATGTGATGCGGTTGCCGCCGAACTCGGCGATAACTGTTTTTCACTTCCCATGGACGTGTCCACCGTTGACGGCTGTCAAGCATTAGCGGCGACCTACGCCAAGCATGAAGACCGACTCGATATCTTAGTGAATAACGCCGGTGCAGCCTGGGGCGCGCCCTTCGAAACGTTCCCAGAGCAGGGCTGGGACAAGGTCATGGATTTAAACGTTAAGTCGCCCTTCTTTTTAACTCAGGCGTTTGCTCCCGCGCTAAAAGCCGCAGCTCGTGCCGATAAACCTGGCAAGGTCATCAATATTGCGTCTATTGACGGTTTGCGCCTGAACCCATGGGAAACTTACAGCTATCAGGCATCCAAGGCAGCGGTCATCAACCTCACCAAGCGCATGGCGGCTACCCTTATCGAAGATCAGATTAATGTAACGGCTATCTGTCCCGGCGCCTTCCCGTCCGAGATGAACCGTGCGACACGCGACCATGGCGATTCTGTCAGCCAGACCATTCCTAACAAGCGTATTGGTCACGATGAAGATATGGCCGCCGTAGCGATCTATCTCGCGGCGCGCTCAGGGGACTATGTGGTGGGTGAATCGATCGCTGTAGACGGTGGCGTTGTTAATGCAAGCCTTCCCCAAAGTTGGGAGCCCGCGTAATCACCACTGCTGTAGGGCCGTCCCGCACGGCGCGGCCCTATAATCACAGTGAATTAGATCTTACGGGCAATAAAAACGGCGCCTTTTGAACCAAAGCCTACGAGCCACTGCCAACACCTAGTCAGCAGGCCTATCTTGGTCTCTACTAACGACGCCGCTTCATCGCGGTGTGCCACTTCATCCTGCTGACACTCAACCAGCAACTGCCGCAAGCCTTTAAACGGGCCATCTTCGCTAAGCCTGACAATTTGTTCCTGGTAGTGATGATCAACGAAGGTTTCTACCGCTTCAATAGTCGCGAATACGGCATGTGGCCCGGCTAATGACGGAAGAGCACCCGTTAACCAACCCATTAGTTTCCAAAGTCCCAGCAACTGCGTTTCGGTATTGGGAGGCATAACCTCTGTTATGCGCCGAAGGTGATCTTGCTCTGTCTCTAGGTGGCGCAGGGCAAAAGCTCGGACTTCACTGTTTTTTGAAACAGCCAAGATGCCGCGATAGATCATCACAGCGCCGGCCTCACCCGCGTGATTAGAACGCAACTCTCTAATAAGCCAATCGGGAAGCTCATGGTCTGCTTGATTGGCTGCGCCAATCAGCCTCGTTTTTAGCTGTAATTCTGCGCTGCGTTTCACGCGTGCAAGCTCACGAAGTGCTTTCGTCGCGTGTTGTAAAGTGGTCGGGCTTTCCATGCACGGCATACCACTCCTCCCATTCCCACGGCGTCATCGTTTTAGGAATAGCGTTCGAGATAGCGCGCCCAAAGGCCTTGCCCTGCAATGAATTATCCGTTGCCTGAGCGTCATCACCGAGAATGTTACGAATTAACGTCTGATTTCGTGTTTCCATGAGTATCACCTCCTGAGCCTACAGTACTCTAAAAACAGCGGAAGTGGTTTTTGTCGAGTATGCTACGAACAGCAAACACAGGAAATGTGCTCAAGGTGCTGGCCGAATGTGAATGTTCTGATAAACTGCGGCTCTTTTATTAGGGCCCATAGCTCAGTTGGTTAGAGCAGTCGACTCATAATCGATTGGTCGTAGG
>DAIRTN010000046.1:0-2901 GCA_036803865.1 Luminiphilus sp.
AACTCGTGACCTCGACCTTGGCAAGGTCGCGCTCTACCAACTGAGCTACACCCGCAAATGGCGTCCCCTAGGGGGTTCGAACCCCTGTTACCGCCGTGAAAGGGCAGTGTCCTAGGCCGCTAGACGAAGGGGACGCGACCTCTCTCGTAAGAGAGGCGCGCATAATAAGATCGAGATCATGATACGTCAACCCCCCTTTTTCATTTCTCTTTGATTTGTCGCGGTATGGCATTAGATTCGGTAAACTGTCACCTTTTTTAGGGAGTGTCCATGACACCAGCGCTCAGTATTACCGGCCTGGAAAAAACGTATGGCAATGGGTTTCAGGCCTTAAAGGGTATCGACCTGGAAGTGGCTCAAGGCGAGTTTTTTGCGCTGCTTGGGCCAAACGGCGCAGGTAAGTCTACGACAATAGGAATTATCTCCTCGCTTGTAGCCAAAACAGCGGGCAAAGTTTCAGTCCACGGTATCGATATAGACGAGGATTTTCCGGGAGCGAAAAAGTTCCTTGGAATCGTCCCTCAAGAGTTCAACTTTAATGTGTTTGAAAAGGTCGAGGACATCCTCGTCCAGCAGGCTGGCTTTTACGGTATTCCTCTGAAGACGGCGCGAGAGCGCACGGATCACTTTCTTGATCGATTGGGACTTGCAGACAAGCGAAACGTAACAGCGAGAATGTTATCGGGAGGCATGAAGCGTCGCCTCATGATCGCTCGAGCACTCATTCATCAACCTAAATTGCTGATCCTCGACGAGCCTACCGCGGGTGTAGACATCGAGATGCGTCGGTCGATGTACGACTTTTTGCGCGAAATTAATGCGGCGGGCACAACCATTATTTTGACCACCCATTACTTGGAAGAAGCCGAAGCGCTGTGCCGCAATATGGCGATTATCAATCACGGTAAAATTGTGACTAATACGTCTATCCGCGAGCTACTTCGCGATCTGACAAAAGAGTCTTTTGTGCTTGATTGTGTAGCGCCACTTCCCGAGCTTATTAGCGTTCCCGATTTCAACGTGATTAAACGCGATGAGCATACTATCGAGGTGCAAATTGAGAAAGGCCAAGATCTAGCACAAGCTTTTGACGGGTTGCGTGAGCAGGGCGTAAAGGTCCTAAGTATGCGTAACGAGTCCAACCGACTTGAACAGGTGTTTGTTAACGTATTGGAGCAAAACGCATGAGTGTCTACGAGCAATACATCGCTTTCATGACGTTGGTGCATAAAGAGATCCGTCGCTATCTCAGGATATGGACTCAAACCCTGCTACCCAGCGCCATTACCATGTCCCTCTACTACCTTATATTCGGCAACTTAATCGGGTCTCGGATAGGGGAGATGGGAGGGCGCAGCTACATGGAATTCGTTGTGCCGGGTCTCATTATGATGGCCATTGTTACGAACTCGTACTCCAACGTAGTGTCGTCTTTTTTCGGAGCGAAGTTTAATAACAGTGTGGAAGAACTACTCGTCTCGCCAGTACCCAACTACATTATTTTGTGGGGGTATATTATTGGTGGTGTTAGCCGAGGAATCTTGGTGGCCGTGATTGTGACGAGCGTATCGCTGTTTTTCACCTCATTAGAGATATATAACTTACTCATCGTTGTTGCGGTCGTGACGCTTACGTCTATTCTGTTTGCGCTGTGTGGCTTTATTAACGCGGTCTATGCAAATTCCTTCGATGACATCAGCATAGTGCCTACTTTTGTGCTCACGCCACTGACTTATCTGGGGGGCGTTTTCTACTCTCTAGACTTGCTGCCTGAGTTTTGGGCCAACGTCTCTCGTGCCAACCCGCTGGTGTACGTAGTGAATGCATTTCGATACGGTGTTCTTGGAGTGAGCGATGTCAACATTGCGTTTTCTTTCGCGATGATCGGCGGGTTCGCTGTGATTGCCTACGCGTACTGTATGCATCTCTTGCGCACTGGCAAAAGGCTGAGAAGCTGATCTATGGCGCGCGTTCTTGGACAGGTTATTTCTGCGCCTAGGGACTATTCGCCCGATATTCTGGAGGCTATTCCTCGTTCAGAGGGCAGGAGCCGCTTGTCGTGGGACGCTACTGATAACGTCCACGGCGACGATGTCTGGCACCTGTATGAATTGTCGTGGCTGGACGAAGCCTCAGCACCAACATCATTTGCGGGCGTACTTACGATTCCCTGCCAATCGCACGCAACCGTTGAATCCAAATCGCTAAAGCTGTATCTGAATTCGCTGAATTTTCATCACTTTGAAACGCCACAAAAAGCCGTTCAGTGCATTACGAACGATTTGAGTGAACTTACCGGAACAAAGGTCAATCTCAGTCTGATGCTCCCATCAGATATAGCTCAGATTACTCGAGAGCCCTCCGGCACCCTTGTCGATGAGTTCTCTAAGCCTTGCCCTGAACACGACGCCCAATCGGATCGACAGGCATTGCTGCGGGTGGGTTCTGATATCAGCAGTGACAATTTACTAAGCCACTGCTTGCGGTCACTTTGTCCGGTGACAGGGCAGCCCGATTGGGCAACGCTCTGGATTCATTATCGTGGCAATTCCTTAGACCCTAGCTCAGTATCTCGTTATATCAGCTCCTTCCGCGATCATCAGGAATACCATGAGCAGTGCGTTGAGCGTATTTATGGCGATATTTTAGCGGCCACAAATGCGCAACAACTTATCGTTGCGGCGTACTACCAGCGCCGCGGTGGTGTCGACATCACGCCCTGGCGCTCATTGGAGCCGCTCACAACCCCTTCAGATCGCATGGGACGACAATGAAGCGGGTGGTAGCGAGGACTGTCCTGTCTACGCTACTGCTAGTGTCAAATATTTGGGTGCAACCCGTTAGCTCGCAGGAATCAGGACTCGCGCCGGGTTACACCGAAAACCAAATTAAAGCCGCATT
>DAIRTN010000046.1:3001-5027 GCA_036803865.1 Luminiphilus sp.
AGGGGAGAGCGATGAAAGTTAAAGGAATACGTCAGCAAGTCTCAATCATTGCCATGGTGGTAACTGGCGTGGTTGTTGCGTTGATCTTAATCGTTCAGATAGCTGCAACGCTGCAAAGAGACCTCAAGCATATAACCGATCAATCGGAGACTTTAGCGCGAATTGTTGGCGATAACGCGTCGGCAGCGATGGCGTTTCACGACCCCGCCGCCGCGGAAGACACGCTGGCTACCCTCGCTAGGTCACCGTTAGTGCTAATGGGCAGGATTCACAATGCGGATGGAAGCCTATTTGCAGAGTATCGACGTGACCAGCAGGGTGATATTTCATTGGTGAGCGCCGAAAATCCCGTTGTCGTTCTTGCAGATCATATGCACGTCGGCAAAGTTGTCGAGCCTCTTGTCATCGGTGGCACTACCGTAGGTTCAATAACGTTGTGGATTAATACCTGGAGTGCCTACTCAAAAATCTTTACCAGCATCTGGCTAAGCCTAATTATTTGGGTGTTAGGGATGGTGATTGCCTATTTATTAGCAGAACGTTTCAATAGGCGCGCTGTGGCGCCTCTGCATAATCTATCTAAGGTGATGCTCACCGTCTCAACCACCGAAGACTACAGTCAGCGTTTTGAGCATGAAGAAGACAATGAGATCGGTGCGCTTGCAGATAGCTTCAACGAGATGCTCGCGCGAATTGATGATCGGGAAGGACGCCTACAACAAGCGATTAGCGATCTTGAAATCGCGAGAGATCAGGCCGAGCGAGCGGCGCGCACAAAATCTTCGTTTCTTGCAAATATGTCCCACGAAATTCGCACGCCAATGAACGCGGTTGTTGGGATGTCAGCCTTGCTGAGACGCACTCAGCTTGATGATCAACAGCAACAGTACTTCAACACGATAGACAAGTCAGCGCATTCGCTGTTAATGATTATCGATGATATTTTAGACTTTACCAAAATGGAAGCGGGCAAGCTTGAAATTAAAAATGCGGAGTATTCTGTACGCGAGACTTTGAGTCTGATCATAGAGTTTTTTGCTGAGCCCGCGCGCCAGAAAAATATCGAATTTAGTACAGATGTCGATGACCGAGTACCCGCCACGCTTATTGGTGACAGTGGAAGAGTTCGGCAAGTCCTCATTAATCTTATTGGTAACGCCATAAAATTTACTGATCAAGGAAAGGTCGCTGTAAAAATCTCAGTGGTTGGTGACCATCTCCATGAGACCATTCGTTTCGCCGTTACCGATACTGGCATTGGCCTATCGAATGACGAGGCGCCCTCCATTTTTAAGGAGTTCTTTCAGGCGGACAGCACTTCGACTCGGCAATTTGGCGGTACCGGTCTAGGTCTCGCCATTTGTAAGCAGCTAGTGACTTTGATGGCCGGGCGCATTGCTTTTCAGAGCACTCTCGGTGTCGGCTCCACTTTTTGGTTTGACCTACCCCTTCACCGGACGCTTATAAACCCGTTCATGTCGTCCATGAGGGTGAATTCGAGAGATACGCTGAGTAATCCGTTTTCTACGGCGCTAGGCAATAGTACTGAGAACGGTGCTGGCAATGACGGTGGTAGTAATGATGCGATCGGCCAAGAGGCGGGAGGTAGTGCGCCCAATGCGGCGTCGAAAGAGCGTTTACGATGGGATGCCAAGGTTCTCGTGGCGGAGGATTCAGAAGTCAATCAATTCATCATCAAAGAGCTGCTTGCGATTTATGGCATAACACCCGTGATAGTCGGCAACGGCGAGCAAGCAGTAGCGCGTTTCCTAAGTGAATGTTTCGAGCTGGTATTCATGGATATTCAGATGCCCATCATGGATGGCGTTGAAGCCACAAAAAAAATACGTGAAGCACAAACGCTAGAGGGAATTAACGCCGACTGCTTCATCGTCGGTCTATCGGCTCATGCGATGTCGGGCGACCGCGAGCGTTATCTGGAGCAGGGTATGGACGATTACATGACTAAGCCTATCGACATTGATGAGCTTGGTGTTATGTTAAAACGGTTGCTTAAGCAGCCATC
>DAIRTN010000047.1:0-4740 GCA_036803865.1 Luminiphilus sp.
AAAACGGCGAGGAGAGATCCTCGCCGTTTTTTTATGAGAAAATTTCTTTGACCCGCCACTAAATAGTATTGAATTTTTGTTTTACCCGTGGTTTATTCTCACTAAGACGCATGCAGTCGCGAGTAGTATGTCTCTAGCAAGTAGTCCGCAGATGCTAATAATAAAAACTCAAAGCTCATTTCAAATGAGGGAGAAGCATTATGCAGACAAAATTCCCAAGCTCACGTCGAGCGCTCACTATTGCCATTATTGCTGGCATGTCATTTCAGGTGTCTGCGCAAGACACACCTGTAGAGGAGATTACCGTCACAGGCTCCTATTTCAGGGGTTCTCCCTTAGACGCGCCTTCTCCAGTTCAAGTAATTGATCGTTCTAGTATTGAGGCTCAGGGAGCCGCAGTAATCTGGGACGTGATTAAAAACCTCGAGGTTAACTCCGGCTCAATAACCAACCCCGGCTCTGACAACGGACAAGTGGAAGGTACCGCCAACGTAAACCTGCGAAACCTCGGCGAAAACTCAACACTCACGCTGATCAACGGCAAACGAATGGTCCCTGCAGCCGCCGTAACGCAGAGCGGCGGCGAATTTGTCGACCTTAATTCCATACCGCTGGTCATGACCGACCGCGTTGAAGTGCTCACCGACGGCGGCTCAGCTCTTTACGGTGCCGATGCGGTTGCTGGTGTTGTCAACATCATCATGCGGACGGAATTTGAAGGGCTCGAAATTTATGGCGATCTTCAGGGGGTTCAAGCTGCTGACGATGCGTACGACGCTACCGTAAGCGCTATCTGGGGCACATCGTTTAATGATGGCGCTACAAATTTAGTCCTTTCGGCTGAGCGCTTTGAACGCGACCCTGTTGCGGTTAAAGACGGCAACTTTTTTGGGCCTTACTCAGAGTTTTTAGGGACCGTATCCGATGCAGGCGTGTTGCTCAACAGCCCAGCCTTTGGCGCTCAATTTAATTCAGAGCAGTGGCTTAACACAGAAATATATGCTCAAAACTTAGCCGAAGGTGGTCTGGCGAGTAACTACATTTATACAGACCCCGGATGCTACACAACCACTTTAGCCGACGGCACAACGCCACAAATTGGTCGATTACGTGAAGATCGAGGTGAAAAAGCCGGCACTTGCCGTGCCGACGAATCGGATTATACCTACATCACAAACACGACAGAGAGAAGCTCGTTCGCAGGCTCGTTTTCTCATGAGTTCAACGACACGACGGAGTTCTATTCTTTCTTCAGCCACTCGGATTCTGAAACAACTCGATCTGACACAGGATACAACCAATCACGCGGGCCAACCGTCTTCTTGGCCCCTCCTGGAGCCTATGCCCGTAATCCAGCATACGGTTACAACGCTATAGGCCAAACTCTGGAATTAGGTTTTTTTGCGCCGCAGGCTGGTCTCACCCGGCCCACTCTTGCCGATGTGCCAAATATGCCGATGGCAGGAAGTAATGGCGGCCCTAATGTAGCGATGTATCAAGGCGTTCGCGACGGCATCAATCGCCCTGGAGGCGACGTAAATGTCACAACAACGAGCACGGTCAGTGTCCAGGCAGGTATAAAAGGTGAGTTCGATGCGTTTGATCGGACCTTAAACTATGATGTTAGCTACTCATGGGGCGGATCTTCTCTAGAGCAACAATATAAAACATTCAACAGAGATCGTTCCGAATTGGCTGCTAATGGGTTAGGAGGTCCGAATTGCACACCTAACGGTAGACCTGACTTTGACTTTGCGAACGAGCCAGGCCCCTTCGGAGGAGCTGTTCCCCAAGCGTGGGATTTTTATGCGCCCGGACTAGTCCAAACATTCTTCCCCGGGTTTGTGTTTACCACGCGGGAAAATTTATCTTATGCACTAACTAGCAACAATCAGGGCCAAGATGGCTGCATGTTCTACAATCCCTATCTCAGCCAGCTGTCTGATCCTAATCTAGCTAACAGCCGAGAGCTAATGGATTGGATGAACGTCACAGTCGATCGCGTCGATAAACGAAATAAACTCGCTGTTTTTGATGCCGTTGTTTCAGGCGAATTAATGGAGATGAAAGGTGGTGTGGCACAGTTTGCGGTTGGTGGACAATATCGCGAGCGAAATACAAAAGAAGAAGCCAATGAGTTACATTACCCGGGTTTGCAAAACCGGATTCTCGGTTACGATGCTAACGGTGTTCCAAACGAATTTCACCGAGTGAGTAATAACTTCGAATGCGCAATGTGCGCGTTTAACTATAATGATACACGAAAGACTAAAGCGGCCTTCATGGAGCTTTCGCTCCCTTTCATGGAAAATGTAGAGACTCAAATCGCGCTGCGATTCGAAGACTACGGTGGACAGATTGGAAGTGAGTTATCACCAAAGATTGCGATGAGCTGGAGGCCTATCGAGTCTCTGTTAATTCGCGGTTCTTTCTCGCAGTCTTTCCGTGCCCCAAACATAGCTATTGTTGAAACCGGACTACAGTCTTCTAGCTATACGTTCCGAGACCCTATCTCTAACCAAGCCGTTCGCGCAGGTCTGTTGCCTGCTATCGATGCAAACGCAGAGGCCGAGGCCACCTATACTTTGGGCGGCCCTGCGCCTTACGTTGGAAACGAATACGCAGACACCTATAGCCTCGGCTTCCAGTGGACGCCAGATGGGGCGCTGGACGGGCTTTCTGTTGGTGCGGATTTCTGGCGCTTTGAGGTCAGCGACCGCGTATTACCTGAGCCACCAATTCGGGCCATCCAGCCTGAAATAGACGCGTTTAATGTGGCGGCAAAAGATGAGTCTAATTACGTCTTTAACGACACCATCCCCGCAGATTCGGCTCAACCTTACACACCGTGTAGCCCTTCAGCTGTCGCAGCTGAGTTCGGCGTGGACTCCCAAGAGCGCCTCAACTGCGTAGTCGACCCACGTACTTATGTTGTACCCGGTATCCAGAGGGCGTTTGGAACTACAACGGCAAACCTGATTACAACTACACTAAGTGCGATTAATGCTGGAACGATCACGGCTGACGGTGCTGATGTAAAACTTGGTTACAACTGGTCGAATGACATGGGCCTCTTTAGCGCACGCGTTGACTTCACTCATGTGCGTCAGTACACACTGGCTAACGTACCTGGGCTTGAGCGTGGTTTGTTGGATACCTACGTATTCGATGCGGCAGGAACAACAGGAGACGGTAACATTGTGAGGTCTCTTCCTGATAATAAGGGAACCCTGACTATGTCTTGGCAGCGAGATAGCCACGGCGTCAGCTTGATAAATCGGCATATTGGCTCGTATCGCGACCTCGCTTATCAGACTGCTTATGAGGCAGGCTCTGATTTCACGCGAAGCATGCTCGATGAAAAAATCGACAGCTACAATACATGGGACTTCCAATACCGATACTCAAAGGATTGGGGTGGCCGAGTAGGCAGCACTAACTTCTCCCTGGGCGTATTAGATATGTTCAATGAAGATATCCCTTACCGAGAAGTGGGCGGGCGAGACTATGACACTGTTGTTTTTGATGGGCGCGGTCGCCGCATCTACGCAAGAGTACTGTGGCAACTTCAATAGAGCATTTTGATTAATTGCTAGATCAATAAAAGCGTCTGCCGAGTCTCAGGACTACGCAGGCGCTTTTTTTTTGCGCCTTGAAATATTGCGTTATACTCTCCACGGCCGTCCAAGATGCGGCTCCTAAACGCTATGCCTCGGCGCCTGATTCAGCCCTATCGGAGAATTTGATGAATACCAGAATGAAGTTATTGCCTGCAATTATTGCCCTCAGTCTTGGCGTCGTCGCCTGCAACGATGAAGCGGCGCCCGTAGCTTCAAGCAGCGACACACCCGAAACGGTTCTGGCTAACGCCAAACCAGAGCTCGGTAACTTTGGCGTCGATCTTAGCCAGCAAGACCCTAATACAAAGCCCGGCGATGACTTCTTCCGCTTTGCGAACGGCAAGTGGCTCGATGAATTTGAGCTTCCCGCCGACCGCAGCAACTATGGGTCTTTCTCTGTACTGGGCGATCGTTCGGACGAACGCGTAAACACCATTATCGAAGAGCTTTCGGCTGCTGAGCCCGCCGCTGACACCATTGAGCAGAAAATTAGCGACTACTATCTTAGCTACATGAATACAGAGGTGCTCGATGAGCGTGGCATCGGCCCGCTGCGCGAAAAACTTGCACAACTTTCGGCAATCGACTCACGCGCGGCATTAATAGAGGCACTCGGGCGCTCTCAGCTCGATGCCACAGCAAGTCCCTTTGGCTGGTATGTTGGCGCCGATCGCCGCGACCCAGATCGTCATCAATTGGTGCTAAGCCTTGGCGGCATAGGCCTGCCCGACCGCGACTACTATCTTCTCGACACCGAGCAGTATGTCAGCGTGCGGAGCGAATACGTCGCGCATATCGAGCGCATGCTGGGCTTCGCCGGCATTGAAAACGCCGCCGAGAAAGCACAAGCGGTGCTGGCTCTTGAGACAGCGTTTGCCGAAAATCTTTGGCCGCGCGCCGATCGCCGTAACCGCGACCTCACCTTTAACCCAATGACCTACACAGAATTTAAAGCAGCCTATCCAAACATGGACTGGGACGCATATTGGGCTGCGGCAGGCATAGGCGAGATAGAAGACCTCAACGTTTCTTATCCCAGTGCAATGGCGCCAATCATCGCGTTACTCGACAGCGTCCCACTGGACGACTGGATAAGCTACATGAGCTATCAGCACATCTC
>DAIRTN010000048.1:0-4664 GCA_036803865.1 Luminiphilus sp.
TCGGGATCTATAAATGGTGAGGTTGATAGCTCTCGAAAATCTGGCCGCGACACGGTTTCGCTGTAGGCGAAACGAAATTGTTGATCGTTATGAATGTATGTTGCACTAAATGCCGGTAAGAATTCTTTACGCGACAATTCAGCCACCGCCGCAGTTTCCGGCCTGAATAAGTCGAATGTGGTAGAAACCTGATTAAAATCTTCTTGCCGCCCGCCGAGCGTTAATCGAAGACGATCGTCGAAATTTACCTCTACCTGTCCATAGAATGCTTCGAGATCATTGTCCGCAAAATAGTTATCTGTTGGTCGAGTGATTTCGCGAATTTGGAATCCCGCCCTCACAATATTTTCAGGAATCAGAATCTGCTCCAGCGGCTTTACTAGTAGCGCGGGGTCGTTCGCAATAGGGCCATTAAATGCAAAGCCGTAGCGCCGTATCTCAGAGTCTCTCTGCTTTTCTGCTGAGACATAACCAATTTTCGGCGTAATAATAGAATTCTTTGGTCCGTAGAAAACCATAGTGAAATCGAGACCGAGCTCATTTGCTTGGTCTTCGAGCTGGCTAAAGTTACGGAGATTACCGTCCACACGAGATGAGAATTCGCCCGTATCGTAGCGATAAATACGGTTGTCTGGGGCGTCACGTGTCGCCGTTATTTCGGAATAACGCCAGTTGAATACCAACTCATTGAAACCGGGGAAATAGTGATCGCCTTGAATTTGGTTCGAGGCGAGCTCGCGTTCCACCCACTCTATCTCGGTAATCTCAAGCTCAGACTCAGCCTCGGTATTGCCTTCTGTTTTGAATATTCGATCGTCTGTTTTACGCAGAATAACCGACGTGAAACGAACGTTGTTGTTGTCGTTAATATCTAATCCAGCCGAGAAAATTCCGCTGACATCGATGCTGTTTTCGGTGCCTCGGAAATCGAGGTCTTCCTGTTTAGTGAGTCCTTCAGACCCCGGCACATAAGTATTGCGTTCGATCTGGTTTGTATCCCAACCATTAGAGTAGTCTAATGATGCGAGATAATTGAATTTCATCCCCGAATTGCCAAGCTCATGATAATTGCCCAGCGAGGTAGAAATATTGACATTGGGCGGCGCGTCTTCAACGTTTGGCGTGTATTGATTGTTAAACGACTGCCCTACCGCCTCTAGCTCCTCTTGAGAAACTCCGATTCCCGTGAAGCGACTCATCACACGGAGCTGATTATCGTTTGCGGTCGCGTTGAGTAGCGCCGACGATTGCGCACGGTATCCGTCGTCTTTACCTATCCAATCGGTGCCGCCGCCTGGCAGGGTATAGCTGTCCTTAAAGGTGGCATTGTCGATCGCACCCACTGTGCTGGCGAAAGTCCAAAAAAACTCATCCGTCGATTTTTTCGTCCGCAGCTGCAATACACCACCACCAAACTCACTTGGATAAGCGGCAGAGTAGGTTTTCTGAACTAATACACTTTCTAAAATCGCCGTAGGGAAAAGGTCCATCGGCACGACACGATTAATCGGTTCTGGGCTTGGCAATATGGCGCCGTTTAATAAGGTAGTTGCATACCGCTCACCAAGGCCACGGACATAAACATATTTACCGCTTACTGTGCTCAGGCCTGAGACTCGCTTGAGACTCTCGGCTATGTTGGAGTCACCCGAGCGGGTAAATTGCTCTGTGCCCACTACGTTAGCAATCTGGTCGGTGCCGCGCTTTTCATCGGGAACGAACTGCCCGATTACAGAAATTTCTTCGATGAGCGGAGCCTGTTGTTGCGCTGTCGCGAAGGGACTGATCGACGCAGCCACCGTTAACGCCAACAACTTTCTACTGACCATTTTGCCTCTCCAAACCAACGTGTTTTAAGATTAAATGCCGGGTCACAGCATTTCTGAGAACGTTAGTTTATTGCTGCAATGTGACAGTAGTATTTCATTCGCGCAGTAATCAATGAGAGAAACAAAAAAGGCGCTCATTGGCGCCTTTTTTGTAACAACTTACTGCTCAATAGCAGCTATCGATGCACTGCTTATTTGTAACCGGTGAAGACCCAGCCTTTGGTCCAATCCGACGAGTCATCTTTAACTGCGCCAATGTAATCGACCTTATCGAAAAAGGAGTCCTCTGGAATATTCGCAGGTATTGCGTTGATCGACGAGCCATTCGCCCAACCAAAAGGCCCGCCGAGATCGACTGTGCCCGCACTCGTATTCGATTGCGCGCCAAACCAGTCGGCTGTTGTCCACACGCCGTCTTTCTCTTGAAGGTCGGCTGCGCAAGCAGTCGTCACCAAGCTATCGCGCATTACGAGCGTGCCGTTGAGCGTTGCAATTGTGCTTCCGGAGTTGAGGAAAGTCTCTTCGCCTGCAATGCGAATACAGCCTTCGCCGCCTTGCGGGAATGTTCCGCCGATAATCGAATTCGACATTAACATGCCAGTGCCAGCCTTCAGCTCGAACGCGTGACCCGAAGTCTTGATCTCGCTGGAGCCGATACAAGTCAAATTCGATACGACTGGAAT
Source organism: Luminiphilus sp. (assembly GCA_036803865.1). Lineage (GTDB taxonomy): Bacteria > Pseudomonadota > Gammaproteobacteria > Pseudomonadales > Halieaceae > Luminiphilus. The sequence continues at coordinate 2,513 of DAIRTN010000048.1, forward strand.
AGAGCGAGGCAGCGCAGTAGGATTCGCGCCAAGATTGTCGGCTTCGATACAGTTGTCGCTCGCCCCTGAGAGCGTGTTGTCGATCAGAATATGCTGAAGACGACCCACATAGCCATGCGTCCAATCGACTGCGTCATCGTCTGAACCCGATACTACGAGGTGTTTCGCATCGACTGTGCCGCCGTAGAACTCAACGCCATCGTCTGCGCCATTGTGAACATTGATATAGTCGATAACGGTTCCAGAACCCACTCCCTGCAGCGCGAGACTGTTGAGTTCGTTAGTGGGGCTGAATGCAAATCCTGCGTATTTAATCTGTACATACGTTAGGGCGCCGCTGCTATCGTCGTTGCGTGGGTTAGCGCCACCGCCGTAGGTGCTAACAACGCCTTCACTCGCATCGGTTCCATCCTGCGTATTCAGCGCAGCGCTTCCGCTAATCACGATGCCGCCCCACTTGCCACGAGTATTGACTGCATCAATGCCTTCTACATCTAACTCAGAGGTCATAATAATCGGGTGAGTTGCAGAACCGTTGGCAAACAACATGCCGCCGCGATTAATGGCAAGCGCCGACGCACTTTCGGCAACAATAATTTTAGTGCCGGCATCGATTGTCAGTTTGACCTTATCAGCGATTGGCGTGTCGGCATCTTCACCAATGAAAACAGTACCGTCGATGTAGTAAACAAAATTGTTTGTGAGGTGAGTATCTGTAGTGAGCGCCTCGCCCGTAGGAAGAGAGCAAAGAGGCTTACCGTCGACTGTCTGACCTGCAAACGCAGTGGTGTTAACGGGGCACGATGTGCTCGCCTTCGCAGCGATCTTCATCTGCATGGGTGCTGCTGTATAAGTGATAGTGGCAGCGGCATTCGCACCGGTGTAATAACCAACATACGCCTTGATCGTCAGACCTGCGAGTGAGGTATCGTTGCCGACTAGATCATCCAAAATCGACACCGACTCTGCTGCAGCGAGAGTTTTAGTCACGGTCGGAAGAATCGAAGCGCCGTCCCACGGCACCCAGATACCGCCCGAGAGCTTAATGAAAAATCCAAGATTGCCCACTTCGGCGATCACAACGATACCGCCTTCTTTACCGATGTCTGCAGCTGCAGGCGTAATGGTTGCAACGAGGTCCGCTGCCACCTCGGCCGGCACTTCTGCAAGGTAGCTCGCGCCGCCGTTAACGGTAGCGCCGCCAGTAAATTTTGCAGAGGACGAAGCACCTGCCGTCGATAAGCCTGGTTGTGTGGCGGCTTGTGCACCTAACGCTGCCATGGCGAGCGCGACGCCGGTTGCGATAGCACTAGTCTTGAGTAATTCTAATTTCATTTTGACTCCTAAGTTTTTATCCGAGAGTTTTTTGTTTAATGAAATCGAATATACGGAGTAAATATTTCAGTAATGCGACCTTTATATGGCACTTTTGTTACACAGTTAAGTTTTCATCACACCTCGTGGGTAGATGACTGGACTGTCATTTTAGTGTCACATTGTCTGGCTACATTGAGGTATGGAAATTCAACGCTACGCAATAAAAGTCAAAGCACAGCCGCTTCCCCTCTTTGAAACGCCGGTGGGTTTCGGCGAGATAAGCAATGCCGAGTCTCTACTCGATGATTTAGCAACGGCAATTAAAGCCAACAAGGCGGCAAGCTCAGGTATCAAACGTTCTAACGAAGGTGGGTGGCACTCCAACACCGATATGCTCGAATGGGGCGGTGAAGCAGCGCGCAAAGTTGCAGACACAGCCATCAGCATTGCCAAACGCATGAGCCACTTCGAAGGAGCCACAGTTGATGACTTCGATTGGAAAGTGACTATGTGGGCCAATGTTACGGCGCCACGTGGTCTCAACGCGTTGCACTCTCATCCAGGCAATCTATGGGCAGCAGTGCTTTACATCGACATGGGGGGTGAGCCTGAGAGCGGGATTGAACCGGGAGGAAATTTCTATTTTGAAGACCCGCGCTTTCCCCTGGCGGCGATGCATAACACGGGCTTTAGGATGAGAGGCGGAGACGGTCTGCCTCAAAAGTATCAGGTAGACCTGAGCTTAAAGAGAGGCAATCTAATTGTATTTCCTGCTTGGCTGCGACACGGGGTAAGGGCCTACACCGGCAGCCGCGAGAGAATATCTGTGGCGATA
>DAIRTN010000049.1:0-4241 GCA_036803865.1 Luminiphilus sp.
ACTGAGGCGACGATGCCTGACAGGCGCGCGCGAGCGCCGGAAGAAATGTTGATGAGGCTTTGACCGATCATGGCGCAGCCACCCATGCCTGAGAAGAACCCCGTAACGACATTAGCCAGACCCTGCGCCATCGCCTCTTTATTACTCTTGCCGCGTGTCTCGGTTATCTCATCGATGAGGTTTAGTGTGAGCAGGCTCTCGATAAGGCCAACCCCGGCAACGATAAACGCATAGGGGAAAATAATGCTGAGTGTCTCGAGGGTAAAAGGCACTTCGGGAATATGGAAGGGCGGGAAGCCGCCTTTGATCGAGCTAATGTCGCCGACATTACGCGTGTCGATATCCAGGCCCAGCACGATAGCGCTAACCACCAAGATCGCCATGAGCGACGCAGGCACTGCCTTGGTGAGCTTAGGCAGACCCCAGATAATCAGCATAGTGAGGAAAACGAGGCCAAGCATCACGTTAAGCTGATCGCCAATCATCCAGCCCAACTCGCCGTTTTCACCTGCTACTTTAAACGACGCCAATTGCGCTAAAAAAATCACGATAGCAAGGCCGTTAACGAAGCCAAACATCACCGAATGGGGCACGAGGCGAATGAATTTGCCTAACTTAAGCGCCCCAGCAAGCATTTGAATCATGCCTGCCAGCACTACTGTGGCAAAGATGTATTCGACGCCATGGCTTTGGGCAAGGCTTACTATCACCACTGCCACCGCGCCCGTCGCGCCTGAAATCATGCCTGGCCGACCGCCAAAGAGTGAGGTGATGAGTCCGATGCTAAACGCAGCATAAAGCCCCGTGAGCGGCGATAGGCCGGCGATAAGGGCGAAGGCGATCGCTTCGGGCACCAGCGCCAATGACACCGTGAGTCCGGACAGGATTTCGGTCAAGTAGTTGATGTGCTTAGATCGGTCGTAGAGGTTTAATAGGTTTTTCATAGGTTTAAGGTCAAGCTTAGGCAAACGCAAAAGGCGCGCACTCTACAGGAAAGGGCGCCTAATGAGAAGGGAAGGGTGGTTTTGGTACTGAGTGGAAAGAGGCTGCGTGGCGTCTAGAGCGGCAGCCGAAGGCCCTCTGTCGCGATGTGGTAGCCTGCGCCTATCACGCGAAGGCTCTCTGGGCTTTGAGGGTCTAATAGCGGATTCGTGTGGTTGAAGTGGATAAACCAGACTTTGCCGCGTTCCTCTGAAGGCAGAACAGAAAACAACGCCATCGACTCCGCGACGAAAGGGTGGGGGATCTGCGACATATCACGGTTGCCTAGTTCGCCGTCGGCGAAGAAAGTCGCGTCTAGCAGCGCGTAGTCTACTGTCTCAAGCAAAGCGGCGATGTCTGTGTCCCAATCGGCCCACTTATTTATGTCGGGTATAAAGAGAGCGCTTTTATTGGGCCCTTCGATGCGATAACCGACTGTCTCCGAAAACTCATCACGATGAGGAACCAGCATCGGGGTCACCTTGAGGGAAGTTGTAAGCGCGACGGGCTGGTTATCTCCTAGCGGCATAAGCGCTACGTTATTAAGCGCGACAAGTTGGCTCCATGGGCCATTATTGCGCAGATACGATGACATCAATGGCATCGCATAAACGGGTAGCCCCTGCGCATTCATTGCTTCACGGCCAAAATGCATTAATCCTGCATAGTGACCAATATGCGCATGAGTTAGAAAGACTCCATCGAGGCCAGTGCGGGTAGTCGGAGCCTCCTTTTGGAGCGCATAAAGCTGCTCGGGGAGGTGCGGCGTCGCTTCGAATAAGTAGCTCAGGTTCTGCACGGGGTCTAGTAACGCGAGCGATGTGGCAGTGCGGCGTTGCGAAGGGTTTTCCCAGCCCGGCATGCAATGTGGCTGATAACAACCAACCTGCGGATAGCCGGCGTCTTGTGCGACGCCAAGTATGAAGAGATAAGGTGTCTCTTGTGCCGACATTGTCTCTTGTGCCGATACGAGGGCACTGACAACGAGGCTATAGGCCATTAAAAATAGTGAAATAATAAGTTTTCTCATCGGACTGGCTCGTTGTCTTGTCGATCTATAAATGAAACTCCGTCTAGCTGCGCGGCGATTCTAGGCGGTGGCACAATAGCCAAATGATCGAGTATCGACGGGAGTATGTCGACAATCCCTGGCAGATTCTCAAAATTACTATTAAGCCTCTGACTGTTAGTCGCTATCCAGGTTGTGCGCTCGCGTAGGCTCTGGCCGCCATGGGATTTACCGGTTGCTTCATCCCTTCCGTGATCGGTCGTGACGACAACTAGCCAATCTTCGTCGTGTGTCTTCTGCCTGTGTTGAACCGCCTGCCATATCTTACCGACATTGGCATCCATAATAGCTACCGCCGCCGTGAGTTCATCGCCCTCGCCGTAAATATGGCCGATGTCATCGGTATATTCCAAATAGACCCAAGAAAGCTCAGGGCCAACATCGCGAAGATAGTGTGCAGCCTCAGTGCTCACCGCGTTATCGATAGCGCGGATAAACTCTCGCGCCTCGTCATGGGGGAAGCGCGCTTCGTCTAGCTCGAGCCCATCGAAGGCGTAGTCTAGCTTGCTGCCTCCAGCCTCGGGTAAACCGTCACCAACAAGACGTGTTCGATTGTCCTGCCAAGTTGAGAAAAGGGCAGTGCTGATGTCAGGATTCTGATGACGTGCTATGCGAAAAATATCCCAGTAGGAATAATTAGGGTTCTCTATTCGGTTTGTATACACATTGTGCTTATTCGCCCAAGTGCCCGTGAGCAAGCTGTTATAGCCAACGGCTGATACCGTTGGGCTCTGAGTCATGCCCCCAATTTCACCGCCAACATAAGACCGCGTGTAGCCATGACTCCCTGCAATTGAGTCAAGATTCGGTGTTTGTAAGCTTTCTATAATATCTGCGGGAATTCCATCGACGATGATGAAAATTGCTTTAGGAATTCTAGTCGAGGTTTCTATCAGCAGGTGGCAGTTTGTAAGCGCAAATACTAAAGCTGACGCGCACAGTATTTTGCAAATAGACAGTCGAACTAGCCCGCTTCCGCACATAAGTACCCCTTGGCAATACTGTTAGTAAAGTGTGAGTCGACTTTGTGCGTGGTTTCGAACAATTTTCCCCGCAATCTAGCTCATTCTGTTAGACTCGGTTGAGATGAGGAACATCATCTCGACCCACAAGTTCTGCCCATGATGCAGATCATTCTCTCATGCGCTGTCGTCGCTGTGCTAGTCATCTCGCTAGTCCTACTCGTCCGCTGCGGACGCCTCATTCTGACAGGGCGGACTCCAACACGATTTTTCGCTTTCTTCGCTATTCTGTTTACGTCCGGCCTCGATGTTGGTCTGATTATGTTCCCGCTAACTGAGTTCCCGATCTACGAAACGAGGAAAATTTATGGATTCACCAATCCGATAGCGATCGAATTTGGTTTCTGGGGATTTTATATTTGGCTTTTTTACTTTCTCACTACGTTTTATTTTTGCTTAGTTGAGCCGCGCTTAAAAATATTCGAAATACCCTGGGTGAAAAAAGTAAATAACGCAACCATAATTGCAACGTGTGCATTTACCGGCTATCTGTTTCTCCAATATTTGCCTGATTATGTTTTAGGTATCTCTCCTTTTTATACATTCACTTTTGTTGGATTAGTAGTGCTGGCTGCTGTCATCTCGAGTACGGATATTCGCTATCTTAAAATACTGAGTTTAGCTTCTACGTGGCTTTTCTTTGCGCTTATTATTGCGATGTGGGCGTTCGGCGGTCTTGGTTTGTCGGGCCTCGCGACTAACATGGCTCAGTTGGGGGGTTATTTTAGCAATATTCATCGCTTTATATTTCCGCTTTCTGATTATCACGCCTTCTACTTATTCTGGTGGTTCGCTTGGAGCATTATGATAGGCCAGTTTGTATCTCGCTTTGTCGGTGGGCTACGTACATGGCAACTATTGCTTGCCCTGTTGCTTATTCCTTCCATTCCGATCGCACTGTGGTTTTCGGTGTTGTTTGGCGTCTATGAGCAAGGGCTAGAAATTACTGGCTATATGAATGTGCTGATGGTTCTGGTGGGCACTATTTTCGTGACCAATTCGCTGGACTCGCTGACGCGATTGTATTCGGAAAATTTGCATCTAACGGTAAGCCGACTCGGAATGAAAAAGTACATCTTAGGCCACTGGGCGCTTCTTTACAGTCTTATATTGCTTTATCAATTCACGCCATTGCAGATCGAATGGATAGGATTGGTAGTTATCTTTTT
>DAIRTN010000050.1:0-4125 GCA_036803865.1 Luminiphilus sp.
CAAATAGTCGCGTAAATCCTCGTGTTCAAGCTTGCGCTCAGTCGATCGAGCGAACACATCAAGGGGGGTGCCCCGTAGGCGTTTGAGCTTGGCTAGGGCGCTAAATAGCGGCATTAGCCAAGGGCCAAACTCGCGTTTTTGCAGGTGACCCGTGATGGGATCTTTCTGGCTGAGTAAGGGCGGTGCTAAATGGAAGCGAAGGCTCACGTCACCCGAAAACTGTGCCGCCAGCTGCGCCTTAAATTCGGGGCTGCTGTGCAGTCTGGCAACTTCATACTCATCTTTAATAGCCATCAATCGGTAGAGCTGTTCTGCATAAGCGCGAGTGATGGAGCTATCGGTTTCTGGTTGAGGGTCCTGTTTTCTGAGCGCTTCCACGCGTGCCAGGTAACGGGCCGCAAATTTCGCACTGTGATAATCCGTTAATCGCTTTACGCGATCGTGAATAAGCGCGGCGAGGGACATCGGGGCGATGGTTTCGCTGCTCGCTAACTGGTCGAGAATCCGTTTCGGTTGATGTGCAAACTGGCGGCCCAGTAGAAATGCGCGTTTGTTGAAATCGATAGCAACGCCATTAACTTCGATGGCACGTTCCAGCGCTTCGCGCCCAACGGCTACCCAGCCTTGCTGCCATGCACAGCCCAATAAAAACAAGTTGGCGCCAATCGTGTCGCCCAAGAGCTGCCGCGCGATGTCCGTCGCGTTGACGAAGGCGAGCTGCTCTGTGCCGACCTCGACGGCAATTTTTTGCTGCATGCTTTGGGCTGGAAACGCGGAATCAGGGTCGAGGATAAATGCAGCGGTGGTTTGCTCGGCGTCGTTAACAATAGCGTGGGTACGTCCGTGCGCCGCCTTTCCCAGGCACTCATAGCTGGCCGACACCACTAGATCGCAGCCAATGAGTAAATCTGCCTCGCCTGCCGGTATGCGAACGGCGAGAATCGATTCTTGGTCCTGCGCGACGCGCACATGGCTTGTGACCGCGCCAAATTTTTGAGCGAGGCCGGTCTGATTCATGGTCGCACAGCCTTTGCCCTCGATGTGTGCCGCCATAGCAACAAGTGATGCTATGGTGAGCACGCCGGTACCCCCAACACCCGCTACCACGGTATTCCAAGGTCTATCCAGAGAGGGGAGTGTAGGTTCAGGCAGCGGGTCAAAGAGTGATGCGGCGGTTTCGCTCGCTGCTTCATCGCGTGCCGCGCTGCGTAATTCCCCGCCGATCACGGAAACAAAGCTCGGACAGAATCCCTCTACGCAGCTAAAATCTTTGTTGCAGCTACTCTGCTCAATTTGGCGCTTTCTACCGAGTGCGGTGTCTTTGGGTATCACCGACAAACAATTGGATTGCACGCTGCAATCGCCGCAGCCTTCGCACACTGCATCGTTTATGAAGACCCGCTTTTTGGGGTCCTCGAGGATGCCTTTTTTCCGGCGGCGGCGTTTTTCTGCGGCACAGGTTTGTTGGTAAACAATAACGGAAGTACCTTTGTAGTCGCGTAGCTCGCGCTGTACCGCGTCTAGTTCGCGACGATCGTGGAGGCTAAATCCGGGAATGGCATCGAAAACGCCCGCAAAGTAGGTGGGTGCGTCAGAAACCAGCGCGATGCGGCGCACACCCTCGCCTCGGAGTTGATGCATAAGGTCATCCACTGATAGGTGGCCATCGAGAGGTTGACCGCCCGTCATGGCTACCGCGTCGTTATAAAGAATTTTATAGGTGATGTTGACCTTCGCGGCTATGGCTGCCCGAATGGCGAGAATGCCTGAATGGAAATAGGTGCCGTCCCCTAGATTTTGAAACACGTGAGTCGTGCTAGTGAACGGTGATTGACCTATCCATGTCGCGCCCTCGCCACCCATTTGCGTGAACGTTTCGGTGGGACGATCGGGCATCCAGGTAGCCATGTAATGGCAGCCAATTCCGCCGAGTGCGTGGCTGCCGTCGGGTACTTTCGTCGATGTATTGTGAGGGCAGCCCGAGCAAAAGTGCGGGGTACGCTCGATGCTATCAATATGTTGTCTAAGCGATTGCTCTTTTTTCTCAATCCACGAAATACGTTCATCAAGTGTTGGGCTCGAGTAGAAGCCGCGAATACGTGACGCAATGGCCAGAGCGACCATTGCCGGTGTCAGCTCACCAAGGTTGGGTAGTAAATCATTGCCGTACTCATCAAACTCTCCAATGACTTTTGGTCGCGATCCCACCGGGGAGTTATACAGCTGAGAGGTCAGTTGATCTTCAATGATCGAGCGCTTTTCTTCGACCACCATAATCTCCTGGAGACCCTCCGCGAAGGCGTGGGTAGCGACGGGCTCTAGTGGCCATGGCATTCCCACTTTGAAGACTCTGAGGCCTATATCTGCCGCGGTTTGCTCATTAATGCCCATGTCCTCAAGTGCTTGCATGACATCGAGATATGCTTTGCCGGAGGTAATAATACCCAGCCGTGGTCTGGGGCTATCAAGCACGACGCGGTTTAAATTGTTGACTCGCGCAAATTCCCGCGCTGCATAGATTTTGTATTTGTTTAGTCGACGTTCTTGTTCAAGGGGTTTGTCTGGCCAGCGAGCATGAACGCCATCACTGGGCATAGGAATATTGTCTGGAATGACAATGTTGACGCGGTCGGGGTTGATGTCTGCCGAAATCGCAGAATCCATATTCTCAGTAATGGCTTTGAGGGCCACCCAGCACCCACTAAAGCGAGATAACTCCCAGCCAAAAATACCGAGATCCAGTACTTCTTGAACGTTTGAGGGTGCCAATACTGGGATCGACGCGCCAATAAACATGTGTTCAGACTGGTGCGGTAGCGTCGATGATTTACAGGCATGATCGTCTCCGGCAATGGCAAGTACACCCCCGTAAGCGGCCGTGCCGAAGGCATTCGCGTGCTTGAAAACATCCATGCTGCGATCGACGCCGGGACCCTTGCCGTACCACATACCGAACACGCCATCGTAGCGCGCGCCATCGAATAGCTGTGTCTGCTGGCTGCCCCACACAGCCGTCGCCGCAAGCTCTTCGTTAATGCCTGGCTGGAAGTGAATGTTGTGTTTTTGCAAGTAAGCAGCCGCTTGCCACATGGCTTGATCAACTCCGCCGAGTGGAGAGCCGCGATACCCGGAGACAAAACCTGCAGTGTTGAGCCCGCGCTTCAGGTCTCGCTGATGCTGGAGCATGGGCAGCCTTACCAGCGCTTCAATGCCCGTCATGTAGGCGCGGGTTTTGTCTAGGGCGTATTTGTCACTCAATGTGACATTACGAAGGGTATTGGTGTGATGCTGGCCCATGACGATTCACTCCGAAGGCATGCGCGTTATAGAAGCTTTCATCATGCTCTCGAGAATGAGGATTTTTTATTGATTTTTGGCCCCAAAAATTGGGTATTATGATTAAAAAATCCGTTTAAAACTGAAAAAGAGAATAGATATGCCTGTAGAGATCAGCAAGGTGGATAAAAAAATTCTTACGATACTGCAAGAAGATGCGTCTATTAGTACCGCGGCGTTGGCGGAGCGAGTGCACATGTCCCAGTCCCCGTGTTGGCGCCGAGTCAATAGGCTTGAGGAGGAGGGCGTTATTCAGAAGCGAGTTGCGGTGCTGGATCGACAGGCCCTGGGCATGGAGGTGGTGGTATTCGCCACCATCAACCTCACTCAAACAGGACGTCAGAATCTTCTGGCGTTTGAGACTGAAATCGAGCGCTATCCGGAGGTGGTGGAGTGCTACACCATGACGGGCATTTGGGATTATATTTTGAAGATAGTGACGCGGGACATACGTCACTATGAAGATTTTGTTCGCAACACTTTGACAGCAACCGATATGATTCGCGAATTGCATTCACACATGGCGGTTACGGAGATCAAAAACAGTACGGCTCTACCTTTGGACACACAAATGGTGTGAGGTCGAGATTGAGGTCGAGATTGAGGGCGTGATTGAGATCAAGAGGGATCGTAGAAGTTCGAGCCCCGATAGAGGCGGTGTGGGGCGATCCCTGCCCCTGTTCTGGCGTACAAGCAGGGCTTAGAAAAGTTCTTTCGTGAGCGCCTCTGCCAGAGCCAATCATCCTGATGTGGGACCACATTACGCGATGCAAAATGCAATGTAAACCC
>DAIRTN010000051.1:0-3836 GCA_036803865.1 Luminiphilus sp.
TGTTCGCCATCCACAGATGCCGTCATTTCTCCGGTCTGGCGTGCTCCCTCCGCCCACTTAAAGGTGTTGCCAGATGGTCGCTGGGTGTTATTCACAACGCTGCCAGTCTGGCTAGATTTGTTAATCCAGCGGAAATTGTTGTAGTCGCTCTTATCGCTGATGGCTGAAGCAACATTGCTAACAGCGGTCATTGCGCCGCGCAGCTGCTCGTCGGCTACAGCGCCATTGGTAAGTACGGCTAGGCTGATGGCTGCTGCTGTGGTTTTTAAAGTTTTGCAGTAGTTCATTTTCAATTCCTTGCTGTCTCATGACAAGCTTTGTGCGTCCAGATATCGAATGAGTAACTTTTAGTTCGGTCTGGAGACACACTAGGCTCGATCAAGGTGATCGGAAATGATGTGAACTACCCAAATGGGTTAGTAGGTTCTAATTGGGGTTATCAACCTTTTATGGGTTTTTATGTCTATCTACAGAGTGCCCATCTACAGAGTGTCCATCTGCAGAATTGCTGAGGCGTTCCAGCTGCAGTCGCTCTTCTTCATAGAGTCGGCCCCAATCGAAGGGAACGCCGATTGTTTGTGCCGGTTCCATTCCTAGATCGAGACGCTTCAGGTGCTCCGCGACGCCCCAGCGACGATCGTTGCTGAACCCTTTTTCGGAGGGCTTGTCCGATAACATTAATGTGAGAGTTGGCAGCGTTGGCTCACCCCTGTCATCTCGTTCGGCGGGGCCTATCAGCTGCTCATCCCCAGCCACGGCTGCATCGATATCCAACTTTTGCTGCTCGCAGTCTGTATTACCCAAGGTTAATGCTCTTGAAACGTTGGCGTAGCCAGCGCCTTGAGTAAAGGGGCTATAGGCTAGTCGGCCATCACGATTAATGGCTGGTTCGGCGCTCGATGTAATCAAGCATTTAACGTCATCGTTACTGAGTTCTGGATTTGCTTGGAGCAATAAAGCCGCCATACCAGAAACAACAGCGGCGGCTTGAGAGCTGCCTGTCGAAACAAATTCGCCGGTTCCAAGAAGGTAATTTGGATTCTCTATAGCGAGCTCCGAATCGGGCGGTAGTAGCCCTGTGATGTGTCCTCCGGGAGCTACCACGTCAGGTTTGATATGGCCCGCGGGTGTCGGTCCGCGCGAAGAAAAATCGGGAACATAGTCATCGTTTCTATCGTTTGGTGTCCATGAATCTGTTAATGCGCCCACAGAGATAACGTAAGGGTTATTCGCCGGAGAACCTACGGTGCCCCACTCGGGTCCATCGTTGCCCATAGCGGCAACTACCGTAATACCTGCTTGCCATGCTTTGAGCACGGCTTGGTTCAGTGGCTCATCCCAGTACATGTATCGGGGTGTTGCTGACAAAGACATATTGAGAACGCGAATATTGTAGCGCTCGCGATTATGCACGGCCCATTGTATGGCTCTGATAATATCCATGAAGTCGGCATCGCCACGCGGCGCGAAAGTGGTGATAGGAATCAGCGTCGCGTCAGGTGCCATGCCATTGAAGCCAATGCCGCCTTGTCGGGTAACGGCACCGCTATTCCCAATAATACTTGCCATGTGTGATCCATGGCCGCCGAGATCAATAAGGGGAGCCTCCTCGCGGTCGTGACGCGCGTCGTAATGGCTTGCAACACGATATTCACCCGCCGTATTTCTGGTCAATGCGCTTACATCCCACAAACCAGAATCAATAACGGCGACGCCCACTCCCTTTCCTGTAATGCCTGCTTGATGAAGCAAGGCTGCGCCCGCGACGCTAGGAAAGTAAAAGTCTGCATGGTTATCGGCATAGGCGCGAGGAAGCTCCGCTGTGCAATCGGTCAGCGTAAGTTCAATTGTCAGATCATTTTGTGTTGGGGGCGTGTCGAATTGAGTGAACGCCAGTGTGATGTCGGTCACTCCGGGCGGAATAAGGGTAGCTGGATAGCCAGGGTGTCTAGTGGGCCAGTCAAACGTAGAAATGGGTGCGTCGCTATCGCGATGCTGTAGTACGACCTGAGCGTTCCCGAGTGCTTCCGGCCAGCTTAGATGACTAACAGTGATTTCCTGACTCGTAGCGCTGAAGTTATAGATAGACCAAGTCACTGAGTCGTCGGTCATAGCAACGTCAAGCGCACCACTCACAGGGCAATCTCTTGGTTGGATAGGATCGGAAGGGTTGTAGTCTTCAGTAACGCTCTTCACGTCGGGGTTTTGCCGTAAAGCATCTAGCGCCTGTGCTTTAATCTCCCCACCAATACCGTTAATGATGGGCAGTGCATGGGTGATTCGACCACCCAGCTCAACGATTGCGTTTGACAGTGCTTCGGCATCGCCACCCTGAGCGAGTACCTGTACGTTATCCGCTGTGACTGTATTCGTATTTGCGGCGACAGGTAAGGGCGTTAGCGAGCAGATGAGGAGCAGTGCGAAAGTATTTGATTTCAAGGCGCCACCACAAAAATTTTGCTTAAGACCTTATGCCAAGCTGATGGGTGAAATTGTTCTTGGCAACCTTTACGAAGTCTTCAATAGTGAGAGGCTTCGCTAGCAAGTAGCCTTGAATCAACGTGCAGCCGTTTTCGCATAGGAAACGTGATTGCTCGACGGTTTCCACGCCTTCAGCGACAGTGCGCAGACCGAGTGCATTACTCAGGCTAAGAATGGCTTTAACAATGCCATCGCCACCCTCATTGCCGAGATCAACAATAAAGCTTCGATCGATTTTGAGCGTATCAATTGGAAAATTACGCAGGTAACTGAGGGACGAATATCCGGTGCCGAAGTCATCGATTGCCAAGTCAAAACCAATCGCTTTGAGCTCTTTTAGCTTGCTCAAGTTTGTAGAGGCATCTGACATGAGCACACCCTCTGTTAGCTCGAGTTCAATCTTAAAGCGGGAGTCTATATCTTTCAGCGTCTTACTGAGCTCGGCAACGAAATCGGACTGGGTAAATTGTATTGGCGAGAGATTAATGCTGATGGCGACACTGTCAGGAAAGTTTTCGCCTGCGGACACGGCGTCGTCGTTGACTTTGCGCAATATGAGATCGCCGAGCGCAATAATGAGCCCACTGCTCTCAGCGACCGGTATAAATTTGACGGGCGAGATATTTCCAAGCTCTGGATGGTTCCATCGAACGAGGGCCTCGACACCTGCTACGTCCCCCGTCCGTGTGTCAATCTGAGGCTGGTAAACCATAAAGATCTGCTCGCCCAGCTCTAGGGCGGCACGAAGCTCCGTCTCCAGTAAAACCTTCTCTGCTGCGTCTCTATTGAGCGACTCGTCGTAGTGTCTAATTTGACCTCTTCCGTCACTCTTTGCAGCGTGCATGGCCGCATCAGCATTGCGGAGCAGTGATTCAGGTGTATCGCCGTGACCTGGCGACATCGCGATCCCTACACTGGGTGTGACGACTAAATGCTGAGAGCTAATAGTGATGGGCTCGGCCAGTGCTTTGAGTATTTCCAGCCCTACAGCCTCTAACTGCTGCTCGTCGATCGCATCACGAACGATAACACTGAACTCGTCGCCACCGGGTCGCGCGAGTTCAAGCACCAACCCTTCGTCATGCACAATACCATCCTCATGAGTGTGGTCAGATATGACATGCCCCATGGAAGCCAGGCAGTCATGAATGCGATTGGCTATATTGCGGAGCAGTTGATCACCACGCTCGTACCCCAGCGAATCATTAATCCGTTTGAAATGATCAATGCCCAAAATGATTAAACCTGTTTGACGCCCCGTCTCTTGGCCGGCGAGCAGATTATGATGGAGTTGCTCACTAAAACTCCGGCGATTTGGCAGCTCTGTTAAATGGTCGAAATAGGCAAAATAGCGC
>DAIRTN010000052.1:0-3495 GCA_036803865.1 Luminiphilus sp.
ATGGATGAAGGTGCAGTGTTCGGTGTGCGTGGAACGCTCAAGTTCTAAGTGCTTCGTAACCAAAAAAGCCCGCTGATAAGCGGGCTTTTTTTTGACCTCGGTATCCTAGAGCCAGCTCTCGAGAGCAGCGCGGTCTTCTCAAAGCACCCGGACGTTGAGTACAGCAGAAATCGCTTTCATAGCATTCAAGGTTTCTTGGCTTGGCTGCTCACTCATGTCGAGAATATTGTAGGCAATATCATCACGACTTTTATTAACCATATCGACGATATTGATCTCATGCTCTGCAAATATAGACAGGACCTGACCGAGAACACCCGGCTTATTGTGGTTGGTAAACGTTAGTCGTGCATGCGTATTACCGTGTCCTCGTGCCAGCTCTGTAGTGGGGAAATTAACAGAGTTCTTGATATTGCCATGCTCGAGAAACTCCCGTAGCTGGGCGACCGCCATGGTAGCGCAATTCTCCTCAGCCTCAGCGGTGCTCGCGCCAATATGAGGCACCGCAATGACTTTTTTATGATTGATCAACCAAGGTTCAGGAAAATCGCAAATATACTGCCCCAGAGCGCCCGCATCTAAGGCCTGCACTACAGCATTAGAGTCTACGATAGACGCGCGGGCAAAGTTAAGAATGCAGGCGGTCGACTTCATCAGTTGCAACGTGTCTTCATTGATGAGGTGCTTGGTAGCTGCTATCGCGGGTATGTGTAACGTTACATAGTCCACGCGCCCCAGTAATTGCTCGAGACTCTCCATGCGCTTAACTTGCGAAGAGAGGCGCCATGCAGCATCAATAGATAGCGCGGGATCATAACCGACGACCTTCATTCCTAAGGCAAGAGCTACATCGGCTACGAGTGAGCCAATGGCGCCAAGACCGACGATGCCCAATGTTTTACCCATGAGTTCGCGGCCTGCGTAGTGCTTTTTCTCCTGCTCTAACAGTTTCGCCATTTCATCTGAGTCGCTCATTTCCGTTAGGGTATTTACGTAATCGCGCCCTTGCAGAATGCCTCTAGAGCCTAGCAGTAAGCCCGCAAGCACC
This sequence comes from Luminiphilus sp., assembly GCA_036803865.1. Classification (GTDB taxonomy): domain Bacteria; phylum Pseudomonadota; class Gammaproteobacteria; order Pseudomonadales; family Halieaceae; genus Luminiphilus. The sequence continues at coordinate 1,049 of DAIRTN010000052.1, forward strand.
AGCTCCTTGACCGCGTTGGCGTTAGCTCCTGGCGTGTTGAAGACAACTACGCCTTTCTCCGTAAACTTGGAGACGGGAATATTGTTGGTGCCGGCGCCGGCGCGTGCGATGCCGAGCACTGATTCAGGCAAGTCGATGTCATGTAACTTTTGACTTCGTAGCAGAATCCCATGCGGTTGGCTCTCTTCTTCAGACACTTGATAAAAGTCGGCGGGGAAACTCGATAGGCCTCGCGATGAAATTTTGTTGTAGGTTCTAATATAAAACATGATGTAAGCCTTTTAGTGTGTGCTGGTGACGTGGGTGTAGGCCCAGCCAATCCATTGCATGAGTGAGGCAATATCGGCGCTCTCTACGGTTGCGCCGCCCCAAATACGAAGGCCCGGAGGCGCGTCTCTATAGGCACCAATGTCGTAACCTACCTGTTCATCTGCTAGCAGGGCGATCATGGTCTTTACCTGTTCGGGGCTTGCGTCAACGGTTAAACAGATACTGGTATTAGACGTTGTTGTGGCGTCGGTCGCTAAGAATTGTATCCAATCGTGCTGCTCGACATAACTCGACACCGCCGCAAGGTTAGCTTCAGATCTTTTAACACAGCCCGCTAAGCCGCCAACAGACTCTACCCACTGCAAAGCGTCCAAATAATCTGCCACACACAACATGGATGGCGTGTTGATGGTTTCACCCTTAAAGATACCCTCGATTAACTTCCCTGCCTTGGTTAGGCGAAAAATCTTAGGCAGTGGCCATGGTGGAGTATAGGACTCAAGTCGCTCGACCGCGCGCGGGCTTAGGATAAGCATGCCATGGGCACCCTCGCCACCGAGTACTTTTTGCCAGCTGTAGGTGACAACATCGAGCTTATTCCAGGGCAGGTCCATCGCAAATACTGCGGAAGTGGCATCGCAAATAGTGAGCCCGGAACGCTGGCTCGAGATCCAATCGGCGTTGGGGACCTTGACGCCGCTCGTTGTGCCGTTCCAAGTGAACACCACATCATGTTCTGGATTTACATCCTCGAAGTTTGGAAGCGAGCCGTAGTCCGCACTGAGATGGCGAACGTGTTCAAGCTTGAGCTGGTTCTTGATGTCTGAGGCCCAGTCGCCACCAAAAGACTCCCAAGATAAAACATCAATGGGTCTGGCCCCCAAGAGTGACCACATGGCCATTTCGACGGCTCCTGTGTCTGATGCCGGGACAATGCCAATTCGGTAATCGTCCGGGACTCCGAGGATCTCTGCAGTCTTATCTATCGCCAACTGAAGCGTCTTTTTGCCAATTGCAGAGCGATGCGAGCGCCCCAGACTCTCAATCACTAATGATGACAAATCATAGCCGGGCCTTTTGCTGCATGGTCCCGATGAGAAGTTTGGATTGAGCGGCTTGGTACTGGGTTTCATAGTTTTTTCCATTGCTGACTTGTCATACTAAATTGGCCGAACAAAATTGATTGATCTAAATTGATTCAAGCCAGGAGGCGACTGCTTGCCCGATTTCAATGGGTGAGTCCTCCTGAATAAAATGTAGGCCTTGAACTGTGACCTCTTGCTGATTGGGCCAGCGGCGGCAAAACTCCCGTTGCTTGCCCACCAAGATAGACCCAGGCTCGGCGTTGATAAATAGTTTGGGCAAAGCTGACTGGGCCATAAACGCGCCGTACTCTTCAACTAACGCTACAACCGCGGCAGGTTCGCCTTCAATGGGAATTTGTCGCGGCCAGTTTAACGTAGGCTGGCGATCCTGGGCCTCGATAAATGGCGCTCTGTAGGCTTCCATTTCTTTATCTGTTAATTCTCGAATGATAGAGCTAGGTAATACCGCTTCAATAAACATGTTGCGATTAAGAATCAGATCTTCGCCTTTTTCAGAACGAAAGCCTTTGAAGATACCGCGCGCACTGTCTGGCCAGTCAGCCCAGCTCACGGGACACACTATACCCTCCATGTAGGCGATGCCTTTCATTGCGCGTTCGTTACGCATAGCCCACATAAACCCAAGTGCGCTGCCCCAATCATGAATGACCAGCGTCACATTGGCGGTCACATCAATTGCCTCTAATAGACCCGCTACGTAGCTGTAGGCAGTTTCCAATGTGTAACGATCAGCGCCAAGAGTGGAGGGTAGCTTATCGGAATCCCCATGGCCGATGAGATCGGGGATGATCACGCGCCCCGAACTAAGGAGTGCTGGAGCGACGTTTCGCCAAAGAAATGAAGACGTAGGGTTTCCGTGTAGCAGAACAATGGGATCGCCATCCCCCTCGTCGACGTAAGCGACTTTATGGCCGTTAACCGACGTGAATTTCTTCTTGTAGGGCATTACTTCGCTGAACATGACGCTTCCCGGCGTAAGGTTGTTGGAGCCTTGGGTGAATAAACTGAGGTTATTGTACTTCGGTAACGCGTTTTCAGATGTCTTTTTTCAAACTATGAGCGGTTTAGCGC
>DAIRTN010000053.1:0-2816 GCA_036803865.1 Luminiphilus sp.
GCGAGCTCCATGTTGGGCGTGTGGCAGTGTGCTCCTCCCCCGTCCTCTCCGTAAGTTGCCGCTGCTGTGTCTAATGGTAAGGAGCCCGGAAAGGTTTGTTCGCGAAAAGACGTAGTTATGGTGGTGAATTGTCACTCCAGAGGTAAGCCAAGGAGTTTAGATTTTAAATGATAGATATTTCGGAATCGATCGAAGCTTGTGCTAACCACTATGGTCCTGATGCTCAAGCGATGCGTGTTTATTTAACGGATGGGCAGCGAAGGGCTCAGGAACTTGATAATCGCGGTCCCGTCATTTTTGATGCGGCTGGACAGTTAGACCCAGCCATTCGGGCAGCCTACTCACGCCATGGCTTTTATATTTTTGAGCAGGTTTTGAGTGCCGATGAACTCAGCGATATCGAAGCTGACCTCGCCGCAATGCGAGCCAACTTTCCAACTGCTCCGGACTCGACTGTAGATGCAAATGGCAAACCGGCAGTTATGGCTAACTGTGAGACACCAGCGTTGATTTGGTCTAAACCGCTAGGAGACCCGCTGGGTGGGACTCAAATTGCTAATGGGCGGCATCAGATAAAGATGTTTGAGCCTTCTGCAAAACACGATGCGCCCGTCGCTGCGCCCTTTATCTTGCTAGGATCACTGAGATTCTCCGACGCGTGCCTCAGAACGTATGCTCATCCAGATTTATTGGCTGTCGCTGCGTCGATCAACGGACCCGATTTTACTCCTTTTAATGAGGCGTTATTTATTAAGGATCCCGGTATCGGTGCTGCAGTTTCTTGGCACCAGGATGGAGTAACGCACTGGAATAGCCCCGAATTTGACGAAGACATTCACGGTTTCAATTTTATGGCGCAGCTTTACGGCAGTACCGCAGTCAATGGCGTTTGGGTGCTACCAGGCAGCCATAAGCTCGGTAAAATTGATATTAAGCAATTGGTTGTTCAGTCGGGCAGTGAGCGAATCGATGGCGCTGTACCCATGGTTTGTAACCCCGGCGATGTCATTATCTGTAATCGCCAGTTAGTACATGGGTCATTTCCGAACTGTGGCTATGAGCCGCGCGTGACAGTGAACTTTGGTTTTCATCGTCGTAAATCTGTATTGGGTGTCAAAGGTGGCGGCGTTCATAGTGAGGCGCAGATTTTTGATGAAACGGTTATTGCGCGACGCTCTCGCGTCATTGGCTACGCTATTGATGCACGTAAACAGCGATTTCCAGAAGAGACACCGTTTAATTATGCGCCCTTTGAAACTACAGATGTCGATCTGCAGTGGAACGATGACTCGCGAGCAGCGATGGTCAATTACAATCGGGATGATCTTAGTATTTAAGCAGGTAAGTCTTGGCAGCAATAATCTCCGCACTAGGGCTGGCAATTCCATCTTGAATATCGTGCGGCGGCGCTCCACTGGTCCGGGCGCTCGCTGACATGAAACAGTGAGAGGCTGCGGGCGCATTGGATTGAAAATTGCCCTAAGATTGCGGGCTTAACTCATACGCTCGATGATGCCATTATCCAACCGTAGTCAATCATCCTGCTACAGTTTTAGTTCACTCAGCATGCACCAACCCAACCACGGAGCACGTCATGACCCAGCCTCAAATTCCCTGCACGCACACTGGAAGCCTGCCTCGTCCTGACCATCTGGTGCGTTTGATGTTCGCAGTCGCTGACGATATTCCCGTAGACCCTAACGCGTTGGAAAGCGCTATTAGCAGTGCCATTGGTGAGGTTGTTCAAAAACAGATTGATGCGGGTGTCACCGTTATTAATGACGGCGAGATGTCGAAGCCTTCCTACGCCACGTATGTGCAAGACCGCTTGTCTGGTTTCAAGGGAGAGTCGGTACAGAATTACTTTTTCGACGACTTACAAGACTTCCCTAGAAGTGCTGAAATGGTGGCAGGTAACCCCGGGCGTCGTAAGCGCAAGGCACCTAGCTGCACCGAGGCGATCGCCGTCGCCAATGGTCAGGCAGCTATTGATGATATGACGGCCCTAGTGGCGGCAGCTAAAGCACGCGGTCATGAGCAAATTTTCTCCAGCGCAGCCTCGCCAGGTGTCATTTCGCTGTTTTTTGGTAACGATTACTACTCAAGTCACGAGGAGTATGTCTTTGCGATTGCCGAGGCCATGCGCCATGAGTACGAGGCTATTGCTGATGCAGGAGCTATCGTGCAGCTCGACTGCCCCGACTTAGCTATGGGGCGTCACTCGGCCTATGCGGGCATGGATCTAGCGGCCTTCCAAGAAACCATCGCTATCAACGTAGCGGCGCTTAATCATGCGGTGCGTAATATTCCCGAGGAGCAACTGCGGATGCACTTGTGTTGGGGCAACTATCCGGGACCACATCATCATGATGTGCCTGTGAAGGACATTATCGACATTGTCTGGAGCGCAAAGCCACAAACAATCCTCATTGAGGGTGCTAACTCGCGCCATGCTCATGAGTGGGCCGTGCTTAAAGAGTTGGGTGTGCCGGCAAACAAAAAGCTGTGTCCTGGTGTCATCGAACCCCAGTCAAATTACATCGAGCACCCCGATTTGGTTGCGCAGCGGCTGGGTCAGTGGGCTCAGGTGGTAGACCCCGAGCGCTTAATGGCAGGTGTAGATTGCGGATTCTCGGTACACGTGGGTAGCACAAGCATCGACCCGGACGTGGCTTTTGCCAAATTGACCTCACTGTCTCAAGGCTGTGAGATCGCGTCCAAGCGCTTGTTCGGTTAATGCCCGTTGTGAGTCGCGTAGGCCGGCGCTTATTAGGTAGGGGATGGCTCTTGGCGAAGCACTCACGTTGAGTGTGGTG
>DAIRTN010000054.1:0-2623 GCA_036803865.1 Luminiphilus sp.
GCGACAAAGCCTTCCCACGTCGCGAGATAGTCAGCAAAAGTTTTGCTGACCCCTTCCTCACTTAGGTGCGCCCGAGTGGCGGGTAATGCGATGGTTTGAAACTCGTCGTTATTCATGGCGCGCATGGGGAAGTCGTGATGCAACACAGCGCCTCTCCCGATAAGCACGAAATCAAAACCACTGGCGATGGCCGCTTCACAGCTTGCTGCGCTATAGAGCTTCCCCGCAGCACCCAATTTTACCGTGTCACGAGGGAGGCTAGTAAACACCTCCGCCAGCGTCTGCCCCGCAAAGTCAGGGTGCTCACAGGGCTTATTTAAATCCCAGAGCGACATATCGATATAGTCGAGTCGCTCATCGGCCAACAGTTTTTCAGTGAGCTCTCGAATCTCTGCGGTATCAAGGCCAAACCGCTCGGGTGATAAGCGGACTCCTAAACTAAAGCCACGCCCACAGCGCTGATGAACCCCTTCAATGATCTCCATCAGGATTCGAGCACGATTCTCAGGTGATCCTCCGTACTGATCTTCTCGGCGGTTGTACTCGGGGCTAAGAAATTCGCACAACAAATAACCGTGAGCACCGTGGAGTTCAACGCCATCAAAACCTGCACGCTGACAGCGCTCCGCTGCCGAAATAAAGTCTTCAATCAGTTGCTCAATCTGTCCGCTCGTCATAGCGACAGAGCCGGTCTTTTCATCGTCTGAGGGGCACTGGGGTTTGCCGCTGCAGTAATCTGCCATTGAGCGCATACCGCTGTGCTGCAGCTGAACGACCGCATGACTTGCTTCTGCCTTAATTCCTGCTGCCAGTCGCTGTAGTCCCGCCATGTGGTGCTCATCGTGGGCACCCAATTGTCCTGGGAAGCCAACGCCCTCATGTTGGACTGACGCCGCACAGGTCATTGTCAAGCCAAAGCCGCCCCGCGCACGCAGTGTTAGCCAATGGTACTCATCATCCGATAAGACACCGTCAGCGCCACTCTGGAGATTTGTTAGTGGAGCCAATACAAAGCGATTCTTCAGAGTGGCGCCGTTGGTAAAACTGAGTGGGTCTGACAGCTTGGGCATAGTAGTGTCCGTTGTGTAATTTAAGGGCGGTTAATGGCGTAGGGGACGCCACCATAGACGGTTGCGATGACCTGAATAGCAGGCAGTTGATCGAGATTAACAGTCATTGGGTCATCACTTAAAACAGTAAAGTCAGCGAGTTTGCCCGCCCGAATAGAGCCGAGTTCGCTTTCTCGTCCTAGAATCCAAGCTGCGTCAATGGTGATCGCGCGCAACGCTTTAGCGCGCGAGATTTTCTCCGCTCCGATGCCGGCCCGGCCGTTAATCGTTTCTCTCTGCACTGCGGTCCACATTAACGTCAGGGGCGAGAGTGGCGCCATAGGGTTATCCGAATGGAGCGCTAGCGGAATATCTGCGCGTTCGAGAGAGCCTAAGCGACTCATTTGCGAGCTTCTGTCGGGGCCGAGCCAGTCACCCGAGTACATGTCAGACAAAATGTAATGGTAGTAAGGGTTGGCTGATACCGCTGCCCCCAGTGCTTTTAAGCGACGGGTTTGGTCCTCGGTGCTATAGGCGAAATGCTCAAGTGTCATGCGATGATCGGCGCGGGGAGCCTCGCTCAATAGGGTTTCTAAGAGTGATAGGAACCAGTCGGTAGCCGCATCGCCATTGGAATGCGCATGTAGCTGAAAGCCCGCTTGCCAGAACGCCAACGCATAGTCGTGAGTTACATCCCGAGGAGCCATCCAAACGCCCTCGTGGCCATCGAGATACCCCGGCGCCCCGAACTGGCTTAAACCACTGAAAATAGCGCCATCGAGCATAAGCTTGAAATGATTACCTACCTCTACGCGAGGAGAATTCTCTGCTTGCCAGCGTTTTACTTCGGCAACGGCATTTGCGGGTGTAACGCCTCGGGCAATGAAGTCGAGAATAATGGGGGTGAGTATAATGCGCGTGGGCGCAGGGTAGTTCTCGGCGACTGCGCGTATTCCCGCTATCTCCCGCATTGGGTCCCCAAAAACGCCGGTGCCCATATCGAGTACGGTTGTGACGCCCGCTTGGTGTGTCATGGCCATAAAATTGGTCATGCCCTTAGCAAAGCGCGCGGGTTCAAATAGGAAACCCAGTTGGCCGACTACGGCTTTGAGGCCGCCTTCATAGAAATGCCCCCGCTCCCAATTGGCCTCATGAATTTCTTGGGTCATGGCTTCGGTGATGCCTAACATGTCAAGGGCGGCATCGTTGAAGATGAGCTCATGGAATGACCGATGCCATAGCCCGACCGGTTGATCGCCAAACCAGTCATTGAGGTCAGATCGCCAAATCTCGCCGTGCCATAGCGGATGGTAGCCCCAGGCAATAAAGGGCACCTGTACATCGGTGTGTTTTGCTGCGAGTTCGGTTAATCGTGCTTTATAAGCCGCCGGTGTTTTCGCTCCGGGAAAATCGCCCGTCGGCAGGTGCCAGTCATCGGGGGCGATATACGGAAATTGTGTGGTGATAGCGGGCAGCGAGGGGTGAACATGTGGGTCGATGAAACCAGGAACTAAGACGTTATTAGCAAAGCGATCATCCACTTTGCCGCCCCGAAGCCTGATTATGGGTTTAAG